>NZ_JAANNX010000001.1:0-680854 GCF_013363615.1 Streptomyces sp. CAI-85 | reverse complement strand
CGCTCTACATCATCCGGGGCATCGACTCCATCTGGGTCGGCTCCCGGCAGATCACCGCGGCCGATCTGCCCGCCGGATTCGTCGACTTCGGCTCCGGCGGCCTGTCCGCCGTGCCCTACCTCGCACTGATCGCCCTCGCCGTCCTCGTCGCCACCGCCTACTACCTCAAGCACTACGGCAGCGGGCGCGAGTTGTACGCCCTCGGATCCAACCCCGAGGCCGCACGCCTCGCCGGTATCCCGGTGCGCAAGCGGATCCTCGCCGCCTACACCTTCTGCGGCGGCCTCGCCGGACTCGCCGGCGTCCTGTACCTGGCCCGGTTCGGCAACGTCGACTCCGGGACCGGCACCGGCTACGAACTCACCGTCGTCAGCGCGGTGGTGGTCGGCGGTGTCGTCTTCACCGGCGGCTCCGGCAGCGTCTACGGCGCCGCCCTCGGCGCGCTGCTGCTCACCTCGATCAACAGCGTCCTTCCCGCGCTGGGCGTCAGCTCGGTGTGGGTGCTCGCCATCAACGGCGTGCTGCTCCTGCTCGCGATCGCGGTCGACCGGATCGTGGCGCTGCGGGTGGCCGCCGCGCTGAACGCCCTGAACGCCCGCAAGAGGAGGCCGGCTTCGGCGCGGACAGGCGTTGGGCCTGCCGTTGAGTCCGCCGCAGAACCCGCCGCTGAGCCCGTCGTAGAGAAGAAGGGGGAGGCCCGTGCCTGAGTCCGGATCCCTTGTGCACCGCGTGATCCGCTGGGACACCGTCGTCGGCGCTCTCCTGATCGTGCTGCTGCTGTTCTCCTTCACCTTCGTGGACGGCTTCGGCAACGCCCTCAACCTGTCGTTCCTGATCGGCAACACCCTGCCGATCGCGCTGATCGCGCTGCCGATGACCCTCCTCGTGGTCTCCGGCGAGATCGACCTCTCCGTCGCCTCCACCGCCGGACTGTCCGGCGCGGTCATGGGCGCCCTGTGGAACCAGGGCATGACCATCGAGTCGATCATCCCCATCTGTCTGCTGCTCGGCGTGGTCTGCGGACTGGTCAACGGCCTGCTCGTGACCCGCCTCGGGCTGCCGTCCCTCGCCGTCACCATCGGCACCCTCGCCGCCTACCGGGGCATCGCACAGATCGTGCTGGGCTCCGACGCGGTCACCGACTTCCCCACGCAGTACCTGGAGTTCGCCGCGGGACGGGTCGGCGACAGCTTCCTGCCCCAGGCGTTCCTGCCTTTCCTCGTCCTGCTCGCGATCGCCGTCGTCGCCCTGCACGCCACCCCGTTCGGCCGCTCGCTCTTCGCGATCGGCGCCGGCGAGGAGGCCGCCCGGTTCGCCGGCATCCGCGTCAGACGGCACAAGCTGATCCTGTTCACGGTGACGGGCCTGATGGCCTCGCTCACCGGGATCTTCTGGGCGCTGCACTACGCCAGCGCCCGCTACGACAACGCCACCGGCCTCGAACTCTCCGTCGTCGCCGCGGTGTTGCTCGGCGGTATCGACTTCGACGGCGGCAAGGGCACTCTCGGCGGCGCGATCGCGGGCGTGTTCCTGCTGGGCGCCCTCCAGAACGTGATGAGTCTGCTCAGCGTCTCCGCGCAGTCCCAGATCGTCGTCACCGGTGTGCTGCTCGTCGTCTCCGTGCTCGGCCCCCGGGTCGCCCGGCAGATCTCCGTCGCCCGCGCCGCGGCCCGCTCCACCGGCTAGGCGAACCCCGGGCCCCCACCCATCCGCACCACCAACTCCCCTCTCCCAGAAGGATCTTCCATGCGCAAGTCATCCCTTCGGCGTGCCTGTGCGGCCCTCGCCGTCGTCTCCTCGCTCGCGCTCGCCGCCACCGCCTGCGGCGGCACCACCAAGGAGGACGTCAAGAGCGAGGGCGGCCCGGCGGCCGCCACCGGCAAGGCCGACCCGAACGCCGCACTGAAGAAGGGCCTGACCGTCGGCTTCCTGCCCAAGCAGGTCAACAACCCCTACTTCACCTCCGCCGACAAGGGCGGCGAGGCCGCGCTCAAGGAACTGGGCTCCAGCTACAAGGAGGTGGGACCCTCCAGCGCGACCGACACCTCCGGACAGGTGAGTTACGTCAACACACTCACCCAGCAGCAGGTCGACGCGATCGCCGTGTCCGCGCAGGACCCGGGCGCCCTGTGCACCGCGCTCAAGCAGGCCATGAGCGGCGGCATCAAGGTCGTCACCTACGACTCCGACACCAAGCCCGAGTGCCGCAACGCCTTCGTCTCCCAGGCGTCCGCCGAGGACCTGGGCCGCACCGAGGTGCAACTCCTCGCCGAACAGATCGGCTACAAGGGCGAGATCGCGATCCTGTCCGCCGCGCAGACCGCGACCAACCAGAACACCTGGATCGAGTTCATGAAGGACGAACTCAAGGACCCCAAGTACAAGGACATCAAGCTGGTCAAGGTCGCGTACGGCAACGACGACGCCCAGCAGTCCTTCCAGCAGACCCAGGGCCTGCTCCAGGAGTACCCGGACCTGAAGGGGATCATCTCCCCGACCACCGTCGGCATCAAGGCCGCCGCCCAGTACCTGTCGGGCTCCAAGTACAAGGGCAAGGTCAAGCTGACCGGCCTCGGCACCCCCAACGACATGCGCACCTACGTCAAGAACGGCACCGTCGAAGCGTTCGAGCTGTGGGACCCCGCCAAGCTCGGCGAACTGGCCGCCCGTACCTCCGTCGCACTGGTCTCCGGCCAGATCACCGGCAAGGAGGGCGAGACCTTCACCGCCGGCGACATGGGCTCGTACACCATCGGCGAGGACGGCGTGATCAGCCTCGGCAAGCCGACCGTGTTCGACGCGAAGAACATCGACCAGTTCAACTTCTGATGTCACAAGGGGCGTTGATGCAACGCGTGTGCTTCCTGCTCAAGGTCAGGGCGGACCGCCTCGACGAGTACCGCGAGCGGCACGCCGCCGTGTGGCCCGAGATGCTCGCAGCACTGAAGGCCACCGGCTGGCGCAACTACTCGCTCTTCCTGCGGGAGGACGGTCTGCTGGTCGGCTATCTGGAGACCGATGACTTCGAGGCCGCCCGCGCCGGGATGGAAGCGACCGACGTCAACGCCCGCTGGCAGGCGGAGATGGCGCCGTTCTTCGAGTCACTGGACGGCGCCCGGCCCGACGACGCCATGAGACCGCTCACCGAGGTGTTCCACCTCGCCTGACGACCCCCGGCACACCCTTCCTCGAACCCCCGTGCCCGCCCCGACGACGGAGTCCCCGTGATGAACCGACGCACGCTGCTGGGCGCCGCCCTCGCCGGTGCCGTGGTGACCCCGGTGCTCAGCACCGGCACCGCCCGCGCCGCCGACCCCGGCCCCTCGGTCACCCGCACCGGCACCACCACCCTGGACACCCGGGCCCTGTACTTCGTGTCCTACGACGGCCTGGTCAACAACAACTCCTTCCAGAAGAACGGCCTGTTGACCTACAAGGGCCACCAGTACGCCGCCTGGTACACCGCCGACCGCAACGCCGTCGTCGGCCGCCGCACCCTCGGCGCCGGCACCTGGTCGACCGTCGCCGTCGGCCACACCCTGCGCTACGACGACTCCCACAACGTCATCTCCATGGGCGTCTCGGCGATCGACGGCCGCCTCCACCTCAACATGGACTCCCACAGCGACGGCTTCACCTACGTCAGGTCCGTCGCCGGGCTGCTGGACAACCCCAGCGGCCTGAGCTGGACCGCCGCCCGCTTCGGCACCCCCGTGTCCACCCTCGACGGCCTCACCCTCACCAGCCAGTTCACCTACCCCCAGTTCATCGCCACCCCCGAGGGCCGGCTCCAGCTCAGCTACCGGGCCGGGGTGTCCGGCAACGGCCGCAACGGCCTCGCGGAGTACGACGGTTCGGCCTGGACCGCCCTCGGCGAATGGTCCGCCTCCACCGGCACCTACAGCAGCGAGCACGGCTCGTCCACCGCCCGCAACATGTATCTGCACGGCATCGACTACGACGTCAACGGGCGGCTGCACGCGTTCTTCACCTGGCGCGAGCAGAACGGCGCCGTGATGTGCAACGGCGGCGGCATCACCAACCACGACACCGGCTATGTGTACTCCGACGACCGCGGCCGCACCTGGCGCAATGCAGCGGGCACGGTCGTCGGCACCACCGGCGGCTCCGACAAGGTCGCCGTCACCGACTCCGGCCTGGTGGTCGACGCCCTCAACCCCGACCACTCCCTGATGAACCAGGAGAGCCAGGCCACCGACTCGGCCGGCCGGCCGCACGCGATCATCAGCTACGTACCGGGCCGCTTCGGCCAGTGCACCACCCACTACGTCACCGACCGCACCGCGAACGGCCGCGCCTTCCACGTCCGCAGGAACGCCTCCGGCACCTGGCAGAAGACGGAAATCCCGGTGCCCCTGAACTCCAGCCAGCGCACCAAGCTGGTCCTGGACCGCTACGACAACGCGTACGCCGTCCTCCCCTTCGGACGGATCGCCGGCGCCTCCAAGGCGTCCGGTCACACCGACTGGACACTCCTCTTCGACGGCGGCGGACTGAACGCCTTCGGCGAGGTCGTGATCGACGAGACGAGGATCAGGGCCGACAACACGCTGTCGTTCATGTACCAGGAGAAGTCGAGCGGGACGACCCCCTCGGCACTCCGTGTCGTCGACTTCGCGCTGCCCGTATGACGCCGACGGCACGCGGGCGGCGTGACGGTAATGTGAAGGCCGTCCCGCCGTACCCCGCTCACCTGGAGGTCCCCGCCTGATGGCCCAGTCGGTGGGAATCAAGGACGTCGCCCGTGCCGCCGGAGTCTCCGTCGGCACGGTCTCCAACGTCATCAACCGCCCGGACACCGTCGCCACGGAGACCCGCGCCCGGGTGCTGTCCGCGATCGACCGGCTCGGCTACGTCCGCAGCGAGTCCGCGCGCCAACTGCGCGCCGGCCGCTCCCGGATCATGGGCCTGCTCGTCCTCGACATGGGCAACCCCTTCTTCGTGGACGTGGCCCGCGGCGCCGAGCGCGCCGCGCGGAAGGCGGGGCTCGGTGTGATGGTCTGCAACAGCGCCGAGAGCGTCGGCGAGGAGGCCGAGTACCTCTCCCTCTTCGCCGAGCAGCGGGTGCGCGGCGTGCTCCTCACCCCGGCCGACGCCACCGGCCGCAACATCGACTCCTTCCGGCGGCACGGCATCCCGTTCGTGCTGGTCGACCGGGTCGCCGAGGGCACCACCGAGTGCTCGGTGTCCGTGGACGACGTGGCGGGCGGCGCGCTCGCCGTCCGGCATCTGATCGACGCCGGGCACCGATCCCTCGCCTACGTCAGCGGCCCGCCCGGGTTCAACCAGGTCCGCGACCGCCGTACCGGCGCGCTGAACGCGCTCGCCGAGGCCGGGCTCGGCCCCGAGTGCCTGCGCGAGCTGCCCACCGAGCGGCTCGACGTGGCGGCCGGCCGGGACGCCGGCGCCCGGCTGCTCGGCCTCGCCGACCGGCCCACCGCCGTGTTCTGCGCCAACGACCTGCTCGCCCTCGGCGTCCTCCAGGCGATGTACGCGGCCGGCGTCGGCGTCCCCGACGACCTGGCCATCGTCGGCTACGACGACATCGAGTTCGCCGCCGCCGCGGCCGTACCGCTGACCTCGGTGCGCCAGCCCGCCGTCACCATGGGCGCCCTCGCCGCGGAACTCCTGCTGGAGGAGACGGAGGACGGCGCGGGCCGGCACGAGCACCGCCGGGTGGTGCTCCAGCCGGAACTGGTGGTGCGGCGCTCCAGCCTCGCGGCGCGGTGACGCGGGGCCCCGGCGGTGCCGGACGCTGATCCGCCGTTCAGTAGGCCGCCGTGGTCCCCCGGCCGTCGCGGCCGCCCCGACATGTGCTGAACTGGGACGCGGCCCGCATCCCGAGCGTCCCAGGAGCCCCCTGTTGTCTCTCAGCTACCGCCAGCCCGGCGTCGTCCTCACCGACCGCCGGTTCACCGTGCCCCTCGACCACAGCGACCCGGCCGGGGAGACGATCGGCCTCTACGCCCGTGAGGTCGTCGCCAGCGACAAGGCGGGGCAGGACCTGCCCTGGCTGCTCTACCTCCAGGGCGGCCCCGGCTTCGGCGCCAACCGGTTCGTCGGCAGGCCCGCCTGGCTCGGCCGCGCGCTGAAGGAGTTCCGCGTCCTCCTCCTGGACCAGCGCGGCACCGGCCACTCCACGCCCGCCAACCGCCAGACGCTCCCGCTGCGCGGCGGCCCCGCCGAGCAGGCCGACTACCTCACGCACTTTCGCGCCGACTCGATCGTCAGGGACTGCGAGCTGATCCGCCGCGAGGTCACCGGCGGCGCCCCCTGGACCGTCCTCGGCCAGAGCTTCGGCGGCTTCTGCACCGTCCACTACCTCTCCACCGCCCCCGAGGGCCTCGCCGCCGCCCTGATCACCGGCGGTCTGCCCTCCCTCGACGCCCACGCCGACGACGTCTACCGCGCCGCCTACCCGCGCATGGAGCGCAAGACCGCCGCGCACTACGCCCGCTACCCGCAGGACGTCGAGCGGGTCCGCGCGATCGCCGACCATCTGCTCCGGCACGAGGTCACGCTGCCCAACGGCTACCGGCTCACCGTCGAGGCGTTCCAGACCGTCGGCATCCTGCTCGGCGGCGGCGACGGCAGCCACCGGCTGCACCACCTCCTGGAGGACGCCTTCGTCCCCACTCCGCACGGCCCGGAGCTGTCCGACGCCTTCCAGGAGGAGATCCAGGGCCTCCTCTCGTACGCAGGGCACCCCCTGTACGCCCTCGTCCACGAGGCGATCTACGGCCAGGACGCCCGCCCCACCGCCTGGTCGGCGGAGCGGGTACGGGCCGAGTTCCCGCAGTTCGACGCGGAGAAGACCCTCACCGGGGACGGACCTCTCCTCCTCACTGGGGAAACGATTCACCCCTGGATGTTCGAGACCGACCCCGCCCTGCGCCCGCTCCGCGAGACCGCCGAACTCCTCGCCGCCCGCACCGACTGGCCCCCGCTCTACGACCCGGCCCGCCTCGCCGCCAACGAGGTCCCGGTCGCGGCCGCCGTCTACCACGACGACCTGTACGTCGACACCGCGCACTCGCTGCGCACGGCGCGCGCCATCCGGGGCCTGCGGACCTGGGTCACCGACGAGTACGAGCACGACGGCGTCCGCGCGGGCGGCCCCCGTGTCCTGGACCGCCTCCTGTCCCTCACCCGAGACGAGGCCTGAGAGGGCGCCGGACGCCCGCCACGCCTACCCTGCTGGCATGACCGAGCCGACGAACCCCCAGCTCTCTCCCATGCCCGAGGACTGGCGGCGGGCCCTGGCCGTCGTGGCCCACCCGGACGACCTGGAGTACGGCTGCTCCGCGGCCGTCGCCGTCTGGACCGACGCCGGCCGCGAGGTCGCCTACGTACTGGCGACCCGCGGCGAGGCGGGCATCGACACGGTGCCGCCGTCCGCGTGCGGGGCGCTGCGCGAGCGGGAGCAGCGGGCGAGTGCGGCGGTGGTCGGCGTGTCGACGGTGGAGTTCCTCGACCACGCGGACGGTGTCGTCGTCTACGGCCCCGACCTGCGCCGGGACATCACCGCGGCGATCCGCAGACACCGACCGGAACTCGTGATCACCCTCAACCACCGCGACACCTGGGGCGGCGTCGCCTGGAACACCCCCGACCATGTCGCCGTGGGCCGCGCCACCCTCGACGCGGCGGGCGACGCGGGCAACCGCTGGATCTTCCCCGACCTGACGGACCAGGGCCTCGAACCCTGGAACGGCGTCCGCTGGGTCGCGGTGGCGGGTTCGACGACCCCCACCCACGCGGTGGACGCGACGGCGGGCCTCGACCGAGCGATCGCGTCCCTCCTCGAACACCGCACCTACATCGAGGCGTTGACCGATGAGGACCCCGAGACGTACGCCCGCAACTTCCTTACCGGGGTGGCCAGTTCGGTGGGGGAGCGTTACGGAGGCCGCCCGGCGGTGGCCTTCGAGGTTTTCCCGCGCTAACCGCACGCCGTCAGATGCGTGCCGGCGGCGATGACCCGCGCGACGGCGAGCGGCGAGCACAACTCGCCGGGGGCGGCGACGGGCACGGCCCAGTAGGACGCCCAGGTCTCGGCGTCAAACTCCACGTGGGCCGGCGGCGGCACGCCCAGATAGGCCCCTCGACCGAGACAGTCGACCTCGACGGCCTGCCACTCCTCGGCGGCGTCCCGCCAGGTCCGGGGCACGCTAGCCGGTACGAGGGCGTAGTACCGTGCCCCGCCGTGCAACACGCTGATGACGGGCCCGCCGCCGAGCGCCTGATCAAGAAACGCATCGACATCACCGGCGGCACTGCTCCCCGCCACGGCATGCACCAGCCGTGCGGGCAACCGCACGACGGAGAACACCCCGCCCAGGGGCAACATGGCGGCCCCCAACTCCCGCCACTGCCAACGCGCGACGTCCCGCCCACGGGTATCGGCGAGGGTCGAGAGCAGCCAGTGCTCGACGGCAGGTAGGGATCTCTGGTGGGTGTGCGTGCTCATGAGCGTGCCTCCGCTGTACGTAACTGCTGCTGCTCGGCATGACGCTAGGAGCGCTCGGTGAGGGACGGCCAGGGATGTGCAGATCTGTGCAAGGCATGTCTTTCCCAAGGCATGTTGGCGCGAGAGCGCCCCCTCGACAGGGTGTTTCTGCGAGGCGGCGTTGTTGCAGAAATCCGCACAGCACAGGGGGAGGAGACAGCCGCGGCACTACAGTTCATCGGGATCGATCCGAACACCGGTGACGAGTACGAGAAGCACGAGATCCCCTTGAAGGGATGGAAGGCGGCCCCCGAACTCGAAGCCGAATGCGCCGCGTTCGAGGCACCCGGCCATGCTGTCGGCGTCCCGGAGCACGAGGCCGTGATCCGTTTCCCCGCACGGATGGCACCGACGATCAGGGAGGCATGCGATGCCGTCGAGCGCACCACCGTTCAATGAGCTGATGGCTCGCTGTGAGCGGTCGACCGTCCACCTGGAGATGCGGGACGGCCAAGCCGTCGACCGGCGGGCGGGAATCCGCCACGATCCGGCGGACCGGGCGGCCTGGTGGGCCCTGGCCGGGCCTCATCCAAGGGGACCGTGGGCCGTGGGATCGCGGTACGTCGGGCCTGCATCGTGTCCGAGCCCGGCAGCGACTACACCCGGTTCCTCTCCGACGGCACCTTCCCCAACGCCGCGGCCGGTGAACAGGTTCGGTGGCTTCCTCGTCGGCGTGCTTCTGACATTGCGCTGCCTGGCAAGGACTTCTGGCTGTTCGACGACCACGTCATTCCTTCAGTCGGCAAGGAAGCCTCCGACGATCCCGCTGCCCCGAAGCTGTGCGCGACCGTGCTCGACGAGGTGTGGGCCAAGGCCGTCGCGCACGACCGGTACGAGATCCACTAGCAGGAGTACGCCAGCTCATGCCAGTCTCCGCATCCTCTTCAGCTCGGGCCGCACGCGAGGCCGTCGCGGGACGGCTGCGCGACCTCCGCAGGGAGGCGGGACTGACGATCGTAGAGCTGGCCGACCGGTGCGACTGGCACCACTCCAAGACGTCCCGTATCGAGAACGCGGTCACCGGCCCCACGGCAAAGGACATCCGCCAGTGGTGCGCGGCCACCGGGGCCGAGGCCCAGGCGCAGGACATCATCGTGCAGTCGGTGAACGCCGAGTCGATGTACAGGGAGTGGCGCCACCAGATCCGCCGGGGTCTGACGGAGCTACAGCAGAACACCGGCAAGCTCTTCCGTACGACTCAGCTCTTCCGGGTGTACTCATCGACCCTGGTCCCTGGTCTCCTGCAAACTGAGGGCTACGCGGCCGGTGTCCTCGCCTCGGCCGCCCGCTTTCGCGAACTGCCCGTCGACGACAGCGCCGATGCGGCCCGCGCCCGCGTCGAACGGTCCCGCGTCATCCACGAACCCGGTCGCCGCTTCGTCCTGCTCATCGAGGAGTCCGTCCTCTCTTGCCAGATGGCCGACGCCGACGCGATGGCGGCGCAGCTCGGCTACCTCCTCACGGCGGGCGCTCTCCCGGCGGTGTCCCTCGGCATCATCCCCGCGTCCTCACCGCTGCGCGCCCAATGGCCGCGCGAGACCTTCCACATGTACGACGACAAGCTGGTCTCCGTGGAACTGGTGTCCGCCCGAGTACGGATCAATCAGCCGTCCGAGATCGAGCAATACCTCAGAGCCTTCGAGGAGTTGCGCGCCATGGCGGTCTACGGAGCCGACGCACGCCGCCTGATCCTCCGTGCGATCGAGCAACTGCACTGATCCGAAGTGAAATCCCCCCGCCCGCAGCTCAGTACGCTGGAGGGATGTCCGCTCAGATATCCGACCGAGGCGCGCTGCAAGGAGACTGTGGCCGTTGCTTCGGGCTGTGTTGTGTTGCCCTGCCCTTTGCCCGGTCCGCGGACTTCGCGCTCGACAAGCCGGCCGGGACGCCCTGTCCGAATCTGGGGGAGGGGCACCGGTGTGGGATTCATACGCGGTTGCGGGAGTCCGGGTTCGTCGGTTGTGCCGTCTACGACTGCTTCGGGGCGGGGCAGCGGGTGTCGCAGGAGACCTTCGGCGGGCGGCCCGGGGGCCGGTTGATGTTCGACGTGTTTCCCGTCGTGCGGCGGCTGCACGAGCTGCTCTGGTCTCTGAGCGAGGCCCTCGACCTGCCCGCCGCCCGGCCTGTTCACGGTGAGCTGCGTCTTGCTCTGGAGCGGACGGAGGAGCTGGTCCGGCTCGGGGCCGAGGAGTTGGTCGCGCTCGATGTGTCCGGCCATCATGCCGATGTCAGTGCCTTGTTGCTGCGTGCCAGCGAGCTCGTCCGGGGTGGCCGGGGGAAGGATCGGCGCGGCGCCGACCTCATGGGCGTCCGGCTCCAAGGCGCCGACCTGCGCGGGGCGAGCCTGCGTGGCGCCCTGCTCATCGCCGCCGATCTCTCCGGCGCCGATCTGCGCGGCGCGGATCTCATCGGCGCTGATCTGCGCGATGCCGATCTCACCGACGCCGATCTGACCGGCGCGTTCTTCCTGACCCAGCCGCAGGTCAACGCCGCCCGGGGGAACGGCGGCACCCGGCTGCCGGGGTCAGTCAG
This sequence comes from Streptomyces sp. CAI-85, assembly GCF_013363615.1. Lineage (NCBI taxonomy): Bacteria > Bacillati > Actinomycetota > Actinomycetes > Kitasatosporales > Streptomycetaceae > Streptomyces > Streptomyces sp. CAI-85. The sequence goes on along the minus strand of NZ_JAANNX010000001.1, from coordinate 669,792 downwards.
CCGGCCTGTGCACTGGGCAGCCCGGAGCTGACGGGTCCTCGTGCCGTTCAGTCACACCCGCCGTCGCCCTCCGTGTCGTGCGGTGGCTCAGGCCGAGGCGCAGGCCCTCCGGCATCAACGTCAGGCGCTCCGTGACGCGCAGGTGGTACGTCGGGTCGGGGTGGAGGTCGTAGCGGCGTAGGAGCAGGGCCAGGACCAGGGTGGCCTCGTGGAGGGCGAACTGGCGGCCGATGCAGGCCCGGGCACCCGTGCCGAACGGCTTGTAGGTGTGGGCCGCCCGCGCGCGGACGGCCGGTGCCTCGAAGCGGTCCGGGTCGAAGCGGTCCGCGTCAGGGCCCCACACCTCGGGGTCGCGGTGCAGCATCGACGTCAGCACCAGCGCCCACGCACCCCGCCGCATCGGATGCTCCCCGGCGAGCACCGTGTCCTCGCGGGCCTCCCGGGCGAACGCGGGCGCCGTCGGCCACAGCCGCAGCGCCTCGTCGAGCACCCGGCGGACATAACGCAGCTTGGCCACCTGCTCGTACCCGGGCACCTCCGCGTCGCCCCAGACCCGGTCCACCTCGGCGCGGGCGCGGGCCGCGATCTCGGGGTGCAGGGCGAGGTAGTGCAGCGCGAAGGAGAGGGCGCCCGAGGTGGTCTCGTGGCCCGCCACCAGGAAGGTGATCACCTGCCGGCGGACGTTCTCCGCGGACAGCCGCTCCCCGGTGCCGGGGTGGACGGTGTCGAGCATCCGGTCGAGCAGATCGCCCTGCCCGCCGCCGCCCCCACCTCCTGCGCGTGCCCGCACCAACTCGTCGACCGTGCTGTGGAGATACGCGATGTCCGCGTCGTTGCGACGCCCCGCGCGCCGCAGCAGCGCCGGGGTCGGCACGCTGTTCAGGCGCTGCGCGTACGTCAGCGTGCCCACCATCGCCGTCACGAAAGGATGGAGCCGGTCGCGTTCGAATGAGCCGAAGTCGTGCCCGAAGCCGGTGCGGGCGATCGTCTCCAGGGTCAGCTTGGTCATGTCCCCGGGCACGTCGACGGTCCGCCCCGCCGCCAGCTCCCGGTCCCAGTGGCCGGTGAGCCGCGCCGCCACGTCGAGCATCATCGGGTGGTAGGCCGCCATGGCCTCCCGGCTGAACCCGGGCGCGAGGACGTCGTGCGCCGTCTGCCAGTTGGGCTCGTGGTTGTACGCCGTGAACAGCGCGTCCCCGACGACGGGCCGCAGATTGGCGATGCCGAGCCCGACGTGCTTGGCGAACCGCGACTCGTCGGCCAGGTCCGCGGCCAGCGAATGGCCCCACACGAAGACGAACTCCCGGTGGAACGCCTTGCGCCGGAAGATCGGCCCGAGCTGCCAGGCGTAGCGCAGGGTGTCCTGGAGCGGGGTGTGCCGGCTCGCGCCGAGCAGATCGCCGAGCAGCGGGATCCGGCGCGGCGGATGCGGGATGCGCTTCAGCTCGGGCCAGCCCTGCTCGGCGCTGCGGAACCCCTTGGGCAGCGGACCCCCCGAAGCGCCTCCCGAAGTGCCTCCCGACGCGCCCCCGGACGCGTCCCCGGCTGTGCCCCCGGTCCTCGTCGCCGTGTCCGCCATGACGCGATCTCCCTTGATCCAGCGGCAGGTTGAGCGTGTTGTACGCGAGTTCAATAACGCGTTCAGTGTGGTCCCGGCGCCGAACCGGCGTCAAGTGGACGTCAAGTAGAGTGCGCGCATGGCCGCGAACCAGGGGGAGCGCACCGAGCGCCCCCGGCGCCGACTCAGCACGGGGGAACGCAGGGAGCAACTCCTCGCGGTCGGCGCCCGGTTGTTCTCCGAGAGTCCGTACGACGAGGTCTGGATCGAGCAGGTCGCCGAGATCGCCGGGGTCTCCCGCGGGCTGCTGTACCACTACTTCCCGACCAAGCGGGACTTCTTCGCGGCCGTCGTGGAGCGCGAGAGCGAGCGCATGCTGCGCATGACGGCGGCGGTCCCCGGCGTCCCGGTCCGCGACCAGCTCGCCACCGGCCTCGACACCTATCTCGCGTACGTCGAGACCCACGCCCACGGCTACCGCGCCTTCCACCGCGCGGACGCGGCCGGCGACCAGAGCGTGCGCCGCGTCTACCGGCGGGCGCTCGCGGCCCAGGAGCGGCAGATCCTCGCGGCCCTCGCCGCCGACCCCGAGTTCGGCCCGCTCTTCGGCCGGCGGCCCGAGGTCCGGCTCGCGGTGCGCGGCTGGCTGGCGTTCACCACGGCGGTCTGCCTGGAGTGGCTGCGCGGCTCGGATCTGAGCCGGGAGCAGGTGCGCGACCTGTGCGCGCGGGCGCTGCTGGGGGTCGTCTCACCGTCCGCGTGACGCGAGGCCCGACCGAAGACCCGCTCAATCCTCATCACGACGGTTGGCGCCGGACGCGATCTCCGATAGGTTAGGCAAGGCTTACCTAAGGAGGTTCTGGGATGGGTGACAGCCCTAGCTGGACGGCCGTGCCCGGCGCGGCCGAACGGGCCCGCTCGGTGCTGGCCGCCTCGTGGTCCTGCGCGGTGACCGCGGACGGCGGCCGCGAGGAGTTCGTCGGCGCGCACACGGTCGACGAGGACGGCAGGGTCATCCTGCACGTCCCCGAGGACAGCTCGCTGCTCACGGCCGCGATCTGCGCGCCCCGCGGGGAGCCGTCCGCCGTGCTGGAGTTCGCCGACGTCGCACCCGTCCCCGTCCGCAACCGTATCCGCGCCCGGCTCTGGCTGGCCGGCTGGTTCACCCCCGAGGACGGCCACCTCGCCTTCCACGCCACCCGTGTCGTGCTGAAACAGCCGACCGGTGCCGTGGTCGTCTCCCTCGACGAGTTCGCGGACGCCACCCCCGACCCGCTCGCCACCGCCGAGGCCCAGCTCCTCACCCATCTTGCCGACTCCCACCCCGACGCCGTCGAGCGGCTCACCCGGCTCGTCCAGCGCGACAGCCTGCACGGCGCGGTCCGCGTCCAGCCGCTCGCCGTCGACCGGCACGGACTGACGCTGCGCATCGAACGCGCCCGCGCCCACGGCGACGTACGCCTGCCCTTCCACGCGCCCGCCGACGACGTCGGCCAGCTCACCGAGCGCATGCACGTCCTGCTCACCCAGGCGAGCGCGGCCGCCTGCCCGCGCGCCCTACAGCGGCACCGCACAGACGGCGACGGGTGACGCGAACGGCTCGCCCGTGAGCCGCAGTTCACCGCTCGCCGCGTCCACCCGGAACACACCGACCGTGCCCGAGCGCTGGTTCGCGGCGAACAGCAGACCGCCGTCCGGGGAGAGCGCGATCTGCCGCGGGAAGTCCCCGGCCACCGGCACCGTGCCGGCCAGCCGCAGCCGCGCCCCGTCGGCCTCCACCGCGTACCGGGCGAGCGTGTCGTCGCCCCGGTTCGCCAGGAACGCGTGCGCCCCGTCCGGGGTGACCGCGAACTGCGCCGGATAGTTGGTCGCGGCCTTCGCGCCCGTGGACTGCGGTGCGCCGATCGTGAGACGGCCGGTGGCGGCGTCGTAGCCGCACACCGCGACGGTGTCGTCCGACTCGTTCGCGAGATACGCGTACCGGCCCCCGGGATGGAAGGCCAGATGGCGCGGCCCCGCGCCCGCCCGGGTCCCCGCCCGCGCGACCTCGGTGAGGGTGCCGTTCCGCTCGTCGAGCCGGTAGCTGTAGACCGTGTCCGTGCCCAGGTCGACGGCGAGTACATGGCCGCCGTCCGGCGCGGTGACGATCTGGTGCGCGTGCGGCCCCTGCTGCCCCGGACCGGGTGCGGGACGCCGGTGCGTGACCTGGTCGGTGCGCTCGCCCAGCGCCCCCGAGGCGTCGATCGGATGCACGGCCACCGTCCCCGAACCGTAGTCGGCGCTCAGCAGCCAGCGCCCGCCCGGATGCACGGACACATGACAGGTGTGGGCCCCGCCGGTCGCCCGGCTGCCCAGCACCGTGCGGTCCGAGAGCCGTACGGCGGTCACCGCGCCCCGCGCCCGCTCGTTCGCCGCGTACAGCGTGCCGCCGTCCGGGTGCACCGCGAGATACGACGGGTCCGGCACCCCCGTGATCGTCCCGCCGCCGGTGATCCGCCCCGACACCGGGTCGTAGGACGCGACCCCGATGCCGCGCCCGCCGCCCTCGGCCGAGGTGTAGGTGCCGAGGTAGAGAGGGCGCGGGCCGGAAGGGGACGCGGAGGACCCGGACCCGGGCGCGGCCGACCCGGCCGTCTCCCGCGCCTCGGGTACGGCACTCCCGGCACCGCTTTCCGAGCCGCCGCCGGAGCCGCCGCTTCCGGACCCACGGCTTCCGGCGTCCTCGGCGCACCCGGCCAGCGCCGCCGACGCGGCCGCACCGCCGAGCAAGCCCACCAGCCGCCGCCTGCTCCAGCCGCCGCCCGCCTCGTCCGTCCCGCTGCCCATCTGCCCGCCCATCTGCGCACGCACCTCAGGTCGTCCCGCGTCCCGCCCGTGACAGCCACCTTGTCGTGCTCCTGCCGCGGAACGCAAAAGCGCCGCCACGAACGCCCCCGCGAAACGCCCCCGCCAGGTCCTTACCGGTTCCGGCGGCGGAAGGGGCCGGGGAGCGTGACGCGTTCGCGCATCCGGTACAGGGTCGGCATCCGCTCGCGCTGCTCGCTGGAGACCCGGTCCAGTTCCTCCAGCAGACGGCGGGTGCGGTGCTCGGTGTCCAGCTCGTCGATCATGCGGTTGACCTCCGCGAGCACCGCGCCGTGGAGCTGCCACTCACGGACGTCGTGCTGGACCCGCTCCATGAGGAGCTGGGCCAGCTTGTCGCGGGTGGTGGCGGCCTGGCGCAGCTCCGCGGTGAGCCGGGCCTCGGCGGCGTCCGCGTTCAGGCTGACCTGGGTGGTGACCAGCACCGCGAAGCTGACCACGGCGTCCGCGATCTCCGACAGCAACTGCTCCAGCGCCTCGCCGATCGCGGGCGCGAACAGCGGCTCGGGTTCGCGCTCCTTGGCGAGGTCGGTGAGGGTGCGGGTCAGCACCCGCAGCACGACCGTGCAGATCTCCAGCGTGTCCAGACCGGTGCGCAGCACCACCCGGTGCAGCAGCCCCTCACGGACCCGCGGGTTGAGCCGCAGACTGTCCTCGGCCTGCCGCAGCGCCGTGTCCACCTCCACGATGTCGTGGTCGAGGCGGCGCGCCTCGTGCAGTCGGGCGGCCGCCTGCTCGAACGCGGGGCGTCCGGCGGCCTGCTCCCCGACGTGCAGCATCAGCAGCCGGACCCGGCGGGCCAGCCCCTCGATCGACTCGCCCGCCGCCTCCACCCACACGGGTGGTGGCAGCAGCAGATTGCAGCTCAGCCCGACGACGGCCCCGATCAGGGTCTCCAGGACCCGCGCCCAGGCGGTGTCCCCGACCGAGGTCACGCCGAGCACCAGCATGGCGCTGATCGCCACCTCGGGCACGTACTCGTCGACCCGCACCAGATGGCCCACGGCCAGCGACGCCATGATCAGCAGCGCCAGGCTCCACCAGGTCAGACCCACCAGCAGACTGAAGGCGATGGCGACCAGCACGCCGGCCACCACCGCGTTCACCCGGCGGATGCTGTTGGTGAGGGTGGCGTACAGGGTGACCTGGACGACCAGGAGCGCGGTCAGGGGCGCGGTGAGCGGCGCCGGTTCGGTGCTCAGATAGAGCGCCACCACATAGGCGACCGTCGCCGCGGCGGTGGACCGCACGGCCTGGACGACCACGGGTTCCCTACGGCGCCGAACGATCCGTGCCGCCCGCTCACGTACATCTCGCATCCCCAGTTCCGTTCCCCCTCCCCACGGTGCTCGAACGTTTCTCCTGAAGCATCATGCGTACAGCGTGTCCAGGAACGCGGCCAGGTTGCCCGTCGTGCGCGCGATCTGCTCCGCCCGGGTGAGGCTCTCCTCGAAGCGGCCGCCCCGGTCCGGGACCTTCACCCCGCGCACGTAGAGGGAGCAGGCGAGATCGGCGCACATGTACAGACCGACGGAGTTGCCCTCGCGGCCCGCCGCGCCGGTCTTGCGGGCGGTCATCAGGGAGACCCCGCCGCCGGGGTGGACGGTCAGACACAGCGAGCACATGCTGCGGTGCGGGGAGCCGTGCCGCGAGGGCGGCAACCGCAGCGTCACGCCCACGAGCCGGTCCTCCCGCTCGGTCACCAGGTAGCCGCGGTCGGGCGCGCCCGGATCGCGCCAGCCGAGGAAGTCCAGGTCGTCCCAGGGCCGGTCGTCCAGATCACGGGGGACCGGCAGCCGCTTGGCCTCGCCCTTGGAGCAGTTGACGAAGGAGCTGCGGATGTCCTGCTCGGTGAGGGGCTTCATGTCGGTCTCCGTTCACGGTTCACGATGTACCTAGAGCCTCTAGGTTTTCACCTAGGGTAGGTAGCCGCAGGCCGGGTCGGCCAGTGAATTTCGCGCTCCCGGCCGGGCGCCGCTCTGATCGCCAAGTCCGCCCGCGGCGGGCGATGTTCGTGGAACGCCCCGGATGCGCCGGACGTCTTCCGTACGCTGTACCGGGGCCGCACCCCCGGGGTCCTCGCGCCGGGTCGCCCGGGGTCGCTTAGCTCACATCGTGAACTAAGGGTTGGAGGAATCTCGCGCCGAGCCCGCCCGCAGCGGTATGTTGCAGGTCGGGCAGGGTGCGAAGGGAGCGACATGACGGGGCGGAACGGGCGCACGGTACGCGATCTCAGGCGGGCCAACCGTACGGCCGTACTGCAACGGCTCTACTTCGACGGACCCCTCAGCCGGTTCGAGCTGGGGCCGGCCACCGGGCTCAGCTCGGGGTCGATCAGCAATGTCGTCGCCGATCTGGTCGCCGACGGGCTGGTGGAGGAGGCCGGCAGCGTCGACTCCGACGGCGGCCGCCCCAGGATCCTGCTCCGGGTCGCACCGGGCAGCGGCCACATGATCGGCGTGGACGTCGGCGAGACCCGGGTGCGGATCGAGCTGTTCGACCTCACCCTCACCGAACTCGCCCGCGTGGAAAAGCCGTTGGAGCAGCGGCGGTACGAGGTCGAAGGCATCGTCGGCCACATCCGCGAGGGCGTCGCCGAGGTCCTGGCGGCCGCGGACATCCCCCCCGAGCGGCTGCTGGGCGTCGGGATCGGCGTCCCCGGCATCATCGAGCACACGCCCGACCGGGGCGCCGTCGTGCACGGCCAGACCATCGGCTGGGACGCGGTCCCGCTGGAGGCCCTGCTGCGCGAGAACTCCCCGCTGCCCGCCACCGTGCCGTACTTCATCGACAACGGCGCCAAGACCCTCGGCCAGGCCGAGATGTGGTTCGGCGGCGGCCGCGGCGCCCGTAACGCCGTCGTCGTCCTCTTCGGCTCCGGTGTCGGCGCGAGCATCGTCACCCCGGACGTGGAGCAGGGGCGGGCCGTCGAATGGGGGCATCTGACGGTACGGGTGCGCGGGCGGCGCTGCCGCTGCGGCTCGCTCGGCTGCCTGGAGGCGTACGCGGGCGCGGAGGCGCTTCTCGACCGCTGGCGGGAGGAGGGCGGACGCCCGCCCCGGGGCACCGACGAGGAGACCGCGCTCAGCGCGATGCTCGCCGCCGCCCACCCGGCCGACGGCGGCGAGCCGGACGCGGTGGCGCTCACGCTCCTGGACGAGACGGCCGAGTACCTCGGCGCGGGCCTCTCCGACCTGATCAACCTCTTCCAGCCCGAGCGCATCCTCATCGGCGGCTGGGCTGGCCTGGAACTCGGCGTGCGCTTCCTGTCCGCCGTACGCCGCCACGCCACCGCCTACGCCCTGCGCCACCCGGCGGAGAAGGTCACCGTGGAACTGGGCCGCCTGGGCCCCGACGCGGTCACCGTCGGCGCGGCGATCCTCCCGCTGGCCGACTTCTTCACCCGAGGCGGCCGCCGCCCCGAACCCCTCCCGGCGGGCCCGGAGCCGGCCTGGCGCACGGCGCTGGAGGAACGGGCGCCGCACTGAGGTGGGGGCCGGTCGCGGGGAGGTGCGCGTAGGCGTGTGCGTGACCCCGCCGGGAAGGTCACCGTGTCGCCGGGCCGGCCGGGCTCCGATGCGGTCACCGCGGATGCGGCGGTTCTGTCGCCGGCCGCACTGACGTTTCGCGGGTCGCGGGGGAGGTGCGCGGACGGCCTGCGTCACCCGGCCGAGGAGGTCACCGTGGAGCCGGCCGGCTCGGGCCCGGTGCTGCCCGGTGCGCCGCGGGCCGCACTGACGTTTCGCCCCGTGCGGGGGTGGTACTCGCTTCGTCTCAGTAGCAGCGGGAAGGAGCGGGTCGTGACCGACCATCGCGACGAGGGGCCCGGCGAGCAGGGGGCGCCGGTGCCGCGTGATCTGCCGGATCAGCAGGCCGGGGCGGGCGACGACCCGTGGGACATCGACGAGTCCGACCCGACGGAACCGGACGCCGACGCGGAGCCTGATGCGGCCGGCCCGGACACCCCCGACACCGACGAGGCGGGCACCGGGCGGCGTGGCGCGCCGCACGCGTCCGGCGTTCACCCCGACCAGCCCGTGCCGGACGAACCGCCCGGCTGAGCGGCGTCACGCGCGGGACCACTCCAGGAGCCGTTCCACCGGCCAGGTCGTCACCACCCGTTCCGCGGGCACCTCGCACTCCTCGGCCCGCGCGCAGCCGAGGATCTGCCAGTCCAGTTGGCCGGGCGCGTGCGCGTCGGTGTCCACCGAGAACAGGACGCCCGCGTCGACGGCCTCGCGCAGCAGCCGGCGCGGCGGGTCGAGCCGTTCGGGCCGGCTGTTGATCTCCACCGCCGTACCGGCCTCGGCGCAGGCCGCGAACACCGCGTCCGCGTCGAACCGCGACTCCGGCCGCCCCCGCCCGCCCACCAGCCGTCCGGTGCAGTGGCCGAGGATGTCCGCGTGCGGATCGCGGACGGCGTTCACCATGCGCCGGGTCATCGCGGGGGCGTCCATCCGCAGCTTGGAGTGGACGGAGACGACGACCACGTCGAGCCGCTCCAGCAGTTCCGGCTCCTGGTCGAGGGAGCCGTCGTCGAGGATGTCGCACTCGATGCCGGTGAGCAGCCGGAACGGCGCCCAGGTCGCGTTCAGCTCCTCGATCACGTCCAGTTGGCGGCGCAGCCGTTCCGGGGAGAGTCCGCGGGCCACCGTCAGCCGGGGGGAGTGGTCGGTCAGTACGGCCCACTCGTGGCCGAGGGCGGCCGCGGCGCGGCCCATCTCGTCGATCGGGCTGCCGCCGTCCGACCAGTCGGAGTGCAGATGGCAGTCCCCGCGCAGCAGCGCCCGCAGCCCCTCGCCGGCCCCGTCCTCCGTGAGCGGACGCCCCTCCTCCGCCTCCAGCTTGCCGAGATAGGACGGCACCTCTCCGGCCAGCGCCTCCCGCACCACCTGCGCGGTCTTCGGGCCGACCCCCTTGAGCGACTCCAGCGTCCCGGCCGCCGCCCGGTCGCCGATCTCGCCGTCGGGCAGCGCCGACAGCACCCTGGACGCCGTACGGAAGGCCCGTACGCGGTACGTCGGCGCCAGGGACCGTTCGAGAAGGAAGGCGATCCGGTCCAGGGCCTCGACGGGGTCCATCGCCATCTCCTGGCTCCACCTCCTGGCTCCACCCTTCTGGCTCCAGGGTTCCCCAGGTCGGTCCGGCCCGCATGTCACGGAATGCCATGGTCCGCCCCGGAAGATTCCGTGATTCCGCTTTACCCTCTAATACATGACCGAAGTCGCGAGCCCTCACATCTCCAATCCACGGATCATGGTGCTCGGGGTGCAGCCGGGCACGCCGCCGTTCCGGATCGTGGAGATCGACGGTGAAGTGGTCGGTGCGGCGACGGCCGTCACCGACGTCCTGGAGACGGCCGCCGCGTTCGGCATCACCGTCCACGACCTCGACGATCCGGACGTCGTGCGCTGGGTGGGCGGCGACCGCTACACCTGGAAGCCCCGCTAGGCCCGCTTGTTCCCGGCCGCCCGGCGCGGCCTGCGGGCGTGCACCGCGCGGCCGACCCGGCGGCCGAGCAGCAGCCAACCGAGCAGCGCGCCCGCCGTGTTGAGGATGACGTCGTCGATGTCGAAGGCGCGCCCGGTGACCAGCGCGCCCTGGGCGAACTCCACGAGGAGCATCACCGACGCGGTCAGCAGCAGCACGCTCAGCAGGCCGCGCGCCCGGGGTGCGACGACCGGCACCAGGATGCCGAACGGCACCCCGAGGAGCACGTTCCCGCCGAGCTGCTTGACCGCGTCGCGCACCGTGTACCGCTCGACGTAGGCGCGCAGCGAGTCGCCCGGCCGCAGGTTGGAGTGCACCAGCGCCTCGGAGGCGGGCGACGGCTCCAGGGTGAGCCGGGCCAGGACGACCGCGAACCCCACCATGAAGGCGAACGCGAAGAGCATCGCCAGCAGCCGCAGGGGGAGCGGGAGCGGCGCCTCCGTACGAGGACCGGTGGTGTCCGGTCCGGTGGTGCGTGGACTTGCCGCTTCCCTGGCCATGCGATCGTCCTCCAGTCCTCGTCCGGCCCGCGTCGGTGCCCGGATACCCGCGTTCCGCCGGGCGATGCGGGTCCTAGGTGCCGTACGACACCGTGACCTTCGTGAAGCCGAGGGAGTGCAGCAACCCCTCCAGCATGTCGGTGGTGTTGGTCTCGGCGCGGGCGGTCAGCTCGCTCTCCTTCGCCGCGTCCCCGATGTGCGCCACGGCGAGTTTCTGCACGGCCTGTTCGCCGTTCGGGTTGTCCGAGAACAGATCGCCGATACGGTCGAAGAGGCCGCGCTGCTTGGAGACCGCGTAGGAGCGGTCGGGGTCCAGGGCGGGGGTGCCGAGGCGGGCGTGCGGCAGGTGCAGCGTGGCCGTCGTGCGGTCCTCATCGACCTTCACGTCGCCCTCGCCGACCTTGCCGAGGTCCACATAGGCGTCCACGGTGCCCGCGCCGACATAGAGGGTGCGGGTGCCGCGCAGTGCGTCGGGCAGGTACTTGGCGTCCTTCTCCAGGTCCACGACGACCTGGAAGTTGCCGGACGCGGCGTCGTAACGGCTCATGTCCTGGATGGACTTGAGCAGCGCGGGGCCCGAACGGTCATGCGTCTCCGTGCCGAAGAAGTCGCGCAGGCCGGGCAGCAGGCTGAGCCTGATCCCGGCGAACATCACGACGAGCACGACCACGACCGCGGTGAGCACCTTGGCCCAGCCGGGCAGGCGCGCGGGCAGACGGGCGGGACGGCTCTTGCTGGGAGTCGTTGTGGGAGTCGTCATGGTGACGGCCCTCCTTCCTAGGAAGCGGATTCCCACCGATCCCCGGTACCAGACCGGCTTGTTGAGAACCTGTGACAGCCGTACGGCATCGGCCGTATCACCCGATCGGCCGATTCGACCGCACCGGCTTCGGGTGGGGCGGTCCGCGGGTGGTCCGTAGCATGGGAGATCCCGTCTCCAGCCGGACATGGTCAGCGAGGAGCCGATCGTGCGAGACATCTCCGTGTTCAGCGGCAGTGCCCACCCCGAGCTGGCCGCCGAGGTCTGTGCCCATCTCGGTGTGCCCCTGAGCCCCACGCGCGTCAGCCGGTTCGCCAACGACTGTCTGGAGGTGCAGCTCCAGGCCAACTGCCGGGAACGGGACGTCTTCCTGGTGCAGCCCCTGGTCCGGCCGGTGCAGGAACACCTCGTCGAACTGCTGATGATGTGCGACGCGGCCCGCGGGGCCTCGGCGGGCCGGATCACGGTCGTCATGCCGCACTACTCCTACGCCCGCTCCGACAAGAAGGACGCGCCCCGGATCTCCCTCGGCGGACGCCTGGTCGCCGATCTGCTGGCGGCGGCCGGGGTGCACCGCGTCCTGACCATGACCCTGCACTCTCCGCAGGTGCACGGCTTCTTCTCGGTGCCGGTCGACCATCTGCACGCCCGCCGCGAGCTGGCCGCCCACTTCCGCCGCTACGACCTCAGCCGCACCACCGTCGTCTCGCCCGACCTCGGCAACGCCAAGGAGGCCGCCGCCTTCGCCCGGATGATCGGCGCCCAGGTCGCGGCCGGCGCCAAACAGCGTTTCGCCGACGACCGGGTCACCATCAGCGCCGTGATCGGCGAGGTCGCCGGACGGGACGTGATCGTCCTGGACGACGAGATAGCCAAGGGCAGCACGGTCATCGAACTCCTCGCCCGGCTGCGGGAGTCGGGGGCCGGACCGATCCGAGTGGCGTGCACGCACGGGCTGTTCGCGAGCGGCGCCCTCAAACGGCTCAGCGAGCAGCCGGACGTGCTGGAGATCGTGTGCACCAACACCGTGCCGGTACCGGTCGAGGAGCACACCGACAAACTGCGGATCCTGTCCATCGCCCCGGCCCTCGCGGAGGCCGTGCGCCGGATCCACAACGGCGAGTCCGTCAGCGCCCTGTTCGACGCGACGCGCAGCGAATAGACAGGAAGGAGCGGCAGCGCGCACGTCGTCACCCAGGGGACCAGGGAGGGCTCGCAGTGGCGAAGGCGAAGTTCGAGCGGACCAAACCACACGTCAACATCGGCACCATCGGGCACATCGACCACGGCAAGACGACCCTCACGGCAGCCATCACCAAGGTGCTGCACGACAAGTATCCGGACCTCAACCCCTTCACCCCGTTCGACCAGATCGACAAGGCGCCCGAGGAACGGCAGCGCGGCATCACCATCTCCATCGCCCATGTGGAGTACCAGACGGAACGCCGGCACTACGCGCACGTCGACTGCCCCGGCCACGCCGACTACATCAAGAACATGATCACCGGCGCGGCCCAGATGGACGGCGCGATCCTCGTCGTCGCCGGCACCGACGGGCCGATGCCGCAGACCAAGGAGCACGTCCTGCTGGCCCGCCAGGTCGGGGTGCCGTACATCGTCGTCGCGCTCAACAAGACCGACATGGTCGACGACGAGGAGATCCTGGAACTGGTCGAACTGGAGGTGCGCGAGCTGCTCTTCGAGTACGACTTCCCGGGCGACGACGTCCCGGTCGTACGGGTCTCCGCGCTGCGCGCCCTGGAGGGCGACCCGCGGTGGACGCGGTCGGTGCTGGAGCTGCTGGACGCCGTCGACCGTGCGGTGCCCGAGCCGCAGCGGGACGTGGACCGGCCGTTCCTGATGCCGATCGAGGACGTCTTCACCATCACCGGACGCGGCACGGTCGTCACCGGCCGGATCGAGCGCGGCACGCTCCGGGTGCACAGCGAGGTCGAGATCGTCGGCATCCGTGAGCGCGCGACCCGGACCACGGTCACCGGCGTCGAGATGTTCCGCAAGCTGCTCGACGAGGGGCGGGCCGGGGAGAACGTCGGACTGCTGCTGCGCGGGATCAAGCGGGAGGAGGTGGAGCGCGGGCAGGTGGTGATCAAGCCGGGCTCGGTCACCCCGCACACCCGGTTCGAGGCACGGGCGTACATCCTGTCCAAGGACGAGGGCGGCCGGCACACGCCCTTCTTCCAGAACTACCGTCCGCAGTTCTACTTCCGCACCACCGATGTGACGGGGGTGGTGACCCTGCCCGAGGGCACCGAGATGGTCATGCCGGGCGACAACACCACCATGACGGTGGAGCTGATCCAGCCGATCGCGATGGAGGAGGGGCTGAAGTTCGCCATCCGGGAGGGCGGGCGGACGGTCGGGGCCGGTCAGGTCACCCGGATCGTCGAGTAGGCGCCTCGGGGCGCCGTCATAACGTGCCGGACGCGGCCCCGGGTCTGCCCAGGGCCGCGTCCAGCGACGCCTGGGGCGGCAGCAGCCGGGACAGACCGGTCGTCCGCAGGATGCGCAGGGTCAGCGGGTGGGTGCAGACCAGACGCAGCCGCCCGCCCCGGTCCAGGACCCGGCCGCGGGCCCGGTACAGCAGACGCAGCCCGGAGCAGTCGAAGAACTCGATCCGGGTCAGGTCGATCACGACCCGCGGGGCCGGGCCCTTGGTGGCGTCGTCGAGCCGCGCGGTGATCTCTGTCGCCGCGACGATGTCGATCTCGCCGCGGAACTCCAGCACCGTGTACCCGCGGTCCTGGTGGACCCGTAGATGCGGGGTGTCGCGGTGCGGAGCGTCCGTGGCGGGTTCCTGCTGCACGACGACATCGCCTCCAACCCGCTCCACCGGTCGGGAGCCTCCAACGGCGGGGGTGTGCACAGCAGTTCCCCGCTCCAGCAAGGTACCCCCGGTGGAGTGAATTCCAGCATGTTCGATTGACATATGTCTTCGAAATGAGGCCGTGTCGCCGACCAGTTTGCGCCTTTCTTTCACGCCGTGAGCGAAGGGGGGGAGGCGGTCGGATCGGGCCGGGGTCAGTCCATCGTCAGGACCAGCTTCCCGGTGGTGCGGCCGGTGTCGCCGAGCCGGTGCGCCTCGGCGGCGTCCGCCAGCGGGAAGGTGCCCGCGATGGTGGCGCGCAGCGTTCCCGCCTCGGCGAGCGCGGCGATCGTGCGCATGCCGGACCGGTCGGCGTCGACCACCGTCCGGGCCGCCCGGACGCCGAGCCGCTCGGCCTCGTCGTAGAACTCGCGGGTGCCGACCGGCAGGATCGACACCACGATCCCGCCCTTGCGCAGCACCCGCAGCGAGCGCACGGACGTGTCGCCGCCGAGGGTGTCCAGGACGACGTCGACGTCCTCGACCGCCTCGGTGACGTCGGTCTCCCGGTAGTCGATCACCTCGTCGGCGCCCAGCTCGCGCAGGAAGCCGTGCTTGCCGGCGCTCGCGGTGCCGATGACGTACGCGCCGCGCTCCTTGGCGATCTGCACGGCCACATGGCCGACCCCGCCGGCGGCGGCGTGGATCAGGATCCGCTGTCCCGGTTCGAGTCCGGCGGTCTCCGTGAGGGTCTGCCAGGCGGTCAGCGAGACCAGCGGCAGCGCGGCCGCCTGTACGTGGTCCAGGGCGGCCGGCTTGTGCCACAGGGCGCGGGCCGGGGCGACGGCGTACTCGGCGTGCGAGCCGTGGCCGTACGGGTACGGCAGCATGCCGAACACCTCGTCGCCGGGCGCGAACTCGGCCACGCCGATGCCGACGGACTCGACGGTGCCGGAGAGGTCCCAGCCCAGGACGAACGGCGGGCCGCCCAGGTGGCCGCCGGTCGCGCGGTGCTTCCAGTCGGTGGGGTTGAGGCCGGCGGCGCGGACGCGGACGAGGACCTGGTTGGTACGGGGTTCGGGCCGCGGGACGTCCCTGAGGGTGAGGACCTCGGGTCCCCCGAGGGAGTCCTGGGTGAGGGCGCGCATGGTGAGGATCTGGGTGTTCACGGTGGTCATGCGGACCAGCCTGCCGGGGCCGGGGCGCCCGGGAAATGGCACGATTGCCATTCTTCGATAAGATTCTGCCATGCGAGACGAACGGCGGGTGGAACAGCGGGTGGGGCGGGTGGAGCGGCGGGCCGAAGGGCGTCCCCATCGTGTGGTCGTCCTCGCCCTCGACGGCGTCTACCCCTTCGAACTGGGCATCCCGAGCCGGGTCCTCGGCTCGGCCGACGGCCGCTACGAGGTGCTGACCTGCTCCGTCGACGGCCGCCCGGTCCGCACCAGCGCCGACTTCACGGTGGGCGTCGAACACGGCCCGGCGGCGCTGGACGACGCCGACACGGTGGTGATCGCCCCCGGCACCGACTGGGTCACGGCCGAGCTGCCGGAGCCCGTCCGCGCCGCCCTCGCCAGGATCCGGCCCGGCGCCCGGCTGGTCTCCATCTGCACCGGCGCCTTCGTGCTCGCCGCCGCCGGTCTCCTCGACGGGCGCCGCGCCACCACCCACTGGCAGTTCGCCGACCGCTTCCGCCGGCTCTTCCCGCAGGTCGAACTGGACCCCGGCGTGCTGTTCGTCGACGACGGCGGGGTGCTGACCTCGGCGGGGGCCGCGTCCGGGGTGGACGCCTGTCTGCACCTCCTCCGCGAGGACCACGGCAGCGACCTCGCCAACCGGGTGGCCCGGCGCTGCGTGGTCCCGCCGTTCCGGGACGGCGGCCAGGCCCAGTACATCGAACAGCCCGTGCCCGAGTCCGGCGCGGCGAGCACGGCGGCCACCCGCGCCTGGGCGCTGGAACGCCTCGCCGACCCGCTCACCCTGACCGACCTGGCCGCGCACGCCCGCATGAGCCTGCGCACCTTCGCCCGCCGCTTCCACCACGAGGTCGGCCTCAGCCCGGGCCGCTGGCTCATCCAGCAACGCGTCGCCCACGCCCGCCACCTGCTGGAGTCCACCGACCTCCCCATCGACGAACTCGCCACCCGCTCCGGCTTCGCCACGTCCGCGTCCCTGCGCCAGCACCTCCACGCGGCGATCGGGGTGTCCCCACAGACGTACCGAAGAACGTTCCAGACGACCCGGTGACGGGGCCTGCGGCGTCGGTCGGAGGGTGGGCCCCGCCGTGTGCGGCACTTGCGTGCGGACCGCTTGGTGACTCGCGTCGGCGGCAGGCGTGCGCGGGCAGGGGCGTTCGTCCTGCGTATCGGCGTGGGTGCCCGCGACGACCGGTGGTCGCGCCGTGTGCCACGCGTCCCGGCGTGCGCGGAACCCGGTTGGCCCGGGCGTGGGCCGGGGGCGCCCGGGGCGGGCCGCTTGTCCCGTCGCCCCCCCGGGTGTCACCGTCCGGCAGGTTGGGAGGCCGCCGTTCTCTCTCCCCCCGCGCGTCAGCGGCCGCCTGTCCCGGGCGCATGCCGGGGTGCCCGGCAGGGCCGAGTGGCGCACCGCGCGCAGGCCGCCGTTCCAGTGCCGCCGCGTCACCGCCCCCCTCTCTCAGCGGCTGGCGTGCAGCGCCACCAGTAGTTGCCACACCTGGTCGGCGATTTCCGTCGGAGTGCCCGGGAGGGCCTCGTGGAGCCAGTCCGCGAGGACTGCTGTGAAAGTCGCGGCGACCGCCGAGGCGATCAAGGGGGCGTCGCGGGCGCCCGCGCGTTCTCGTTCGCGGAGGCTGTAGGCGCGGAGGTCGCGGTAGAGGACCTGGCCGAGGGGGCCGCCGCCGCCCGGCGGGAGCAGGGTGCGGTACAGGGGCAGGTGCGGGGTGAGCGAGGCGAAGAAGGCGGGGAGCGCGGCCGGTGCGCGCACCGGGTCCGGGCGGCCCCGCCAGGCGTGCAGCGCCTCCACCGCCTCGCGTACGACGTCCGCGCAGGCGTCGACCGCGAGGGCCTCCAGGTCGGCGTAGTGCACGTAGAACGTGGCCCGGCCGACCCCTGCCCGCCGTACCAGCGCGGCCACGCCGACCTCCGCCAACGGCCGCTCCGCGCACTCCTGGAGCAGTGCCTCGCGCAGCCGCGCCCGGGTGCGTGCCGCCCGCGGGTCCTCGGGCTCCGCGCGGGTCACCGTGCGACGAGGACCGCGGCCAGCGCCACCGCGCCGGGCAGGGCCTGGGCGAGCAGGATCCGCCGGTTCGCGGTGAGCCCGCCGTACACGCCCGCGACGATCACGCACGACAGGAAGAACACCTGGGCGCGGAACCCGGTCGGGTCGGCGGCGATCAGTCCCCACACCAGACCGGCCGCGAGGAAGCCGTTGTAGAGGCCCTGGTTGGCGGCGAGCGGGGCGGTCCGCCGGGCCATCTCGGCGTCGAAGCCGTGGAAGGACATCCCCGGCCTCCGCTGCCACAGGAACATCTCCATCACCAGGATGTAGACGTGCAGCGCGGCCACCAGCGCGACGAGCACGTTCGCCAGGATCTCCATGGGCTCCGACTCCCTCGACTTCTTGGACAGGTGTCCATCGTAACGGGACACCTGTCCAAGAAGTCCAGCCCGGTCGGAGATCCGGTCACGCGTCCGGCGCCGCGTACACCCGCTCGCCGCCCACGTACGTCAGTGCCACCCCCGTCTCCGCGATCGCCTCCGGCGGTCCCGCGAACGGGTCCCGGTCCAGGACGACCAGGTCGGCCAGCGCGCCCGGCCGCACCACTCCGGTGTCGTCGAGCCGGTTCACGTACGCCGAACCCGCCGTGTACGCCGTCAGCGCCCGGCCCAGGGAGATCCGCTCCCGCGGCAGGAACACCGGCCGGGAGCCGCCGGGTTCGACCCGGTTGACCGCGACATGGACGCCCTGGAGCGGATCGGGGCTGCTGACCGGCCAGTCGCTGCCCGCCGCGAGCCGGGCCCCCGAGCGCAGCAGCGCCCCGAACGGGTACTGCCACCCCGCCCGTTCCGCCCCGAGGAAGGGGATCGTCAGCTCGTCCATCTGCGGTTCGTGCGCCGCCCACAGCGGCTGGATGTTCGCCGTCGCCCCGAGCGCCGCGAACCGCGGCACGTCGTCCGGATGCACCACCTGGAGGTGCGCCAGATGCGGCCGGGTGTCGCTCGGCCCGTTCGCCGCCCGCGCCGCCTCCACGGCGTCCAGCGCGTCCCGTACGGCCCGGTCGCCCAGCGCGTGGAAGTGGCACTGGAAGCCGAGCGCGTCCAACTCGGTCACGTACTTGGGCAGTTGCTCCGGGTCGACGAAACTCGTGCCCCGGTTGGCGGTGGCGCAGCCGCACGCGTCGAGATACGGGTCGAGCAGCGCGGCCGTGCCGTTCTCGGCGACCCCGTCCAGCATCAGCTTCACGCTGTCCGCCCGGAACCGGCCGTGCGCCGACCGCGCCCGCAGCTCGACCAGCTCCGGTATCTGCTCGGCCCCGCGCGTCCGGTCCCACCACAGGGCGCCCACGACCCGCGCGGTCAGCGATCCGTCCCGCGCGGCCGTCAGATACGCGTCCGTCGGGTCCGGCATCCCCGGGAAGACGCCGATCAGCGCGTCCTGCCAGGCCGTGACGCCGAGCGCGTGCAGCCGGCGCTGGGCGTGCAGCAGGGCGGCCAGCCGGTCGGCCGCCGTGTCGGGCGGGGCGAGCCGGCCGACGAGCTGCATCGCGCCCTCCTGGAGCGTGCCGGCCGGCTCCCCGGACGCGGTCCGCTCGATCCGCCCGTCGGCCGGGTCGGGGGTGTCCCGGGTGATGCCGGCGATCTCCAGCGCGCGCGAGTTCACCCAGGCGCCGTGATGGTCGCGGTTGGGCAGATAGACCGGCCGGTCGGGCACGACGGAGTCGAGGAGTTCCCTGGTCGGCGTACCGCCCTCGAACGCCTCCATCGACCAGCCGCCGCCGGTGATCCACTCCCGTTCGGGATGCGCGTCGGCGTAGGCGCGGACGGCGGCCAGGGTCTCCCGCGCGGTCCTCGCCCTCGTCAGGTCGCACCGGGCGAGTTCCAGCCCGGCCGGCACCGGGTGGACGTGCGCGTCCTGGAAGCCCGGCAGCAGCAGCCGTCCGGCGAGGTCCACGACCTCCGTGCGCGGCCCCGCCAGCTCGCGCAGCTCCGGACCGCCGACGGCGGTGATCCGGTCGCCGGTGACGGCCACGGCGGTCACCCGGCCGTCGGGAGGCGCCGCGCCGTCGGTGCTCTCCCCGCCGTCGGGGGTGAAGACAGGGCCGCCGATGAACAGCAGGTCTGCGTGCATGATCCGTTCCTTGTGCGTGGTGGGGGGCTGGGTCAGTGGGTGGCCAGCAGCCGGGGCGCGTCCGCGTCGGTGCCGGCGCCCGTGCGGAAGTAGGCGGACCCGCGCACCCACTTGGCCCACGCCGCGGCCACCAGACCGGACGCGATCATCACCAGGGGAGTGAGCAGCAGGAACCAGCCGTTGTCCGGGCTGATCTCCAGATGGTCGGTGGAGGTGTAGAAGGACCAGCAGAGATAGCCGCCGAGACAGAGCAGCGTCACCGCGCTCAGCACGGGCGCCACCACCGCCCGCAGCCCCTGCCGCCAGTCCTCCCGCAGCAGCCCCCGGAAACGCACCGCTGCCGCGAGCGCGGTGAGCGCGTAGGACAGGGCGACGATGATGCCGACCGCGTTCACCGTCGCCATGATCATGTCGGCCAGGCGCGGGATCACCAGGGCCAGCGCCGCCACCGCCGCGGCCAGCGCCCCGATCAGCACGGTCCCGGCGGCCGGGGTGCCGTAGCGCGGGCTGACCCGCGACCAGACCGGCCCGAGCGTACGGTCCCGGCTCATCGCGAACATGCCCCGCGCCGTCGGGATGACGCCCGCCTGGAGCGAGGCCACCGCCGAGAACATCAGCGCCACCAGCGGCAGCGCGGCCAGCGGCTGCGAGGCGAGCCGTTCGCCGAAGTACGCGAGGCCCTCCGCGCCGTGCCCGGCCAGCTCCTCCTCGGACAGCACCCGCTGGAAGGCGACCGAGCCGAGCAGGAACAGCAGCACCATCGTGACCAGCGTGATCAGACCCGCCCGGGACGCGTCGCGCGGATCGCGCACCTCCTCGGTGACGGTGAACGCGGCCTCGAAACCCCAGTAACAGAACACCGACAGCAGCAGCCCCTGCGCCAGCGCCGTCGCCGAGGGGATGTCGAACGGATCGAACCAGCTCAGACTGAAGGCGTGCGGTCCGGTGACGATGCCGTAGCCGCAGAAGCCCAGCAGGACGACGTACTCGAAGACCAGCAGCCAGGTCTGGAGCCGGGCCGCCGTGCGCACACCGGTGACGGCGGTCAGGGTCACCGCGAGCAGCACGGCGAGGCCCAGCAGGGTCGTCTGGGCGGTGGACCCCGGGTCCAGCGCGAGCCCGCCGAGCGAGTGGATCCCGGCGTCACCGGCGAGCTGGATCAGCGCCGAGCCGGTCACCGCCGTGGTGTACGCGAGGAAGGCGATCGTCGCCACGATGCTCACCCAGCCCACCATGAAGCCGAGCCACGGATTGAGGGAACGGCCCACCCACACATAGCCGTTGCCGGCGTTCGGCTCCACCCGGTTGAGCCGGCTGTAGGCCCCCGCGATGCCCAGCACCGGCAGGAACGCCAGCAGCATGATCGCGGGCAGATGCAGTCCCACCACACCGGCCGTGACCCCGAGACCGATACCGATGCTGGTGGTCGCCGCCGTACTGGACGCGGCGATGGCGATCCCGTCGACCACCCCGAGGGACCTGCGCAGCACGGGCCGCGCGGGAGGGTCGACGCCGTAGGACTTGTCGGTCATGGCCAGTACTCCGCTCGCACCGGAGGGGCCCTGGAGCGGCCCCGGTGAACGCAGATGAAACCGGCCGGGGACTTAACAGGTCAACGGTGTTGTCGTAAGGTGCGGACCATGCGGACCGTGTTCCCGGCCCCAGGCACCGGAGGGATCCCATGACCGAGCGAGTCGTCGCACCGGACGCCCGCAGACGCCGCCGTCCCACCAAACAGGGCGTCGTGCTCTCCGAGGAACTGATCGTCGCCACGGCGCTGCGGCTGATCGAGGAGCACGGCGCCGAGGCGCTCTCCGTGCGCCGCCTCGGCCGCGCCCTGGGCGCCGACCCCAGCAGCCTCTACCGGTACTTCCGGCACACCGACGACCTGATGCTCGCCATCGCCGACGAGCTGATCGGCCGCACCCTGCGCGCCTGGCGGCCCACCGGCGACTGGCTGGCCGACCTGCGCGAACTCGGCCTGCGGATGCACGCGGGCGCCCTCGCGCACCCCAGGGCGGCCAGCCTCAGCGCCTACCGGGTGACCGGGCGGGTCCATGAGATCCAGGCCGTGGAGACCATCCTCGGCGTGCTGCGGGGGGCCGGGTTCCCCGACCCGGAGGCGGTCCGGATCTACCACGCCTTCGTGGACCAGACCCTCGCCTTCGGCGCCCTGGACTCGGCGAACGTCGCCCTGCCGAAGGCGGCACGGGAGGCGGAGGCCGAGGTGTGGCGGACCACGTACGGCACGCTGCCCGCCGCCACGCACCCGCATGTCGCGGCGACCGCCCGCCATCTGCGGGAGTCCATGCGGCACAGCTCCTACCCGGCCGCGCTCGACCTGCTGCTCGACGCGGCCGCGGCCCGACTGGCGGCGGTCGGCGCGCGGACGGACGGCTGACGGCCACACTGGAAGCATGACCCGAGCACCGGTCCGCCCCGCGCGGCAGCGCAAGCACGACACGCTCCACCGGCTCGAACACGACGACCACGCGTGGGTCGCCACGGCCGCGCCGCCCACCGACGACGACGGCGGGGACGGCGCCGTGCCCTGGCTCGTGCCGCTGTCCTTCGTCTGGGACGGCGCCACCCTCCTCCTCGCGACCCCGGCCGCGGGTGCCACCGGCCGCAATCTGCTGGCGGGCGGCGCGGTACGGCTCGGTATCGGCGTGACCACGGACGTCGTGATGATCGAGGGCACCGCCACGGCCGTCCACCCCACCGAACTGCCCGAGGAGGACGCCGAGATCTTCGCCGGCAAGACCGGCTTCGACCCCCGGGAACTCCCCGAGCCCTATCTGTACTTCCACGTCCACCCGCGCCGGGTCCAGGCATGGCGGACGCGCGAGGAACTCCCGGACCGCGAGCTGATGCGGGACGGCACCTGGCTGGTGGCCGACTGAGACGCCCGTGGCCGCGGCAGGCATCGGTGACCGCGGCCGGCGCCGGTGACCGCCCGAAACCGGGGTATCCGCAAGGTCCGGGGCCGCGACCGCCGTCCCGGACCGCGAAACCCCCGGGAGGGACGACATGGCACTGGTGACAGCGGGTGTGGTGGTGCTCGACTGCGCGGAGCCCGAGAAGCTCGCCGAGTTCTACAAGGGGCTGCTGGAGGGGGAGGAGACCGAGGTCGGCGCCAACCGGGTGGAGATCCGGGGCGGCGACGGCACCCGGATGGCCTTCCGCCGTGACGGCAACGCCACCCCGCCGAGCTGGCCCCGTCCCGAGAACGCCCTCCAGGCCCATCTGGAGTTCGTCGTCGACGACCTCGACGAGGCCGAGCGCCGTGTCGTCGGCCTGGGCGGCCGCCCCCTGGAGGCCAAGCCGGCGCCCGAGCCCTACGAGGAGCGGCTCTTCTCCGACCCGGCCGGGCACTCCTTCACCCTGCGCCGGACCGTGTCCACGGCGCCGAAGCTGGGCTGACCCGCCGCCTGCCCGCCCCTTCCCACGGGGCCGGTCCCGGCCGGGACCGGCCCCGTGCCGTCGTCAGTCCCGGCCCTTCTTCCCCTTCTCCTTCTCCTTCGCCGGCCAGACCCCCGTATGGCGTTCGATGGCCACCGCGCCCGTGCGGTCGGCCGCGCTGCGGGCCGCGGCGAAGATCGCGCCCTGGACCGCCGCCGCGAGGATCACCTCGCCCCAGCCGCGGTCGCGGTCCAGGGCGTCCGGGGCGTCGTCCTCGTGCCGCAGCGCCCGCCAGGCCGTACGGAAGGCGTAGCCGGCCAGCAGGCCGCCCGCCCAGCCGAAGAGGAATCCGACGGGCTGGTAGACGAGGGGCAGTTTCCGCTTCGCGCTCTTCTTGCTCACGTGGCTCTCCTCACTGTTCAGGGCCGGCCCCGTGCCGGGACCCTCTCGTCGGCGCGGACCGGACCCGGCGGCGTCCCGTCCCCGAACGGCCGTCCGCCCAGCGTCTCCCGTCCGTGCGGGGCGAGCCAGCCGGACAGGTCGGGGCCGAGCGGGACGACCCGGGTCGGGTTGATCCCGGTGTGCACCTGGTGGTAGTGCCGTTTGATGTGGTCGAAGTCGACCGTGTCGCCGAAGCCCGGCGTCTGGTAGAGATCCCGCGCGTACGCCCACAGCACTTGGTTCTCCGCCAGTTTCCACCGGTTGCACTTGAAGTGGCCGTGGTACACCGCGTCGAAACGGACCAGCGTGGTGAACAGCCGGATGTCCGCCTCGGTGATCGTCGCACCGACCAGGTACCGCTGCCCGGCGAGCCGCGACGCGAGCCGCTCCAGCCGCCGGAAGACACCCGCGCAGGCCGCCTCGTACTCGTCCTGCCCGCCGGCGAACCCGGCCCGGTACACGCCGTTGTTGACGTCCTCGTACACCTCGGCCATGACCGTGTCGATCTCGTCCCGCAGCTTCTCCGGGTAGAGGTCGGGCGCGCCGGGCCGGTGCAGGTCCCGCCACTCGGTGGCGAGGTCGAGGGTGAGCTGCTGGTAGTCGTTGGTCACGAGCTGTCCGCTCTCCACGTCGACCACCGCCGGGACGCTGATCCCGCCCGGGTGACCGGGCTCCCGGCGTTCGTACGCCTCGCCGAGGTAGCGGATGCCGAGGACCGGGTCGCGGCCGTCCGGGTCGAGGGTGAAGCGCCAGCTCCGGTCGTCCTGGATCGGGTCGGCGACCGCCATCGACAGCGCGTCCTCCAGCCCGAGCAGCCGCCGTGAGATCACGGCCCGGCTCGCCCACGGACAGGCCCGGCTGACCACCAGCCGGTAGCGGCCCGCCTCCACCGGCCGGCCGTCCCGGCCGTCCGCGGTGATCCGGTCGGTGAACCGGCTCCGGGACCGGGTGAACTTCTGATGGCCGTACGAGGCGTTTCCCCCGCTCATGGGTCCTCCCGTGGCTCGCGGTCGTCTCCTGTCCTCCCCACCGCGTTCCCCGATCTCCGCGTACGCACCGTAGGAGTCCCGGGCCGGGGTGCCGGGGCAGCGGAAAGCCCCGCCGCGACGGGGGAGCGCGGCGGGGCCTGACAAACCGGTGCCCGGTCAGGGAGGGTTCATGCGCGCCCGGCGGTAGATTTTTCTACGCGTCCGCCGCCGGGCGCCGTCCGCCCAGGTCAGTCGGCCGCCGGTGTCAGCACGAAGACCGGAATCTCCCGATCCGTCTTCTTCTGGTACTCGGCGTAGGGCGGGAACGCGGCGACGGCCCGCTCCCACCACCGCTCCTTCTCCTCGCCGGTGACCTCACGGGCCGTCATGTCCTGCTTGACCGTGCGGTCCCGCAGCTCCACATGGGGGTCGGCCTTGACGTTGTGGTACCAGACCGGGTGCTCGGGCGCCCCGCCCTTCGAGGCGACCAGGGCGTACTCCCCGTCGTGCTCGACCCGCATCAGCGGCGTCTTGCGGATCTTCCCGCTGCGGGCGCCCCGCGTGGTCAGCAGGATGACGGGCAGCCCCGTGTCCTGCAAGGTCGTCCCCTCGGTGCCACCGGAGCCCTCGTACAGCTCCACCTGCTCACGCACCCACTGGGTCGGACTCGGCTCGTACTCGCCTTCGAGCGGCATGGCTATCCGTCCTCTTCGTAGCGTCGGCTGACGCCTCGATTCAACAACGGCCCGCCCGGGATTCGTCCGCACCGGGCCGCGCCCCGGCCACCTCTTCACCGCACGGCCCTCATACCGCCATGTCCACCGCCAGTACGGTCATCACCGCGCTCGACACCAGCGCCGTGACCAGCCGCCCCCGGTGACCGGTCAGGGCCCGCCCGAGCAGCGCCCCGCCCCCGGCGACCAGCACCTGCCAGCTCGCGGACGCGGCGAACGCGGCCACCACGAACACCCCCTGTTCCAGGGGCCGTACGGCGCCGGAGGCCCCGCTGCCGAGGACCAGGGCGGCGAAGTAGACCACGGTGGCCGGATTGAGCAGGGTGATCCCGAGCAGACTCAGAAAGGCCCGCCGCGCGGACGGCGGTGGCGGCACCGCCCGCACGGCGAGACGCCGCGCCCGGTACCGGCGTACGGCGGTCAGGGCGCCCCGGGCGGCCAGCGCCAGCAGGACCAGGGCCGAGGCCCAGCGCAGCGGCACCAGCACGGGCCGCAGCGCGACCGCCACGGCCGAGCCGCCGACGGTGGCCAGCAGGGCGTACAGCCCGTCGGCGGCGGCGACCCCGAGGGCGGCGCACACCCCGGTCCGCAGGGAGGTCCGCGCGGTCAGCGAGACGAGGTAGGTCGCGACGGCCCCGACCGGGACGGCGATGCCGTACCCGGCCACCAGCCCCGCGACGAGCGCGCCCGTCACGGGTGCGAGGGATCGGGCCTCCGCCGGCCGTCGGACCGCTGCTGTCGCCGCGCGGGAAGGGCGTCGGCGGGCGTCAGCGGCAGGAGGGTGTGCTTCATGAACATGGCCGGATCCTGCGGGCCCGCCCGGACCCCTGGCAAGCGAATATCGCCCGTCGCCTCGGCGGCCGTCGGCTGAGCGGCTGTCGCCTCAGCGCCGTCGGCTCAGCGGCCGTCGCGCAGGAGTGCGCAGACGAAGTCCTCCTGGAGGGCCCGCAGCCGTGCCAGGCGGGCCGGGGCCAGGGTCTTGTTGATCTGGGAGGTCACGGAGAACGTCAGGGAGCGGCGGCCGTCGGGGGTGGCGGCCATGAGCTGGGTGTAGCCGGGGAAGTTGCCGGTGTGCCCGAGGACCGTGCCGCAGCGCGTCTGGTACCGGAAGACGGCAAGCCCGGCGGTGTTGCGGCCGGGGCCCGCCGGTTCCGACGCGCCCTGGATCCAGCGCCGCTGCTCCCGGACGACCCGCTTGCCGTACAGCGCCCCGCCGACGTACCCGCGCACGAAACGCGTCGCGTCGGCGGGCGTGGAGACGATCCCGCCGGACGCCCAGACGCCGGAGGCGCTCAGCACCTCGCTGACGTCCTCGGGCGGGGCGGGCGGGCTCACGTCGTAGCCGTGCAGATACGGCGCCGGCATCCGGTAGCCCTGCGGCAGGCTGGTGTGCCGCAGGTCCAGCGGCCGGTAGACGAGCTTGCGCAGCAGGTCCTCGTACCGGGTGCCGGTGGCGGCCTCGGCCATCAGCGCGACGGCGATGTTGTCGGAGTTGGAGTACCGGTATTGGCTGCCCGGCCGGAACCGCAGCGGCTCGCCGGCCACGTAGTCGAGCAGGCGGCGCGAGTCGAAGCGGTGGCGCGGGTCGGCGGTCAGCACCTTCAGGAACGCGGGCGACTCGGTGTAGTCCGGCAGTCCGCTGGTGTGGTTCAGAAGCTGACGGAGCGTCACCGAGCCCCAGGCGCGCGGCAGTTTGGGGAGCCGCTTGCGCAGCGTGTCGTCCAGCCGCAGCGCGTGCCGGTCGACCAGGGACAGCGCCACCGCGCCGCTGAACGCCTTGGCGGTGCTGGCGATCCGCATGTGGTCGTCCGGGCGGGGCGCGCGCCCGGTGGCGAGATCGGCCACGCCCGCCCGCACGACCCGGGTCTCCTTGTCGCGCCGCAGTACCGCGATGGCCCCGGGCGGACCGCCCGGCGCGGCCACGAAGGCGGCGAGCCGGCGCTGGAGGGCGCGTTCGTCCGGCGGCGGCGCGGCCGCGGCACCGGCCGGCCCGGACACGGCCACCGCCGGGATCAGCGCCCCCAGACAGAGGGCGACGACGGTCACCGCCCGCAGCCGCGGCCGCGGCGGGGCAGGGCGCGAGGACATGGACATCAGGGCTCCCGGGAGACGGACGGACCTACCGGAGGCCAAGCCTCGAGTCACCGGCCCCGCCCTGCCTCCCGGACTACTGCACACGGCCCAGACCCCGTCGTCCCGGCCCCGTTCAGTAGGGTGCGCGGATGACCGAACAGGACGATCAACGGCCCTTCCTCTACGTCGTCGTCTGCGCCGCCGGAGTCGCCTCGGGTGTCGGCACGCTCATCGGCGCCGCGCGCGAGCAGGGGTGGCGGGTCGGGGTCATCGCGACGCCGCACGCCATGAACGGCTTCTTCGACACCGCCGCCGTGGAGGCGCTGACCGGACGCCCGATCCGCTCCGCCCGGCGGCGCCCGGACGATCCCCGTCCCTTCCCCGACCCCGACGCGGTCGTGGTCGCCCCGGCCACCTTCAACACGATCAACAAATGGGCGGCCGGCATCGCCGACACCCTGGCGCTCGGCACCCTGTGCGAGGTGACGGCGACGGGCGTCCCGGTCGGCGTCCAGCCGTGCGTCTCCGCCGCCCTCGCCACCCACCCGGCCTACCGGGAAAGCCTGATACGGCTGCGCGGGATGGGCGTACGCTTCGGATCCCCCCACGACGGCGCGGACGGTACGGAGTTCGGGTGGAAGCCGGCGTTGGACCTGGTACGTCAGGAGCGGTGACGATGCAGTACGTGAAGCTCGGCTCGACGGGTCTGGACGTGTCGCGGATCTGTCTGGGCTGCATGACCTACGGTCTGCCCGACCGGGGCGTGCACGAGTGGACCCTCGACGAGGAGGCGTCCCGCCCGCTGATCCGGCAGGCGCTGGAGGCCGGCGTCACCTTCTTCGACACCGCGAACGTCTACTCCGACGGCACCAGCGAGGAGATCGTCGGCAGGGCGCTGCGCGACTTCGCCCGGCGCGACGAGATCGTCCTCGCCACCAAGGTGCACAGCCGGATGCGGACCGGGCCCAACGGCGCGGGACTGTCCCGCAAGGCGATCCTGTCCGAGCTG
Organism: Streptomyces sp. CAI-85; assembly: GCF_013363615.1. NCBI lineage: Bacteria > Bacillati > Actinomycetota > Actinomycetes > Kitasatosporales > Streptomycetaceae > Streptomyces > Streptomyces sp. CAI-85. The sequence continues at coordinate 641,846 of NZ_JAANNX010000001.1, read as the reverse complement.
GACAACAGCCTGCGCCGGCTCGGCACGGATCACGTCGACCTCTATCAGATCCACCGCTTCGACCCGTACACCCCGGTCGAGGAGACCATGGAGGCGCTGCACGACGTGGTGAAGGCGGGCAAGGTCCGCTATCTCGGGGCCAGTTCGATGTACGCCTGGCAGTTCGCCAAGATGCAGCACGCCGCCGAACGGCACGGCTGGACGCGTTTCGTCTCCATGCAGAACCACTACAACCTCCTCTACCGCGAGGAGGAGCGCGAGATGCTGCCGCTCTGCGCGGACCAGGGTGTCGGCGTGCTGCCCTGGAGCCCGCTGGCGCGCGGCCGGCTGACCCGGGACTGGGGCACCGTCACCGAGCGCAGCGCGACCGACGACTTCGGCGGCCGTCTCTATCTGGACGGCGACCACGCGATCGTCGCCGCCGTCTCCCGGATCGCGGCCGAACGCGGCGTCCCCCGCGCCCGGGTGGCGCTCGCCTGGCTGCTCAGCCGGAGCACGGTCACCGCGCCGATCGTCGGCGCCGCCAAGCCCCACCATCTCGACGACGCGGTGGCCGCACTGGAACTGGAGCTGAGCGAAAAGGAGTTGGCGGAGCTGGAGCAGCCCTACAGCCCGCATCCGATCGCCGGACACTGACCGGTTCGGCGTTCGCTGCCGCGAGCGCCCCCGCTAACACCCTTTATATCGTCCCGTTTTGACGCCTCATCAATTCCATTGTGGCCGCGCCCGGCGCACGAAACGACGGTATCTCTTGTTCCGCTTGGTCAGGCTGTGCAAAGGTGTGCCGTGTCGTGCACGGGTCGTGGTGTCCCGCGCCGTGCGCGCGAGGCCCCTCTTCGGCGTCCGCACCCCCCACGCTTCACCGAAGCAAATTTATTGGTCTGGACTTTTCCGTGGTCCGGACTTCTATGACGCATGCCCCCAGGAGGAATGCACTCGTGAATCACGCAGGCATGTCGAATTCCCCTTCGGCGCGCCGCCTGGACGCGACGGACGAACAGCTCGGCGCCGAGCTGAAACAGCAGTGGACGGGAGCGTCGTCCGCCCCGTACCCCGTCGGCGAACTCCTCGACCGGCACTGGGAGGCGGCCTTCGCCTACGCGCGGCTGTGCACGGACGGGGAACGCGCGGCGGGCATGCTCACCACCGCCGCCTTCACCCGCCTCTTCGGCGCGACCCTGCGCCAGGACGGCCCCACCGCCGCCTGGCGCCCCCACCTCCTGGTCACCGTCCGCCGGCTCGCCGCCGAATGGGACGCCGACGGCCGCCGCGACCTGCTCCACCCCGAGCTGCGCTCCGACCACGGCGACGGCGAGCGGGTCGCCGCCCGGCTGCTGCCGCCCGCCAACCGGCGCATGCTGTCCCGGGCCTTCCAGCGGCTGCCCCAGTCCGCCCGCTGTCTGCTGTGGCACACCGAGGTGGAGACCGAACCGCTGGCCGCACCCGCCGCGCTGCTCGGCCTCGACGACGACGGCGCCCGCGTCGAACTCCGGCGCGCCCGCGCCCGGTTGCGCGAGGAGGTGCTCCAGGTCCACAACGAACTGGCCACCGACGAGGAGTGCCACCGCTACCACCGGCTCCTGGACGTCACCTGCCGGCGCGGCGGTGTCGACCTCGACGCCGATCTGCGCGCCCACACCGAGCGGTGCCGGCACTGCGCCCACACCGCCGACCAGCTCCTCCAGTTCGAGGGGCTGCTCGGGGTCGCGCTGGCCGAGGGCGTCCTCGGCTGGGCCGCCCACGCGTACCTGGCGGCGAGGGCCGCGGCCGCGGCGACCGCCGAGGCGTCCGCGGGGGAGGCGACCGCCGCGCCCGGCGAGCCCTTCACCGACGAGACCGGCCTGCCGACCGGTCCCGTCGCACCCCTGCCCACGGCCCCGGCGCGCCCGGCCCGCGCCGCCCGTGGTTCCCGCACCGCCCCCGCCGCCGGCTCCGGTGTCTCCAGGAGCGCCGCGCGGTCCGCCGCAGGCCCCGCGGGCGACGCCCCGGCCGGGTCCCGCCGCTCCGTGCAGAAGGCGGTCCGCCGCACCCGGCGCCGCCATCTGGCCGCAGCCGTCCTCACCGTGAGCGGGCTCGTCGTCCTGCCCCTCGTGCTGTGGGCCACCCTCGGTTCCGGCGAGGGCTCCGGCCACACCGACACCCAGGCGGACGGGCGGTCCGACGCCCAGACCGACGGCAAGGCCGCGAAGAGCCCCGGCGCGGGCACCGCCGACCCGTCCTGGATCGGCGCCCAGGACCCCCAGAACCCGCAGGGCACCCTGCGCGGCGGACTGCGCAACGTCTCCTCCGGGCTCTGCATCGGCATCGCCGGCGACCGGGCCGTCGAGGGCGCCGAGGCCGAACTCGCCACCTGTTCCAGCGCGCTCGGCCAGCAGTGGTCGTACGAGACCGACGGGCTGCTGCGCAGCGCGGCCGACACCGGTCTGTGCCTGGACTCCCGCCTCGGCTACTCCGTGCGGCTCGCCCCCTGCACGGCCGCCGCCCGGACGGACACCCGCGACCTGCGCTACGACTTCACCCTCCAGGGCACGCTCGTCCCCCGCTCGGGCCAGGACCTGGCGCTGGCGCCCGCCGCCACCGACGGATCCGGCGCGCTCGTCCTGAAGAACCGCGAGGACGGCCCCGAACAGCGCTGGGTGATCGACACCTCCCAGTCCGACGCCCGGATGCAACTCGTCAACTGGGGCGAGACCGGCACCCCCGACCCCACCCCCGGCACGACGACCCCCACCCCCCGGCCGACCAGCACCCCCACGCCCTCCACCCCGACCACCACCCCGTCCGCCACGACCACCACCGACGACACGGAATGCTCGTACCGCCGCGACTGCGGGGACGACGACGGCCGAGGCGACTACGGCGACGGCCGCGGCCGGCACGGGGGCCGTCGCTAGGGGCGCGTCGAGGTTGTGACCCCGGCCTCGGAGGCCGAGCAATCGCGACAGCCGCGCCGAGGCCCCCTCACACCACCTGGAGCGACACCCACAGTGCCACCACCGCCGGGATCAGCGTGGCCGGGACCGTGAGGAGGCCCAGGCGGGTGAACTCGGTGACCGCGACCCGTTGGGCGCGTTCGTGGACGACGCGGCGCCACAGCAGGGTGGCCAGGGAGCCGGCGTAGGTCAGGTTGGGGCCGATGTTCACGCCGATCAGGACCGCGAGCACCGCCCCGGCGCCGGCCGGGGCGGCCAGCGGGACCAGGACCAGGACCGCCGGCAGGTTGTTGATCAGGTTGGCCAGGACGGCGGCGACCCCGGCGACGGCGAGCAGGGCGAGCAGCCCCGTGCCGCCGGGCAGGGCGTGCCGCAGCGCGTCGGCGAGGCCGTTGTCGACGACCGCGCGGACGACGATGCCGAGGGCGAGCACGAACGCCAGGAACCCCGGCGCGGCCGACCGTGCGACGGCCACCGGTGTCACCCGGCGCCGGGCCAGCGCCCGCACCGCCATGACCAGCGCCCCGGCGAAGGCCGCCCACGCCGGTTCGACGCCGACCGCCGAGGCCACCACGAACCCGGCGAGCGTGCAGCCCACGGTGACCAGCGCGAACACCGGCACCTCGGGCGCCGGGCCGGTGTCCTCGACGGGCTCGGCGGCGGGCAGGTCGGCGGCGAAGAAGCGCCGGAACACCGCGTACTCGACGCTGATCGCGACCAGCCACGGCAGCGCCATCAGCGCGGTGAACCGGGTGAAGCTCAGCCCGCTCGCCGTGAACGCCAGCAGGTTGGTCAGATTGGACACCGGCAGCAGCAGCGAGGCCGTGTTCGACAGATGGGCGCAGGCGTAGACGTGCGGTTTCGCCCGCACCCCCATCCGGGCGGCGGTGGCGAACACCACCGGCGTGAGCAGCACCACCGTGGCGTCCAGACTGAGGACCGCCGTGATCACCGAGGCGAGCACGAACACGGCGGTGAGCAGGGTGCGGGGGCGCCCCGCCGCCCGCCGGGCCATCCAGGCGCCGCACGCGGTGAAGAGCCCTTCGACGTCGCACAGGTGCGCGAGGACCAGGACCGCCGCGAGGAACCCCACCACCGGTCCGAGCCGTTCCGCTTCGGCGAGCGCGTGCTCCGGCGAGATCGCGCCGAGGGCGATGAGGGCGGCCGCCGCGGGGACGGCGACGCATGCCTCCGAGCGTCCGGCGGGGCGCAGCACCGCCCAGCCGAGCGAGGCGACGAGCAGGGCGACGGACAGGGTTTCGGCGAGCGGCGCGTTCAGGGTGGATCTCCGGGCGGCGGGGTGAGGGCGTGCCCCGCCCCAGGACTACGGGTGAGGGTGTGCCGTCCATGTAAACACGCCGGCGTAAAGCGCTTGCCAAGTGACCGGCGCGCTCACTCCTGGTCGAGCAGGGTCAGCTCCGCCCAGATCGTCTTGCCGTCGCCGGTGTGCCGACTGCCCCAGCGCTGGGTGAGCTGGGCCACCAGCAGCAGCCCGCGGCCGCCCTCGTCCCAGGTCTTCGCCCGGCGCAGATGCGGGGCGGTGTGGCTGGTGTCGGACACCTCGCAGATCAGGGTCTCCGCGTCGTGGATCAGCCGCAGCCGGATGGGGTGGGAGCCGTAGCGGATGGCGTTGGTGACCAGCTCGCTCACCACCAGCTCGGTCGTGAACGACGCCTCGCTCAGCTCCCAGCGCGCGAGCTGGTCCACGACCTGTTTGCGGATCGGCGCGACCAGCGCCGGATCGGAGGGGATGTCCCAGGTGGCGACCTGCGAGGCGGGCAGCCCCCGGGTGCGGGCCAGCAGCAGGGCCACGTCGTCGGCGGCGTTGCCGACCGGCAGCAGGGCGTGCAGCACCCGGTCGCAGGTCTCGTCCAGGGAGCCGGAGAACGCGGCGAGCGCCTCGGTCAGCCGCCGCCTGCCGACCGCCGGTCCCCGCTCGCCGCAGTCGAGCAGACCGTCGGTGTAGAAGGCGAGGACACTGCCCTCGGGCAGCTCCAGCTCGGTCGACTCGAAGGGCAGCCCGCCCACGCCCAGCGGCGGGCCCGGCGGCAGATCGACCTCGCGCGGCACGCCGCCGGGCCGCAGCAGCACCGGCGAGGGATGGTCCGCCCCGGCCATCGTGCAGCGCCGCGACACCGGGTCGTACACCGCGTACAGACAGCTCGCGCCCACCTCGCCCGGGCTGCCGCCCTCGCCGCCGGCCGCCTCCTCGGAGAGCCGGACCACCAGGTCGTCGAGGTGGGTGAGGAGTTCGTCGGGGGCGAGGTCGATGTCGGCGAGGGTGCGCACGGCGGTCCGCAGCCGGCCCATCGTGGCCGACGCCTGCACACCGCTGCCCACGACGTCGCCGACGACCATGGCGACCCGCATCCCGGACAGCGGGATGACGTCGAACCAGTCGCCGCCCACCCCGGCCCGCGAGGCCGGCAGATAGCGGGACGCCGCGTCGACGGCGGCGGTGCGCGGCAGGGTGCGCGGGAGCAGGCTGCGCTGGAGGGCGAGGGCCGTCTCGCGCTCCCGGGAGAACCGGCGCGCGTTGTCGATGCAGACGGCGGCCCGGGCGGTGATCTCCTCGGCGAGCAGCACGTCGTCCGGGGTGAAGGGGTCCGGCCGCCGGAACCGGGTGAGGACGGCCACCCCGAGGGTCGTGCCGCGCGCCCGGATCGGCACGGACATCGTGGAGTGGATGCCGATCTCGCGCACGCGCGCGTGCCGCGAGGCGTCCCGGGCCAGCCAGTCGTCGAGCCGGCCCTGCCGCACCGAGCCGACCGTGGTGCGGCCCGCGAGCAGCGAGTCGGCCTGCGGGGAACCGGCCGGATACTCCTGCACCTCGCCGGGCTTGGCCACGGCCTCCGGCTCGCCGGGCGTGATCGAGCGGTGCGCGCAGCGGCGCAGCGCGACGGGCGCCGAGAACCGGGTGGGGGGCTCCCCGCCGTCCTGCGGCTCCAGCAGATCGACGCTGACGAAGTCGGCGAGCGCGGGCACGCACACGTCCGCCAGCTCCTGCGCGGTGCGGGTGACGTCCAGGGTCGTGCCGATCCGCACGCTCGCCTCGTTGACCAGGCGGAGCCGTTCGCGGGCGAGGTAGTTGTCGGTGAAGTCGTGGGCGGACAGACACACGCCCCGCACCCGGCCCTCGGCGTCGGTCACCGGCGCCAGCCGGGCCAGCCAGGCGTGCGGCTGCGCCTCGCCGCCGCTGCGGGTGTACGTCTGGACGTCCTGGGCGCGGCCGGTGGCGAGCACCCGCAGCATGTGCCGCTCCAGGTCGGCGCTCTGCGGCCGGCCGCCGATCTCGGAGGGCCGCAGCCCCCGCACCCGCTCCTCGGGCAGACCTATGGCCCGGGCCATCGCGTCGTTGATCCGCACCAGCCGCAGCCGTTCGTCGTAGACGGCGATCGCGCACGGGGACTGCATCAGCGCGGCCGTGGCGAGCAGGTCGTCGGCGGGACGCGGGGCGTCGGGCAGCGGGGCGACGACGAGCCACCGGCCCGGGGTGTCGTCGTGCGGCGGCCGGCGGTGGGCGAGCAGCCACACCGGTACGGCCCGGCCGTCACGGTGGCGCAGGGTGACCGTGCCGTCCCAGCGGCCCATGACCGGGACCGGGAGCGGACCGTCGGCGAGGAGATCCCCCGCGGGGCGGCCGACCACCTCCGCCGGGCTCCAGCCGAGCAGGGTGTGCGCGCCCTCGTTCCAGTCGACGAGCGTGCCGGTGTCGTCGACGACCACCCGGGCCGTCGCGGCCTCGTCGAAGGGATACTCGGGGGTCATCGTCGCCACTCCATCGCGGACACTCACAGTGAACGGGCGCTGTCACATCCGTTCCAGCCTAGTCCGTCCGGCTGCCGGGCGGACCGGAACCCCCGCAGGTGCGGGGACCGTGGGTGCCGCGCGGCGTCAAGGGCCGTTCGGGGGCATGTGGTCCGGCGACCGGGTGGATGTCGTCCGGACCGTTGACGGGGTGTCATGACTGCGACAAACATAGCGGACGACCCTTCTTTGGGAGCGCTCCCATGGAATTGTCGTGCTCCACCCGCCGACCACCACGGCTGCCCTCGACCTGGCCGCCACGGCCGCCCGTCTCTACCGCCCCTACGACAAGGCGTTCGCCGCCCGGGCGCTGAGCGCCGCCCGCACGGCCTGGGCTGCCGCGCTCGTCCACCCGGACCTGTATGCCGACCCTGCCGACGGCGGCGCGTACCCCGACGACGACGCCCCGGACGAGTTCTACCGGGCCGCCGCCGAGGTGTACCTCGCCACCGGCGAACAGCCCCTCAAGATCTCCTGCGTCACCGGCTACGGCGAGGTCGCGGCCCACAACCGGCACAGCCGCTGGTACGCCCGCCAGTTGGACCCGGCGCTGCCGGCCCCGCCGGGCGGCACCCTCGCGTGCGGCCCCAACTCCAGCATCCAGGACCTCTACGTGCAGAGCCTGATCCCCGGTGCCGCGTGGGCCAGTTCTGCTACCGGATCCAATCGAAGTGCTCCGACTTGCGCTGTGCGCACGGTTCCGCACCGTCGATCTCGGCTCGGACGGGCCGGCTCTGCTTCTCGGTGTACTGCTTCACGATCGGCAGTGGAGCCGGATACTCCTGGCGGAGCCTGCGAGGGGCCGACGCCCTTGAGGCGGTCGGCCAGTGCAGATGTTCTGATATCCAGCCATAAGTCAACCGTTGTAGGGTCAGCGGTGTGCAGTTGAGGTACAGCTTCCGTCTGTATCCGAACGGTCCTCAGCGCTCGGCGTTGGCCAGGGCGTTCGGGTGTGCGCGGGTGGTCTACAACGATGGGCTTCGCGCCCGCGAGACCGCCCGCGCCGCAGGCGAGGCGTTCCCGAAGGCCGGGGACCTGTCCAAACTGCTGATCACCCAGGCGAAGCTCACCGAAGAGCGCGCATGGCTCGGCGAGGTGTCCGCCGTCGTCCTCCAGCAGTCCCTCCGGGACCTGGACACCGCCTACCGGAACTTCTTCGACGGCCTCAAGGGCAAGCGCCCGCGTCTGGGGGCGCCCCGGTTCAAATCCCGCAAGGACAATCGGCAGGCCGTACGGTTCACTGCGAACGCCCGATGGAAGATCACGGCCGGCGGGGACCTGTCTTTGCCGAAGATCGGCGACGTGCGGGTCAAGTGGTCCCGCAGCCTCCCCTGCGTGCCGTCCACGGTGACCGTGATCAAAGACGCTGCCGGGAGATACTTCGCGTCTTTCGTCGTGGAGACCGATTCCGAGACGCTGCCCGGCGTGGCAGCCGCCGTCGGCATCGACCTGGGTCTCGGGCACTTCGCGGTCCTCTCCGACGGCACGAAGATCGACACCCCGCGCTTCCTGCGCCGGGCCGAGAAGAAACTCAAGAGGGAACAGCGCAGGCTGTCCCGCAAGGCCAAGGGATCGAGGAACAGGGACAAGGCCCGCATCGAGGTCGCTCGCGCTCACGCGCGGGTGGCCGACGCGCGGCGCGAGTTCCACCACCAGCTCTCGACGAGGATCATTCGCGACAGCCAAGCGATTGCCGTTGAGGACCTGGCGGTGAAAGGGCTCGCTCGTACGCGCCTGGCCAAGTCCGTCCACGACGCGGGATGGTCCGCGTTCGTGACGATGCTGGAGTACAAGGCCGCGAAGTTCGGCCGCAGCTTCCTCCGCATCGGCCGGTTCGAGCCGACCTCCCAGGTCTGCTCGCAGTGTGGCGTCAAGGACGGCCCCAAACCCTTGCACATTCGCGTGTGGGAATGCGGAGCTTGCGGGGCCGTCCTCGACCGGGACATCAACGCGGCGGTCAACGTCGCCAAGGCCGCCGGACTGGCGGTGTCAGCCTGTGGAGCGCAGGTAAGACCGGTACTCGTACCGGCCCAGCGCGGTGAAGCAGGAACCCACCGAGACGGTCGGCCGACCGTGGTAGGAATCCCCGGGCCATAGCCCGGGGAGCGGAAGTCAAATCGACGACATCCGGTCCGTCCGTCCGGTCCGGGCCGGCCGTCAGGGTGACCTCCCCGGTCCCGTCCGCGCCGCGAGAACCGCGCCGCCGTGTGCCGGTACCGCAGCGGCGCCCCGCTGACCTGGGGACATTTACGGCCGAGTACCCGGGCGCTACCGTGAGGGGCATGCCAGCCCTCAATGTGGAGTTCAGCGATCGCGAGCTGGAGGACCTGCGGCGGATCGCCAAGGAACGCGGCATCTCGATGAAGACGCTCGTCCGGCAGGCCGCCGCCGCGGACATCGCGCGGCACCGGGCGCTCCAGGAGGGCGCCGAAGCGTTTCGGACGTTCTTCACGGCCCACGCCGACGAGTTCGCGGCCGCCTTCCCCGACGACGAACCCTCCGCCAGGGGCACCGGGCGGGTCGTCTGACCGATGGCAGCCGTCCTCCACATCGACGTGCCGTGGCTGCTCCGGCGCCACGAGGAGGTGCTGCCGGAGCAGCCCGCCATCGACGACTTCTCGGCACTGGTCGCCGCCGTCGCCCGGCACCGGGTCGACCCGCCCCGGCTCGGTGTGAACGCCGACCCGGCCTGGCGGGCCACCGCGCTCCTGCACACGCTCGCCCTGCTCAGACCCCTGCCCGCGGCCAACGCCCGCTTCGCCTGCGCGACGGCGGTGGCCTACATGTTCGTCAGCGGCGTCGGCATCGACCCGCCCTACGGCGCCCTCGTCGACCTCACCCGGGACCTGATCGACGGCAAGACGGACGTCTACGGCGCCGCGGACCGGCTGCGGTCCTGGCAGATCTGACACCCCACGGCCACTCCTGAAGCCTCGTGGGCCGCCGGCCGAGGGCGGGAGGAGCAGGGCCGGCGGCCATGGCGCGCGGGAGAGCCGCCGTCCCGCGCGGGGCCTTCCGAGGAAGTGGCCGGTTCCAGTCCACTACGCGGCACCGCGCGCGGGAAGGTGCGCGAGGGCCCGGCAGGTGCGCGCGTTTCACACGGGGCGCAAGAGCGGAGGAAAGGGGTGCCGAGGGGCATGCCGACGGTCCCGTCTGTCGACTTTCTTTCAACAAGGGCCCGCTTGTCCTCGCGCCTTGTTGCGTACGACTCAGTTGTGCGAGGGTGACGCGTGGGGCGGGGGGTGAAAGCGGGATCTCCGCGTTCGCCGGCGGAGTCGAGTTTCGCGCTCCCCGTCGCGTCGACCAGGTACGTACCAAAGGAAACCCTCAGTGCCCACCCCCCAGCCTCCTCGTCCCCCCTACCCGCCGCCAGGCGGGGCTCCCGGCGAATCCGACGAGTCGCTCGCCGCGGGGATACGCGGCGGCACGGACAGCGAAGTGGCCCAGTCCACCGCGCTGCTGATCGCCCGGCACTGGCGGCCGGTGCACGAGTACGCGGTCATCTGCCTCGCGTCCGGCGGGAACGTGTCCAACATGCTCACCGCGGCCGCCTTCCACCAGGTCTTCGACCGGGTGAAGCTCGGCGAGCCCGGCACCGCGCTGCGCCCCCGACTCCTGGTGACCGTACGGGACATGGCCCGGCTGTGGGCCGCCGACCCCGGCATCTCCGACGTCCTGCCGGTGCTGACCAAGCCGGCCGGCGCCCGCGGCATGCGCACCTCGAAGTCGCTGATCCCCGACAACCGCGTCCTCGCCGAACGCTCCTTCCAGGGCCTGCCCGCGGTCGCCCGCTGCGTCCTGTGGCACGTGGAGGCCGAGGCCGAGGAGCTCACCGTCGCCGCCGGACTGCTCGGCCTGGACTACGAGACCGCCTCCGGCACCCTCGAACAGGCCCGGGACAAGCTCCGCGAGGGCCTGGTGCGCGCCCACCGCGAACTCGCCCCCAGCAAGGACTGCCGCTTCTACAACCGGCTCCTCGACGTCCCCATCCGGCGCGGCGGAGACCTCCTCCCCGACGTCCGCTCGCACCTCGACGAATGCCGCTACTGCCGGGCCGCCGCCGAACAACTCGGCCATTTCGAGAACGGTTTGGGCGTCCTGCTCACCGAGGCCGTGCTCGGCTGGGGCGCCCGCCGCTACCACGACACCCGCCCCGGCCGCGACAAGCAGCAGTCGGTACGGCTGCGCGGCTCCGCCCGGCACCGGGGCGGCGGCGGCACCCGCGGCCGGCGCTCCTCCCTGCTCTCGCGTCTGTCCGCGCCCCGCCGCGGGGCGTCCGGCGGGACGCGTTCGCCGCGCGCCCTGTTCACCGGTGTCGGCCTCGCCTCGGCCGGGCTGCTCACCACCCTGCTCGCGGCCGGCGTGTGGTCCGACGACGGCGGCGCCGACCCGGCCGCCGCCACCAGCGGGGCCGCCCCCGGCACCGACTCCCGGGCCGCCACCGGCTCGCCCACCAACCCCGCGCAACTGCCCACCGCGTCGGGCCGGACCACCCTGCGCAACATCGGCACCGACCTCTGTCTCGACGTCCAGGGCGAGCCGGCCGCCGGGGCCGCCGTCCAGCTCGCCGCATGCTCGGGCGAGGCCACCCAGCAGTGGTCGTACTCCGACGACGGCATGCTGAGCAGTGTCGCCGACCCCGGCCTGTGCGTGGACGCGCACGCGGACGCCGGGGTCGTCATCCTGGGCGACTGCGCCGACACCGGCGACCCGCGCGCCGACGACGTGCGCTACGACCTCACCGCCCAGGGCGAGTTGCTGCCCCGCTGGGACGACGCCCTGGCGCTCGCGCCGGCCGGTGAGGAGCCGGGCGCCGACGTGGTGGTGAAGGTCCGCGACCGTTCGCCCTCGCAACGCTGGGCCACCGAGGCCGTCTCCGCCACACCCGGCTCACTGGCGGTCACCCCGCCGGCGGCGCACCCGGCGGGATTCCCGGACGACACGGCCTGAGACGCCTGGTCCGGTCGCCCGGCTTGAGGCGCCGTCACCCTTCCGCTGTCTCCAGGTCGTGCGGTCCGACCGTCGTCGGGCTCGCGTGGCCGGACAGGGCGAGGGTGAGGTCCAGTTCGGCCAGCAGACAGCGGATCACGTGCTCGACGCCGGGCTGTCCGTCCAGACCGAGGCCGTAGACGTACGGGCGGCCCAGCAGCACGGCGCGGGCGCCCAGCGCGAGGGCCTTGAACACGTCGTCGCCGGTGCGGATGCCGCTGTCGAACAGCACGGTCAGCCGGTCGCCGACCGCCTGTGCCACCCGGGGCAGCGCGTCGGCGGCGGCGACCGAACCGGCCACCTGCCGGCCGCCGTGGTTGGACACCACCACGCCGTCCATCCCGGCGTCGGCGGCCAGCCGGGCGTCGTCCGGGTGCAGGACGCCCTTCAGGACGATCGGACCGTCCCAGTGCTCGCGCAGGAACGCCAGGTCCGGCCAGGTCTTCCCGGGGTCCGCGAACAGGCTCGTGAAGTGCAGCACGGCGGCGTTCGGATCCTCGTGCACCGGCTTGGCCAGACCCGCCCGGAACGCCGGGTCGGAGAAGTAGTTGGCGGTGCCGACGCCGTGCAGGAACGGCAGATACGCCTGGTCGAGATCGCGCGGCCGCCATGCGAGGAGCGGGGTGTCCAGGGTGACCACCAGCACCGAGAAGCCGCTCGCCCGCGCCCGGTCCAGGAAACTCCGGGTCACCTCGCGGTCCTTGGACCAGTAGAGCTGGAACCAGCGCTCGGCGTCCCCCATGGCCTCGGCCACCTCCTCCATCGGGGTGCTGGAGGCGGAGGAGAGGACGAACGGCACGCCCTGCGCGGCGGCGGCCCGCGCGGCCGCCCGCTCCGCCTCCGGATGCATGATCGACAGCACCCCGACCGGCGCCAGCGCCAGCGGGGCGGGCAGCGCCCGGCCCAGCACCTCCACCGACAGGTCCCGCTCGTGCACGTCCCGCAGCATCCGCGGCACGATCCGGCGGCGCTCCAGGGCCCGCCGGTTGGCGCGGGCCGTGCTGCCGTCGCCCGCGCTGCCCGCCACGTAGCCGACCGGACCCGGCCCGAGCCGCCGCTCGGTCAGTTCCTCCAGCCGGGTCAGATCGGTGGGCAGCCGGGGGACCGCGCCCGTCATGCCGTTCAGATAGATCTCGTACTGGAAGTCCGCCCAGTGCTTGGCCATCCGCCCGTCCCGCCTCTCGTCGTCGAGCCCGCGTGCACGGCGACGATACCCGCCGGTAGCGGGGGTGGAGGAGGGGCGGGCGGGGTCCGTTCAGGGCCTCCGTTCAGGGCCTCCGGTCAGGGGCTCCGGCCGGGGACTTCGTCCGGTGGCTCGGCCCGCGGCTCGGCCCGGTGGCTCGGTCCGAGGGCTCAGTCCGCGGCGGCCGACTCGTGCAGGACGCGGGCCGGTACGCGCGGCTGCGAGAACATCGGCCAGTGGCCGGTGTCCACTTCCACCAGCTCCCACCGGCCGCCCTCGACCGGGCCGGCCACCGCGGGCGGCGGAACGTCCCTGTCCAGGAGGCACTTGACGTACGTGGCGGGCACGTCACCCGGCGAGCCCTTCAGTTCGGCCGGCGGTGAGCGTGGCGCCCGGGTGCGGGGTGCCCTTGGCCAGGAACCGGGCGATGTGCGCGTCCGTGAGTCCCTGCCCCGCGAACTCCTCCGCGGCCGGGACCGGCCACAGCCCGCCGTGCTCCTCGATCGCGGCGCGGACCGGGTCGCCGGGCCGGCCCGACAGGGAGTCCTCCCCGTCGAAGGGGACGCTCGCGTCGACGTACGCCACCCGTCCCACCCGGTCCCCGATCCGCTCCGCCACCTGTCCGACCGGATGGTCGGAGTAGCTGTGGCCCACCAGCACCACGTCCCGCGCGCCGAGGCGCTCCACCTCAGCGACGACGTTCTCGGCATGGGTGCGCGGCCCCGCCGGGAGCGCGTGCTTCTCGGCGAGGCCGCTCAGGGTGACCGGACGGGCGTGGTCCCCGGCGCGTGCAGCTCGGCCGCCGCCTCGTCCCACGCCCACGCGCCCGGCACTCAGCACGAAATGCGTCACGCGGGCAACGTGGAGGAGGGGTCTGACAACGCCCCCTCCTCCGGCCCCTCCTCCGATCGCTCCTCGCCCTCCGCACCTGGTCCCGTGATGGGCCGTACCGGTACGTCCACCGTCCTGGCCAGCCGGGCGCCCTCGGGGCCGTACACCGCGCGGGGTTCGGGGAAGAGCCGCAGCAGGGCCAGGTAGAGCACGGCGGCGACGGCCAGGGACAGCGGCAGGCCGATGTCGACGCCGTTCGCGAGATCGCCGAGCGGGCCCACGAACTGGCCCGGGATGTTGGTGAACAGCACCCCGAGCAGCGCCGACACCCACCAGGCGGTCATACCGCGCCAGTTCCAGCCGTGCGCGAACCAGTAACGCCCGCCCCGCTGACGGCGGTTGAAGACCTGGAGTGCCTCCGGGTCGTACCAGCCGCGCCGGGAGAGGAAGCCCAGCATCATGACGACCATCCAGGGCGTCGTACACGTGATGATCATGGTGGCGAAGGTGGAGATCGACTGGACGAGGTCCAGGGCGAACCGGCCGACGAAGATGAAGCCGATCGACACCACGCCGACCAGCACCGTGGCCCGGACCCGGGACAGCCGGGGGAACACCGAGGAGAAGTCGAGGCCCGTGCCGTACAGCGAGGTCGTGCCGGTGGACATGCCGCCGATCAGGGCGAGCAGACACACCGGCAGGAAGAACCAGCCGGGCGAGATCGCGAGCAGCCCGCCCACGAAGTCGGGGGCGGCCGGGTCGACGTACTCGGGGGCCCGCGCGGCGATGATGCTCGCCGTGCCCAGCCCGAAGAGGAACGGCAGCAGCGTCGCGAGCTGGGAGAGGAACGCGGCGCCGATCACCCGGCGGCGCGGGGTGTCGGCCGGGATGTAGCGCGACCAGTCGCCGAGGAACGCCCCGAACGACACCGGGTTGGACAGCACGATCAGGGCCGCGCCGATGAACGACGGCCAGAACAGTGAACGGGTCGCCGCGTCCGCCGAGTCGGTGAAGACGCCGGCGTAGGAGGCGTCGAAGTCCCCGGCGAACGCGATCGCGCCGACCAGGAACAGCACGGTCGCCGAGGTCACCGCGATCTTGTTGACGAACAGCATGAACCGGAAGCCGTAGACGCAGACCGCGAGCACCAGCGCGGCGAACAGGGCGTAGGCGACGGCGTAGGTGAGGTCGCCGCGCGGCAGGCCGAAGAGCCGGTGGGCGCCGCCGACCAGCGCGTCTCCGGAGCTCCACACCGAGATGGAGAAGAACGCGACGGCGGTCAGCAGGGAGAGGAAGGAGCCGACGATCCGGCCGTGCACGCCCAGGTGCGCGGAGGAGGAGACGGCGTTGTTGGTGCCGTTGACCGGTCCGAAGACCGCCATCGGACACAGGATCAGGGCGCCGACGACGACCCCGAGGAGGGTGGCGGCCAGGCCCTGCCAGAAGGACAGGCCGAAGAGGATCGGGAAGGCCCCGAGGACGCAGGTGGAGAAGGTGTTCGCCCCGCCGAAGGCCAGCCGGAACAGGTCGAACGGGGTCGCGGTGCGCTCGGCGTCGGGGATGCGGTCCACGCCGTGGCTCTCGACCTCGGTGAGGGCCGGGGGAGACGTGACGGGGGAGGGGATAGGTGCGGTCAAGGCAGGCTCCAGCAGCGGGTGTTCGACGGTGGAGCGCGGGGTGGCGCGGGTGGAACGCGGACGGCCGGCGCCGCCGCCGGGTGGGCGGTGCGGGCGGACGCCGTCCGGGGACGGGGTCCGCCGACCGTACGGGTCATGACAAGCCCTCGACCAGCAGGCGGATCATCCATTTTTCGCGGCCCGGATGGATGAATCGTCCCGGCGTTGTGGCGTTGCAGCAAAGTTCGCAGGGCGAATCGCGATCCGAGCGGAATGTTTCAGGCCGATTAAGCAAGCTATGAAAACCGGCCAAGTGGCCGACTTCGCGGCTCCGGAAGCCCTTGCTTTCGGCGTTGGAACGTTCGAATTCTGTGACTTCACGCCACTGTTTGAATACGCAATGTTACTGAAACGCGTGGGGTCGATGTGAGTTTCGGCGCCGGACTCGGCAGAGTGGCGCTCGCCGGATCCGACGCCGATCGCATCGGCCGGCACCCCCCGAATCGAGCGGAAGGATGCACACAATGCGGAACACCGCGCGCTGGGCAGCGACTCTCGGCCTCACGGCCGCCGCCGTCTGCGGACCCCTCACCGGGTCCGCGCTCGCCGCCCCGGCCGCAGCACCGGCCTCGCTCTACGCCCCGTCGGCCCTGGTGCTCACCATGGGCCACGGCGAGAGCGCCGCCACCGTCAACGCGGCTCGTGCCGTCACCCTGAACTGTGCGCCCGGTGCCTCCGGCACCCACCCGGCACCGGCCCTGGCCTGTGCCGAACTGCGCGCGGCGGGAGGCGACCTGGAGCTGCTGGCGGGGAGCACGAGCGGCAGGGTGTGTACCAAGCAGTACGACCCCGTCGTCGTCACCGTCGACGGAGTGTGGCAGGGCAAGCGCGTCTCCTTCGAGCGCACCTTCGCCAACGAATGCGTGAAGAACGCTGCCGTGAGCACGCTCTTCGCGTTCTGAGACCGGGATCGCGTACCCCCCGTGGACGCCGCGACAGGCTCGTGACGTGGGGAGTGCGAGCCACTGAACACGGGGCGACCGCGATCTCGTACCCAGGGGCCGGAAGAGGCGGAGTGGGGCCGCCGTCCGGCCCCTGGGGTCATTTCGTCCCGGGCACCGGGGAACCCGCCGGGTCCCGACGCCTCTCCCCGGGCGTCGTGCCTCCCGCCGGCGGAGGCTTCCCTCCCCGGTCGCGGGAAGAGCCGCCGTCCACCCCGGACGGCGGCCTTCTCGCGTCCGCGGCCCGCACGTCGACCGCCGCCTCCGTCACGCCAACTGCCGCCGCACCAGCTCCCGCAGCCGCCCGTCCGGGTCGGCGAGCAGTGCGGCCGGGGGGCCCTGTTCGACGATTCTGCCGTTCTCCATGACGATCACCCGGTCGGCGTCCATGACCGTGGACAGCCGGTGCGCGATGACGACGCGGGTGGCGTTCAGCTTGCGGGTGCTCTCGATGACCGTGCGCTGGGTGTCGTTGTCCAGCGCGCTGGTCGCCTCGTCGAGGAACAGGATGCGCGGCCGGCGGATCAGCGCCTGCGCGATCATCAGCCGCTGACGCTGGCCCCCGGAGACCGAACCGCTGCCGGCGACGATCGTGTGCAGTCCCATCGGCATCCGCTCGATGTCCCGTGCGAGCCCCGCCAGTTCGGCGGCCGCCATCACCTCCTCCGGCGGATACGAACCCGTCCCGGAGATCACGTCCATGATCGAGCCGGTGAACGGCTGGGCGTGCTGGAGCACCACCCCGCACTGCCGGCGCACCGCCGCCAGGTCCAGCGCGGCCAGGTCCTGGCCGTCGTAGAGCACACTGCCCGACGCGGGGCGGTCGAAGCCGATCAGCAGTCGGAGCAGGGTCGACTTGCCGCAGCCGCTCGGGCCGACGACGGCCGTGAACTCGCCCGGCCGCACCGCGAAGGAGACGTCGTCCAGGACGAGCGGTCCGTCGTCGGAGTAGCGGAACGACAGCCGGCGGGCCTCCAGCGCACCCGACAGCGGACCCGGGCGGGTGCTCGCCGCGCGCACCTCGGGCGCCGCCTCCAGGACCGGCCGGATCTCCTCGAACAGCGGCAGCGCCGCCACCGCCGCCACGAACGCACCGGTCAGCGAGGTGACCGCGGTCAGCAGCATCGTCACCGACGTGTGGAAGGTGAGGAAGTCCGCCGCCGACAGCGCGCCCCGCGCCGGACCGGACAGCAGCATGAACATCAGCAGCGAGCACAGCGGCAGATGGACCGCGCCCAGCACCGTGCTGAGGTTCTTGATCCGGCCCAGCCGCTGCTGGAGCTCCCGGCTGCGCGCGAACTCCTCGGCCCAGGCCGCGTAGGCGTAGTTCTCGGCGGCCGCCACCCGCAGCTTCGGCAGCCCGCGCAGGGTCTGGAACGCCTGGTTGTTCAGCTTGTTGGAGAGCACCACCAGCCGCCGCTGCCAGCGCACCTGCCACAGCCCGAGCCCCAGGAACACGGCCGCCACGACGACCAGCATCCCCACCGCGGCCAGCGCCAGCGGCACGCTGTACCAGAGCAGCAGCCCCAGGTTCATCGCACCGACCGTCACCGACTGCGCCACCGAGGGACCGAGGCCCGCGAGGAGCCGCCGGATCGCACTGATCCCCATGGCCGCGCTCGCCAGTTCGCCCGTCGAGCGCTCGGCGAAGAAGGCCGTCGGCAGTCTCAGCAGCCGGTCCCACACGGCCGGTTGCAGGGTCGCCTCGATCCGCCCCTCCAGACGCAGGATCGTCAGATTCTGGAGCAGCGTGAACACCGCCGCCACCAGCGCGCCGACCAGCACCGCCACGCACACCTGCGCGATCAGCCCCTCCTGGGCTCTCGGCACGTACTCGCCGAGCACCTTTCCGGTGGCGACCGGCACCAGCGCCCCGATCGCCACCGTCACCAGACCGCTCAGCAGCAGATGGGCCAGGTCACCGCCGGTGCCCCGCACACTGAACCGCAGCAGCCCGAGCGGACCGAGCCGCCGCTCGGGCAGCGGCCGGTAGAACATGACGGCCCGCGGCTCGAACTCCGCCGCGTTGGCCTTCTCGACGGGCGTCTCCCGCCCCGTCGACGGATGGACGCACACATAGCCGCCGCGCCGCCACAGCAGTGCGACCGGCGTCCCGGAGAGGACCCGGTGGCCGACCAGCGGACCCACGTCGTCGCGCCACCAGCGTCCGTCGAGCCGCACCGCCCGGGTGCGGACCCGGGAGGCCACGGCGATCCGCTCGACCGGGTCCAGCCGGTCGTCCGGCCGGTCGCCGTCCGCCCCGCCGCGGGCCGGCTCGACGAGGGCGATCCCGGCCGCCCGCGCCGCCAGCCGGCACGCGGCGAACGTGGCGTCCGCGTCGGCGGCGGTCGTCCGGCCGGAACGCGGCCCCGCCGTGCGGCCGATGGACGCGAGGAGCGTGCGGTCGGCCCGGGCCCGGACCGCCTCACCGGCCTCGATCCCGGCGGCGGTCCGTGTCTCGTGGGTCCGCTCGATCTGCTCGATCCACCGGTCCAGCGTGGTCAGCAGCCGGTACTGCTGGTCGACCATGCTCTGCCACACCGCCGGGTCCATCAGCAGATCGGCGGCCGCCTCCGGACCGTACAGCGACCCGTACCGCACGCTGCCCGGCGGCACCGGCATCCAGAACACGTCGTCGTCGGTCAGCTCCGCCGCGCCGCCCTCGCCGGTGGCCGTCGGCGCCTGGAACAGCACGGACAGGGCGCGGCCCACACCGAGCGCGAGCGCGTACTCCAGCGGGCTCGACACCGGCGGGACGTGCTGCGGTGCGCCATGAGCGTCGTACGCCTCGTACATGTCCTGGCCGCCCCATGTCCCGGTGTCCGCCTGCCGGTACAGCTCGCGCAGGCCGATGCGGTGCACCACGCAGTCGCGGGACGGGCGGGCCACCAGTGTGTGCCGGGCGCCGGCGACCGGGCCGAGCAGCAGGGCGCCCGCCTCCAGCCGGCCCAGATGATGCCAGTGCCCCTGCTCGGCGACGTCCACCGCGAACAGGTCCAGCGCCCCGGACACCACCAGCCACAGCACCTGGGGGCCCGCCAGATCGAGCCGGGCGAGGCCCGCGCAGTCGACGCGCACGCCCGACTGCCCGAGCGCGGCGAGCACCTGGTCGCCCTGCTGCCGTACGCCGGTCATCTCACCGCTCCCCGACCAGCGCCGCGTACGCCCCGCCGCGCGCCACGAGGTCGTCGTGCCGCCCGCGTTCGACCACCGTGCCGTGCTGGAGGACGACGATCTCGTCGCTGTCGCGGACCGTGCTCAGCCGGTGCGCGATCACCACACAGGCGCAGCCGCGCCGCCGCAGGTTGTCCATGACGACCCGTTCCGTCTCCGCGTCCAGCGCGCTCGTCACCTCGTCCAGCACCAGGATGCTCGGCCGGCGCACCAGCGCCCGCGCGATCTCCAGCCGCTGGCGCTGGCCGCCGGAGAAGTTCCGCCCGTCCTGCTCGACCCGGCTGTGGATCCCGCCCGGACGCCGCGTCACCACGTCGTACAGGGCCGCGTCGCGCAGCGCGGCCACGACCGCCTCGTCCGGCACGGACGGATCCCACAGCGCCACGTTGTCGCGGACCGTGCCCTCGAAGAGGAACACCTCCTGGTCGACGAAGGAGACGGAGGCGGCCAGCGCCCCGCGCGGAATGTCGTCCAGCCGCCGCCCGTCGATCCGGATCACCCCCTCCCAGGGCGCGTACAGGCCCGAGATCAGCCGTGACACGGTCGACTTGCCGCTGCCCGAGCCGCCCACCAGCGCCACCTGCTGCCCCGGACCGACCGTCAGGTCGAAACCGGACAGCAGCGGCTTGTCCAGCGGGCTGTACCCGAACGTGACGTCCACCAGCTCCACCAGACCGCGCAGCCGGCGCGTCGAGCCGTCGGCACCTGCCGGGCGGTCGTAGAGCGGATCGGCGCGGAAGTTCTCCACGTCCTTCAGCCGCGCCACGTCCGCCGCGAAGTCCTGGATCCGCCCCGCCACCCCGTTCAGCCGGGTCAGCGGCGCCGTGAACCGGGTGACCAGCGCCTGGAACGCGACCAGCAGACCCACCGAGATACCGCCCTCGATCGCCCGCACCCCGCCGATCCACAGGATCAGCGCGCTGTTGAGCGAGGCCAGCGTCGGCGCCACCACCCCCAGCCAGGCGCTCGGCACCCCGAGCCGCTGCTGCTCCTCCAGCGTCGTCGCGTGCTGCCCCGCCCACTTGCGGAAGTAGGCGTCCTCACCGCCGGTCGCCTTCATCGTCTCGATCAACTGGAGCCCGGTATAAGCCGTGTTGGTGAGCCGCGCCGAGTCGGCCCGCAGCTTCGCCGTGCGCGTCGCCCGCATCCGTACGACGACCCGCATGGCGACCACGTTCAGCAGCGCCACCCCGACGCCCACGAACGTCAGTTGGGGGTCGTAGGTGTAGAGGAGCACCGCGTACAGGACGACGACGACCGCGTCCACGCCCGCCGCCGCCAGATCCCGGGCCAGGGTCTCGGCCACCGCGTCGTTGGACTGGAGACGCTGGACCAGATCGGCGGGGCTGCGCTGGGAGAAGAAGGTCACCGGCAGCCGCAGCAGATGCCGCAGGAAGCGGGCGCTGGAGAGCGTCGAGGAGACGATCCGGCCGTGGTGCAGATTGGCCTGCTGGAGCCAGGTCAGCACCAGGGACAGCAGGACGCAGGCGCCCATCGCCGCGAACAGCGTGCCCAGCAGCGAGGTCTGACCACCGATCAGATACGTGTCGATCCAGGTCCGGCTCAGCGCCGGCACCGCGGCGCCCACCACGACCAGCAGCAGACTCGCCAGCACGGCGGCCGGCAGGGTGCCCGCGGTGCCGCGCAGCCGGGCCGGCAGCGCGCCCAGCACCCCGGGGCGGCGGCCGCCGCGCTCGAAACCCTCACCGGGTTCCAGCACCAGGACCACCCCGGTGAAGCTGCCGTCGAAGTCCTCCATCGGCACGAACCGCCGCCCCTTGCCGGGGTCGTTGACGAACACCCCGCGGCGTCCGAAGCGGCGGCCCATCCCGTCGTAGACGACGTAGTGGTTGAACTCCCAGAACAGGATCGCGGGCGACTTCACCGCGGCGAGCGCGGCCAGGTCCATCTGCATGCCCTTGGCCGTCAGCCCGTAACCGCGCGCGGCCTTCAGGAGGTTGCCGGCGCGAGAGCCGTCCCGCGAGACACCGCACGCGATGCGCAGCTCCTCCAGCGGGACGTGCCGGCCGTAGTGGGCGAGGACCATGGCGAGCGAGGCCGCGCCGCACTCGACGGCCTCCATCTGGAGCACGGTGGGCGTCCGGACCGTCTTCACCCGGCTCCGGGGGACGGCCGTGCGGCGGGGCGGCGCGGCCCGGCGCCGGCCGCGTCGGTCGCCTCGGGCGGGACGGCTGCGGCGGTCCTGTCGGTCGGTGGTCATGGCAGCAGCCAGTCGACCGGGCGCTGCGCGGCCACCCGGATCGCACCGGAGGCCAGGGTCATGGAGGTCAGCCGGTGGGGCGGCCCGTCCTTCGAGGACCAGCGGTAGCCGCTCTTCGTCGACGGCGAGGGATCGAGGCGGACCAGGACGGCCACCGGCCGGCCGTCCTTCGTGAACTGCTCGCCGAGCCCGCTGTCGCCGAGGAACGCGGCGATCCGCTGCGCCGACTGGGCGGTGCGGTCCACCGACTTCACATGGCCGCGCAGCACGCCGTACTCCTGCGACGGCACGGTCTGCACGGTCAGGTCGACCGCCGCGCCCTCCGCCACCGACGCGGCGTGCTGCGCCGGCACGTACACCGTGGCGTACAGCGGGTCGTCGGCGTCGGCGACCTTCTCCACGGCGGCGACGTTCGCGCCGGTGGAGATGATCTGGCCGAGGGTGGCGGCCAGTGCCGTGATCCGGCCGGAGGCGACCGTGCGGACCACCGTCTCGCCGTCGGCCGTGCGCACCTTCAGCACGGGCGCGTTCGCGGGCAGTCGTTCGCCCTCCTTCGCGAGGACGGCGGTGACCTGGCCGGCCGCCGGGCTCTGGAGGATGTAGCTGCCCTCGCCGTGGGTGAGGACGGCCGGCGCGTCCACCGTGGAGGAGACCGAACCGGTCACCGCCCATACGGACGCGGCCGCCATGACGACCACCGTCACGGACAGCACCAGCCAGCCCTGCGGGCGTGCGAAACGCACCGGAAGGTCGAGCTCCTCCGGCGACTGGAGTCTGGCGAGGGCCTGTTGGCGGAACTGCACGGGCTTCTCTCGGGGATGGGGCGAAGGGAACGGATGGGGCGATGGGAACGGGTGGGGCGATGGGAAGGGGCACGCCGACGGGTCCCGGAGCCGGACACCGGCTCCGGGACCCGGAAGGTCACACGGGTGCGGTCAGAGACCGGCGACCAGGTTGGTGACCGGGGCGGTGCTCAGGCCGGTGACGCCCTCGACCGTGCCGACGGCCGTGTCGACCAGGCCGGAGACCGGGGCGACGCCGTCCACCAGGCCGGTGACGGCACCCAGGGCGTTGAGGGACAGACCGCCGGAGACGTTGTCCAGCTCGGCGTCGGCGATCTCGGCGGTCTCGACCTGGGGGATGGAGGTCATGGGGAACTTCCCTTCACATGGAAATCTCTACAAGGGGGGAGCGGCCCCCTCTGGGGACAGACGGCCGCGAACCGCGGGCCCTGAGCGCCCGTTCCCGGACGCCCCCGGCTTCCCGCGGTGCGATGGATCAAAGCAGGTCCGCGGCGCGCGCAGCCACCCGCGCACCCTCCTCACCTGGGCACTTGCGGCACAGACGCGGGAAACCGTGCAGACGCGCGCACCCGATGTCGGCCACTTCTCCACAGCTTTGCCGGTAACGGCCGGCACCGGTGCGGGGAGCGGGGCCGCGAATCGGACACTCCCGGCCCGCCGGCCCTCGGGACACCCCCCCGGTTGTGCAGAACCGCCGCGCCCCGTGACCCGCTTGGGCAATCCATGTGCAGATTCCCTGAAGCCGGGATTCCGCTCGCAGATGTCGACGGACCGTCACCACCCGGACACACCCCGGTCGAACCGGCGGATTCCCGGACCCGCAAAGGAAGTTGGCAATCGCGATGAACGCATCACCCGCCCCCCGCGTACCTATGGCCAACCAGGCGCCGCTGTACGACGGGGCTGCCGAACGCCGGCAGCCGGACCCCGCCCCCCAGGAGGTCGAGTTTTTTGAGTCACAAGCGAGTTTCGAAGCGCAAGGCCGTGATCGCGGTCGGCGGTGTGGCGGCGCTCGGAGCGGCGGCATTCCTGCTTCCCCACGCCAATGCCTCGCAGGACGGCTCGGGCGACACCACCGCGGTGAAGACCCTCAAGGCGGGCGACGCCTCGGATCTCGCCTCCCGGCTCCAGGAACTGCTCGGCGACGCCTTCGCCGGTTCGTACTACGACGCCGCGCAGCAGCAGCTCGTGGTCAACGTGATCGACGTCTCCGGCGACAAGAACAACGTCATCGTGCAGGCCCAGAAGGCCGGCGCCAAGGTCCGTGAGGTCGAGAACAGCACGGCCGAGCTGAAGACCGCGGCCCAGACCCTCAAGGCCCGCGCGACCATACCCGGCACCTCGTGGGCCGTCGATCCGCGCACGAACCAGATCCTGGTCACCGCCGACTCCACGGTCACCGGCGGCAAGTGGGACCGCCTGGAGTCCACCGTCCAGAGCCTCGGCTCGGGCGTGGCGACCATCAAGAAGTCGGCCGGCACCTTCAAGACCTTCGCCTCCGGCGGCGACGCCATCTTCGCCGGCGGGGCGCGCTGTTCCCTCGGCTTCAACGTGACCGCGGGCGACGGCTCCCCGGCCTTCCTGACGGCCGGTCACTGCGGCGTCGCGGCCGAGCAGTGGTCCGACGCGCAGAACGGCGCGCCGATCGCCACCGTCGACCAGGCGACCTTCCCCGGCGACGGCGACTTCGCACTCGTGAAGTACGACGACCCCAACACCCAGGCGCCCAGCGAGGTCAACCTCGGCCAGCAGACGGTGCAGATCAGCGGGGCCGCCGACGCGACCGTGGGCACCCAGGTCTTCCGGATGGGCAGCACCACCGGGCTGTCCGACGGCCAGGTGCTCGGCCTCGACGCCACCGTGAACTACCCCGAGGGCACGGTCACCGGACTCATCCAGACCAACGTGTGCGCCGAGCCCGGCGACAGCGGCGGCTCCCTGTTCACCCAGGACGGTCTGGCGATCGGTCTGACCTCCGGCGGCAGCGGTGACTGCACCGTGGGCGGCGAGACGTTCTTCCAGCCGGTGACCACCGCCCTCCAGGCGGTCGGCGCGACCCTCGGCGACGGTGGCGCGGGCGGCGGCCTCGGTGCCGACGACCAGGTCGGCGGCGAGGAGGCCGGAGCAGGTGCGGGCGCGGACCAGGGCGCCGGTGCCGGTGAAGAGGCCGGCGCGGGCCAGGAGGCGGGCGCGGGCCAGGAGGCCGGCGCCGACGACCAGGCCGGTGCGGACGACCAGCAGGCCGGTGACGCGGGCGGCAACGGCGGCGGCCACGGCAAGGCACGCGGCGGCAACGGCGCCGGTACGGGCGGGCACTGACCCGGACACCCAGTGACGGTCCGGCCCTCCGGCGGGAGGGCCGGACTTCCGTCTGCGGTCAGCCGTCTTCTCCCACCGGTTCTCCCACCGCTTCTCCCGCCGCCCGCAGCAACAGCAGCGCCACGTCGTCGATGCGCTCCTCGGCCGTCGCGTAGTGGCCCACCAGCTCGTCGGCCACCTCCTCCAGCGGACGGTCCCCGGCCTCGCCGAGCCGCCGCCCCAGTTCGGCGATCGCCTCCTCGATGTCCACCCCCGGCGACTCGATCAGCCCGTCGGTGTAGAGGGCGAGGACACTGCCCGGCGACAGGTCCACCTCCGTCGTCGGATAGGTGGCCGTCGGCACGATGCCCAGCGGCGGCCCGCCCGCCAGGTCCAGGACCCGCACCCGGCCGTCCGCCCGGCGCAGCAGCGGCGGCGGATGACCCGCGCGGGCCATGACCGCCCGGTGCCGCTCCGGATCCAGGCGCAGATACAGACAACTGGCGAACCGGTCCGAGCCCAGGTCGATCAGCAGCCGGTTGGTGCTGCGCATGACCTCCCCCGGCTCCTGCCCGACCGTCGTGTACGCGCGCACGGCGGTACGGATCTGCCCCATCAGCCCGGCCGCCGTCACATTGTGCCCCTGCACGTCCCCGATCACCGCGGCGGGCAGCGGACGGGAGGGCACCAGGTCGTAGAAGTCGCCGCCGATCTCCATGCCCCGGGTGGCCGGCAGATAGCGGGCCGTCGCCTCGATGCCGGGCAGTGCGGGCAGCGAGGGCGGCAGCAGGGCCGCCTGGAGCCCGTGCGCGAGCTGGTGCTTGGCGTCGTAGAGCAGGGCACGGTCCAGCGCCTGCGCGATCAGGCCCGCCAGGCTGGTGAGCACCGCCCGCTCATGGGTGGAGAACAGATGCGGGGTGGCGTACGCCAGCACACAGGCGCCCACCGGGCGGCCGGAGGCGATCAGCGGCAGGAACGCCCAGGACGCGAACCCGTCGGGGCTCTCCTGCCGGGCCGGGTACAGATGTTCGAGCTGCCGTCGTGACTCGAAGAACGCGGGCACCCCGTGGACGACGGTGTGCGCGCCCGGCGTCTGCGAGGACAACGGCATCCCGTCGAACCGCCGCACCACCCGCGGATCGGGATACCCGTGATGCCCCAGCACGTGCAGCCGCCCGGCCCGCGCCCCCAGCAGCGCCAGCGCCTGGCTGCCCACGGCCGGCGCGATCTCGTCCGCGACCAGCCCCACCACGTCCTGCACGCTCACCGTCTCCGTGAGCGCCCCCGCCAGGCTCAGCGCCTGCGACATCGACACCAGCCGGGTCGGCGCGTCCCCCGACCGCGGGCCCGACGGTCTGTTCTCCGTCACCGCCCGGGCCCGGGAGATCCGCACACTGATCCCGGTGATGCTCGGATACAGCCGGAACGACAGCCAGTCCGAGGGCGGCCGCAGCGCCACGAACGACACCGCGTCCTGGCTGATCAGCGCTGCCCGGTAGCGCTCCTCGTAGGACGGGTCGTTCAGCCAGGGCACCGACGCCCACAACTGGGTGCCGAGCAGCTTGGTGGCCGGGACGCCGAGCATCTCCGCCGCGGCCGCGTTGACGAACCCCACCCGTCCGCCCAGATCCAGCGAGCACAGCCCGTACGGCAGCCGGGCCACCATCCGCGCCGCCTCCACCGGGCCCAGGGTGCGGGCGGCACCGCCCACCGACCCCGCGTCCAGCAGATCGGACTCGGCGCGCACGGTCCGGTTCTCCTGCGCCGCCCGCTCCAGCCGCGCCGCGAGCCGGTCGCAGGCCGAGGTCAGCTCCCGGCGCTCCCGCTCGGTCAGCTCCGGCGGGCGCGAGCCGGGCCAGGTCACGAAGACGGCGCCGTACACCCGTTCGGCCGTCGCCAGCGGTACGGCGGCGAGCGCGAAGGGATACGGCAGCACGACCGCGATCCGCGGATAGCGCCGGGCCATCTCCTCCTGCCCGCCCACCCACACCAGCCGCCGCTCGCGCACCGCGTCCGCCACCGGGATCGGCGCGCTCAGCCCCACCCGCTCCCAGGGCGCCGCGAACGACCGGGGCAGCCCCGCCATCACCGCCATCTCCAGCAGCGGCTCGTCACCGGGCCGCAGATACACGGCACCCGAGTGCGCCCCGACGGCGTCCATCATCGCGGTCAGCGCCAACGACAGCAGCGGCTCCCGGATCGGTGGCCGAACGGCGGCGGCCGCGTCCCGCGCATCGACCACGGCGACCACCTCCTCACCAGGCCGCACGACCCCCGAACCCAAATCTGCCCCCTACACGCCCACCGCGCACCTGAAGAACACGAGGATCGCGCCCGGAAGGGGCGCGGGGAACTGCGCGACCAGCCCCCACGGACCCGCACCCGCTTCCGACCGCACGGCCCCTCCTCACCGGCGCCCACCCCAACCCCCCAGGGGCGCGGGGAACTGCGCGACCGGCCCCCACCGGACCCGCACCCGGCCGCGACCCGTACAAACCCCGGTCCGTCCCCGCGAAGCGACGTCACAGGGGCTGCGTCACCTCGCCAACCGCGCTGTAATGACGGACGTGGTCGATGCGGATACAGGTGCGACGCGGAGCGATTCCGCACCGCCGCGCGCCGAGATCGCCCTGAAGACCGTCACCGCCGCCTCCGCCACCCCCGAGCGGACGCGCCGCGTCCTCGAACAGGCACTGGTCTTCTCGGGCGCCGCCCTCGCCGCCGTATACCTGCAAGGCGACGACGGACGGACCCTCTGCCTCGCCGAGTCGGCCGGCGTGCCGCGCACCCTGTACGGGCTGCGCGAGGGCTACCCCGTCGACGGCCTCTCCCCGCTCGCCGAAGCGCACCGCACCGGACACCCCCTGTGGCTGGGCCCCGCCGAACTGGCAGGCTTCCCCGACGCGCGGCGGATGCCCGTACAGGACGTCCATCTCGCCGTCCTGCCCGTGCCCGGAACCGGCGGCTGTCTGCTCGCCCTGGGGGAGCGCCCCGCCGGCTTCGGCCCCGACGACCGCACCGCCCTCACGCTCGTCGCGGAGGCCCTCGCCCGGACCGCGGGACCCCCCGCCGGGCCCGGCGCGGCCGACAGCGGGACACCGCACGGCAACGCCTTCTCCCTCGCCATGGACTCCGGCCGGGTGGAGGTCGGCGACGACCTCCTCGATCTGTTCGGGCTGGAGCGGGAGGCGTTCGACGGGCGGGTGGAGACCCTGCTCGGGCTCACCGTCCCCGAGGACCTGCCGTCCCTGATGTCGGTGGTCGAGGCCGGCCACATGTCGATCGGCGAACGCGAGCTGGAGTTCCGGGTGCTGCGGCCCGACGGCCCGCCCCGCTGGCTGCGGCTGCGCGGCCGGCTGCTGCCCGGCGGGGAGGGCCGCCCGGTCCGGCTGGCCGGCACCGTCGCCGACGCCTCCGCCCTGCGCCCCGAGGTCACCGACGTCGCCCGGGTGCAGAAGCTGGCCGCCGCGCTCGCCACCGCCGGCACCGTCCGTGACGTCGGACAGGCCGTCGTCGCCGCGCTGCGCAAACCGCTGCGCGCCGACCGGATCGCACTGGCCGAGCTGGAGAACGACCAGCTCGTCGTCACCGTCCTCGACCCGCCCGCCCCGGAGTCCTGGCCCGAGCTGTGGCAGTCGGAGTGGCGCACCGAGTGGCCCGACGCGCCCGTGCGCGCCATGCCCACCCTCGCCGGCGCGCTGCGCGACGGCCGGGCCCGGATCTGGCCGGCCGGCTCCGCCGACCTGGAGCCCGCCCTCGCCGAGGTCGGCCCCGGCGGGCTCGCCGTGCTGCCGCTGCCCGGCGTGGGCCGGATGGCCGGCGCCTGTCTGATCGGCTGGGACACCCCGCACGACTTCGGCCCCGACGAACGCGCCCTGCTCACCGCGTCCGCCGGACTCGCCGGACAGGCGCTGACACGTGCCCACGCCTTCGACGCCGAGCACGAACTCGTCGCCATGCTCCAGCGCCAGCTCCTGCCGCGCCGGCTGCCCAAGCTGCCCGGCGGGGTCGCCGTGGCCCGCTACCTGCCGGCCACCGCGGGCCTGGAGGTCGGCGGCGACTGGTACGACGTCATCCCGCTGCCCGACCACCATGTGGCCCTGGTCATCGGGGACGTCCAGGGGCACAGCGCGGGCGCCGCCACCCTGATGGGCCAGATGCGCACCGCGCTGCGCGCCTACGCCGCCGAGGGCCATCCGCCGGACGTGGTCGTCGCCCACGCCAACCGGCTCCTCATGGAGCTGGAGACCGACCTCTTCGCCACCTGCTGCTACGTCGACGTCGACATGGAGGCCGGCACCGCCTGGTGCGTGCGCGCCGGACACCCGCCGCCCGTGCTGCGCCACCCGGACGGCGCAACCGACATCGCCGAGGCCGACGGCGGCCCCCCGCTGGGCGTGCTGGACCGGGCCGAGTTCCCGATGACCCCGCTGCGGCTGCTGCCCGGCACGGTGATCGCGCTGACCACCGACGGGCTGGTGGAGTCCGCCGAACTGGACATCGACACCGGCCTGGACCGGCTCGCCCACGAACTGTCCGTCTCCGACCCCGCCCACCTGGGCCTCGTCGCCGACGCGCTGCTCGGCAACGCCCACCGCGGCGACGACGTGGCGCTGCTCCTGATGCGCTACGACGGTATGGCCGTCCGGCCGCTGCGGGAGGGCTGGACGGTGTGGCGGGTGCCCGAGGCGGCCCGGCACGCCCGCCGTTTCACCAAGCGCTCCCTGCGGGCCTGGGGGGTGCCCGCGGAGGCGATGGACACCGCGCTGCTGGTCGTCTCCGAGCTGGTCACCAACGCGCTCGTGCACACCGACGGCCGGGTCAGGCTGGACCTCACCCTGATTCACCGGCGGCTGCGGATCGCCGTCACCGACACCTCCCCGCGCACGCCCGTCAAACCCACCCATCTGGGCTGGGAGTCCACCGGCGGGCGCGGCATCCTGCTCGTGGAGGCGATGTCCGACGCCTGGGGCACGGTCCCGGTCAGCGGCGGCAAGCAGGTGTGGTGCGAACTCCAGCTCGCGTACTGAGAACGCGGCAGGACTCGCCGCTTTCCGACAATCAGGCGACAATCGGGCGAACCGATGAATGAGCGATCCGATCCGGACATCCAGGGCTAGGGTGAGGCAGATGAAGGCTCTCGTGCTGTCCGGTGGTGCCGGGACCCGGCTGAGGCCGATCACCCACACCTCGGCCAAACAGCTCGTCCCTGTCGCCAACAAGGCCGTCCTCTTCTACGGCCTCGAATCCATCGCCGCCGCGGGCGTCACCGAGGTCGGGGTGATCGTCGGCGACACGGCCGACGAGATCCGCGAAGCCGTCGGCGACGGCTCCCGCTTCGGCCTGGACATCACCTACATCCCCCAGGAACGGCCCCTCGGCCTCGCGCACGCCGTCCTGATCGCCCGCGACTGGCTCGGCGACGACGACTTCGTGATGTACCTCGGCGACAACTTCATCGTCGGTGGCATCACGGACCTCGTCGACGAGTTCCGCCGCACCCGCCCCGACGCCCAGATCCTGCTCACCCGCGTCCCCGACCCCCGCGCCTTCGGCGTCGCCGAACTCGACGCCGCCGGACAGGTCGTGGGCCTGGAGGAGAAGCCCCGCACGCCCAAGAGCGACCTCGCGCTCGTCGGCGTCTACCTCTTCACCCCCGCGATCCACGAGGCCGTCCGCGCCGTACGGCCCTCCTTCCGCGGCGAGCTGGAGATCACCCACGCCATCCAGCACCTGATCGACCAGGGCGCCGACGTCCGCTCCACGATCATCAAGGGCTACTGGAAGGACACCGGCAACGTCGTCGACATGCTGGAGGTCAACCGGACCGTCCTGGAGAGCCTCGACCGCCGGATCGACGGCCGTGTGGACGACGCCTCCGAGACCGTCGGCCGGGTGATCGTCGAGGCCGGCGCGACCGTCGTCAACTCCCGGCTGGTCGGCCCCGTCGTGATCGGCGCCGGCACCGAGGTCCGGGACTCCTACGTCGGCCCCTTCACCTCCGTCGCCGAGAACTGCCGCATCACCGACAGCGAGCTGGAGTTCTCCATCGTCCTGCGCGACTCCTCCATCGACGGCGTCGGCCGCATCGAGAACTCCCTCATCGGCCGCCACGTCGAGGTCACCCCCGCCCCCGGCGTCCCCAGCGCCCACTGCCTCGTCCTGGGCGACCACAGCAAGGTGCAGATCCACACATGAACCTCCTCGTCACCGGGGCCGCCGGATTCATCGGGTCCGCCTATGTGCGCGGGCTGCTCGCCGAGGGCGGGGACCTCGACGTCACCGTGCTGGACAAGCTCACCTACGCGGGCACGCTCACCAACCTGCCGATCGGGCATCCCCGGCTGGAGTTCGTGCAGGGGGACGTCTGCGACGCCGACCTCGTGGACAAGGTGGTCGCCGCCGCCGATCAGATCGTGCACTTCGCCGCCGAGTCCCATGTGGACCGCTCCATCGACGGCGCCGGCACGTTCGTGCGCACCAATGTGCTCGGCACCCAGACCCTGCTGGACGCCGCCCTGCGGCACGGCGTCGGGCCGTTCGTGCACGTGTCGACGGACGAGGTCTACGGCTCCATCGAGACCGGCTCCTGGACCGAGGACCGTCCGCTCGCGCCCAACTCGCCGTACTCCGCGTCCAAGGCGTCCTCCGACCTCATCGCGCTCGCCCACCACCGCACCCACGGCCTGGACGTCCGCGTCACCCGCTGCTCCAACAACTACGGGCCCCACCAGTTCCCCGAGAAGGTGATCCCGCTCTTCGTGACCAACCTCCTCGACGGCGGGCGGGTCCCGCTCTACGGCGACGGCCGCAACGTCCGCGACTGGCTGCACGTCGAGGACCACTGCCAGGGCCTCGACCTGGTCCGCACCCGGGGCCGCGCCGGGCAGGTCTACAACATCGGCGGCGGCACCGAACTGAGCAACCGCGAACTGACCGGACTGCTCCTCGACGCCTGCGGGGCCGGCTGGGACCGGGTCGACCACGTCCCCGACCGCAAGGGCCACGACCTGCGCTACAGCGTCGACTGGAGCAAGGCCCGCACCGAACTCGGCTACCGGCCCCGCCACGACTTCACGGCCGGCCTCGCCGACACCGTCGCCTGGTACCGGGACCACCGCGACTGGTGGGAACCCCTCAAACGGGGAGCGCGCCCATGACCCGCTGGCTCGTCACCGGCGCCGGCGGCATGCTCGGCCGCGACACCGTCGCCGAACTGGCCCGCCGCGGCGCCGACGTGACCGGACTCGGCCGCGCCGCCCTCGACGTCACCCGCCCCGAGTCCGTCGCGCACGCCTTCGCCGCGCACCGCCCCGACCTGGTCGTCAACTGCGCCGCCTACACCGCCGTCGACGACGCCGAGACCGACGAGCCACGCGCCCTGGCCGTCAACGGCGAGGGCCCCCGGCTGCTGGCCCGCGCCTGCGCCGAGCACGGCGCCCGGCTGCTGCACGTCTCCACCGACTACGTCTTCGACGGCGCCGCCCGCACCGCCCCCTACCCCGAGGACCATCCGCCCGCGCCCCGCTCCGCCTACGGCCGCACCAAACTCGCCGGCGAGCGGGCCGTCCGCACCGAACTCCCGGACGCCTCCGCCGTGGTGCGCACCGCCTGGCTCTACGGCGTCCACGGCACCAGCTTCGTCCGCACCATGCTCGACCTGGAAGCCCGCCGCGACACCCTCGACGTCGTCGACGACCAGCGCGGCCAGCCCACCTGGAGCGCCGACGTCGCCGCCCGCCTCGCCGACCTCGGCCCGCACGTCGGGCGAACCGCGCACGGCGTCTTCCACGCCACCGCCGCCGGCGAGGCCACCTGGTACGACCTGGCCCGCGAGGTGTTCCGCGGCATCGGCGCCGACCCCGGCCGGATCCGCCCCACCACCTCCGACGCCTTCCGGCGGCCCGCGCCCCGCCCGGCGTACAGCGTCCTCGCCCACGCCCGCTGGCGGGAGACGGGCCTGCCGCCGCCCCGCGACTGGCGCACCGCCCTGCTCGAAGCACTGCCCCTCATCCGCGAGGAGACCCGAGGAGAAGCCGCGTGAAACGCCACGACTTCCTGCGCGCCCTGCACAAGGCCACCGCCAACCGCAACTACCTGGAGATCGGGGTCAACGACGGCCGCAGCCTGCGGCTGTCCCGGGTCCCCAGCATCGCCGTGGACCCCGCCTTCAAGGTGACCTCGGAGCTGCGCTGCGACGTCCACCTGGTCAGGGCCACCAGCGACGACTTCTTCGCCCGCGCCGACCCGCTCGCCCACCTCAGGGGCGGCCGCCACCCCTGGCGCAATCTGCGGCGCGGCCGCCATCCGCTCGGACACTGGCGGCGCACCACCCTCGACCTCGCCTTCATCGACGGCATGCACCTCTTCGAGTACGCGCTGCGCGACTTCGTCAACGTCGAGCGGCACGCCGACTGGTCGAGCGTGATCGTCCTGGACGACATGCTGCCGCGCACCGTCGACGAGGCGGCCCGCGAGCGGCACACCACCGCCTGGACCGGCGACGTCTACAAGGTCGGCGAGATCCTCAACCGCTACCGGCCCGACCTCGTCACCGTCCTGGTCGACACCCAGCCCACCGGCCAACTGGTGGTCTTCGGCGCCGACCCGCGCAACCGGGTGCTCTCCCAGAAGTACGACGAGATCATCGCCGAGTACGACGTGCCGGACCCGCAGAAGGTCCCCGAGTCCGTCCTCGACCGGGTCCGCGCGGTCCCGCCGGAGGTCCTCCTCGACGCCGGCCTGTGGCGCCCGCTGGTCCGCGCCCGCAACCTCGGCCTGAGCCGCTCGCGCGGCTGGGAGCCGCTGCGCGCGGCGCTGGAGCGGATCGCCGTCGGCGGCTGAGCCGGTACGGCATGAGGGGCGGGAGGCGTACGACGGCGGCAGCCCGGACGCCTCCCGCCCTTTTTGCTGGCGAAGGCGCCGTCGCTCACCCCGGGCGCGCGGTGATCCTGCCGACGATCCGGTGCAGGGCGCGCCGCGTCCGGCGGACGAGTCGGCGCACCCCGCCGGGCCGGTGCGCCGGGACAGCGCGCACCCGGTCGGCGCCGGCCCGCAGCGCGAACGGCAGCGGATGGAAGCGGTCCGCCTCGCCCTCCCGGGCGCCCGGCGTGAGGCACAGGGACGCCCGCCAGGTCCGTCCGGTGAGGGCGGCGGTGGGCAGGACGGCCTCCAGTCGGCCGCCGGCGGTGAGCACGGCCGGTACGTCATGGGCGCCGGGGCCGGTCAGCCGCAGCACCGCCTCCGCCGGGGCGGGCACGTACAGCGGCAGGTCCACGCCCAGCCGGTCGCCGTCCACCGTGACGTCGGCGGGCGTGAGCCGCCCCAGCCCGAGCCGCTTGCCCGCCCGGCCGACGTCCAGCGCGAGCGAGCCGTGCCGCTCGGTCCAGTACGGCAGCACCACCCGGCCCGCGACCACCCCGGCGGGCGGGACGGACACGTCGTGACGCGGGGCGGGGCCGAGCCGCAGTTCCTTCGTCCAGCCGCCGATGCCCACCCGCACGTAAGCGTCCCACAGCCCGTCGGCGGGCAGCACCTCGCGGGCGCCGGGGTCCACGGCCGCCGTACCGCGCAGCACCAGCCGCACCCGGCTGCCGTCGCCCACCGGGACGGTCTCCCGGACCACCTCTCCCGGCTGGAAGTACTGGGCGGCGCTGGCGCGTTCGCGCAGCAGCAGATCCGGCCGGGCGCGGCCGAACCGGACGACGACGTCCTCGCCGAGCCAGCGCACCGCCTCGGCGACGTCGTGCGGCGGCCACGGCGGGGAGCCCCCGGCGGACGGGAACGTCATCGGACGGCCCTCGTGGGTGAGTTCGGCGGCGAACGCGATCCGCAGCAGGCCGCCCTGCCAGCGCACGGACTCCGGCTCGACGGTGAGCGCGACCCCCGCCTCCCACTCCGCGAACGCCACCGTGTCGTCGTAGCGGCCTTCGGCGACCAGCGCGGCGACCACCCGCTGGGTGGGCTGGAGGGGAGCGGGGACACCGGGGCCGAAGCGTTCGGTGACGACGGCGTGGATCTCGTCGAACAGCTCCCTGCGGTAGTCCTCCGGCAGGTTCAGGAAGCGCCGGCCGCGCAGCCGCTCCACCATCTCCACCCGCAACCAGCGGCGGAACAGCTTGTCGCGCAGCGGGCCGGGCTCGGTGTACTTCTCGACGACGTCGAGGGCCTCGCGCAGGTTCTTGAAGTAGCCGACCGGGTCGAAGCGCTGGAAGCCGGCGTTCGCGGCGTCGTCGCGCCGCACGTGGTAGTAGCAGACGTAGTGGCTGAGCACGGAGACGTTGCTCGCGCGCAGGTACGCCTCGGTGACGAAGACGTGGTCCTCCAGGCGCCGCCGCCCCTCGGGGAAGCGGAGCCCGGTGCGTTCCAGGAACGCGCGGCGGACCATCTTGTGCGGGGTGAGGCTGTCGATGAGCGGCGCGTTCTCCACGGTGGCGTGCGGCCGGTCGGTCCGGAACAGCTCCACCGGCACGCCGCGGCCCCGGCCGGCCATCTTGCCGACGACCACGTCCGCGTCGTTCGCGACGCCGTAGTCGTACATCCGCTCCAAAGCCTCGGGGCCGAGGTGGTCGTCGTTGTCGACGAACATCACGTACTCGCCGCGCGCGGCGTCGATGCCGACGTTGCGCGGCTTGCCCGACCAGCCGGAGTTCTCCTGGTGGATCACCGTCACCCGGGGGTCCCCGGCGGCGAGGGCGTCGAGCCGGGCCGGGGTGGCGTCGGTGGAACCGTCGTCGACGAAGATCACCTCGTAGGCGTCGGGCGGCAGCGACTGCCCGAGCAGCGAGGTGATGCAGTCCTCGATGTAGCGGCCGGGGTTGTAGACGGGGACGATGACGCTGACCTTGACCGGCATCGGGCTCCTGGCCCCCTCTGTTCTCGCCGTGGGACGGGCGCGTGGCCCGATGCTAACCCCGCGGAACGGGGCCCACCTGTTCTGTTCCGCGCCGCACCCCGGACTTCGCCGACCGTTCACGGCCCGGACCCGTCGGGCCCGGTTCGCCCGGCCGGGGGAGGGGATGCGCATAGCCTGGTCGCGTGCGACTGCTCCTCATGTCCGACACCCACCTCCCGCGCCGCGCCAGGGCGCTGCCCGCCCCGCTGCTCGACGAGATCCCCCGCGCGGATGTGGTGTTCCACGCCGGTGACTGGGTCGACACCGCCACCCTCGACCTGCTGGAGAGCCGCAGCCGCCGCCTGGTCGCCGTGTACGGCAACAACGACGGCCCCGAGCTGCGGTCCCGGCTCCCCGAGGTGGCCCACGCCGACCTGGGCGGCCTGCGTTTCGCGGTCGTCCACGAGACGGGCCCCGCCCGCGGCCGGGAGGCACGCTGCGCGGCGGACTTTCCCGGCGTGGACGTCCTGGTCTTCGGCCACAGCCACATCCCCTGGGACACGACGGCCCCCGGCGGCCTCCGCCTCCTCAACCCCGGCTCCCCGACCGACCGCCGCCGCCAGCCCCACTGCACGTACCTCACGGCGACGATCACGGATGGCCACCTGACGGATGTGACCCTGCACCGGCTGCCGCGACGCGGGTGACGGGAGCCGGGTTCGGCGGGGTTGGGGTGCCGGGGGCGGTCTTGCACCGGGTGCGCCCTGCGGCCCCCGGACCGGCATCGGCTCGGACTGGTTCCGGTGCCCGGCCGCGGTCCTGCACCGGCCGACGCCACGGGACCGACCGGCGCGGGTCGGTGGGGACGTGGGGACGTGGTCCTGCGTCGGTTCAGGCCGGGCTGCTGGCGCGCGGCGCCGCCGGTCGCCGGCGCCGGGCCGGGCCGGTTCGGGCGTCGGGATGAGGCCCTGTGCCGGTTCGGGGTCGGCTGCGGGCGTGTGGCTGACCTCGGCACCGGGGCCGGGGACCCGGTCAGTTCTGGTGTCGTTCGGTGTGGATCGTGCCCGTCGTCGTGGAGAGGGGCGCCCCCGTGCCGTTCCAGCGCAGGGCGATGATCTCGGCCGCCACGGAGACGGCGACCTCCTCCGGGGTGCGGGCGCCGAGGTCGAGGCCGATCGGGGAGCGGAGGCGGGACAGTTCGGGGGTGGTGAGGCCGGCCTCGGTCAGGCGTCGGTGCCGGTCCTCGTGGGTGCGGCGGCTGCCCATCGCCCCGATGTACGCGGCCGGGCGGCGCAGCGCCTCCTCCAGCAGCGGTACGTCGAACTTCGGGTCGTGGGTGAGGACGCAGATCACCGTGCGGGCGTCGGTGTCCGTGCCGCGCAGATAGCGGTGCGGCCAGTCCACGACGACCTCCACGCCGTCCGGGAAGCGCCGGGGCGTCGCGAAGACCGGGCGGGCGTCGCACACCGTGACCCGGTAGCCGAGGAAGGCGCCGATCCCGGCCACGGCGGCCGCGTAGTCGATCGCCCCGAACACCAGCATCCGCGGCGGCGGTGCGAACGAGTGCAGGAACACCGTGACGGAGTCCTCGCGGCGCTGCCCGCGCGGCCCGTAGTGGCGCAGCCCGGTCGCCCCGAGGGCGAGTCCGCCGCGTGCGTCGGCGGTGACCGCCGCGTCCAGGCCCGCCGTGCCGAGCGTGCCGACGGTCCGGTCCGGCCGGACGGCGAGCGTGGCGCCGCGCGGCGCGGGCCCGTCGGTCACCGTGGCCACGATCACCGGCTCGTGCGCGGCCACCGCGTCGGCGACCTCGCCGAGGACGGCGTCCCGCGCCGGGTCGACCGCCCGCACCAGGACGGTGATCTCGCCGCCGCAGGTCAGCCCCACGGCGAAGGCGTCCGCGTCGCTGTAGCCGAAGGTCTCGAGGCGGGCCCGGCCGCTCGCCACCACCTCCCGGGCCAGTTCGAACACCGCGCCCTCCACGCAGCCGCCGGACACGCTGCCCACCACCGCGTCGTCCGGTCCCACCGCCATCGCCGCACCCGGCTCGCGCGGCGCGCTGCGGCTGACGGCGACCACGGTGGCGAGCCCGAACGGCGCACCGGCCGCGTACCACCCGGACAGCGCCGGAAGAATCTCGCGCATGCTTGAACGTTAATCCGTTGCCGCGCCCCGCGCCGTTCTGCTGCACTGCGCGGGTACCACCGACCCCACCGCACAGGAGCCGAGATGCGAGCGACGTCCATGTCCACCCAGCAGGAAGGAACCATCCCTCTCTCCAAGGACATGACACCTCGTGCATCTGCTCAACCTCGGGATCCTCGCGCACGTCGACGCCGGTAAGACCAGCCTGACGGAACGGCTGCTGCACCACGCCGGGGTCATCGACGAACTCGGCAGTGTCGACGCCGGCAGCACCCGGACCGACACCCTCGCGCTGGAGCGGCGGCGCGGCATCACCATCAAGGCCGCCGTCGTCTCCTTCCCGGTCGACGGCATCACCGTCAACCTCATCGACACCCCCGGCCACCCGGACTTCATCGCCGAGGTGGAGCGCGTCCTCGGCGTGCTCGACGGCGCGGTCCTGGTCGTGTCGGCCGTGGAGGGCGTCCAGGCCCAGACCCGCGTCCTCATGCGGACCCTGCGCCGGCTGGGCATCCCCACCCTGGTCTTCGTCAACAAGACCGACCGGCGCGGCGCCCGCCCCGAGGCCGTCCTGCGGGAGCTGACCGAACGGCTCGCGGTACCGGTCGTCGCCATGGGCACCGTCACGGCACCCGGGACACCGGCCGCCGCCTTCACACCCGCAGACCCGGCCCCCGACGTCCTCGCCGACCACGACGACACCCTCCTCGCCGCGTACGTCGACGGCACCCTCACGCCCGCCCGGGTGCGCGCCGCCCTGCGCGCCCAGGCCCACCGGGGCGTCGTCCACCCGGTGTACGCCGGGTCCGCCGCGACCGGTGCCGGGGTGCCCGAACTCGTCGCCGGGATCAAGGAGTTGCTGCCCCCGGCCGCCGGTGACCCCGACGGCCCGCTGTCCGGCACCGTCTTCAAGGTGGAGCGCGGCCCGGCCGGCGAGAAGATCGCCTACGCCCGGCTCTTCTCCGGCACCCTGCGGGTACGCGACCGGATCGGCGCCGACGACGCGCGGAGCAAGGTCACCGCGGTCAGCGTCTTCGGCGACGGCACGGACACGCGCGCCGAGGCGGTGCCCGCCGGCCGGATCGCCCGCCTGTGGGGCCTGACCGACGCCCGGGTCGGCGACAGCCTCGGCACGCCAAGGCCCGGACACGGCCGCTTCTTCGCGCCGCCGACCCTGGAGACGGTCGTCGTACCGGGCCCCGGCACCGACCGCCGCGCCCTGCACCTGGCCCTGACCCGGCTCGCCGAACAGGATCCGCTGATCGGCCTGCGCCACGACGAGGTCCGCGCCGAGACGTCCGTGTCGCTCTACGGCGAGGTGCAGAAGGAGGTCCTCCAGGCGACCCTGGCCGACGAGCACGGTCTCGCGGTCACCTTCCGGGAGACGACACCGCTCTGTCTGGAGCGCCCGGCCGGGACCGGGGCGGCGGCCGAGTTCATCAAGAAGGGCGATCACCCCTTCCTCGCCACCGTCGGTCTGCGGGTGGAGCCCGCGCCGCCCGGCACCGGGGTGACCTTCGGCCTGGAGGTGGAGCTGGGCGCGATGCCGTACGCGTTCTTCAAGGCGGTCGAGGACACCGTGCGCGAGACCCTCGCCCAGGGGCTGCACGGCTGGCGGGTCACCGACTGCGCGGTCACCATGACCCACTCGGGCTACTGGCCCCGGCAGAGCCACGCCCACCAGGGCTTCGACAAGAGCATGTCCAGCACCGGCTACGACTTCCGCGGTCTGACCCCGCTGGTACTCGTCGACGCGCTGCGCCAAGCGGGCACCCGGGTGCACGAGCCGATGCACCGCTTCCGGCTGGAGGCCCCCGCGGACACGCTCGGCGCGCTGCTGCCGGTGCTGGCCGCGCTGGACGCCGTACCGGACACGACCCGGACCGAGGGGTCGCGGTGTGTCTGGAGGGGGTGGTGCCGGCCGCGCGGGCGCACGCGCTGGAGCAGCGGATCCCCGGACTGACCCGGGGCGAGGGGGAGTGGGAGAGCGCCTTCGACCACTACGCACCGGTGGCGGGCGGCGCGGTGCCGGAACGGCCGCGCACGGACCGCAATCCGCTGGACCGCAAGGAGTACCTGCTGAACGTGACGGGCCGGGTGGGCGGTTGAGACGGCGAACCGGGCAACAGATCTGACTGATCATCAACTTACTCATGAGTCAGAAGCTATTGACGGTGTCCGGAAGCCGCCGGAATGTAGTGGACATGCCGAATATCCGAGCACGTCTGCTCGCTGTTCTGGTGGTCCTCTGCGGACTCTGCGGCTTCCTCACGGCGGCGGGCACCCCCGCCGCCGGTGCCGCCGCCCTCCCCGACTCCCTGCCGTTCGACGGCACGGCGCTCACCGTCGCGAACGGCCGCTTCGTCGACGGACACGGCCGCGAGGTCGTCCTGCGCGGCTACAACGTCTCCGGCGAGACCAAACTCGACGAGAACAAGGGCCTGCCCTTCGCCTCGGTCGCCGACGCCAGGAAGTCGGCCACCGCCCTGCGCGCCCTCGGCGGCGGCAACTCCGCCCGCTTCCTGCTCTCCTGGGCCTACGCCGAGCCGGTGCGCGGCCAGATCGACACCGCCTATCTGGCCGCCGCCACCGACCAGATCCGAGCCTTCCTCGACGCGGGCGTCCGGGTCCACCCCGACTTCCACCAGGACCTGTACTCCCGGTACCTGTTCAACTCCGGAAGCTGGTACACCGGCGACGGCGCGCCCAAGTGGGCCGTGGACCTGGGCGGTTACCCCCGGGAGTCGTGCGGGATCTGCTTCTTCTGGGGCCAGAACATCACCCAGAACGGCGCGGTGAAGGCCGCCCAGTACGACTTCTGGCACAACGCCCACGGCCTCCAGGACTCCTTCCTCACCATGGCCGAGCGCACGATGACCTACATCCGGCAGCACCTCACCGCCGAGCAGTTCGCGGGCGTCCTCGGCTTCGACCCCTACAACGAGCCGTACGCCGGCACCTACGACTCCGGCCAGACCAGCCGTACTTGGGAACGCGATCTGCTGTGGCCCTTCTATGTGCGGTTCCGGGCCCGGATGGACGCGGCGGGCTGGCAGGACAAGCCCGCCCTTGTCGAACCGAACCTGTTCTGGAACGCCAACATCGCCTCCCAGAAACAGGAGGGCGGCCTCCTCGATGCGGGCACCCTAGGCTCCCGATACGTCCTCAGCACCCACTTCTACGACCAGAAGGCCATCTCCGCGATCCTGATGCCCGGCAAGGCGGCCGACGGCCAGTACATGACCGACTTCGGCACCCTGCGCGACCGCGTGTCGACGGCCGGGACCGCGGCGCTCGTCAGCGAGTTCGGGCACCCGCTGTCCGGCCTCGTCTCCGACAAGGCGCCCACCGTGCTGAAGGCGATGTACCAGGCGCTCGACTCCCGTGTGAAGGGCGCGAGTTGGTGGACCACCCCGGCCGCCTCCGGACCGGTCCTCTCCGGTGCGCAGTGGCAGTGGGACATCTACCA
Source organism: Streptomyces sp. CAI-85 (assembly GCF_013363615.1). Lineage (NCBI taxonomy): Bacteria > Bacillati > Actinomycetota > Actinomycetes > Kitasatosporales > Streptomycetaceae > Streptomyces > Streptomyces sp. CAI-85. The sequence goes on along the minus strand of NZ_JAANNX010000001.1, from coordinate 600,545 downwards.
CGGCCGTCATCACGAGCTGATGAACGGCAACCCCGACAAGGTCCTCACCGCCGGGGACGCCTGGAACGACGAGGACCTCTCCGCCGTACGCCTGGACGACAACGGCACGGTGACACTCCGTCAGGACGCGCGGCTCCTCGACCGGATCTACCCGAGCGCCACCTCGGGCACCGCCCTCGCCTTCACCTACGAGGACCGCTCCCGCGACGGCTCCACCACCCTCACCTGGAACCCGGTGCCCGCCGCCCTGCCCAACGTGGCCGCACTGGTCGGCTCCGGACAGTACGGGCTGCTGGTCTGGCGGTCCGGCACCGGCACGGCACCCACCGAACTGCACCTCCCCGCGTCCTTCCCGACGGCCACCACGACGGTCGTCTCCGACCTCGGCACGGCCCACGGTCCGCCGGCGTACACCCCCACCACCCCGATCGCCGCGGCTCCCGAACCGGGCGGCACGGGCAGCCGACGCCTCCTGCTCACGACCACCGGCCAGGGCACCGTGCACTACGCCCTGATCACCAACGGCGCGACGGCCCCCTCGGCGACCCTGCTGGCCGCCGCCCGCACCGAACTGGCGTCCTGGGTGAACCAGAAGTTCGCCTAGGCCACCGCTCAGGCCAGCCGCCCGACCGCCTCCACCACCCGCCCCGTTCCGTCCTCCTCGCGCACCCGGGCGCCCAACTCCCGGGCCCGCGCACGGAATCGCGGGTCGCCCGTGGCGCGGGTGAGGGCCGCCGCCAGGTTCTCCGCCGTGAGGCGGCGGGTGGGGAGGACGGTCGGGGCCACGCCGAGGGTGAGCAGGCGGTGGGCCCAGAAGCTCTCGTCGAACTGGACCGGTACCGGCACGGCGGGCACCCCGGCCCGCAGTCCGGCGGCCGTCGTGCCCGCGCCGCAGTGGTGGACCACCGCGGCCGTCTCCGGGAAGAGCAGCGCGTGCGGGACCTCGCCGACGGTCAGCATGTCGTCGCCGTCGGCCGCGAGGCCGCTCCAGCCGCGCTGGATCACCCCGCGCAGCCCGGCCCGCCGCAGCGCCCCGACGACCAGCCGGCTGAGCCCCGCCGGATCCGGCACGGTCGCGCTGCCCAGGCCCACGAAGACCGGGGCGGGCCCCGCGTCCAGGAACTCCCGTACATGCGGCGGCAGTCGGCGCTCACCGTCGTACGGCCACCAGTAGCCGGTGATGTCGAGGTCCGGCCGCCAGTCGCGCGGCCGGGGGACGACGAGGGGGCTGAAACCGTGCAGCACCGGTCCCGCAGGCGGGGTGCGGGGGCGGCCGGGCGGCAGGCCGAGCCGGCAGCGCAGCGCCGGCAGGGCGGGGGCGAAGACACGGTCGACGGCCCACTCCACACCATGCCCGGCGAGCCGGTTGGCGGGTCCGCCGAAGGAGCCGCCCCCGAGCAGCGGCGGCCCGAACTCCCGCGTGGGTGCGACCGGTTGGAGCGGGAGTTCGATCACCGGGAGCCCGAGCCCTTCGGCGATCGTACGGCCGAGCGGCCCCACCGACGCGGACACCAGCAGCACCTCGCTGCCGCGCGCCGCCGCCAGGACCTCGTCGGCCAGCTCGCCCACCCGTGCCCGGGCGATCCGCACCACCCGCAGCAGCTTGCCCGCGCCGGTCGTGCTGCGGTGCAGGCCCCGGCCGCGCACCGACTCCAGTTCGGCGCGCGGATCGACCGGGAGGGGGTGGAAGGCCACCCCCGAGCCCGCCACGAGCGGCGCGAACCGTCCGTGCGTGACCAGGGTGACCTCGTGGCCCGCGCGCACGAGCGCGTGCCCGAGTCCGGTGAAGGGGGCGACATCGCCCCGGGAGCCCGCCGTGATGACCGCCACTCGCACGACGGACAGTATGGCCCGCCGCACGGCCACGCGGCCCGCTCAGCGCCGCCGGGGGCGCCGTGTCCGGACCGTGCGCGGCCGTGGGGGAGGGGGCAGCGGGCGGGCGCGCGCCGCCTCCAGCGCGGTGCGCAGCAGGGCCACGGACACGCGCCGGGCCGCCGCGCCCGACAGCAGGGGCCGGGGCGCGCGGCGCCGCCCGAGACCGGCCCGGAACGAGACGTCCCAGGTCAGCCGGGAACTGAACCGGACCCCTGCGAACCTCCCTCCTACGCGTCCCATGCCTGGATCATCGTCTGCTCGACGATCTTGCCGTCGCGCAGGGTGACCATCGACTCGGAGAGGACCCGCACCCCGTCCGCGTAGCGGCACGACTCGCTGAACGCGGCACGGTCGCCCTGGACGACGCACTCCTCCAGCGTGTGGGACATGTCCCGGCTGTAGACGTCCTCCAGCATCTCGGCGATCTCGTCCCGGCCGCGCAGCACCCGCGGATGGCTGGGCTGGGTGTTCTGGTCGACGACGCGCAGTTCGGCGTCGTCCGCGTAGAGCGACAGCAGTACGTTCGCGGTCTGCCCTTCGACGCCCCTGCGCAGGGTGTCGCTGTCGAAGGCGGAGCCTGCGGCGGTGCCCATGGTGACCTCCCGGAAGGGCCGCGGACCGAAGGAGCCGGACCGCCCGGCCCTCACCTTCGAGACTCCTCCGCCGCACCGGGCTCGGCAAGCGCAGCCGCGGCGTCGTCCTCACGGGTGAGCCCGGCACCGCACCCGTGTCCGGCGGGGCGCCGCCGCCGTTGCCCCAGTCATGATCTCCCCTCGACGCATCGTCGCCGCCGCCGCGCTCGCCGCCGGGTTCACCGGTCTCGCCGCGCCCATGGCGAACGCGGCCGAAGCCCCGGACGCCGGCAAGCTGAACCCGATCGCCGCCCTGGACGCGCTCAGCGCGAGCCAGCTCCCGCCGGAGAGCCGGGGCCAACTGCCGAAGGTCTCCCGGCAGGTCTCCGAAGTGAAGAACGTCCAGCAGCTCAGCAGGCTGAACGAACTGCACCAGGTCACCGATCTCGCCGCCCCGGTCACGGGCCTGCTGCCCGCCGTCCAGACCTGAGCGCACACCGCACGCGGGGCCGCCGCCCGGACCACCGGACGGCGGCCCCGCGCGCGTTCTCCACCCCTGCGGACGGCTCGGCGCGGGACGTACGAACCCGGCCTCCCCACCGCCGTGTTGGCGGGCGTCCGGCGGTCCGGCGGCCCGTCCCGTGTCCTGATCGATCGGGCGCGCGTAGGGTCGGACAGGGGACTTCGACCGTCGAGGAAAGGGCAGGCACCATGCCGCAGGAAGTACGCGGAGTGATCGCGCCGGGCAAGAACGAACCGGTGCGGGTCGAGACCATCGTGATCCCCGATCCCGGCCCCGGCGAAGCCGTGGTGAAGATCCAGGCGTGCGGGGTCTGTCACACCGATCTGCACTACAAGCAGGGCGGCATCAACGACGACTTCCCCTTCCTGCTCGGCCATGAGGCGGCCGGTGTGGTGGAGAGCGTCGGCGAGGGCGTCACCGACGTGGCGCCCGGGGACTTCGTGATCCTCAACTGGCGTGCGGTGTGCGGACAGTGCCGCGCCTGTCTGCGCGGACGGCCCTGGTACTGCTTCGACACCCACAACGCCACCCAGCGCATGACGCTCACCGACGGCACCGAACTCTCCCCGGCGCTGGGCATCGGCGCGTTCGCGGAGAAGACCCTGGTGGCGGCCGGCCAGTGCACCAAGGTGGACCCGTCGGTGTCGGCGGCCGTGGCCGGTCTGCTGGGCTGCGGGGTGATGGCCGGCATCGGCGCCGCCATCAACACCGGCAACGTCGGCCGCGGCGACACGGTCGCGGTGATCGGCTGCGGCGGCGTCGGCGACGCGGCGATCGCGGGCTCGAACCTGGCCGGCGCCGCGAAGATCATCGCCGTGGACATCGACGACCGCAAGCTCGCCACCGCCCGCACCATGGGCGCCACCCACACGGTCAACTCCAAGGACACCGACCCCGTCGAGGCGATCCGGGAACTGACCGGCGGCTTCGGCGCGGACGTCGTCATCGAGGCCGTAGGACGTCCCGAGACCTACCAGCAGGCGTTCTACGCCCGGGACTTGGCCGGCACGGTCGTCCTGGTCGGTGTGCCCACCCCCGAGATGAAGCTCGAACTGCCGCTGCTGGACGTGTTCGGACGCGGCGGCGCCCTCAAGTCCTCCTGGTACGGCGACTGTCTGCCCTCCCGTGACTTCCCCATGCTGATCGACCTGCATCTCCAGGGCCGCCTGGATCTCGGCGCGTTCGTCACCGAGACCATCGGACTGGACGAGGTGGAGAAGGCGTTCGAGCGGATGCACCACGGTGACGTGCTGCGCTCGGTGGTGGTGCTGTGATGACCGCGCGCATCGAACGCCTCGTCACCTCCGGGCAGTTCAGCCTCGACGGCGGCACCTGGGACGTCGACAACAACGTCTGGATCGTCGGCGACGACCACGAGGCGATCGTCATCGACGCCGCCCATGACGCCGCCGCCATCGCCGAGGCAGTGGGCGACCGCCGGCTCACCGCCATCGTGTGCACCCACGCCCACAACGACCACATCGACGCGGCCCCCGCCCTCGCCGACCTCACCGGCGCGACCATCTGGCTGCACCCCGACGACCTGCCGCTGTGGAAGCTCACCCACCCCGGCCGCGAACCCGACGCCCATCTGGCCGACGGGCAGGTCATCGAGGCCGCCGGAGCCGATCTGACCGTCCTGCACACCCCCGGGCACGCGCCCGGCGCGGTCTGTCTGTACGACCCCGGGCTCGGCGTGCTGTTCACCGGCGACACCCTCTTCCAGGGCGGCCCCGGCGCCACCGGCCGCTCCTACTCCCACTTCCCGACGATCATCACCTCGATCCGGGACCGGCTGCTGTCCCTGCCGCCCGAGACGAAGGTGCTCACCGGCCACGGCGACCCCACCACCATCGGCGCGGAGGCCCCGCACCTCCAGGAGTGGATCGACCGCGGCCACTGACGGCACGGAGCCATCCGGCCGACCGTCCGGGTGACCCCCGCGGCAAAGACGACAGGAGATGTCCGGTTTCCCCGGCACCCTCGCAGTGACACCACTCGTGAGGGAACACCCGTGAGGGAGAGGGAGGCCGGACATGCCGGGTCCGCTGGAGGGCAAGGTCGCACTGGTCGCGGGGGCGACCCGCGGCGCGGGACGGGGCATCGCCGTGGAACTGGGCGCGGCCGGCGCCACCGTCTACGTCACCGGCCGCACCACCCGCGAGCACCGCTCCGAGTACGACCGACCCGAGACCATCGAGGACACCGCCGACCTGGTCACCGAGGCCGGCGGCCACGGCATCGCCGTCCCCACCGACCATCTCGACCCCGCCCGGGTGCGCGCGCTGGTCGAGCGGATCGACACCGAGCAGGGCCGGCTCGACGTCCTCGTCAACGACGTCTGGGGCGGCGAGAAACTCTTCCAGTGGGACACCCCGGTGTGGGAGCACGACCTCGACAACGGCCTCAGGCTGCTGCGCCTGGCCGTCGAGACCCACGCGATCACCAGCCACCACGCCCTGCCGCTGCTGCTGCGCCGGCCCGGCGGACTGGTCGTCGAGATGACCGACGGCACCGCCGCCTACAACCGCGACACCTATCGCGTGAACTTCTTCTACGACCTCGCCAAGGCGTCCGTGCTGCGGATGGCCTTCGCCCTCGCCCACGAGATCGGCCCGCGCGGCGCCACCGCCGTTGCCCTGACCCCGGGCTGGATGCGCTCGGAGATGATGCTGGAGGCGTTCGGCGTCCGCGAGGACAACTGGCGCGACGCCCTCGGGAACGAACCGCACTTCGCCATCTCGGAGACCCCGCGCTACGTCGGCCGGGCCGTCGCCGCGCTCGCCGCCGACCCCGAGGTGGCCCGGCTCAACGGACAGTCCCTCTCCAGCGGCGGCCTCGCCCCGGTGTACGGCTTCACCGACCTCGACGGCAGCCGCCCGGACGCCTGGCGGTACATGGTCGAGGTCCAGGACCCGGGCCGCCCGGCCGACACCACCGGCTACCGCTGACGCTCAGGCGTCGTCGGGCTCCACCCGGGTCGGCCAGCGCGCCGGGTGCCCCGGCGGCAGCGCGAGATCCGCGCGTACGGCGGTGTAGTAGCCCTCACGGCCGGCCCGCTGCCGTTCCAGCAGCGCCTGCCAGCCCTCCGGGTCGCGGGTCCCCTCGCGCATGAAGCGTTCCATGTCCATCACCGCGGTCACCCACACCCGCGCCCGCTCCACCACCTCCCGGCTGCCCAGCATGATCAGCGCCTCGCCGGCCGGGTCGCGTCCGTCGGTCGCCTCCGCCAGCAGCGGTTCGGCCGCCGCCGGGGACAGCGGATGCGGGTGCGGGTCGTTGCCGAGGTGGGAGGCGACGCGGTAGGTGAGGTTCACCGATTTCTTCAGCGCCCGCGCGTAGTCGGCGTACACCGCGAGCCTGCGCTCCTCCCAGCGCGCCGCCGTCTCCCGCCGGAACCGGGCCCCGTCGCTGCGCACGATCGCCAGATACGAGCCGAGGGCGCCGATCACGACACCGATGAGCGCGGGGAGTTGCTGTATGAACGCCGACATGACGGCACGATATCCAGCGTGTCGATCACCGCGGACCGGACCGGACGGTCCGTCGGAAGTTCACCGTTTCGTCACAGCCTGGGCGGTCCTACAACCGATGCGCGAGCATGACGGTCTACCAGGAGGAGATCGCCACAATCGCGCCGGAAAGAGGGCTGGACATGGGGGACATACGCAGACGAGGGGCCGTCGTGCTCGGGGTGACGGGGCTGCTGGCACCGCTGACGCTCGCACTGGGCGCGGCGCCGGCGCAGGCCGCGAGCTGTACCACCTCGGCCGGCCCGTACCAGAAGAAGGTCGAGAAGTTCCTCGGCCGGCCGGTGGACGGCAAGCAGTCGAGCGCCGACTGCAAGGCCATCCAGGCGTTCCAGAACAAGCACGGCATCACCCCGAACATCGGCTACGCCGGGCCGGTCACCTGGGGTGTGATGGATCTCATGAACAAGCAGAAGGCGGTGGGCACCAAGCCCAACAAGGCCGGCAAGTGCCCGACCAACAAGGGCCGCATCGCCTGTGTGAACCTCACGCTCCAGATCAGTTGGATCCAGGACGGCAGCCGGCTCGTGTACGGGCCCGTCCCGGTGCGCACCGGCCGCAACGGGTACGAGACCCGCACCGGCCTCAAGAAGATCTACTGGCGCAACATCGACCACGTGTCCAGCATCTACAACGTGCCCATGCCGTACAGCCAGTTCTTCGACGGCGGGCAGGCGTTCCACTCGGTGGGCGTCAGCATGTGGAACCCGCCGGGCTCGCACGGCTGCGTCAACATGACCAAGACGTCCGCCAAGAAGTACTGGTCGCTGCTGAAGAACGGCGACGACGTCTTCGTCTACGGCCGTAAGCCGGGCACCTGACGGGCGGCGCGCGTCCCGGGGCGGCCGGCCGCTGTGAGCGAACTCACCGGCCGCCCCTGCCAGATGGACGTGATCAGCGACACGGTCCCGTATGTCCGCCTTGTCCCCGCTTACTCACGGGGCCTTCACCTCTGCCGTCGTAAGATTCACACCATGTCCACCACTGTTGAATCCCTCTCCGAGCGATCGGCCGCGGAGGTCAACGAGGAGATCCGGGCCCTGTGGCTCCGGTCGGGCGGGATACTGAGCGTCGAGCAGCGCGAGGAGTACCAGCGACTCGTCCTGGAGTGGGCCTCGGCCCCCCAGCAGGAGAACGCCGCCTGACACTCCCCGAGGACCTTCGTCCTCCGTCGAAAGCGGGCACCCTCACCGGGTGCCCTTTTCGTTGTCCGCCTCTCGCCCCTCCCGGGTCCGGCTATCCCCAGGTCGCCGAGTAGTAGTCCCGGTAAGCCCTGCGGTCCTGTTCCGCGCGGATGTACCGGGTCGCGACCAGCGCCACCAGACTGCCCGCGATGACCAGCAGGCCCGGTCCGATCGTGCGCGGATCGGTCAGCCGCGCCGCCAGGTCCAGCCCGGCACCGCCGCCCACCGGAGTGGTCGAGCCGGGCGACGCGGAACCCGGGGCGGCCGCCGCCTCCGTGGACGACACCGACGGCTCGGGTCCGTCCCCGGCCGCGGCCCCGCCGCCCTGCGCCGCGCCGTCCGACGGGGCGGCCACGATGAGCTGCACACCGAGCTGCTCCAGCGCCCGCGTCACGGGCTGGAAGAACGTCGTCCCGCCGGTCGTGCAGTCGCCGCTGCCGCCCGAGGTGATACCGAGCGCGATGCCCTCCGAGAACATCGGGCCGCCGCTGTCACCGGGTTCGGCGCACACCGTCGTCTCGATGAGCCCGCTGACCGTGCCCTCCGGGTAGTTGACCGTCGCGTCGAGACCGGTGACCTCGCCGTCGCGCAGCCCGCTGGTGCTGCCGCTGCGGAACACCCGCTGACCGACGGCCGCGTCGCCGGTGCCCGTGATCCGCACCCCCTCGCCGTTGCCGATCGCCACGATGTCGGCCCCGGCGCCCGCCTTGCCGCCGGCGTACTGCACGAGGGAGAAGTCACTGACGGGGAACGTGGAGTTGAGCGAGGTGCCCACCTCCTGCTTGCCCTGGTTGTCCGCGAACCAGGTGGAACCGTCGGGCCCGCAGTGCCCGGCGGTGAGGATGAAGTCGTTCGAGCCGTTGGTCACGTTGAAGCCCGCCGAACAGCGCCCGGCCGTCGACAGGATCGGCAGGGCGCCGTTGAGACGGGTGGTGAAGGTGCCCTTCGTGCGCTCCATCCGCACGAAGCTGCCGATGTCCGCCGCGGTCTCGCTCATCCGGGACCAGTCGGAGGCCGACACCGTGGTGTCGCCCTGCACGACCACCTCATTGGTCCGGTAGTCCAGCACCCACGCGGTGCCCGGCACCGTCGGCGCCGAACGCAGCGCCTCGGTGGCCGCCTTCAGCTCGTTCATGCTGTGCCCGACGACCTTCGCCTCCGCCCCGGCCTCGCGCACGGCGGCGGCGCTGTCCTCGTCCGTGACCGCGACCACCGGCTTGCCGTCGTCGCCGATCCAGGTGCCGGCCGTCTTCGACGCGCCCAGCTCCTCGACCAGTTCGGCCCCCGGATTCGTCACCACCGAGTCCTCCGAGGTACCGAGCGTCCTCGCCCCGGCGGCGGGCGGTTCGCTCGCCATGGCCGCCTGCGTGACCATGGTCCCTCCCAGGAGGAGTCCGCCGACGGCCGCCAGCCGTGTCACTCGCCTGACGATCCGTCGTCGTACATGCCTCATGTATGGCTCCCGAAACCCCGAACGCGCGGCGTCGACACCGCGGAGGCCCTCCGGTCGTCGAGTGCCCTCAACTCCATACGTGCCGGGGCGCCCGCGCGTTCACCCCGCGGCCGATCGCCTCGATGCCCGCGGAACCTTCACGGTTTACGGGCCACCGCGCCGAACATCGCGACCTCCTCCGGGAGTTGACCCGTCTCCTCGGGGCGCCAGCGCGAGCAGGACACCACCCCCGGCTCCAGCAGTTCGAGACCGTCGAAGAAGCGCGCGACCTCCTCGGGCGTGCGCTGGGTGAGCTTCGGCGTGCCGTGCTCGTTCCAGAACCGCACCGCCTCGTCGACGTCCGGCATCGCCGGGCTGGTCACGGTGTGCGAGAGCACCAGATGACTGCCCGACGGCAGCCGGTCGAGCAGCGCCCGCACCAGCGCGTACGGGTCCTCGTCCGGGCCGATGAAGATGACCACCCCCAGCAGCATCAGCGCCACCGGCTCGCTGAGGTCCAGGGTCTTCGCCGCGTGCCGCAGGATCGAGTCGACGTTGCGCAGATCCTCGTCCAGATAGTCGGTACGGCCCTCGGGGGTACCGGCCAGCAGGGCGCGCGCGTGCGCCAGGACCAGCGGGTCGTTGTCGACGTACACCACCCGGGCGTCCGGGGCGAGCCGCTGCGCCACCTCGTGCGTGTTGTCCGCGCTGGGCAGCCCGGTGCCGATGTCGAGGAACTGCCGTAACCCGGCCTCCGTCACCAGGTGTTCCACGGCCCGGCCCAGGAAGAGCCGGTCGGCGCGGGCGTACGCCCCGATGCCCGGGTGCAGTTCCCTGATCCGGTCGCCGGTCAGCCGGTCGACCTCGTAGTGGTCCTTGCCGCCGAGCCAGTAGTTCCAGATCCGGGCGGTGTGCGGCTGGGTGGTGTCGATCCGGCGGTACGGGTCCCGGTCGTCCCCGGCGGCGGCCGGCGGGGTGTCGGTCATGGAGGGCTCCTGAGAGGGCGGAAGGGGTCGGTGGACCAGTCGGTGGACCAGTCGGTGGACCAGAAATCTAGAGCGCCGAACCGGTCCGCGCGGCGGGTCCCGTCACCTCGCCGCCCGCGCGCCCTTCCTTGGCCGAAACCGGTGCCGTGCCGAGCCGCGCCCCGCTCCCGGGGTCGCCCCACACGGCCGTTTCCCCGGTGTAGGGACGCAGCAGCGCGGTCAGTTCCGGGTCGCCGGTGCCGTTCAGCTCGTCGGAGGCGAACCTGCGGGCGATCCCGGCCAGGAAGTCGGCCAACTGCACGCGCGCGTCCGCCCCCGCGACCACCAGACGCAGCCCGGTGAGCCCGATGCCCTCCCGCCGCGCCGCCTCCTCGATCCAGGCGATCCGCTCCGGGGTGAGCATGTTCTGCCGGTCGTGCGCGAGCCGGACCGGCCGGCCGCCGCGGCTCCAGTGCGCGGCCGTGGACAGGATCGACGACGGCAGCGGATTGAGCGCCGGGACCACCGGCGGCCGTCCGGCCAGGATCGCCGTCCGACGGTCGCGGGCCCGCGACCGCCCCTCCCCGAACCGCTCCAGCACGTCCGCCACCGGCGTGCCCGGGTACGCCCGCCGCAGGGCGGCGACCGTGCCGAAGAACGCCTCGACCGGTTCCTCCGGCTCTCCGGGAGAGCTGCCCGAGCGCACCCACAGCATCCCGTTCGCCGCCGCGAGGAACTCCCGCCACTCCGCGGGCGAGAGGGTCGCGCGGCCCTCCGTGTAGAGGGGCGCCGCCGCGCCGGGATCGGCGAGCAGCAGGTCCGCGGTGCGGTCCACCAGGAAGAACGCCTTCTCCACCAGATGGACATGGGCGTGCCCGTACAGCGGCCCGGACGGTTCGAGCAGCCACTCCAGCACCGCCCGGTGCTTCTCCCGCAGCAGATGGTTCGCCTTGTACTCCTCGGCGGGCGAGCGGATCCGGCGCCGTATCTCCCGGATGTACCCCGCCGCCGACTCCTGCGGCAGCACCACACTGGCGTGCGCGAACACGTCGGTGTTCCCGCCGGTGAGATTCTCCCCGTCGGACCCGGACTCGTCGCACGCCGCTTCCACGACTGTCCCGTTCCCACCCGGCACGTCCGGTGAACCCCGGCGGGACACTGCCTAGACTGCCGTCATGGATGACACGGCGCTCGACCGGCTGGCGGCGGGCAAGTACCTGCTGATCACGAGCTATCGGAAGAACGGATCCGCGGTGGCCACGCCCGTGTGGGTGGTCCGCGACGGTGACGCGCTGGGTGCCTGGTCCGCCGCCGACTCCTGGAAGGTGAAGCGCATCAGGGCCCGCGGCGAGGTCCTCGTCGGCCCCTGCGATCTGCGCGGCAACCTCACGGGCGAGCAGATCCCGGCCACCGCCGAGATCTGCGACGCGGCGACCACCGCCCGCTACCGCACCCTGATCGCCCGCAAGTACGGCATCACGGGCCGTCTCACCCTCCTCGGCAGCCGCCTGCGCCGGGGTCTGGACGGGACGGTCGGCATCCGCGTCACGCTGTGAACGCGACGGGGGCGCGGACCGAGTGGTCCACGCCCCCTGCGCGCTGCCGGCCGGGTGCTACGGCACGTCCGTGACCGTCCCCGTCAGCGGCGGGTGGTCCGGCAGCGGCTCGCCCTCCTCGTCGGTGAGCGCGAGCCGCAGCGACTCGGCCGGCTCGGCCACCTGGTCCCGCACCGTCGGCACGGAGACGTCCACGCCCGTGGCCCCGGCCGGGACGGTCAGCCACACCCACAGGCCCGCCCCGGACAGCGGGCGCTCCGGATCGGGCGACTCACCCGAGGTGTCCGTGAACCACCGCGGGTCCACGTCCTTCGTGGACAGCTCCGCGCCCTCGGCGGGCGCCAGCACCCGCACCGGCTGCCAGATCTCCACGTCGGCCGCCTTGGACAGCGAGATCCGCCAGATCAGCGGCTTCCCCTCGGTCACCTTGTCGGCGACCGGCGTCAGCGTGACCTTCGGCGCCGGATCGTCCTCCTCCGCCGTGACCCCGCCCTGGGCGGAGCCGACGACCGCGCCGCGCACGGCCTTCACCAGCAGGTCCTGCTGCTTGCCGTGGCCGAAGCGCGTGTCGCCCTTCACCACGACCGGGACGTCGATCGGCCGGGCCCCGGGCCGCACGGTGACGACCTTCTCCCGCGCCGCGCCGGTCTCCGGGTTCACGACGTAGAAGCGCACCGTGCCCTTGCCGTGGCCGGACACCGTCACCGGGACCCGGTAGGTGCGGGTGCCGGAGTCGCCCTCCTTGACCGTGAGGCGCCCGATGTCGACGCGCGGCAGCGCCGCCGCCTTGACCGCCGGGGTGCCCGGCGCCCAGCCCCAGGCGTCCATGAACCAGGCCCGCCCGGACCCCGAACGCGGGGTCAGCTCAAGGGACTTGACCCGCTTGAGGTCGAGCCCGGCGCGGGTGGCGGCGGTCAGCGGGACACGCAGTTCACGCGCCCAGTAGGACGCGGTGCGCTCCGAGCCCGGCAGTCCGTCGGCCGTCACCCGCCCGAGCTTCGCGCGCCGTCCGGCGGTGTCGGTGACGGTCACGTCCAGCGTGGTGCCGGTGGTGTTCGGCGGCACGAACACCCGCAGCGCCAGGCTCTTGGAACCGGTGAGGGAGAGGGGCGCCTTCGAGGTGATCTTCGTCGGCCGGCCCGGCGCGGACCACTTCAGGGCGACCGCGTTGACACCGGTGTCCCGGTCAAGGGCCCACCAGCCGAAGTGCGGTGACCTGCCGTCGGTCTCCGCGTTCAGACACGCCTTCGCCGGCTTGGGGTCCGCCCAGCACACCCGGCCGCCGGTCACCTTCACCCCGGCCGCCTGGAGGAAGCCGCCGGTGCGGCGGGCGCCGACCGCGTGGGTCAGGACGCGGGCCGGATCGGCGGAGGGGGCGCGGCGGCCCGTGCCGTCGAGGAGGGGGCGGACCCGGTCGTCACCGGCGACGAACAGGCGGGCCGCCGCGGCTATGTAGGTGGCGCCGGCGCGGTGCTGCTGCGCGGCGGTCAGCCGGGTGCGGGTGCCGGGGGAGCACACCGGGTCCCGGTCGCCCTGGCCGTCGTCCCAGAAGTCGTCGAAGGACGGCGCCGCCGAAAGGCCCGGCGTCCACTCGGAGTTGAAGAAGTTGTGGTTGGCGCCGACCATGTACACCGCGCTGTGCAGGGCGGTGCCGCGGCTCACCCCGCGGGTGCCGTCGACGAAGACCTCGCCCTCCAGGTCGGACACGTCGCCGTCGCAGCCGGGCAGGACCGACACGGACGGGACGTCGGCCACCGGATTGTGGCCGAAGATCGTCGGTCCGACGAGCACGGTGCCGCGGATTTTCCAGCGGACCGGGCCGCGGTAGCCGTCCTGGGCCGCGGGCGGCGGGTAGAGGCTGTCCAGGGCCGCGCGGTTGACGCCCTCGCCGCCGCGCGAGTGGCCCACGAGCAGCACCCGCGAGAGGTCGGCCTTCGGCGCCTCGCGTACGACGGAGGGTGCGCCGGCCGGGTTCGCGGCCCAGCCCGCCCAGCGGGCCAGGTGCTGCCGCACCAGCGAGGAGCGGGCCTGGGCGCCGCCGTCCTCCGCGTTCCAGTCCTGGCCGTTGATGCCGTTCGCCGAGACGGAGACGGTGACATAGCCCTGCGAGGCCAGGAGCTTCTGGTCCTGGAGGTAGCCCTTGTGGCTCGGGATCGCCTTCATTCCGGCGGGGCAGGGCCAGTCGCCGGTCACGTCGTCGGTGCCGGGCTGGTAGCAGGTGCCGTGCCGGCCGTGCAGGAACAGCGCGAGCGGCCGCTTGCCGGTGGCGCCCTTGGGCGCGACCACCACGGCCTGCATCTCGACCGGCTGGGGGAAGCCGGGCAGCTTCACCGGGTCGAGGGCGTACGAGCCGCTGACCGTGCGGTACGCGCCGGGCTTGCCGGGGTCGACCGGGTTGGCGGGGGCCGGGGCGGGGGCGGCGGGCCGGGCCGACGACAGCGCATTCCGCCTGCCGCTGCCCGAGTTGTCGTCCGGGGCGTCCAACCGTCTGCTGCCGGACCGCACCTGAAGGTCCGTCAGTGGCGTGTCCCGGTCCAGGGTGAGCCGGAACGTGTGCCCGTCCGCGGCCGGCCGGGGTGTGCCGAGCAGCCGGCCCGCCGCGTGGAACTCGACGCGCGAGTCCCCGATGGGCACGGGTGCGGCCGACCGCCAGACCAGGGTGCGCGTGTCGCCGTCACCGGTGAGCCGCCAGCCCGCCGGCAGACCGCCGTCGTACGACGCCGTCGCCGACACCCGGGGCGCGGGCGGCTGTTGGGCCAGGGCCGGTACCGGTGACACCGCCAGGGCCGCGAGCGCGGCAACGGCGGTGACACCTGTTCGCCGGGCATGGATCAAGGGTCCCCTCCTCACACAGGGAGCGCGGGGACCCCGTCCGAACCGGGAGCCCCTCACTCCCCGGAGGAAGCGAAACGGGACCCGTGGGTTGCCTGTGCCGCCGGGGACCGTCCCGGCAGGGAGGAAATCAGGTCACGCGGGCGACCTGAGTCAGTGCCAGCCCCGGAACGGCTCGTCGACGAGCTGGAAGACCGGCTCGCCCCGCACCGGGTCCTTGACGGTGGACAGGCGCACACGGTCGCCGCTGTGGATGCCGATGAGGGGGCCCATCACCCGGCCGCGCACCACGAACCCCTCGGCCATCTCGACCAGGGACACATTGCGGGCGGAGGGGGTGTTGCGGTGCACCACGGTGGCGTGGCGGACCGTCCCGACGCCCTCGCTGCGCTCGGTGCGCAGATCGCTGCCCTGGCACACCGGGCAGAGCAGCCGGTGGTACATGGCGGTGCCGCACCAGGTGCAGCGTTGGAAGAGGATCGTGTCCGTGTCCGGGGCCTGGCGGTCGAGCACGCCCGCCGCGGAACCGGACGTCTGCTGAACGGCGCTTCCTGAGTGGTGGTACACGCTGGTCAACTCCCTGCGCTGGGCCGGAATGCCACGGGCGCGGCTCACCCGTGCACGCACATGCGCGGCTCACCGTGCCGCCGCGCACACGTGCAGCGTATGGCACTCAGTGCCATGCGTAAAGGCACTGGGTACCCCTAAATTGCGGGGATCGCTCAGATGCGCGTCCCGCCGCTCACTTCCGGGCGAGGGTCGTCTCGATCTCCTGCACCACACGCCACAGGGGTGCTCCGCGCCGGGAGACGACCACGACGACGTCGTCCTCGTCCGGCAGGGCGGTCACCAGCGGCAGCCCGGGGGCCACGCCCGCCCGAGTGCCCGCCGGAGCGCTCGCCGTAGCACCCGCCGGAGCGTCCGCCGAGGGTTCCGGTGCCGCGCCGAACGCCGTCCGCACGGACCCCAGCGCGTGGTCCACCGCCTCGGCCGCGTCGCCCTGGCCGTCGGACCACAGCCAGGAGCGCAGCGCGTTGTTGTGCGCGGCCACCGTGGCCGCGGCGATCACGTCGGCCCGCAGATCGCCGTCCGGCGTCCCGGCGAACCGGTCCCGCAGATAGGCGGCGAGCGCCCGCTCGTAGCGCCACACCACCGACAGTTCGTACGCCCGCAGCCCCGGCACCCGCTTGGTGAGCCGGTAGCGCTGCACGGAGAAGGACGGGTTCTCGGCGTACATCAGCATCACCAGCCGGGCGGCGTCGCAGACCCGCCGCACCGGCTCGTGGTCCGGCTCGCTCGCCGCGAGGAACGCGGTCATGTCGGCCAGGCACCGCTCGTGGTCGGGGAAGACCACGTCCTCCTTGGAGGGGAAGTAGCGGAAGAAGGAGCGCCGGCCGACACCCGCGAGGGCCACGATGTCGTCGACGGTGGTCTGCTCGTAGCCCCGCTCCAGGAAGAGCTGGAAGGCCGCCGCGACCAGGGCCTCCCGCATCGGCGGTTTCGCGGCCTCGGGTCTGCTGGTGGTGCTGCTCATGCCCGGAACGTTACACGCGGAACGGCACTCGGTTCCCTGCTCCGAGGGAACCGAGTACCCCGTGTCGTGATCAGGCCAGGGTCACCTCGACGGGCAGCTTCTTGATGCCGTTGACGAAGTTGGAGCGCACCCGCGGCACCTCGCCGGTCAGCCGGATGTCCGCGAGCCGGGGGATCAGCTCCTCGAACATGATCCGGATCTCGGTGCGGGCCAGCAGATTGCCCAGGCACAGATGCGGACTGCCCTTGCCGAAGGTCACGTGGTCGTTGTTCTCCCGGGTGACGTCGAAGGCGTACGGGTCGCCGAAGACCTCCTCGTCACGGTTGCCGGAGGCGTACCACATGACGACCTTGTCGCCCTCCCTGATCCGCTTGCCGCCCAGCTCCACGTCCCGCGTGGCCGTACGGCGGAAGTGGTAGACGGGGGAGGCCCAGCGCAGGAACTCCTCGACCGCCGCCGGGATCAGCGAGGGGTCGTCGCGCAGCCGGGCGAGCTGCTCGGGGTGCTGGAGGAGCGCCAGCATCGAGTGGGAGATGGTGTGCCGGGTGGTCTCGTTGCCGGCCACCACCAGCAGCAGGAAGTAGTTGTCGAAGTCCTGCGCGGACAGCGGGACGCCGTCGCGCGGGGTGGTGTTGACCAGCCTGGACACCAGGTCGGTGCCCGCGCCGCCGCGTCGCCGCCGGGCCAGGTCGCGGCCGTACTCGAAGACCTCCAGCGAGGCGGGGGAGCGGAACGGCAGATCGCGGTACCGCTCGCTCTCCGCGCTGTGCAGCAGCACGTCCGCGTAGTCGGGGTCGGTGTTGCCGATGATCCGGTTGCCCCAGTCGATCAGCCGCTGGTTGTCCTCCGGCGGGACGTCGAGCAGCCGGGCGAGGACGTTGATGGGGAAGTCGGCGGAGACGTCGGCGACGAAGTCGAAACGGCCCTTGGCCAGCGCCGTGTCCAGGGTCCTGGCCGTCAGACCGCGCAGGAAGTCGGTGTAGCTGTTGATGACGCCCGCGCCGAACTGCCGCTGGATGACGCTGCGCAGGGCGCGGTGGCGGACGCCGTCCAGCTCCAGGATGGAGGCGCGCTTCTTGATCTGGTCGTCGTCGACCTCCTCCAGGTTGACGAACCGGGTGGAGGTGAAGGTCTCCGCGTCGCGGTCCACGCGGGCGATGTCGGCGTGCCGGGTCACCGCCCAGAAGCCGGAGTTGGGCGCCTCCTCGGGCTGCCAGTGCACCGGGTCCTCGTGGCGCAGGGTGTGGAACATCCGCCAGGGGGTGATCCCGTCGGTGAAGCGGTCGAGGTCGGCGAGGTCCACCTCCGCGAGCGGCAGCGGTTCTTGGAGCGCCTCCCGGACGGAAGGGGCGGAAGGGGCGGCGGGGGCGGAAGGCAGATGGGCGGAGGCGGTCATGGTGGCGGGTCTCCCGGTCGTCGTCACAGGTGGTAGCCGTACTCGGTGAACTCCCAGTCGGTGACGTGCCGTTGGAAGCGTTCCACCTCGTCCCGCTTGTAGCTGAGGAACGCGGTGGCGAAGTCCTTGCCGAGGAGGCCGGTCAGGGCGGTGTCCGCCTCGAAGGCGTCGAGGGCGGCGGACAGGCTGGTGGGCAGGAGGGCGGCGGCGCTCGGGTCGTAGCCGTAGCCCTCCAGCGGGGCGGGCGGCTCCTCGCCGGCCAGGACGCCGAGGAGCGCGGCGGCGACGGCGCCCGCGGTCAGCAGATAGGGGTTGGCGCCGGCGTCGCCGAGCCGCAGCTCCAGGCGGGCGCCCGCGCCGCGCTCCGGCGGGACGCGGACCATCGCGCTGCGGTTGTCCAGGCCCCAGTCGACGAGCCAGGGCGCGAGCGTGTCGGGGCCGAACCGTTTGTAGGAGTTGACGGTGGGGTTGGCGAGCGCGGCCAGGGCCGGGGCGTGCGCGAGGACACCGGCCACGGCGTGCCGGGCGGTGGCGGACAGTCCGTGCGGCGCCGCCGGGTCGGCGAAGACGTTGCGCCCGTCCGGGTCCGTGCCCGACAGATGCAGATGGAAGCCGGAGCCGCCCGCGTCGTTGAAGGGCTTGGCCATGAAGGTGGCGAGCCGGCCCTCCCGGCGGGCCAGTTCCTTGATCGCGGCCTTGAAGCGGAACGCCCGGTCGGCGGCGGAGAGCGCCTCGGAGTGCAGCAGGTTGATCTCGAACTGCCCGCCGTCGAACTCGTGGTTGCCGCTGAGCACCCCGATGTCCAGGCCGCGGACCTGGCGGAGGGTGCGCAGCAGATGGTTGTCGGGGTCGGCGCGCAGCCCGGCCGTGTAGACGACTCCGGGGACGGCGCCGTAGCGGCGCCAGCCGCCGGCCGGGTCCGGCTCGCACAGGAAGTACTCCAGCTCGGGGCCGACGACCGGCCGCAGTCCGTGCTCGTGACAGCGGTCCAGGACGGAACGGAGCAGGTCGCGGGGCGACTCGGGGGCCGGGGCGCCGGTGGCCGGGTCGGTCACTTCGGCGAGACAGGTGGCGACCCCGGGTTCCCAGGGCAGGGCGGTCAGGGTGGACAGGTCCGGGCGGACGCAGATGTCGGGCAGGCCCGCGTCCAGGCCGCCGGCCACCGGCACCACATCGCCCTGCGGGGTGGTGTGGTAGACGGCCCGGCAGAAGGCGAGGCCGTGCTCGACGGCCCGGGGCAGCTCTTCGAGCAGCACGTCGCGGGCCCGCTCGGTGCCGATCAGATCGGGATACGTCACCCGGACGACGTCGATGCCGTCGGCGGCGAGCCGCTCCATGCGACGGCGGACCGCCGCCGGGTCCTGCGCGGTGTTCTGGCCGGGATCTTGAGCGCTCACCGGTGTCTCCTCGGGGGACGGCGGGGCACCTCCGGGGCGCCGGAGGGCAGCCGGGGAGGCGGGTGGCGTGCGGGGTGGGAACGGCGCCGGACGGGCCGCGCGGTCCGGGAGGGACGGCGGCCGGGGCCGTTGTACGAGCACAGACGCTAGGCACGGGCCGGGGGCTCCGCAAGGGGTGCGGACCAATAATTTATCCATGTGGATAGGTCTTGACCAGGGTGAGGCGCGTCCCTACGTTGTTTGAAGCCAAACGAGTTGGGTGTGCGGCCCCGCGCCGCGGTCGCCGCACACCTTTGGCGGGGGCCCGGCCGTCCGCGGCCGGGCCCCGATCCCCTCCCTCACCTCCCCCTTCGCCCCCGTCCCCCAGGAGGACCGGCCATGAAGGTCGTCGTCGACATGAACAAGTGCCAGGACCACGGCCAGTGCGTCTTCGCCTCCCCGGACGTCTTCTCGCTGGACGCCGACGGCCGGCTGCTCTACGTCCCCGACCCCGACGACGCCCTGCGCGACGAGGTCGAGGAAGCCGCCGACGTCTGCCCGCTCCAGGCCATCCGGATCGAGGACTGACGCCGTGACCGCATCCGAGAGCACCGGACGCGTCCTGGTCGTCGGCGCCTCCATGGCCGGCCTGCGCGCCGCCGAACAGCTCCGCGCGGCGGGCTGGACCGGCGCGATCACCCTCGTCGGGGACGAACCCCACATGCCCTACAACCGGCCGCCCCTCTCCAAGGAGGTCCTGGCCGGCAAGGCGCCCTTCGCGTCCCTCGCCTTCCGCCCCCGCCCCGCCGTCGCCGACGCCGCCTGGCTCCTCGGCCGTCGCGCGGTCACCGCCCGGCTCCCCGAGCGCACCGTCGTCCTCGACGACGGCACCTCCCTCTCGTACGACGGACTCGTCGTCGCCACCGGTATGCGCCCCCGCCGGCTGACCTGCCCCGGACCGCTGTCCGGCCGGCACACCGTCCGCACCCTCGACGACGCCCGGGGCCTGCGCGAGGCCCTCACCCGGCCCGGCGCCCGGGTGGTCGTGGTGGGCGCCGGCTTCATCGGCTGCGAGGTCGCCGCGACCGCCGTCGCGCTCGGCGTCCGCGAGGTGACCGTCGTCGACCCGCTGCCGCTGCCCATGACCGGCCCCCTCGGCCCGCTCCTCGGCCGCGCCCTGCTCCGCCGCCACGAGGCACGCGGGGTGCGCTTCGCCCTCGGCACCGGCGTCGCCGGATTCACCGGCGAGGACCGCGTCACCGGCGTGGAGCTGTCCGACGGGCGGGTCCTCGCGGCGGACGTCGTGGTCGAGTCGGTCGGCTCGGTCGCCAACACCGAGTGGCTCGACGGCAACGGCCTCGACCTCACCGACGGCGTCCGCACCGACGCCCTGCTGCGCGCCGGGGGCCGCCCCGAGGCCGTCGCGGTCGGCGACGTGGCCCGCTTCCCCAACGCCCGCTACGACGGCGTACCCCGCCGGGTCGAGCACTGGTCCATCCCCGGCGACACCGCCAAGCAGGCCGCCCGGACGCTCGTCGCGCATCTGCACGGCACGGGGGAGGAGCCGGCGCCGTTCGCGCCGCTGCCCACCTTCTGGAGCGACCAGCACGATTTCCGCCTCCAGTCCTTCGGCGCGCCCTCCTACGGCGCCGACGACGTGCGGGTCCTGGACGGCACGCCCGACGGCGACGGCGACCTCGTCGTCGGCTACCACCGCGACGGCCTGCTGGTCGGCGTCGTCGCCCTCGGCGGCCCCGGCGCCGCGTCGGCCGCCGCCCGCCACCGCCCCGCGCTGCTGGCGCGGCCCGCCGTCACGGCGTGACGCACCCCGTCCTCACCGCGCAAGGAGCATTCGACATGACCACCGTCCGTGGTTACTTCCACCCCAAGACGGCGAGCGGCGCCTCGTCCCTGATCCCCGCCCCGCCGTGGCGCTACTCCGGCGACCTGCTCACCGTCGAGTACCGCACGGACCCCGCGCGCGTGCGTGAACTCCTGCCCGCGCCGCTGGAGTTGGCGGACGAGGACCCGGGCGCGGTCGCGCTGATCTGGGCCGACTGGCAGTCCTGCTCGGCGACCGGGGAGGAACTCCTCGACCCCGTCCGCGCCCAGTACAAGGAGGCGTTCGCGGTCGTCCGCTGCTCCTACCGGGGCCGGACCTACTCGCGGTGCGTGTACATCTGGGTCGACAAGGACTTCGCGATCGCGCGCGGTCTGCACCAGGGCTATCCGAAGAAGCTCGGCTCCCTCCACCAGACCCGGCCGCACCCCTACGGTCCGGCCCCGCGCATCGAGGCCGGCGCCCGCTTCGGCGCCACCCTCGCCGCCGCCGACCGGCGCCTCGCCCAGGCCGTGGTCACCCTGCGGGAGCCCTCCGGGACCAATGGGTTCGTGAACGGTCACCCCATGGCCCACCACCGCTGGCTGCCCTCCGTCGAGAAGGGCAAGGGCCTCGCGCTCGACGAACTGATCGAGACGGGCGCCGCCTCCTTCGAAGGCGGACAGCCCTGGACCGGCGACGCGGACCTGGAGCTGTTCGAGGCGCCCACCGAGGAGCTGGCCCGACTGGAGATCCGCGAACCGATCGCCGCCTACTACCGGCAGGTCGGCGTCGTCTGGGACGGCGGACGTCTTCTGGAGTCCGGAACCTCCGACGCCGAGTGACCCCGACCACCGTATCCATCAGAGGACTTGGAGTCCCGACATGACCGAGCACACCCTGACGGTGGCCGGCGTCGCCGTCGACCCCCGGCACTGGATCGGCGGCGAACGCGTCGCCTCCGCCGGCACGTTCACCGACGTCTCGCCCGTCGACGGCCGCGCCCTCGGCGAGATCGCGCGCGGCACCCCCGCCGAGGCCGCCGCCGCCGTGGCCGCCGCCAAGGCCGCCTTCCCCGCCTGGGCCGCCACCCCCCGCGCCGAACGCGCCCGGATCCTGCACGCGATCGCCGACGGGGTCGAGAAGCGGCTCGAAGAGCTGGCGATCGTCGAGACCACCGACAACGGCGCCCTGCTCCGCTCCCACCGCCGCGGTGTCATGCCGCGCGTGGCGCACAACTTCCGCTTCTTCGCCGACCGGTCGCTCACCCTGGACCACGAGGACTTCGAGACCCGCGGCCACACCAACCACGTCTCCTGGGACCCGGCAGGACCCTGCGTGCTGATCACCCCGTGGAACGCGCCGCTGATGCTGGCCACCTGGAAGATCGCACCGGCCCTCGCCGCCGGGAACACGGTCGTCCTCAAGCCCGCCGAGTGGTCCCCGCTGACCGCCTCGCTGCTCGCCGACATCGCCGCCGAGGCGGGACTGCCCGCCGGAGTGCTGAACGTCGTCCAGGGCTACGGCTCCGAGATCGGCGACGCCCTCACCTCGCACCCGGACGTCCGGCGCATCAGCTTCACGGGCTCGGTCCCCACGGCCCGCCGCATCGCGGCCTCGGCCGCCCCCCACCTCACCCCGCTCAGCCTCGAACTCGGCGGCAAATCACCGCTGTTGGTGTTCGCGGACGCCGATCTGGACCTCGCCGTCGACCTCGCGGTGGAGCAGTACGACAACGCCGGCCAGGTGTGCCTCGCGGCCACCCGGATCCTCGTCGAGGAGACGGTCGCCGAGGAGTTCACCCGCCGATTCGCCCAGAAGGCGGGCGCGCTGGTGCAGGGCGACCCGCGCGAGGAGGCCACCGACATCGGGCCCACCATCCACCCCCGCCAGTTGGAGAAGATCGACGGGTTCGTGCGCCGTGCGGTGGAGGCCGGGGCCCGTGCCGTCGTCGGCGGTCACCGCGTGGACGAGCGGTACTACGCGCCGACCCTGCTCACCGGGGTCGCCCAGGACTCCGAGATCGTGCAGGAGGAGGTTTTCGGACCCGTCCTCACGCTCCAGACTTTCGCCGACGAGGACGAGGCCGTACGGCTCGCCGACGACACCCGCTTCGGACTCGCCGCCACGCTCGTCACCGGCGACCGCGAGCGCGCCGACCGGGTCACCGGGCGGCTCACCGCCGGCACCGTCTGGGTCAACTGCTTCTTCGTCCGGGACCTCAGGGCCCCCTTCGGCGGCTCCCGGCACTCCGGGGTCGGCCGGGAGGGCGGCACCTGGAGCTTCGACTTCTACTGCGACCTGAAGAACACCGTCACCGCGCCGAAGGGCTGGAACGACCATGGGTGAGATCGTCGGGGCGGGCCTGCTCGCCCACGTCCCCACCATCGTGCTGCCCGAGGAGACCCGCCGGGAGCTGAACGACGGCAAGGAGATCACCCTCGTCACCGGACTGCGCGAGCTGCGCCGGGAGGTCTTCGAACGCGACGACTACGACACCGTCGTCGTCCTCGATTCGCACTGGGCGACCACCGTCGAGTTCGTCGTCACCGCCCAGGACCGCAGGGCCGGCCTCTTCACCTCCGAGGAACTGCCGCGCGGTATGAGCCGGATGCCCTACGACTATCCCGGGGACCCCGAACTCGCGCACAACATCGCGGAGTTCGCCGACCGGCACGGCACCTGGATCACCGCGATCGACGACGCCTACCTGCCCGTTTACTACGCCACGATCAACCTGTGGAAGTTCCTCGGCGAGGGCCTGCCCGACAAACGGTGGGTGACCGTCGGGGTGTGCCAGACCGGCGACGCCGAGGACCATCTGCGGCTCGGCCGGGCCCTCGCCGACGGCATCGCCGCCACCCCCGGCCGCCGGGTGCTGATCATCGCCTCGGGCGCCCTGTCGCACACCTTCTGGCCGCTGCGCGAACTGCGCGACCACGAGTCCAGCGACCCGGCGCACATCTTCACCCCCGAGGCCCGGGAAGCCGACCTGGAGCGCATCGCCTGGTTCAAGGAGGGCCGGCACGACAAGGTCCTCGACACCATGGAGGAGTTCTGGAGGTACCGGCCCGAGGCGAAGTTCTTCCACTACCTGATGATGGCCGGCGCCCTCGGTGAGGGGGACTGCGTCGCCCGCGCCCGCCAGTACGGCGACTACGAGAACTCGATCGGCACCGGTCAGGTCCATCTCTGGTTCGACCGCCCGGCCGACGGCTGGACCGGCACGGGAACACCCGCGGCCGCAGCACCCCACCACCCGCACCGACGTCCCTAGGAAGCCGCCATGCCCGAGTACCGCCGCATCCTCCTGGACGGCGCCGCCGTCCAGGTCACCGTCGAGGGGGACGAACTCGTCGCCGGGGACGGCCGCCGCGTCAGGACCGAGGAGGCCCGGCACCTGCCCCCGGTCGTACCCTCCAAGATCATCGCCGTCCACCTCAACCACCGAAGCCGTGTGGAGGAGTTCGGGATCACCCTGCCCGGCACCCCGACGTACTTCCACAAGCCCACCTCCTCCCTCAACTCCCACAAGGGCGCCGTCGTCCGCCCCGAGGGCTGCAAGTGGCTCAACTACGAGGGGGAGGTGGCCATCGTCATCGGGCGGACGGCACGCAACATCTCCCCGGCCGAGGCGGGAGACCACATCGCGGGCTACACGATCGCCAACGACTACGGCCTGCACGACTTCCGGGACACCGACGCCGGTTCGATGCTCCGGGTGAAGGGCTCCGACACCCTCGGCCCGCTCGGCCCCGGCCTCGTCACCGACTGGGACTTCCGCGGCAAGAGCCTGAAGACGTACGTCAACGGCGAGGTGGTGCAGGACGGTTCGACCGACGAGATGCAGTGGGACATGCACTACCTCGTCGCCGACATCGCCCGCACCATCACCCTGCACCCCGGTGACGTGCTGCTCTCCGGCACCCCCGCCAACTCCCGCCCGGTGCGGCCGGGGGACGTCGTGGAGGTCGAGGTGGAGGGCCTCGGCCGGCTCACCAACCACATCGTGACCGGCCCCACCGCGATCCGTACCGACGTCGGCGCCCAGCCCACCGAGTCCGAGGAGGTCCTCTCCACCGCCCTCGGCGGCGACTGGGAGTTCCGCGGCATCCGCCCGCCGCGCCGGAACTGACCGGGACCGGCGACGACGGCCGGCCCCGCGGTGCCCCGACCGGCCCCGCGGTGCTCCGGCCGGCGGCCGGTAGGGTCGCCGTCATGAGTGAACCCGCCGAGACCCCGTCGGCCCCCCGCCCGCGTCCGCGCCCCCGCGGCCGCAAACGGGTCGGGTACGGGGAGGGCCGCGAGGCGCTGCTGGAGGCGGCGGTGCGGGTGGTGGCGCGGCGCGGGCTGCGGCACCTGACCTACCGGGCCGTCGCGGAGGAGGCCGGGGTCACCCACGGCCTGGTCGTGCACCACTTCGGCTCGCGCGACGCGCTGATCGAGGAGTCCCTCGCGTACGCGGTGCGCACCAGCCTCAGCAGCAGTCTCCTGGAGTCCGGCACCGGACGCCCCGAGGACTTCGTCGCCGGGCTCACGGACATGGTGGAGGGCGACCCCGACGGCCAGGCGTACCAGTACGAACTGCTGCTGGAGGCGCGCCGCAGGCCCGAGCTGCTGACCCAGGTCCGGGCCCTGTACGACGAGTACTTCGGCGCCTCCCAGCGGGAGCTGGACCGCATCCTGCCGCAGGGCGCGAGCCCGGCCTTCAACCGGCTGGTGTTCGCCGCGCTCGACGGGCTCGTGCTGCACCAGCTCACCGGGATCGGCGACCGTGCGCAGACCGAGGCGGCCCTCGCCGAACTGCACACCCTTCTGCGGCATCCGGTCGGACGCCCGCCCGGGGACGACGGCTGAGCACCCGCCTCCGGCCCCCCGTCGCGTCCCGCGGCGGGGGGTCCGTCGTCCCTGGCATCCCCGCCGCGAATTCGCCGTCTCCACCCCCTTGTCAGATGGATAGTTCCGGCCCACCATAGGGCAACTCGTTTGGCTCTAAACGAAACCTCTCCCTTCCTCCCAGCAGGTGATCCGAGTGGACAGTCAGACGGTCGACACAGCTCCGCCGACCGCGGAGGCCGCCCGCCCCGCGGCGACCCTCAAACGCAACGCCCTGGGTGTCCTGGGCATCCTCTTCTTCGTCCTGTCCGCCCAGGCGCCGCTGACCGGCATCGCCGGCGCGGTCCCCATCGCGGTCGCCGTCGGCAACGGCCCCGGCGCCCCCGCCGCCTACGCCCTGGCCGGCGCGGTGATCCTGCTGTTCTCGGTGGGATTCGTGGCCATGGGCCGGCACGTCGTGAACGCGGGCGCCTTCTACACCTACATCGGCAAGGGCCTCGGCCGGACCGCGGGCAGCGGCAGCGCCGCCGTCGCCCTCTTCGCCTACTGCACGGTCCAGGCCGCGATGTACGGCCTCTACGGCTTCACCGTCGCCGGTCTGGTCGAGCACTACGCGGGCGTCCACGTCGCCTGGTGGGTGTGGTCCCTGGTCACCATGGCCGCCGTCCAGATCCTCGGCGCCGCCGGGATCGAACTGGGCGCCAAGGTGCTCGCCGTGTTCGTGCTGGCCGAGTTCAGCATCCTGCTGGTCTTCGCCCTGGTCACCCTGGTCAAGGGCGGCGGCCCCGAGGGCCTCGCCTTCACCGACACCTTCTCCCCGGGCGCCGCCCTCCAGGGCGCCCCGGGCGTGGCCCTGATGTTCGCCGTCGCCTCCATGTTCGGCTTCGAGGCCACCGCGATCTACGGCGAGGAGGCCCGCGAGCCGCACCGGACCGTCCCCCGCGCCACCTATCTCTCGGTCGCGGTCGTCACCGGCTTCTTCGCCTTCACCTCCTGGATGCTGATCTCCTCCTACGGCCCCTCGAAGGCCACCGCGGCGGCCGGTGACGCCCTGGCCGGCGGCGACTCCACGGTCTTCGTCTTCGGCCCCATCGCCGACCAGTTCGGCGGCTGGGTCAACGACGTGCTGCCGGTGCTGCTCGCCACCTCGCTCTTCGCCGGCATCCTCGCCTTCCACAACTCCGCCAACCGCTATCTGTTCTCCCTCAGCCGCGAGGGCCTGCTGCCCGCCCGGCTGCGCGCCGTCAACTCCCGGCACGCCCCCTGGGCCGCCGGGCTCGTCCAGACCGCGATCGCCGCCGTCCTGGTCGTGCCGTTCGCCGTCACCGGCAAGGACCCGGTGCTCACCCTCTTCTCCTGGTTCAGCGGCGTCGGCGTCCTCGCCTGCATGCTGCTGTACTTCCTGACCTCGGTCTCCGTGATCGTCTTCTTCCGCCGCGAACGCCTCGACACCCGGCCCTGGAACACCCTGATCGCCCCCGCCCTGGGTGCCCTCGGCATCGCCGCCGTGATCTGGGTGGTCCTCGCCAACTTCACCACCCTCATCGGCGGCGACAGCACCACCGCCACCTGGCTCGTGCTCGCCGTCCCCGCCGTCCTGCTGCTCGGCGCCACGGCCGCCCGACTGGTCCGCGCCCGCTGACGCACCCCGCGCGGGGGCCCGCTCCCCGGCGGGCCCCCGCACACCCCGAAGGACACTCATGCCGGCCCTCACCCACGACGAACTCCTGCACCGCGCCAAGGAGTTGGAGTTCCCCGCCCACCATCACATCGACGGCGCCGACGAACCCGGCGCCGGTCCCTCCTTCGCCGTCGTCTCCCCCCGCGACGGACAGACCCTCACCCGGGTCGCCGACGCCGGCGAGGCCGAGGTCGACCACGCCGTGGCCGCCGCCCGCCGCGCCTTCGACGGCGGACCCTGGCCCCGGCTGGCCCCCGCCGACCGCGGCCGCGTCCTGCTCCGCATGGCCGACCTGCTGGAGGAGCGGCGCGAACGGCTCGCCCTCACCATCACCCTGGAGATGGGCAAGCCCTTCACCGACGCCCACGACATCGAACTGCGCGCCGCGATCGCCACCTTCCGTTACTACGGCCAACTCGCCGACAAGCTCACCGACGAGGCCCCGCGCACCGCACCCGACGCCCTCGCCCTCGTCACCCGCGAACCCGCCGGTGTGGTCGGCGCCGTCGTCCCCTGGAACTTCCCGCTCACCCTGGCCGCCTGGAAGGTCGCCCCCGCGCTCGCCGCCGGCTGCACGGTCGTCCTGAAACCCTCCGAGTCCTCCCCGCTCTCCGCGCTCCTGCTCGCCCGGATCGGCACCGAGGCCGGGCTGCCCCCGGGCGCCCTCAACGTCGTCACCGGCGACGGCCCGACCGCCGGCCGCGCACTCGGCCTCCACCCGGACGTCGACGTCCTCGCCTTCACCGGCTCCACCCCCGTCGGCCGCCACTTCCTGCGCTACGCCGCCGACTCCAACCTCAAGCGGGTCTGGCTCGAACTCGGCGGCAAATCACCCAACATCGTGCTGCCGGACGCCCCCGACCTGGACCGCGCCGCCGCCACCGCCGCCTGGGGGATCTTCTTCAACCAGGGCGAGATGTGCACCGCGCCCTCCCGGCTCCTCGTGCACTCCTCGATCGCCGAACGCGTCACCGACGCCGTCGTGCGCCGGGCCCGCGAGGTCCGCGTCGGCGACCCGCTCGACCCCGCCACCGAGATGGGCGCCCTGGTCGGCGAAAGCCATCTGCGCCGGGTGCGGGACCACATCGACACCGGTCTCGCCGAGGGCGCCCGGCTGCTCACCGGCGGCGCCCGCACCCTCGCCGACAGCGGCGGCAGCTATCTGGAACCCACGGTCTTCGACCGGGTAGGACCCGGCAGCCGGCTCGCCCGCGAGGAGATCTTCGGCCCGGTCCTGTCCGTGCTCGCCTTCGACGACCTCGACGAGGCGGTACGGCTCGCCAACGCCACCGAGTACGGCCTCGCGGCCGGCCTGTGGACCGCCGACCTGTCCACCGCCCACCGGGTCGCCCGCGCGCTCCGGGCCGGCACGGTCTGGGTCAACTGCTACGAGGAGGGCGACCTCACCGTGCCCTTCGGCGGGATGAAGCAGTCCGGCAACGGCCGCGACAAGTCCGCCCACGCCCTGGAGAAGTACACCGAACTGAAGACCACCTGGATCCAGTTGTGACCACGCCCCGCAAACCCCCACGGCCGCTCGTCGCGATCCCCGCCCGGTTCTCCGCCACCACCTCGGCCCTGCGGTACGCCGCCGAGGTCACCGCCCGCGCCCTCGCCGAGGCGGTCTGGCGGGCCGGCGGCGAACCCGTGACCCTCCACCCCGCCGACCCGGACGGCGCCGCCGCCCGCCTCGCCCGCTTCGACGCCCTGCTGCTCCCCGGCGGCGGCGACCTGGCCCCGCACCGCTACGGCGCTCCCGGCACCCATGCCGCCGTCTACGACGTCGACGACCACCAGGACGCCTTCGACCTCGCCGCGGCCCGCGCCGCCCTGGCCGCGGGGCTGCCGCTGCTGGCGATCTGCCGCGGTCTCCAGGTCGTCAACGTGGCGCTCGGCGGCACCCTGGAGCAGGACATGGGCGGTCCGGGGCTCGACCACCGGCACCGCACGCACCCCGTGCGCATCACGTCCGGCACCCCGCTCGCGGCGGCCGTCGGCCAGGAGAAGGCGGACGTCTCCTGCTACCACCACCAGCGCGTCGACCGCCCCGGCACCGGACTCACCGTCACCGCCACCGCCGAGGACGGCACCGTCGAGGCGCTCGGACTCCCGGCGGCGCGCGGCTGGTTCACGGCCGTGCAGTGGCACCCGGAGGACACCGCCCGCCAGGACCCCGCCCAGCAGGGGCTGTTCGACGCCCTGGTGGCCGCCGCCCGCCGGTGACGTCAGATCCGCTCGGCGGCCTCGACCACGTTGGTCAGCAGCATCGCCCGGGTCATCGGGCCCACCCCGCCGATCGGCGGCGCGAAGGAACCGGCCACGTCACCGACGTCCGGGTGGACGTCCCCGAGGACGCCCTCCACCGTGCGGGTCAGACCGACCGAGAGCACGGTCGCGCCCGGCTTGATCCAGTCCGGCCGCACCAGGTGCGCCACCCCGGCCGCGGCCACCACCACGTCCGCCTCCCGGGCGTGCGCGGCCGTGTCCTGCGTGGCCTCGTGGCACAGCGTGACGGTGGCGTGCTCGGTGGCGCGGGTCAGCATCAGCCCCAGCGGACGGCCCACGGTCACCCCGCAGCCGATGACACAGAACTGCTGGCCGGTGATCTCCACCCGGTTGCGGCGCAGCAGGTCGATGATGCCGCGCGGGGTGCAGGGCAGCGGCGCCGGAATGCCCAGCACCAGCCGGCCGAGGTTCGTCGGGTGGAGTCCGTCGGCGTCCTTGACCGGGTCGATCAGCTCCAGCACCGCGTGCGTGTCGATATGGGCGGGCAGCGGGAGCTGCACGATGAAACCGGTGCAGGCCGGGTCGGCGTTCAGCCGCAGCACGGCCGCCTCCACATCGGCCTGGGAGGCGTCGGCGGGCAGCTCCACCCGGATCGAGGCGATGCCGACCTGCGCGCAGTCCCGGTGCTTGCCGCCCACGTAGGAACGGCTGCCCGGGTCGTCGCCGACGAGGATCGTGCCCAGCCCCGGGTGGACACCGCGCTCCTTGAGCGCCTCCACCCGCAGGGCCAGTTCGTTCTTGATGTCGGCCGCGGCGGCCTTGCCGTCGAGAAGCGTTGCGGTGGTCACGGGTGGACGAGCCCTTCGGGTTCGGGAGAGAACGACGGTCGTTCCATCGTACGACCCGACCGTCCCCCTTCTTTCCCGCGTCCTTCCCGCCCTCGCTCAGGCCCGGGGCCGCCGGCCGCTGCGCCGGGGCGTGGGATCGGCGCCGTCCAGCAGGGCGCGGCGGCGCTCCTCGCCGTCCTCCTCCACCTGGAGCACGACCCGCCGCAGCGCCTCGGCGAGCCCCCGGCACTCCTCGGCGTCCAGGCGCCCGGTCACGAACGCCTCCTCCTCGTTGAAGCGGGGGAACAGCCGCCCCATCAGCTCCTCGCCCTCGTCGGTGAGGCTCAGCAGCACCAGCCGGCCGTCGGTCGGATGGTCCGCCCGGCGCAGCAGCCCCCGGGTCTGGAGGGTGCGCGCCACGCCGGTCAGCGTGCCCTTGGAGATCCCGGCCTCCTCCGCCACGTGCCGGGTCTCCGACTCGCCCCAGATCCAGACGACCCACAGCACCACGAACGCCGTCCAGGTGAGGTCGGAGCCGCGCAGCACCGAGTTCTCCAGATGCTGGCGCACCGCGGAGGCGGCCCGGTAGATGTTCGCCACGGCCGCCATCTGCTCCCGGCGGATCGGGGCGCCGCCGAGCTTCTCCGACGCGAGCCGCTCGGCTTCGGTGATGGAACGCTGGCCGGGCACGGGCGGCTCCTTCGCATGGCGCCGGGGCACGGCACCCCGGTGGTCGTTCGGCGGTCGTTCGACGGTCGTTCGGCCTCAAATTGTACGGAGGGCAGGCCCCGGCGCGGCGGGCCCAGGGCCCCGACGTAACCTTTCCGCACGTCACACCCGGTCCGAGGAGCCCCGCATGTCCGCCGCCGCCCGTCCCCGCCTCCTCTATGTCACGGACCTGGCGTACCCGGCCCGCGGGCGCCGCTACTGCGACGAGGACATCGCGCTCACCGCCCGGCTGCGCGCCGAGTTCGACCTCGCCCTGTGCCATCCGCTCGACGCGGCCCGGCTGATGGACGGCTTCGACGCGGTCGTGGTCCGCAACAGCGGCCCCGTCCTGGCGTACGCCGACGCCTACCGGGCGTTCCGCGAGCGTGCGCTGAGCAGCGGGACGCGGGTCTACAACCCGCTCACCGGGAAGGCCGACATGGCCGGCAAGCAGTACCTCCTCGATCTCACCGGGGCCGGCTACCCGGTCATCCCGACGGTGGACCGCGCCGAGGACCTGCACCGCCTCCCCGCGGCGGACCGCTACGCCGTGAAGCCCAAGCTGGGCGCCGACTCGAT
This sequence comes from Streptomyces sp. CAI-85, assembly GCF_013363615.1. Taxonomy (NCBI): domain Bacteria; kingdom Bacillati; phylum Actinomycetota; class Actinomycetes; order Kitasatosporales; family Streptomycetaceae; genus Streptomyces; species Streptomyces sp. CAI-85. Next base: position 569,094 of record NZ_JAANNX010000001.1, on the reverse strand, counting down.
AGGGCTGGAGTTCGTCACCGCCGACCGGCTGCCCGGCCTCGCCGACGGGACGGTCCTGATCCAGCCCCGGGTGGAGTTCTCCTACGAGGTCTCCTTCTACTACGTCGACCACGACTTCCAGTACGCCCTGTACGCCCCGGACCCGGAGCGCCGCTGGCAGCTCCGGCCGTACGAACCGACCGTGGCGGACCTGGAGTTCGCCGGCCGTTTCATCGAGTGGAACGACCTCGGGCACGGCATCCAGCGGGTGGACGCCTGCCGGGCGCCGGACGGCGAACTGCTCCTGGTGGAGCTGGAGGACCTCAACCCGTATCTCTCCCTGGACATCCTCGACGACGCCGGGCGGGACGCGTTCGTCGCCGCGACCTGCCGCTCCCTGCACGGGTTCCTGGCCGCCTGAACCCCGCCGCCCCGCCGCCCGTATCTCTCCGGGGGAACGGACGGAGGGAGAAGCAGCGTGCCGACACCGGCCGAACCGGGGCAAGAGCCCGACGAACGACCGGTCCTGGAACCCATCCGGGTCCTGCGGCCCCGCAACACCGACGCCCTCGCGGAACTCTTCCGCGAGCTGACCGAGGACACCGGCTCCTACGAGGCCGTGCCCGTGGGGGACCGGGCGGCCGGCTCCGACGAGGCGACCGAGGAACTGCCCGCCGTACCGGCGGGCGGGACGGACTTCTTCGGCACGGACGGCGCCCCCGCGCCGGCCGCCGGCCGCCACCTCAGGACGGGCGCGACGTTCCGGCGCGCCGACGGCCGCCGCACCCGGGGCGTGCCCGCACCGTCGCCGCCCGGTGAGGCGGGCGCCACGCGGCAGATGAGCCGCCCGCGCGTCCCGGCGCCGCACCCGGCCGTGCCGGGCCGGCTGCCGGCCGCCGCATCGGGTGCGGGGCTGCGCCGGGCCGCCGTGGTCGTCGCCGTCGCCGCGGCGGCGCTCGTCGGCTTCGCCTGCGCCCTCCTGCTGCCCGGCCGCGACGGCGAGGCGGCCGCCGCCCCGGCCCCCACGCCGACCGCCCCGAGCCCGGCCGCCCCCGCACCCGGCACCGGCCCCGACCCGGACGGCGCGGGCACCCTCCGCGAGGGCGACAGCGGCCCGGAGGTCACCGACCTCCAGCAGCGGCTGCTGCGCATCCCGAACGTGTACGACGGCGGCGGCACCGACGGCCGGTACGACACCGTCCTCACCGAGGCGGTGGCGCGCTTCCAGCTCTGGTACGGCATACGGGGCGACGAGGACGGCGTCTACGGCGACGACACCCGGGAGGCACTGGAGGCGCGCACCGCCACCGGATGACGCGTAACGCATCGGAAAAGTGGACCGAGCGGCAATGTGGCGCGTGTCACAATGCTCGGCGGGTCGGGGTGCGATCAGGCGCGTCGGTCCGCCGAGCCGAAAGCCGCCCGTATGAACGTCTCCCGCCTCCCGGGCCTGGTGCTGCCCGTCGCCTTCCTGCTGGCCCTCGTCGTCGGGGCGCTCTGGTACTGGCGGCACCGCGACGACTGAACCCGCCCCGCCCTCAGGCGTCCTCGGGCACCTGGATGTCCAGGACGCACACGTCGTCCCGTCCCTCGGGGTCCAGCAGCGGGCCGAGCAGCCGTCCCAGCGGGGCGGGTCCGGCCGCGGCGGCGGCCAGCCGGTCCAGGCCCCGGTCGATGCTCTCCGAGGGCCGTTCCACCAGCCCGTCGGTGTACAGCAGCAGCCGGTCGCCGGGGCGCAGCACGCACTCCGCCTCCGTGTAGCGCGGGGTGTCGCTCGCGCCGAGCAGCATGCCCCCGGGCCGGTCGAGATAGCGGGCCGTGCCGTCGCGCACCAGCAGGGGCGGGGGATGGCCGGCCTGGGCCCACACCAGCCGCCGGTCGGCGGGGCGGTAGCGGGCCAGCACCATGGTCGCCGTGCCGTGCGGGTCCCGGGAGTGCAGCAGCAGGGCGTTGAGCCGGCTGAGCGCGCCCGTCAACGTGGAGCCCGTGATGACCATCCCCTTGGCGGTGAATCTCAGCAGGGCCATCGCGGCGACCGCGTCCATGCCGTGCCCGGCGACGTCGCCCACCACGAACAGGGCGTCGCCGTCCGGCAGTTCGATGGCGCTGAACCAGTCGCCGCCCACGTTGAGCCCGGACTGCGCGGGCAGATAGACGACGTCGACCCGCAGCCCGGCCAGCCGGACCGGTTCCTTGGGCAGCGGCAGCAGCGCGTCCTGGAGCCGGGCGGCCAGCGTGCGCTCCGCCCGGAGCGCCCCGCGCTGGGTGAGGACCGCGCGCTCGGTGGCGACCAGCGCGAGTTCCGTGCTGCGCTGCGCGGTGACGTCCTGGACGAAGCCGTGCACCTCGACGGGGACACCCCGGCCGTCCGTCACCGCCTCGGCGACCGCCCGCAGATGCCGTACCCCGCCCGGCGCGGCGAGCCGGAACGGCACGTCGCACGCCCGGCCGTGCCGGGTCAGCTCGTCGACCGCGCGGGTCAGCGCCGGGCCGTCCTCGGGCAGGGCGAGCCGGGGCAGCCGGGCGAGCGGAAGGGCGCCGCGGGCCGGATCGCGGCCGAGGACGGCGAACGCCTGGGCGGACCAGGCGGCCTCGCCGGTGACGAGGTTCCAGTGCGCCCAGCCGAGGTCGCCCAGCCGCTGGAGGTCGGCGAGCCGCTGCTCCTGCCGGTCGGAGGGGTCGTGCCGGACCCAGCTCACCACCAGCGCGTCGCCCAGCCGGGCGGCGCGGGCCGAGTAGGTGGACAGTTCGCTGACCCCGGCGACCGTCTGCTGCCGGGCGAACGGCTCGCTCTCGAAGGGCTCGGCGCCGGACAGCGCCTCCAGACAGCCCCGCCACAGCGGTTCGTCGGTGGTGTCCGGCCAGCACTCCAGGAAGCGCAGGCCGATCAGGTCGCGGCCGTGCCGGCCGGCGGTGTCACGGGTGCCGGCGGTCGCGGCGGTGATCCGGAAGTCCTCGACCTCGCCCGCGGGGGAGCGCAGCGGGGTGAGCAGCACCGCGGCGACCGGCATCCGGTCGAACACGCTCTGCACGGCGTCCGCGGCGGCGCCGGGGGCGGGTTCGGCCTCCCGCAGGGGTCCGACACCGCGCAGCGGGCCGGCGCACAGCCGGGCCACCGCCAGCAGCCGTTCCCGTACGTGCGGCGGGAAGGGTCCTGCGGTGCGGCGCAGGACGCCGAGGACGGCCTCGGCGGGTTCCCCGGCGGCCACGGGCAGCCAGGCGCGCGAGTGCCATTCCGCGGCGTCGTCCGCGGTGCGCGGATGGCGGGCCCGGTCGGTCGCCGGGTCCTCCAGCCAGCACGGCCGTCCCGCGTCGAGGGCGTCCAGCGGAGGCACTCCGGCCAGCGGCGGCACCCGGCTCCAGCGGTCGGCGAGGGTGTCGTCGATCCCGGCGTGCCCGACCAGTTCCAGTCCGCCGACGGGCAGCCGGACGTAGATCATGACGGCGTCGGTGCCGGTGTCCGCGGCGAGCCGGTCCAGCAGACAGCGGGCCAGGTCCTGCGGGGAGCCGACGCGGGCCAGCGCCCGGGCCAGATGACCGAGGGCGTCGGACTCCTCGGCGGGCACCGGCTGCGGCCGGGGCAGGGCCGCGGCCCCCGGTGACCCGGGGGCGGAACGGTCGGGCGCGGTCACCCCGCCGAGTGCGATCCAGCACTCCTCCAGCAGGGTGTGGCCGGCGCTCGACGCACGGCGGCGCAGCTCCTCCTGTGCCGCGTCCGCGGAACAGCCGAGCCGTGCCATGACCACACCCGTGGCCCGCTCCAGGACGGCGGAGGTGGCCGCCAGGTCCTGCATCCGGTCCAGTTCGGCGCGCTGGCGCGCCACGACCCGGGCCAGCGCGGCCAGGTCGGTCGCGGCGCCGGAGCCCGCGGGCGGGGCGGGTTCTGTCGTCACGCCCTGAGCATGGCACAGGCGTGCCGCGGTGATCAGGGCCTTCGACCAGCCTCCCCGGCGGGGAGGACACCCGGGACGGAAGGCGCGGTTCAGCGGGTGGTGCCGTGCTCCACCAGCGCCTGGGTGACCGCGCGGACGCTGCGGGCGATGTGCTGGAGCTGCATGACCTCGGCGGCGTAGAGCTTGATCGTGTGCTCGATGACCGACTCGGGCATGCCCAGGCGGGGCAGATCGGCGCGGGCGGTCTGGAGGGCGGTACGGGCCACCCGGACCTCCTGCTGCACCTGGAGCTGCGCGTGCCGGGCGAGCAGCACGGGGTGGCGCAGCAGCGCCGGGTAGCTCGCGTAGCGCGCGGGGACCAGTTCGCGCAGCCACTTGGCGGCCGAGCGCTCCCAGTCGTAGCTCCCCGGGTTCTTGACCTGGCACGGCCAGTCCGGGCTGATGCGAGTCGTCGTCGTCAGGGTCATGATCATCGCTTCCGGGAGGGTGGCGTCGGGACGGGTGGTCCGACAGTTCGGGGCGGCCCCGGTCCAGGGGATGACCGGGGCCGCCACGGTGCTCTCGCCAGGAGAGCCCCGAGTGCCCTGGGCGCCGACGCGGGTAGGGGACGGCGGCTTCGGGCGCTCGTACCGGGTGCCCTGCTGGGCGGGTGCGGCGTACGCAGTATTTATATATGCCGTCTGCTTTGCAAGGAGTATGAAAACATTCATGCGCGATTTGGCCGCAATGATCCCTGTGTCGCTTTTCAGGGAGGGGGGTGGGTCGGTCGCGGGTCAGTCGCGCAGGAAGAACTGGTGCTGCTCGGCGATCTGCTCGTACTCCTCGAGCCGCGCCTGGGTGCGTTCGGGGCCGGCGTCCGTCATGGCCTGGAGCACCGCGGCGGCCATCATCCCGGGGGCCGCGTACGAGTCGAAGACCAGCCGGGAGCCCGTACCGGTGGCGAAGGTGACGTCGGCCTCGTCGGCCACCGGACCCAGCGCCAGATCGGTGATCAGGGCGACCTTCAGTCCGGCGCTGCGGGCCACCCGGACCGCGGTCAGGGTCTCCGTCGCGTGCCGCGGCATCGAGAACGCCAGCACCCAGGTGCCGCCCGCCTCGCGGGACTGGAGCAGCGCGTCGTAGGCCACGCTGCCGCCGCGCGTCACCAGCCGTACGTCCGGATGGACCCGCCGGGCCGCGTACGCGAAGTACTCCGCGAGCGAGACCGAGATCCGCAGGCCCAGGATGGTCAGCGGTGTCGACTGCGACAGCTTGCGGCCGATGTCGATGACCTGGTCCGGGTCGGCGAAGTCGCGCCGCAGGTTCTCCAGGTTCTCGATCTCCGCGTCCACCGCCGCCTGGAGCTCGTTGCTCCGGTTCACCTCGGCCGTCGCCGGGCCGCCCGCCAGGGTGCCGAGCGCGATCGACTGGAGCCGCTCGCGCAGCGCGGGGTACCCGCTGAACCCGACGGCCGCGGCGAACCGGGTCACCGAGGGCTGGCTCACCCCCACGCGATCGGCGAGGTCGGTGATCGACAGGAACGCCGCCTCGGTGATGTTCTCGATCAGATACTGGGCGATGCGCCGTTGCCCCGGGGACAGATGAGGCCCGTCGAAGAGGGCCCGCAACCGGGAGGTCGGGGACACCTCCGCCTCCGGCGCGGTCTTTCCCGAGGTGATGGCGGATGCCTGTGCGCGTGCCTGCTGGGGCGATGGCACCGGTGCGCCTCCTTTGTCTCCCACGCAGCTCAACATAGCTCACGGCCCGTCCCGGCCACCGTGCCCGAAAGCCCGGCAACCGCCGTCCCGCTTGCAGTTACCGCCGGTACACCATGATCGCGCCCCCGAACCGCCATCTGTGCACACGGGTACGGCGCGAGGCGCGCAGGAGTTCATCCCGACGCGCTCGAACGGCCCGCGAACGGCCCGCCGTCACCCCACCCGCACCACCAGATCCGCCCGCTCCCGGGTGGACGCCACCAGGGCGGCGTTGCGTCGGTCGGTGCCGTGTGTCCAGGCCACCGCCTCGGTGTGGGCCTTGCCGAAGCGTTCGTGGCGGGCGATCAGGCGGCGGAGCCGTTCCTCCTCGTCGGTCTCGCAGAACCAGACCTCGTCCAGCGCGGCCCGTACCCGCGTCCACGCGCCCGTGCCGAGGAGGAGGTAGTTGCCCTCCGTGACGATCAGCCGGGCCGTCGGCGGCACCGGGAGCGCGCCCGCGAGCGGCTGCTCCAGCTCCCGTTCGAAACCGGGCGCGTACACGATGTCCTCGCCGTCGCCCTCCTCGCGCAGCCGGCGCAGCAGGGCCGCGTACCCGGCCGCGTCGAAGGTGTCGGGGGCGCCCTTGCGGTCGCGGCGGCCGAGCCGGTCGAGTTCGGCGTCGGCCAGATGGAAGCCGTCCATCGGCACGTGCGCAGCCCACGCCCCCTCGCCGCGCTCCCCTTCCAGGGCGCGGACGAGGCGTTCGGCGAGGGTCGTCTTCCCGGCGCCCGGACTGCCCGCGATGCCGAGCAGGACGCGCGGGCCGCCGTCCCGGACGAGGGAGCGGGCGCGATGGCACAGGTCGTCGAAAGTCAGCACACCGCCGAGTGTCCCAGCCCGGCCGCTGACCCGGGTGGGCGTATCCGGCCCCGCGCCCGGCGCGCAAGTGGGCTAGCTTGACCGTGTTTTAAAGATTTTCTTACGTTTCGCCCCGCTTTCTCTCCGTGCTTCTCCGTGCTTTCTCTCTCCGCTGATCCCGGGCAAGGGGTGGGTCATGTCCAACGGCGCGAACGCCCTGCTCGTCGGCGGCCGGCGAGGCACCCCGGCGCACGCGTCCGGCACCACCTGGCGCGAGCGCTGCGCCCTGCCGCTCGCCGTCGTGGCCGCCGCGTTCACCCTCGCCCAGCTCCTCCTGGTCCGCCCCGGCCTCGGCCTCGGCTGGGACGAGACGGTGTACGTCAGCCAGTACGCCGCCCAGGCACCCCCCGCCTTCTTCAGCGCCCCCCGCGCCCGGGGCGTCTCCCTCCTCACGGCACCGGTCGTCTCCTGGTCGACGTCGACGGAACTGCTGAGGATCTACCTCGCCCTCCTCTCCGGCACCGGCCTCTACCTCGCCCTGCGGATCTGGCGCCCCCTCTTCCCCGACCGCGTCCTGACCGTCGCCGGCGCCTTCTTCGCCTCCCTGTGGGTGACCCTCTTCTACGGCCCCCAGGCGATGCCCAACCTCTGGGTCGCCCTCGGCGGACTCGTCTGCGTCGGCTGCTTCCTGCGCGCCCGTGCCGGCAGCCGCGACCCGGCCGCCCTCGCGGGCCTCGCCGCCGGCGCCGCGCTGATGGCGTGGATGCGGCCCACCGACGCCGTCTGGCTGGCGCTGCCCCTCCTCGTCCTCGCCGCCCTGCGCCACCGCGGCCTCGGGCTGCTCCTGCTGGCGGGCCTCGCCGCGGGCGGCGTCCAGTGGGTGATCGAGGCGTACATCGCCCACGGCGGCCTGGGCCGGCGGCTGTCCGAGGCGTCCCGCATCCAGGGCGGCCTCGGCTGGAACCTCGCCGTCGACGACCAACTGCGCGGCCTGGTCGGCCGCACCCTGTGCCGCCCCTGCACCGGCTCCCTGCCCCACCCGGTGATCATGGCCTGGTGGTTCGTGCTGCCGCTGGTCGCCGCCCTCGGCCTGGTGATCGCGGTCCGCGCCCGCCGCACCGCGCCCACCCTGCTCCCGCTGGCCTGCGCCACGACCGCCGCCGTCCCCTATCTGTTCATGATCGGCTACGCGGCGCCGCGCTTCCTGCTGCCCGTCTACGCCCTCCTCGCGATCCCGGTCGCCGACGCCCTGCTCCACCTGGTCACCCGTCCGGACGGCCGCCCGCGCCCGGTCGTCGCGGCCCTCACCGCGCTCGCCGTCGCCGGACATCTCGCCGTGCAGTACGCGGTCCTGGACCGCACCGTGGACCGCACCACCGCCCACCACCGCGACTGGGCCCGGGCCGCCGCCCAACTGCACCGTCTCGGCGTCCGCCCGCCCTGTCTCCTCACCGGCGCCGACGCCATCCCCGTCGCCTACTACGCCGGCTGCTCCTCCGCCGCCGTCCGCGGCCACAACGCCAACGCCACGGAGGCCACCGTCCGCGGCACGGCCCGCCGTATCCCCACCGCCGCCCTCACCCGCCCGGACGGCACCCCGCCCGCGTACGCCCGCGACTGGGCGGTCCACCGCTCCCCGATGCTGCGGCTGCACATCGCACCGGCGCCGGGGCGGGGGCGGTCATGAGGTGACGGACGTCAGCGGCGGACGTACTCCTTGCGCCAGCGCGTGATCTGCTGGGCGGGGTCGCCGGTGCAGGACCAGGGCGTGCGGGTGAAGCGGGTGCCGAGGTGGGTGAGGAGCGGGCCCGCGATGTCCTCGGCGCGGGCCGAACACGCGGCGTGGGCGAGATAGTTGCAGTCGCGCAGCGCGCCGGGGGCGACGGTGCCGCGGACCCGGCCGGTGAACCACCGCTCCCAGGTGCGGCGTACGTCGCTCGCCGCGGCGTCGTCGGTCCAGTGCTGGCCGAGCCCCACGGTCGCGGAGCGCCCGGCGGTGGTGTCGACGGCGTACCGGTACTCCTCCACGCGCGCGTACTGCACCAGCACCGGCAGCGGACAGCCCCGGGGCGCCACCCCGGCCGCGTCCCGCGCGAAGTCGTACATCAGGCCGTGCGAGCCGTGCCAGCGCGCGGAGTAGTAGTGCAGCACCTGGAGATGCCCCTCCATGCTGTACGGGTCGCGCCGGTGCAACTCGTCCCACCAGCGCGCCAGTTCCTGCCGCCGCACCCCGGCCGGATAGAGCCGGGCCACGGAGATCAGGGAGATCCACGGCGTCGGGTCGTCGAGATAGGACTCGGTCGCCGACAGACAGGCCGCCACCGCCGCGTCGACGCGCCGCTGGTCGATCGGCACGCCCCGGCCCGCGGCGATGGCCAGGTGGAACGCCCGGACCGTCTCGGTGGCGGCGCGCAGCACCAGCGCGTCCGCGCTGTGCGGTTCCGCGGCCAGCCAGGTCTCCACCGTCGAACTGCCCGCGCACGCCTGGGCGAGCTGCCGCACCCGGTGCCCGCGGGCGAGCCAGTCCGCGCCGGTCGTCCGCAGCAGATCGCGCACCCCCTGCCAGCGGCCGATCACGATGTCGTGGCGGACGGAGGACAGGGCCGCGTCCCCGCAGTCGGGGTCGAAGCCGGGAACGAAACGGTTGCGCGCCCTCACGCTCCCCCTCAGAAGTCGGTCGGCGGGCCCTCGTGGCCCGTCGCCGTGCCCGCCGGGTGCCGTACGGGCACACAGTCCGCCTCGACGGTGCGCGAGGCGTCCAGCCGGGCGGGCCGGTAGTAGTCGCTGCCCCGCCGCCAGTACCAGAGCATCGGCACCAGCCCCACGGCGAGCCCGCCGAGCCCGATGGCGACCGCCGCCGGCTCCAGCTCGCCCAGCGACTCGAAGAGGATCCAGAACATAAAGACCGAGCCGAACAGCGGCCACAGCCCGCCGAGGACGAAGTCGGCCGGGGACCTCAGCAGGGTCCTGCGGTAGGCGACGACCGCGGCCAGCCCCGCCAGGCCGTAGTAGACGGAGATCTGGAGGCCGATCGCCGCGATCGCGTCGGCGAGGATGTCGCCGACCGAGCCCAGCGCGTTGGAGGCCACGAACATCACCAGCGCGACCCCGCCGACCACCACGATCGCCACCCACGGGGTGTTCCAGGTGCGGTGCACCCGGCCCAGCGCGGCCGGCATCGTACGGTCCCGGCCCATCGCGAACAGGGAGCGGGTGACCTGGATGAGCGTGGTCTCCAGGGTGGCGATGGTGGACAGCATCACGGCGACCGTCAGCAGCTTCCCGCCGGTCCCCGGCCACACCGCCTCGCCGAGCGCCGCCAGCACGTCGGCGCCGTTCGCGCTGATCTCGGGCCCGCTGAGGATCACGCCGACCGCGATGGTGAACACCTCGAACAGCAGGAAGACGATGCCCAGTCCGAGCAGTCCCGCGAGCCCGGCGGTGCGGCGGCTGTCGCGGGTCTCCTCGCTGAGGTTGCCGGTGACGTCCCACCCCCAGAAGTAGAACGCGGCCACCAGCGCGCCCGAGGCGAACCCGGCCACCCCGTCGAAGTGTCCGAGGCCGAGCCAGGACCACTCGAACGGCTGCCCGCGGCCGCCGGTGTGGAAGAGCGCGAGCAGCGCGAACAGGGCGAGGATCGCCAACTCGACGCCGGACATGAGGATCTGGGCGCGCACGGTGAGCCGGGCCCCGCCCAGCACCACCGCCAGCATCAGGACGAACCAGCCGGCGCCCACCGCCGTCGACAGCGCCGTGTGGCCGGCCAGCTCCGCGTCGAAGAGGGCCAGGGTCATCGCCCCGGCCGGAAGCGATCCCGCGACCATGAAGAGGGTGGCCGAGACGACCAGCGCCCATCCGCTGAGGAAGCCCAGGAAGGGGTGGAGCGTGCGCCCCACCCACGAGTAGCCCGCCCCCGCGTTGACGTCGATCCGGCCGAGCCGGCTGTAGGCCATCGCGATGCCGGCCATCGGCAGCGCGCAGTACAGCAGCGCCGCCGGACCGGCCGGTCCCACGGCACCGAACAGGACCGCCGTCGTGGCGGCGACGGAGTACGCCGGGGCGCTGCCCGCGACGGCCATCACCACGGTGTCGAAGGTTCCGAGGGCGTTCGCCTGGAGCCCGCGTCCGGTGCCCTTGCTCATGCCTGCGCTGCTTTCCGTCGTGCACACGGCCCGCGAAAGCGCCGGTCGGGCGAACGCGGTGGAGACACCGGCCACCACAGCGTCGGCGGACGGTCACACCCAGTCGCGAGTGATGATAGCCCGCACACTTGAGGTTTCAAGATTGACTTGCGGGTAACGTGACGCGTCCGACAGGACCGGCAAGTGCCGTGACGGGCACGGCACTTGCCGGTGCGGGCGAGGGGGCTTCGTCAGTCGCCGATCCGGTCGAGCTGCCGCAGCCGGTTGGTGGCGTCCAGCGCCGCGACCTTGTACGACTCCGCCAGCGTCGGGTAGTTGAAGACGGCGTCCACCAGATAGTCGACGGTTCCGCCGCAGCCCATCACCGACTGGCCGATGTGGATCAGCTCGGTCGCGCCGGAGCCGAAGCAGTGCACCCCGAGCAGCGTCCGGTCGACGGGGGAGACCAGCAGCTTCAGCATCCCGTGCGCGTCGCCGATGATCTGACCGCGCGCCAGCTCCCGGTAGCGGGCGATGCCCACCTCGAACGGCACGCTGTCCTCGGTGAGTTGGTCCTCCGTGCGGCCCACGAAGCTGATCTCGGGGATGGTGTAGATGCCGATGGGCTGGAGGTGGTGCATCCGCGCCACCGGCTCCCCGCAGGCGTGGTACGCGGCCGCCCTGCCCTGCTCCATCGAGGTCGCCGCGAGCGCCGGGAAGCCGATGACGTCCCCCACGGCGTAGATGTGCGGGACCGCGGTGCGGTAGTGCTCGTCGACCTCGATCCGGCCCCGCGGATCGGCGGCCAACCCGGCCTTCTCCAGGTCGAGTTCGTCGGTTAGCCCCTGCCGGCCCGCCGAGTACATCACCGCGTCCGCCGGGATCTTCTTGCCGCTGGCCAGCACGGTCAGCGTGCCCCGCGGATGCCGCTCCACGGCGGCGACGGTCTCCCCGAACCGGAAGGTCACCGCCAGGTCCCGCAGATGGTACTTGAGCGACTCGATGACCTCGACGTCGCACATGTCGAGCATCCCGGCCCGCTTCTCGACGACCGTGACCTTGCTGCCGAGCGCGGCGAACATCGAGGCGTACTCCATGCCGATCACTCCGGCACCCACGATGACCATGGACCGGGGCACCCGCTCGACGGTGAGCACGTTGTCGGAGTCGAGGATGGTCCGGCCGTCGAACTCCACGCTGTCCGGCCGCGCCGGCCGGGTCCCGGTGGCGATCACCACGTGCTCGGCGCTGATCCGCCGCTCCTGCCCGCCCGCCTCGCGCAGGGCGACGGTGTGCGGATCGACGAACCGGCCGGTGCCGGAGAACAACTGGACGTTGTTGCGGGACAGTTGGCTGCGGATGACATCGGTCTCGCGGCCGACCACGTGCTGGGTGCGCGCGGTCAGATCGGCGACGGTGATGTCCTCCTTCAGCCGGTAGCTCTGCCCGTACAGATCGCGCTGGGTGAGTCCGGTGAGATAGAGCACCGCCTCGCGCAGGGTCTTGGAGGGGATGGTGCCGGTGTGCAGGGAGACCCCGCCCACCATGTCGGGGCGGTCGATGACGGCGGCTCGGCGACCCAGTTTGGCCGCGGCGATGGCGGCCTTCTGACCGCCGGGACCTGAACCGAGGACGAGCATGTCGAAGTCGGGCATCCTCCGGAGTCTGTCAGTGCCGGGGCCCGGGGCGAAAGGGTGAACGGGCAAGGAATGGGCGAACGGCGGGGCGGCCGCCCGTGGCAGGGCACGGCGCGGCCGCCCGGCCGTCGGTACGGCGGCCCCGGGCCGGTGGGTCAGGGCAGCAGCTTCTCGATCGCCGCCGGCCCCTCCTCGTCGAGCTTGCGCTTGGCCCAGGCGAGATTGCGGGGGGTGATGTCCCGGCCGGTGGCCAGGACCATGTCCTCGGGCGACACCTCGGTGCCGGTGCGGGTGTGGAGCAGGTTGTCCGGGGTGGCGCGTTCCCGGGAGGGCTGGGAGTCGCCGGGCTGTGACGTGGGCATGGTGTCCGCTCCTCGCGTCCGAAGGGCTGCACGGGCCCGGTGCGGTCAACGGGTCCACTAACACCATTCATCCTGACGGCGGAGCGTGCATCCGGAAGGGGGCGTTCCGTCGAGATGCCGGGATGATCGGCGGGGCGTGTAATGGGCTTACTCAGGGCACAACCGGCTTGCCCGGGACGCCCGAACGGACAGCGCGGACGACGCGCGGCACAGAAGGCCCAGAACATGGAACCCACCGGTGCCGGGGAACCGCGAGGCGGGGGACTCAGGCGGCTCGGCGCCTGGTGCGCCCGCCACTTCGTCGTCGTCATCGCCGCCTGGCTGGTCGCGCTGGTCGCCGTTCAGGTGCTCGACCGCCAGTTCGGCGGGGAGTACGAGGACAACTTCCAGCTCTCGGACGTGCAGTCCACGAAGGGCCTGGACGTGCTCGAGAAGCACGATCCGCAGGCCGGCGGCTACAGCAGCCAGATCGTCCTGCACGACGACGACGCCGTGAGCGGGCTCGCCTCCCCGATGTCCACGACGGTCGCCAGCCTCCAGAAGCTCCCCCATGTGCTCTCGGCGCAGAACCCGCTCTCGCAGAGCTCCACCAAGGTCGGCCCGGTCTCCGGCGACGGCAAGACGGCCTACATCACGGTCCGCTTCGACGTGCAGCCGTCCACCCTCGGCGACGCCTACCTCGACGGCGTGGACGACGCCGTCCAGCCGCTGCGGGCCGCCGGCGCCGACGTCGAGTACGGCGGCTCGCTCGGTGAACTCGCCCGGCCCGCCCCGGACGACCGGGTCAGCGAACTCATCGGCTTCGCGGTCGCCATCATCGTGCTGCTGATCGGCTTCGGCAGTGTCATCGCCGCCGTACTGCCCCTGGTCACCGCGCTGATCAGCGTGATCTGCGGACTGGGGCTGCTCGGTCTGCTCGCCGCCGCCTTCACCTTCGCGACCGTCTCACCGACCCTCGCCACCATGATCGGTCTGGGCGTCGGCATCGACTACGCCCTCTTCCAGATCACCCGGCACCGGCAGAACCTCATGAACGGCGCCGACCCCGTCGCGGCGGCCGGACACGCCAACACCACCAGCGGCCGCGCCGTCCTCGTCTCCGGCACCACCGTGATCATCGCCCTGGCCGGTCTGTACGCGTCCGGGGTGTCCTTCATCGGCAAGCTCGGTGTCGCCGCCGCCGTCACGGTGGTCACCGCCGTCGTCGGCGCCCTCACCCTTGTCCCCGCGTTCCTCGGGCTGATCGGCCGCCGGATCGACCGCTACCACGTGCGCAAGCCCGTCGCCGAGACCGACGCCGAACCGGGCGCCCCCGCGCACGGCACCTGGCACACCTACGCCCGCCGCGTCGAACGCCGCCCCTGGCAGTTCCTCGGCGGCGGGATCGCCGTCATCGCGATCCTCGCCATCCCGGTCTTCTCCATCCAGCTCGGCCACATCGGCGACGGCGCCGACCCGACGTCCTTCACCGACCGGCGCGCCTACGACCTGATGACCGACGCCTTCGGTCCCGGCTCCAACGGGCCCCTCACCGTCGTCATCGACCAGACGTCCGTCCCCTCCGACAAACGCTCCGACCTCTCCGACCAGGCCCAGAAGACCCTGAACGCGGTGTCCGGCGCGGCCACGGTCACCCCGCTGACGCCCACCCAGGACGGCGACGTGCTGCTCGCCACCGTCTACTCGCAGCAGTCCCCGCAGAGCGCCACCACCACCGATCTGACCAACCGGCTCGTCGACGACACCCTCCCCGCCGCCGTCTCCGGCTACGACGCCAAGGGGTACGTCACCGGCACCACCGCAGCCCAGGTCGACTTCCGCGACATCGTCGCCGAACGGCTGCCGCTGATCATCGGCGTCGTCGTCGCCCTCGCCTTCCTGATCATCCTCGCCGTCTTCCGCGGCCTGCTGGTCGCCGTCAAGGCCGCCGTCCTCAACGTCCTGTCGATCACGGCCTCGTACGGCGTCGTCGTCGCCGTCTTCCAGTGGGGCTGGGGCGGGCCCGCGCTCGGCGTCAACGGCAAGGTGCCCATCGAGAGCTATGTACCGATGATGATGTTCGCGATCATCTTCGGCCTGAGCATGGACTACGAGATCTTCCTGCTCTCCCGCGTCCACGAGGCATGGGTGCGCACCGGCGACGCCAAGGGGTCCGTCGCCCACGCCCTGGAGATCACCGCCCGGGTCATCACCTGCGCCGCCCTGATCATGGTGAGCGTGTTCGCGGCGTTCATCATCAGCGACAACATCGTGGTCAAGATGCTGGGGCTCGGCCTCGCGGTCAGTGTCCTCATCGACGCCACCGTCGTGCGGCTGCTGATGGTGCCCGCCGTGCTCACCCTGCTCGGCCCGCACGCCTGGTGGACACCCCGGTGGCTGGACCGGATCCTGCCGCACATCGATGCGGAGGGCGACGACGAGAAGCTCACCGAGTCTCCGGGGCCGCCTCCGCCTCCGGACGCCCCGGCGCCAGGACGAGCATCGTGACGTCGTCCCGGACCGCGGGACAGTGCCGCAGCACGTCCGCCCACACCCGGTCGGCCGTCACCGCCGGGCCCGCGTCCTCGGCCAGCGCAGGCAGCCGCTCCGGCAGCGGATAGAAGGCACCGGCCGCGTTCCTCGCCTCCCACACCCCGTCCGAGGCGAGGAACACCCGGTCCCCGGGCCGCAGCGGCACGTCGAGACCGGTCGCCGGGGCCGCCCCCGGCAGACCGAGACCCAGCGGCGTCCACGGCACCGCGGGCACCTCCGCCGCCGTACCGTCGCGCAGGAGCAGCGGCGGCGGATGCCCGCACACCACGATCCGCACCCGGTCCGCGCCCGGCGCGAACTCCAGCAGGACGGCCGTCGCGAACAGCTCCGTGTCCGGGCTCCGCGCCGAGTCCACCGTCAGCCGCCGGTCCAGCCGGGCCGCCACGTCCTCCAGCGTCGGCCGGTCGAGCACCGCCTCCCGGAACGCGCCCATCAGCGACGCCACCGTGGCGATCGCCGCCAGCCCGTGCCCGCGCACGTCCCCCAGCACCGCCCGCACCCCGTACGGGCTCTCCCGTACGTCGAAGAAGTCGCCGCCCACCAGCGTGCCGCGCTCCGCCGCCCGGTACAGCCCCGCGCAGCGCACCGCGCCGACCCGCTCCGGCACCGGCGGCACCACGGCACGCTGCGCCGCCTCCGCGATGGTGCGCTCGGTGTCGAGCTGCACGTCCCGGCGGCTGCGCACGAACGCCACGAACACGCTCAGCACCGCGACGAAGCCCACCGTCAGGACGTCGGTGCGGCCCGGCCGGTCGAGCTGCAACGCCGGCACGTTGAGCATCACGATCACGGTCGTGCCCAGCAGCGCGGTCGCCAGCGGACCGTACGACAGGACCGCGAGCGGCGGGATCGCGCCCAGCAGGAAGCCGATGTCCAGCGGATCGGGGCTGATCAGCGTCGCCACGCACACCCCGACGATCAGCAGCAGCGGCAGCGCCCGCACCCACCGCGGCGGGGGCGCGCCCCGCAACCAGCCCCGTCGCTCCCTGTCCGTTTCCGCCGCTCCTGCCACACCCCCACGCTCCACCCCGCCACGGACCGGCGCACGCCGGGACGGCTTCCCGGGGTGACGCCCGCCCGGACCCTGCCCCGGCCGCGTTGTCAGACCCGGGTGCCATCCTGGGACGCGGGGTGAGGACCGTGACGGAGGGAGACGGGGGCGCGATGGGACGCGACGGGGAGATCTGGCAGGTGCGCGGCGCGGACGGCGAGGAGCGGGTGGGGGAGATCAGGATCGACGACGCCGACTTCCCGTGGCTGTCGGGCCGGTTCGGCCCCGGCCCGGGGTTCGCCGCCGTCGCACCCTACTTCGCCCGGGAGCTGGCCCTGCTGGAGGCCGGCCTGGAGGCGGAGGGGTACGACTGGCAGGAGTGGGAGCGTGCCTACGACGAGGTGCGGCGGCGCGTGAGACTGGTGTCGCCGAGCGGTCCCGTCGCCGAGTTCCTGCTGCACGTCCAGGGCGACCAGGCGTGGTTCCGGTGGAGCGACGAACCGTTCGAGGAGGGCTGAGTCAGGGGCGGCCGGCGTCCAGCAGGGTCTGGGCGTCGGTGAGGATCTCGGTGACGCGCAGACCGAAGGCGGCGTCGCACGGGTCGGGGCGCCCGGTCGCGGCGGCGGTGCGCAGGGCGTCGGCGGCCCGGGTGAGGGCGGCGAACGCGTCCGGGCCGCCCGAGGGCAGCCGGGCCGTCCCGGCCGCGCCGCGCAGCTCCACGCCCGCGCCCGACGCCGCGGGCGGCGCCGTCAGGCTCAGCGTCACCGTGCTGGAGGCGCCGCCGGTGTGGTCCAGGACCACATGGACGGTGTCGCCGGGTCCCGGGGCGGCCGCCGTCACCCGGCGGACGTCGCCGAGGACCGGCAGCAGCACGGACAGGGCGTGCGGGCCGACGTCCCACAGCGCGCCCTTCTCCCCGCGCCACGGCGTGGCGAAGGGGGAGTCGCTGCCGCTGACGAACACCGACCCCAGCCACTGGGCGTGCGCCGTGAACCAGCCGCCGACGGCCGTCTGCTCGGCGATCCACGCGGCGGCCTCCGGTACGAAACGGGTGGTGAAGAAGACGACCGACGCGACCCCCGCCTCCTCGGCCGCCCGCACCACCGCACGGCCGCCCTCCGGCGTGGTCGCGATCGGCTTGTCCAGCAGCAGATGGCAGCCCGCCCGGGCCGCCCGCACCGCCAGCTCCGCCTGCACGTCCGGCGGCAGCGCGACGGCCACCGCGTCCACCTCGGCGAACAGCGCGTCGACGTCGTCGTAGGCCCGGGTGCCGTGCAGGTCCGCCAGCTCCTTCGCGGCCTCCGGGCGGCGGCCCCACACACCGGCGAGGTCGAGGCCCTCGTGCGCGGCGAGGACGGGGGCGTGGACCATCCGGGCCCAGGGGCCGGTTCCGAGCAGACCGATGCGCATGCCGGGGACTCTCCTTGGCGTGGGGGGACTTGTGCCGTCGCGGGACGATGTCGATCGGGCCGAGCCTCGCACACCGGGCGCGCCCGCCGGTACCCCCGCTCAGGGCGGCGGGGGAGCGGCTCAGGGCGGCGGGGGAGCGGCTCAGGGCGGCGGGAGAGCGGCTCAAGGCGGCGGGGGAGCGGTGAACCCCGTCAGCAGGGCGTCCGCCTGTGCCAGCCCGCTCTCCTCGGACACCTCCCGCACCGACTGCGCGGCCCGCACCGTGGCGAAGGAGGCGCTGCCGTCGTCCTCGGCCAGGAAGCCGTACACGGCGGGCCGGGGCAGGCTGTTGTAGGCCCAGGGCGCCGAGAAGTAGTAGGCGCCGGTGTCGTGCAGGACGACCAGATCGCCCTCGGCGAGTTCCGGCAGCGGGCGTGCGTGCGCCACGACGTCCCCGCCGAAGCAGAGCGGCCCCGCGATGTCCTGCGGCACCCTGGGCCCGCGCTTGGGCGTGCCGTCGGGGCCGTACGCCGACACCCGCAGCGGCCAGGACTCCGGCATGAACACCGTGCGGGTGGCGACCTGGGCGCCGGCGTGGGTGAGCGCCACCCGGCGGCCCCCGGCGTCCTTGACGTACTCGACGACCGCCGCGGTGAAGCCGTTCTTCGCCAGCAGCGAGCGGCCGAACTCGGTGACCACCTGGTAGCGGCCGTCCAGCAGGGCCGGCTCGGCCGCGGTGAGGGCGGCCACGTAGTCGTCGTAGGTCGGGGTGACCGTGTCGTCGGCGAAGTTCACCGGCAGTCCGCCGCCCAGGTCGAGGCTGGTCACCCGGCGCCGCCCGAGACGCGTGTCGATCTCCTGGGCGAGTCCGTGGAGCGTCGCGAGCCCCTCGGCGATCAGGGGCAGCGGGCAGCCCTGCGAGCCGACGTGCGCGTGCAGCCGGGTCAGCCAGGGGCGGCGGGCGAAGGCGTCGACGATCCGGTCCCGGGCGCCCTCGTCCCGCAGCGCCACGCCGAACTTGGAGTGCGGGGTCGCGGTGCTCATCGCGCCGATCGAGCCCTCGCCCACCTGCGGATTGACCCGCAGCCCGACGACGGACGCGGAGCCGGCCGGGCGCAGGGCGTCGATCCGCTCCAGCTCGGCGAGGTTGTCCGCGTTCAGCGCGATGCCGAGGGCGAGCGCCTCCCGGATCTCCGCGCGGGTCTTCGCCGGGGAGTCCAGCACGATCCTCTCCGGCGCGAACCCCGCGTCCAGCGCCAGCCGGGTCTCCCCGGGGCTCGCCACCTCGCAGCCCGTCCCCGCGTCCGCGAGCAGCCGCAGCACCGGCACCAGCGGGCACGCCTTCGCCGCGAAGGCGTGCAGCACGTCCGGCACCCCCGCGAACGCCGCGTGCAGCCCGGCCACGCTGTCCCGTACGCCCCGCACGTCGACGAAGCCGGCCACCGGCCGTTCCTCCCCGAGCAGCCCGTCGGCGACGGCCTGCCGGAGCGCGATCTCCAGATTCCGGGTGCGGGACGACACGTCGCGGTCTCCTCGGGGCGGGGGCGCTGAGTCGGTGCTGCACCTCCAGGGTGACCCCCGGGACGCCGTACGTCCTCGTCCGCCGCCTGCCCGCCCCTGTGCCCGTGCACGCGGCGCGGCCATGGCCGCTGGGCACCCGCACAAGGCGCCGGGCTCCCGGCCCCGGCGAACCCCCAGGTGACAGCCCCGGGACGGCCGGAACCGGGGCCGGACGCACGGCTTCCGGCTCCCCGGGCCCGTCCGTAGCGTCGTGGACATGACCGGACAGACGATCACGGCTCCCGCACGGGTGGTGACCGGTGAACCCGGCTGCGGGCGGACGACGTTCCTGGCGCGAGCGGCCCGGGCGCACCGGGCCGGTGCCGCCGTGTCGGTGGCGGCCGACCTCGCCGTACCGGACGCCGGACTGCGCGCCCTGCTGCGGGCCGTGGAGGCGGCGGACGGGACCGGTCCTGCCGTGCTGCTCGACGCGCTCCACGCCGCCGCGGCGCACGCGCCCCTGCTGGTGTGCGTGGACGACGCCCATCTGTGGGACGCGCCCTCCCGCGCCGTGCTCGGCCAGGCGGCGCGGCGCCTGCGCGGCACCGCCCGGGTGAGCCTGCTGCTGAGCGTGGCCGGACACCGCCCGGTCGACCCGGAGTTCGCCGGACTGCCGGTGATCCGCCTCGACCCGCTCACCCCTGCGGAGGCGGCCGCGCTGCTGGACGAGGTCACGGGCGGCGACGCCGACCCGGCCGTACGGGACGATCTGGTGGACGCCGCCGACGGCAACCCGGCCCTGCTGCTGGCCATGGCCCGGCGGCTCACGCCCGCCCAGCTCCGGGGACACCGGCGCGCACCGCGCCCGCCGGCCGACGCCGCTTCGCTGACCGGCCTCGCGGGCGGCTGCCTGACGGGGCTGACCGACGCCCAGCGCGACCTGGTGCTGAGGGTCGCGGCGGCCCTGACGGACCTGGACGGGGAGGAGGAGCGGGCCGACGCCCGCCTCGTGCTGCGGGACGCGCGGACCGCCGTCCCGGTGCCCGAAGTGCTCGCCTCGACCGACGGGACCCTCCGGTTCCACAGCGACCTGGTGCGCCGCGCCGTCTACGAGAGCGCCCCGCCCGAGCGGCGCCGCGCCGCCCACCGCGCGCTGGCCGAGGCGCTGGAGGCGGAGGGTTCCCAGGGACTCGGCGCCCTGCTGCACCGGGCCCGCGCCTCGGCGACGCCCCCGCCGGGGACGGCGGACGCCCTCGCCGAAGCCGCCGCCGGCCCCGGCCCGCACGGCCCGCGCTGCGCGGCCTACACCCGCGCGGCCGAACTCGCGGCGGACCCCACCCGGCGGGCCGAGTGGTACACGGCGGCGGCCGAACACGCCCTGCTCGCCGGACGCGCCCACCGGGCCCGGCGGCTGCTCGACGCGGCCCGCGACCACGCCGTGCCCCGGGCCCTGCGCGGCCGAATCGAACTGGCCCGCGGCACCACGATCCTGCACGACGGCCCGGTCGACGAGGCCCGCGCCTCCCTGCTCCTGGCCGCCCGACTGCTGGCCGGCGCGGACGACCCACGGCCGGCCCGGACGGCGGCCCTGGCGGCGGCGGACGCGGCATGGGCGGCGGGCGACGCCGCGGGCTGCCTCCAGGCCCTGCCGCGGGGTGAGGATCCGGCCGGGCGTGACGCCGTGCCGTCCGCCGCCGACTACGCCCACGGTCTGCGCGCCCTGCTCGAAGGGCGATTCCCGGCGGCGGCCCGGCGGCTCGGGCGGCTGGTGGCGGACACGGAGACCGGAGAGCTGCCGGACGTCCCCGAGACCTCCCTGCGCGCCGCCGCCGCGGCCCTGATGCTCGGCGACCTGCCGGCCGCCCGGCGGGCCGGGACGCGCGCTCTGGCCGCCGATCACGGGACCGGCGGCGGTGTCGCCGCCCTGGCCCGCGAGTACCTCGCCTACACCGAACTGCGCGCCGGACGGCACGCCGTGGCCAGGACCCACGCGGAGGAAGGGCTGCGCGCCGCGCACCGGACGGGACGGCGCAACACCGCCGCCCACCACCACGCCGCGCTCGCCCTGGCCGCCTCCGTCGACAGCGGCCTCGCCGAGGTCGCCGTACACGCGCGTGCCGCGCTGGCCGTCGCCCGACGGCACGGGCTCGTACAGGCGGCGACCCTGGCGGAGTGGGCGACGGCCCGGGCCGACCTCGGGCACGGGCGGCCCCGGGAGGCCGCCGACCGGCTCGGCCCCCTGGTACGTCCGGGGCCGCGGCGCGGGCACTTCGCGGTGTGGATGTCGGCGGTGCCCTGCTATGTGGAGGCCACGGTCTCGGCGGGCCGGGCCGACGGAGGCGACCGGCGGGACGATGGCGGCCAAGGGGGAGGCCGCGAGCGAGGGGACGGCCGTCAGCGAGAGGGTGGCGAGGCCGCCGAAGTCGTCGCCGTCATCGAGGAGTTCGCCCGTTGGGCCGGATTCGGGGCCGATCCGCAGGCCCCCGCCCAACTCCTGCGCTGCCGTGCCCTGCTGGCCCCGCCGGACCGGACCGACGCCCTCTACCGGTCCGCGCTCGGCCTGCACGACCGGGCCGACGGCGACTTCGAACGGGCGCGTACGGAGCTGTCGTACGGCAAATGGCTGCGGCGCAGACGCCGGCTGCGTGAGGCGCGCGACCGGCTGGGGGCCGCCCTCGTGGGCTTCGAACGCTGCGGCGCCCGCGCCTGGGCCGAGCAGGCGCGAGCCGAACTGCGCGCCCTCGGCGTCTCCGCGGGCGCCCGGACCGGGACGGCGCCGGGACTGTCCGGGCTGACCCCGCAGCAGCTCCGGATCGCCCGCTGGGTCGCCGAGGGCGCCACGAACCGGGAGGTCGCGCTGGCCCTGTCGGTCAGCACCCGCACGGTCGACTACCACCTGCGGAAGACGTTCGCGGCGCTCGGCGTGCGCTCCCGCGTCGAGCTGGCCCGGCTGGTCGAACGCGCCCAGCCACCCCCGGACGGCACCGGCACTGAGATAGGCACGAGCGGCGGGCACACCGAAATCGACCGTGCACACCCCTAGGGACCGACCGGACGGTATGCCATCCTTCGGGGCAGGACGAGCCGGCAGGCACGCAACCCGCCCCGGGGGGAGACCGCGATGCAGTACGCCCTACGGTCACGGACCGTGGCCCGCCCCGCACCGGCCCCGTCGGCCGTGCCCGCGCACCGGCCGCGCCCGCAGCGGGTCCGGTCGCTGATCGACGCCGACGCCCTCCAGGTCCTGCACCGGGCCGCCCGGGTGCTCCTGGCGGACCTGCCCGACCTCACCGACCGGCTGGTCGCCGCGCTCCAGGACGAGGAGCCCGCCTACCGCGCGGCCGTGGCGAGCGATCCGAGCGCGACCTGGCAGGAGGTGCACCGGTCCCTGCGGCACAGCGTGTCCTCGCTCCTCGACCCGCGCGGCCACCGGGACGCGGCCCGCCGGTGCTCGTGGAAGATCGGCGCGAACCGCGCGGAACAGGGCCTGCCGCTGGACGCCCTGCTGCACGCGTTCCGGCTGGGCGGCTCGCTGGTCTGGCAGGGCCTGGTCGAGGAGACCTCCCGGACCGCCCCGGAGGACGTACGGCTGCTGGTGCATGTCGCCGCCGACGTGTGGAACTTCGTCGACGAGCACTGCACCCTCGTCGCCGACGCCTACCGCCAGGTCGAACGGCAGCTCGCCTGGCGGCGCGAGAACCGGCTGCGACTGCTGGCCGCCGCCCTGCTCGACGGCACCAGCCGCATCGCCGACCTGCCGGAGACGGCTCACGCCCTCGACCTGCCCGAACAGGGCCGGTACGCCGTCGTCGCCGTCACGGGCGGCTGCCCCGCCGACACCGCCGCGGTCCGGGCCGCCTACGGCCGCGGTACACGCGTGTACTGGCACACGGGCGTGGAGGTGGACTACGGCATCGTGCTGCTCGGCGACGACGACCCGGACCCCGGGCGGGACGCCGGCGCGGACGGCGGTCCGGCCCCCGCCCACGGCGGCACCCGTACCGGCGTCGGCACGGCCGTGACCGGGCTGGCCGCCGTCGGCGACGCCCGCCGGCTCGCGGACCTCGCGCTCGGCCTGTGCCCGCGGGGCGGCGGCACGATACGGCTGACCGAGCACCTGCCGGCCGCGCTGGTGGTCTCCGCCCCCGAACTGGGCAGCGCCCTCGCCGACCGCGTCCTCGGCCCGCTCGGCGCCCTCGAACCCGCCGACGAGGCCGTCCTGCTCGACACCCTCGCCACCTGGCTGGCCTGCGACGGCTCCGCCCAGCGGGCCGGTGAGCGGCTGCACTGCCACCGCAACACGGTCCTCAACCGGCTGCGCCGCTACGAGCAGTTGACGGGCCGCTCACTGTCCCGCCCCGCGGACGTGGTCGAGATCAGCCTCGCGCTGACGTCCCGGGGCCTGCGCGGCACCGCCTGAGACACCGCGGGCCGCCCCCGGGCCACCCCCTGGGCACCCGCACAACCCCTCCGACCTCCCGTTGGTTCCGCGCAGCGAGCCCGCCTCCTCGCCTGTACCGCCCCTCGCCCGCCGTGCTGTCGTGGCTCCCCCTTCCCCCGACACACGTGCCGCCGCCGGTACGGATCCGAGGAGCCGCGATGCCCGAAGCACCCCCGCAGGAGCGGCCCGCGCTGCACGTCGAGCGGCTCGACGTCACGTACGGCCGCGCCCAGGAAGCCCTGCGTTCCGTGTCCCTGACCGTCCCGCACGGCGCGGTGGTGGCCCTCCTCGGCGCCAACGGCGCCGGCAAGACCACCCTGCTGCGGGCGGTGTCCGGCACCCTGCGTCTGCACCGCGGCACCGTCACCGCCGGTCTGATCCGCTACGGCGACACCGCCCTGGACGGCCGTGACCCGGTCGCCGCCGTCCGCGCCGGGGTCGTCCAAGTCCCCGAGGGAAGAAGGGTGTTCGCCGGTCTGACCGTCGAGGAGAACCTGCGCAGCGGCGGCCTCGGGCTCGGCCGCCGCGCCCCCGAGCAGGTCCGTGAGGCCCGGGACCGGGTGTACACCCTCTTCCCGGTGCTCGCCGAACGCGGCCGGCAGGCCGCCGGACTGCTCTCCGGCGGCGAGCAGCAGATGCTGGCCATCGGCCGCGCCCTGATGGCCGCGCCCCGGCTGCTGCTGCTCGACGAGCCCTCGCTCGGCCTCGCCCCGCGCATGGTGTTCCGGATCGCCGAGGTGATCCGCGAGATCAACGAGCAGGGCACGGCCGTCCTGCTGGTCGAGCAGAACGCGGGCATGGCCCTCTCCCTCGCCGACCACGCCCATGTGCTGGAGGTGGGGGAGGTGCGGCTGTCCGGTCCCGCCGACGAACTCGCCCGCACCGACGAGGTGCGCCGGCTCTACCTCGGCGGCACGGCCGGCGACCAGGGGGCCGCGTGAACCTCCCGGCACCGCCGCCAGAACTCCGCTTCGAGGACGTCACCGTACGGTTCGCGGGCCTGACCGCCCTCGGCGCCGTCTCGTTCACCGTCGCCCCGGGCTCCGTGCACGCCCTGATCGGGCCCAACGGTGCCGGGAAGTCCACCTGTTTCAACGTCCTGTCGGGCCTGTACCGCCCGGAGTCGGGGCGGGTCCGGCTCGGCGACACCGAACTGACCGGCCTCGCCCCGCACAAGGTCGCCGCGCTCGGGGTGGCCCGCACCTTCCAGAACATCGTCACCACCGAGGGCACCGTCGCCGACAACCTCATGCTCGGCCGGCACGCCCTCACCCGCGCAGGGTTCGCCGCCAGCGCGCTCCGGCTGCCCGGCGCGGTCCGCGAACAGCGCGAACACCGGGAGCGGACCCGTGAGATCGCCGAACTCACCGGCCTGGGCGCCCACTTCGACACACCCGTCGCCCTCCTGTCGTACGGCGACCGCAAGCGCGTCGAGTTCGCCCGCGCCCTCTGCCTGGAGCCACGCGTGCTGCTGCTCGACGAACCGGTGGCCGGCATGAACGGCGCCGAACGCGACCGCACCGCCGAGGTGATCGGCACGGTCCGCACCCAACTCGGCCTGACCGTCCTGCTGGTGGAGCACGACATGGGCCTGGTGATGCGGATCGCCGACGAGGTCACCGTCCTCGACTTCGGCCGCACCGTCGCCCACGGCACCCCCGACGAGATCCGCCACCACCCCGAGGTGCTCCGCGCCTACCTCGGCACCCCCGGCGAGACCGGCGCCCCGGGCGAGTTCACGGCCCCCGGCCGGACCACCGCCCCCGGAGAGGACCCCGTATGACCGCCCTCCTCGACAGCGTCCTGGCCGGCCTCGCCCTCGGCGCGGTCTACGCCCTGGTCGCGCTCGGCTTCGTCGTCGTCTTCAAGGCGTCCGGCGTGCTCAACTTCGCCCAGGGCTCCCTGCTGTTGTTCGGCGGCTACCTGGTCGCCGTCCTCCACGACGACCTCGGCTTCGCCGGTGCCCTCGCCCTGGCCGTCCTCGCCACCGCGGCCCTGGCCGGCGCGCTGGACCGGCTGCTGCTCCAGCGCGGCGACCCCGACCCCCGGGCCGCCCACGTCCAGACCATCGTCACCATCGGCGTGGACATCGTCCTGCTGACCGACCTGTCCCGGCGCATCGGCGGGGACCTGCTCTCGCTGGGCGACCCCTGGGGCGACGCGGTGACCCGGCTGGGGCCGGTGACCGTCGCCGACAGCCGGATCGCCGCGATCGTCGTCTCCGCCGTCGCCATCGCCGCCGTCTTCGCCCTGTTCCGGTACACCTCCTGGGGTCTCGCCCTGCGGGCGGCCGCCGAGGACACCGAGGCGGCGGCCCTGATGGGCGTCCGGCTGAGCCGGGTGCGCACCCTCGCCTGGTGCCTGGCCGGCGCGCTCGCCGCCCTGGCGGCCGTGTTCCTCGCCGCGTTCCCCGCCCCCGGACTGGAACGCACCACCGGCCAGATCGCCCTGAAGGCGTTCCCGGCGGCCATCCTCGGCGGCCTCGCGTCCCCGCCCGGCGCCCTCGCGGGCAGCCTGCTCATCGGCCTCACCGAGGCGCTCGCGGCCGGCTACCAGTCCGAACTGCACGTGCTCGGCGAGGGGTTCGGCGACGTCGCGCCCTACGCCGTGATGGTCGCCGTCCTCCTGGTACGGCCCACCGGACTGTTCGGAGCGAAGGGAGCGGCCCGTGTCTGACCGGATCCCCAAGGGCGTCACGGCGCTCCTGGCCGCGCTGCTGCTGTGCGCGCCGCCCTTCTACCTGGACGCGTTCTGGCTGCGGGTCGGCCTGTTCGCGATGGCCGCCGCCATCGGCGCCGTCGGCCTCGGACTGCTCGCCGGCACCGCGGGCCAACTCTCCCTGGGCCACGCCTTCTTCCTCGCCGTGGGCGCCTACGGCTACACCTGGCTGGCCGGCGACCCCGGTCCCGCGCTGCCGCCCGCGCTCGCCGCGTTCCTCGCGGTGCTGCTGGCCGGCGCGGCCGGCGGACTGTTCAGCCCGGTCGCCGGCCGGGTGCGGGGCATCTACCTGGGCGTCGCCACCCTCGCGCTGGTCTTCCTCGGCCACCACGTGCTGCTCACCGCGGACTCCGTCACCGGCGGCTTCAACGGCCGCTCGGTGCCCCCGCTGACCCTGGGCGGCTTCTCGTTCGGCGGCGACGGATCCGAACTCCTCGTGCTGGGCGTGCCGTTCGGCGCCGAGGAACGGCTGTGGTACCTCGGCCTCGCCCTGCTGGCCGGCACCTGGTGGACCGCGCGCGGCATCCTGCGCGGCCGCCCCGGGCGCGCCCTGACCGCCCTGCGCGACAGCGAGACCGCGGCCTCGGTGCTCGGCGTCGACGTCGCCCGCTACCGCTCGGCGGCCTTCGTCGTGTCCTCCATGTACGCGGGCCTTGCGGGGGTGTTGCTCGCGCTGGCCTTCCGCCGGGTCGTCCCCGACTACTTCGGCCTCACCCTCTCCGTCGACTACCTCGCGATGATCGTCATCGGCGGCCTCGGCTCGGTCGCCGGGGCCACCGCGGGCGCCGTGTTCGTCACCGCGCTGCCCCTGCTGATGACCCGCTACGCCGACCAACTGCCCCTGGTGGCCGCCCCCGGCACCACCGACGGCGGCGTCGGCCCGACCGAGGCCGCCCGCTACCTCTACGGCGCGGCCATCGTCCTGGTCCTGCTGTACGCCCCCGACGGACTGCACGGCCTGGTCCGCCGCGCCCGCGCCCGGATCCGCGCCCGGCCGTGGCCCGCCGCACGCACCCGTAGCCCGAAGTCCCCTCCCATCGACCCCACTTCGGCCACCGCCGCCCGAGCCAAGGAGCCCACCCCGTGAAGCGCACGCACCACAGACACCGCACCCCGTCCGCCGCCGTCCTCGCCGCCTCCCTCGCCGTCCTGCTGGCCGCGGCCACCGGATGCAGCTCCAAGGCCGACGGGAAGGGCGGCTCGGCGGGCGCCGACGGCGTCAAGTCCGGCCCCGGAGTCACCGAGAAGTCCATCAGGCTCGGCGCCCTCACCGACCTCACCGGCCCCTACGCCACCCTCGGCAAGTCCATCGTCCAGGCCCAGCAGATGTGGGCCGACGAGACCAACGCCGACGGCGGGATCTGCGGCCGCACCGTCGAGATCGTCGTCAAGGACCACGGCTACGACGTGCAGAAGGCGGTCACCGCGTACGCCGACGTCTCCCCGGACGTCGTCGCGCTGCCCCAGGTCATCGGATCGCCGGTGGTCGCCGCCCTCCTCGACGACATCGAACGCGACCATCTGCTGACCTTCCCGCAGGCATGGGCGGCCTCCCTGCTCGGCAAGGACTCCGTACAGGTCATGGGCACCACCTACGACGTCGACATGATCGCCGCCGTCGACTTCCTCATCCGCACCAAGGGCCTCGCCAAGGGCGACACGATCGGCCATGTCTACTTCGAGGGCGACTACGGCGCCAACGCCCTGGAGGGCTCGACCTGGGCGGCGAAGCAGGCCGGCATGAAGGTCGTCGGACAGAAGATCAAGGCCACCGACACGGACCTGTCCGCACAGGTGTCGGCGCTCCGCAAGGCCGGCGTCAAGGCCGTCCTGATCAGCGCAGGACCGGCCCAGACGGCCTCCCTGGTCGGCGTCGCCGCCTCCCGCGGACTGCGCGTCCCCGTGGTCAGCAGCGCCCCCGGCTTCGCGCCCCAGCTCATGAAGACCCCCGCCGCACCCGCCCTCACCGCCCTGCTCCACGTGGTCAGCGCCGCGCCCGCGGTCAGCTCGGACCTGCCCGGCGTGCGGAAGATGGTGGCGGCGTACGGCAAGAAGTACCCGGACTCCCCGGTCGACTCCGGCGTGCTCTCCGGCTACAACGCGGCCCAACTCCTCGGCGGCGACCTGAAGAAGGCGTGCGCGGACGGCAGCCTCGCCCGCGAGGACGTGGTCAAGGCGCACCGCGCCACGAAGAACGCCGACACCGGCCTCGGTTCCCCGCAGGACTTCTCCGACGTCTCCGAGCCGGCCGCCCTCGCGTCGTACATCCTCAAGCCGGACGCGAAGGCGGTCGGCGGTCTGGTGGGCGTGGAGGACGCGCACCAAGCACCGGGCGTCGCCGACTACTTGGCGGGCCGCGGCTGACCGATCGCACATGAACGGGGGAGAGGGGCGTGCCGCGGCACGCCCCTCTCGCGATTCAGCGGCCGCACTGCTGAATGCGTTCACTCCTGTGTATTGGACCCCCGATGGCGCCGGGGCCAGGCTGGTGGGGCGCAAGCGCTTGCCGACCTGCGACACCCTCAGGAGGACCGCCGCCCATGGCGTCGTCGTACGAACGACCGCTCGACCACCGCTACCGCGGCGAGCACCCGATCCGCACTCTCGCCTACCTCCTCCGCGCCGACCGCCGCAGCCTGGCCGCCGCGGTCGTCGTCTTCACGGTCAAGCACAGCCCCATCTGGCTGCTGCCGCTGATCACCGCGTCCATCATCGACACCGTCGTCCAGCACCAGCCGGTCGACCGGCTGTGGACCAGCACCGCCGTCATCCTGTTCATCCTGCTCGTCAACTACCCCCTGCACCTGCTCTACGTCCGCCTCCTCTACGGCAGCGTCCGCCGCATGGGCACCGCGCTGCGCTCCGCCCTGTGCACCCGGATGCAGCAGTTGTCCATCGGCTACCACTCCCGGGTCAGCGCCGGAGTCCTCCAGGCCAAGGTGGTGCGGGACGTCGAGACCGTCGAGCAGATGGTCCAGCAGACCGCCGAACAGGGCCTCGGCGCGATCACCGTGCTCACCGGCGGCCTTGTCATCATCGCCGTCCGCACCCCCGAGTTCGTGCCCGTCTTCCTGCTCGTCGTCCCCGCCGCCGCCCTCCTCGTGGACCGCCTCCGGGCCCGACTGCGCGCCCACAACGAGAACTTCCGCCACGAGGTGGAGACCCTCTCCTCCCGCGTCACCGAGATGACCCGGCTCATCCCGGTCACCCGCGCCCACGGCCTGGAGGGCAAGGCCCTGCGCCGGATGGACGGCACCCTGAGCCGGCTGCTCACCTCCGGCATGCGCCTCGACCTCCTCAACGGCCGGGTCGGCTCGCTGGCCTGGGTCCTGCTCAACGTGATCGGCGTGCTCGTCCTCGCCGGCGCCGCGCTGATCTCGTACTACGGCGTCTGGGGTGTCACCGCCGGCGACGTCGTGATGCTCAGCGCCTTCCTCACCACCCTCACCAACTCCACCACCACCCTCACCGGCCTCGCCCCCGTCATCGCCAAGGGGCTGGAGTCGGTCCGCTCGGTCGGCGAGGTCCTCCAGGCCCCCGAACTGGAGGACAACGAGGGCAAGTCCGAGGTCACCACCCTGCGCGGCGCCGTCACCTTCGAGGACGTCGGCCACGCCTACGACGAAGACCGGCCCGCCGTCCGCGACTTCACCCTGACCGTCGCCCCCGGCGAGACCATCGCCCTGGTCGGCGCGTCCGGCGCGGGCAAGTCCACCGTCCTCAACCTCGTCATCGGCTTCATCCGGCCGACCACCGGACGGCTCCTCCTCGACGGCACCGACATGAGCACCCTCGACCTGCGCACCTACCGCCGGTTCGTGTCGGTCGTCCCCCAGGAGTCGATCCTCTTCGACGGCACGATCCGCGAGAACGTCGTCTACGGCAAGGAGGACGAGGCCGACGACGAGGCGGTCCGCGCCGCCCTGCGGGACGCCAACGCGCTGGAGTTCGTCGAACGGTTGCCGCAGGGCCTCGACACCCTCGTCGGCGACCGCGGCGCCCGGCTGTCCGGCGGGCAGAAACAACGGCTCGCCATCGCCCGCGCCCTGATCCGCGACCCCAAGGTGCTCGTCCTCGACGAGGCGACCTCCGCCCTGGACACCCGTTCGGAGGCACTCGTCCAACAGGCGCTCGCCCGACTGCTGCACGGCCGCACCACCTTCGTCGTCGCCCACCGGCTGTCCACCGTGCGCGGCGCGGACCGCATCGTGGTGATGGGCGAGGGCCGCATCCTGGAGACCGGCACCCACGACGAACTCCTGCGCCGCGGCGGCCCGTACACGGAACTGCACAGCGGACAGGTCGCGTGACACACCGTTACGGTCATGTGTCACGCACCGTCGTACGTCGTGTCGCGCACGGTGACGGCGCCGATGGCGGGATCATGCCCCCGGCGGGTGACATCTCCGCCCGGCGTGCATGAAGCGCCCAGGTCCGGGCACACGCTGCGCAACAACCGTAGAGAGGGGCGCCCGTGATCGTTCCGGACCCGAAGGTCGCCAGGACGTTGCTGACCCGGTACGCGACGCTGAGGATCGCTCAGTCCGAGGGGGAACGGCCGGAGACGGCCCGTGAACTCCAGGACGTGACGTACACGCTGTGCGTGCTGATGGGGACGTCCGACGTCGGGGAGGCGGTCGCCGCCGCCGACGCGCTGCTCGCGCCGGCGGGTGCGGTCACGACGGCCGGCCCGGGGCTGTCCCTGGCCGTGTGAGAGACCTGATCCGGCGCCGGCCGAAGCCTTTCCCTCGGGCTTCGGCCGGCGCCGGTGCGCTGTCGAGTCCGGTATGTCCGGGGCGGGTTCAGGGGGCCACGGTGCCGCAGTGGTCGGCCCGCCGGAAGTCCCGCCGCGCGGGTGGCGGCCCCGACAGCCACTCCGCGATGGTGCGGGCGATCGGCTGGCCCGTGTCCACTTCCACGAACCCGAACTGCCCCGACTGGTTGCACTCCAGGAACCACCAGGTCCCGTCGGCGTCCTCCGCGAAGTCGAAGGCGCCGTAGGACAGTTGCGCCTCCCGCAGATACGTGCGCACCGCCTCCGCCAGCCGGGGCGCGATCTCGGCCGGCTGCCAGGGCGTGGCCGAGGGCGCGAACCGTACGTCCACCACCTCCGGGTCACCGCCCGGCACGGTCTCCTTGCGGGCCGCGAGCAGACGGTCCCCCACCGCCGTGAGCCGGATGTCGGCCCGCTTGGCCACCCGGCGCTGGAGCAGCGTCGGACCGTAGGCCACGGCGGCGAAGTCGGCGCCCGGCGGGACCCGGGTGGTGGGCACCGCGCGCGGCGGATCCTGCGGATGGGCCCCGGACACCGGCTTGACCACCAGGTCCGGGAAGCGTTCGGCGAAGTCCCGCGCCGCCTGCGGGAACGACGTGATGAGCGTGGCGGGCACGGGCAGCCCGCTGAGCTGCGCCAGCCGTAGCTGCCACGGCTTGTGCCGGGCCCGCACGGCCGCGTCGGGATGGTTCATCCAGCGTGCCCCGGTGCCCCGGAGCATGCCGTACAGCGCCTGTGAGGACTCCTCCGTGAGCCACGGGGACGGCTCGGCCGCCCGGGCCGCCGCGGTGCCCGGCCGGCGAACCCAGACGGACCGCAGCCCGTCGAGGCTCACCAGCCGCCCTGCGGACGACAGATGGCCCCGGAAGGCACCGTGGACGTACTCCCCGGAGAGGGCGACGGTGCCGGTCAGATCCGCCGGATCGAGCCGGACGACCGGGACGCCCGCGGCGTTCAGGTGCACGACCACCATGTCCGCCGTGACGTCTTCTTCACAGGTCAGGATGAGCACGGTCATGTTCGCGACCCGTGGTCAGTCGTCGAAGTGGGTCTTGGACCCCGCCGTCGAGGTGGTCGTCCCCAGTTCTCTGAGCAGGGCGTGGTCGCGAGCGGCGACCCGGCCGTCGAGGAGCACGTTCAACTGCATTCCGGGGTCGTACGCGTACGGCGTGGCGAACTCCAACTCCGCCGCGGGGCGTGCGTAGTTGAGCGCGAACGGTTGCATGTTCTCTCCCTCGTCGGTACTGCCTCGATCAAGCGGTGCCGCTGTGCGACGTCACTCGGGCCCGCTGCCTTGGTGCGACCTTCAGTCATTAATACGGATCGAACGGGTGATTGGTTTCCTTACTCTCCGTGATCACGGTCGAGTTCGGACCCAAGCAGGGCTCGGAGCAGGGGAGATGTACCGGTTGGAGCGTGAAAACGACTTCAGCGAACGTGAGTTGAGCTCGGTTGAGGTCAGTTGAGGGACTCCGCGCGCCCGGGGGTACGGCGCATCGAGCGCAGGGCGAGCAGCAGGACTCCGATGTCGTCGAGGTACACCGGATCGGGCAGTACATCGGCCGGGAGGACGAAATAGGCGACCGCGCCCCAGAAGATCCAGCGCGGCCCGGTGGGGAGCCCGGCCCGCCGCAGGTTCTGGCGGGCCCGGACCAGCCGCACCAGCACCAGCACGGCCCCGCCGAGCAGGGCCGCGGCCAGCGCGGCGCCGATGACGACGAGCGTGGTGGTCGTGTCCACGTGCCCTCTCCTTCCGCTGCGGGGTCGTCCGACGGTGTTGTGCTCCCCGTTGTCGGTTTCCCCGCTTTGGGCCCCCGAACTCCCGCTTCCGCCGGGATTACCGCATCGTACGCGTGAGCGAGGCGCACGCCGGTCGGTACGCGCCCCCTCACACGTGCGCTCCGGCCGAGTGGCGGGGGGTGCCCTGTGCCCGTAGTAATGGTCACGTCACATCGCGTGTCGCACCTCGGGGGCGCAGGGGCGACCGCAGCCTTCAGAGAGAGCACAGAATGATCACCCGCTCCACCGGTACCACCCGTCCCACCGGCTCCACTCACCCGGCCACGGCCCGAGCCGTTCCGCCCCTCCCCGGCACGCCCACGGCGGCCGCCACCCCGTACCCCGACCCCGTGGACGGCCTGCTGCACGCCGCCGCGGCCCACCGGCCGCTGGAGGACGTCGCCCGGCTCATCACCATGCTCGAACAGTCCGAGGAGTGCACGGATGCGGCGGCCGGCGTCCTGCGCGCCGCCGGCACCACCCGCTCCCTGGAGGACGTGTCCCGCCTGGTGACCGTCCTCTCCCGCGCACCGCACCCCGCGGACCACACCGGCCACATGATCCGCGCCGCGGCCGAACACCGTCCGGTGGAGGAGGTCGCGGAACTCGTCGGACGGCTGACGAGGGAGAGGGAGACGGAGAGGGAGAGGGAGGAGGCGGGGCGTCGGCCGATGGGCCCGCCGCCGACGGCCGCCGACATCGGCGCGTCACGACCCGGCCGTTCCGACGAGCCGGCTCGGGCGACGAGGTGGACGGCGGCATCGGCCCTGACCGTCTGTGGGATCTCTCACATCCCGGTGCACCCGGACGGCGTCCCGCTCACCGCCCTCGTGATCGCCTGGGCACTGTCGGTGCTGTGCCTGCTGGCGGCGGTGCCACTGCCCCGCGGGCAGGCGCCGCTGCGGACGGCGGCGGCCGTGGCGGGGGTGCTGGTGCCGCTCGCCCTGCTGGCGGCGCAGCTCCTGTCCGGTCGCGTGGCGGCCCTGGCCGGGCTGCCGGAGGCGGCCCTCGCCCCGCCGTGGGCGGGGGCGGCGACGGCGGTGTGCGCGGCGCTGACGGCGCTGTGTGTGCTGCTGGTCCCGGTGTTCGGTGACCGGCGTGACCGGGACGCCGAGCCGCGCGACGGGGGGCTGGTGCCCGAGGCGGGTGCGACGGACTGACGTCCGCTCACGGTCCGGGCCGGGCCGCCGCCGAAACCTTTCGTCGGCGGCCCGGCTGCCGCGTCAGACCAGCCCTAGCGGCTGGTGGCGTCGGAGGAGGCGGTCGCGTCCGGAGCGGCTTCAGTAGCCGCTTCGATGTCGGCCGGCTCCTGGGAACTCTTGGCCGGACCGGGGACGACGGGGATGAGCCCCTTGCCCTTGGTGGACTCCTTGAAGCGCTCCAGGGTGCGGCCCAACTGCTGGAACGGCTGGAAGGGCGAGCCGCCCCGCTTGGACTGCGGCCGGCTCGGAACCGGGTCCCCGGCCTCGGCGGCGGCCTCGCGGTAGTAGGTGAGCGCCTCGTGGGCCTGTTCGGCGGCCTCCCGGTACAGGTCCCGGGACTGCGTCATCGCCTCCAGGGCCTCCTTGTACATGGCGATCAGCTCACGGGCCCGGGCGAGTTCCTCATCCGGGGTCAGCAGCCGCCACTGCTCCCGCAGCAGGGTGAGCGCGTCCTCGCCGCCCTCCGGGAGCGGCCGGGGCAGGGCCGCGAACCGCCGTACCGCGTCGAGCACTTCGGTGGGGTGACTGCCGTCGAGGAACACGCTGCGGACGGAGAAGTCGTCGGGGTCGTAGCCGTCGAGGGCCGGGGAGGCGGGCAGCACGAGCGCGCCGCCGCGCGGCACTTCCACGCCAGATTCCTTGAGCGCCCAGTTCACCGTACGCAACTGGTGCGGTGCGGCGCGTAGTTCCACCACGCGGTGGTGGAGGCCGGGCGGGAGCAGCGGGACGAGGGAACGGCGGCCGCGTTCGTCGGGGGTCATCGCCTCGTGGACGACGAGCGTGATGGTCCAGGTGTCGCGCAGGGCGCCCCGCAGGGTGCGGCGCAGTTCCTTGTCGTCGGCGGGGAGGGGGTTGGTGTCGAGGAAGCGCAGTCCGGTGTCGGTCTCGTGACCCCAGGCGGAGTCCGTGTCCCAGGGCCAGAACATGGTGACGGGCGACGGCCATCGCGCGTCCCAGGCCCGCTCGGCCTCGGCGGCCAGCGTCCACTCCTGCCCCCGGCCGGACCATTCCGCGAGGTTCAGCCGGGCCCGGACGGTGATGTCCTCCGGCAGCAGCCACCGCGCCTCGAAGGCCAGCTCCCCCTCGGGCGTGTCGGCGTCGGGCAGCTCGACGAAGTCGAGGAGCGTCCCGGCGTCCTTGAGTTCCTGGAGGTGCCCGCGCAGGACGTCCGGGGCGGCGGGACCGGTGTGACGGCCACGGCCGAGCCAGACCGTGGCGGGAGACGGGGGCGGGACGGTCGCGGAGATGAGCATGGGTCCGTTCGGTGGAAGACGGGCGGGGCGATGGGCGTATGTCCCAGTATCGCGCGCCGCGGGGTGTGCGTGACCAGGCGGGTCCGGGCGTGAGGGTCCCGGTGTGCCGGGTCACTCGGCGGGTGCCGAGGGTCCCCGGCAGAGGGGTGCCTTCCCCGCAGCCCGCCCCCGCACGCGTCCTGACCCCGCACAACTGTCGGCGCGGTCGCCGCACACGGGGTGTGACCGCTTCACCACGGCAGGACACCCCGCACACATGTACCCGCCACCCGCTTCCCCCCACAATCGAACGCACGGCAGGGCCCGCCCACCATTGGCGTCGGGGCGAGCCCTGCTCACACCGCCCCGGCCTCAGGAAATCCCACCCGCGGCCCGCCGCAGTCGAACGGCGTCCTGACTGGGCGGAACACCGAACTGCCGCCGGTACTCGCGGCTGAACTGCGACGGGTTGTCGTACCCGACCCGCTGCCCGACCCCGGTGACGTCCCCCGGCCGCGT
Source organism: Streptomyces sp. CAI-85 (assembly GCF_013363615.1). Lineage (NCBI taxonomy): Bacteria > Bacillati > Actinomycetota > Actinomycetes > Kitasatosporales > Streptomycetaceae > Streptomyces > Streptomyces sp. CAI-85. Next base: position 533,491 of record NZ_JAANNX010000001.1, on the reverse strand, counting down.
GGCCAGCAGCAGCCGGGCCTCCTGGAGCCGGATCTGCTTCTGGAACTGGATGGGGCTCATCGCCGTCACCGTCTGGAAGTTGCGGTAGAAGGCCGACACGCTCATCCCGGAAAGCCGCGCCACGTCCTCGACCCGGAACGGCTGCGCGTAGTGCTCGCGGATCCAGCGCACGGCCCGGGAGACATGGCTCAGACCGCTGTCGGCGAGGCCGAGTTGGCGGACCGTGGCACCCTGCTCACCGGTGATCAGCCGCCACAGGATCTCGCGCTTGATCATCGGGGCCAGGACGGGCCGGTCGCGCGGCTCGTCGAGCAGACGCAACAGCCGGACCACGGCGTCCAGCAGCGCTGCGGGGGCGTCGCTGACCGCGATCCCGGGCGACGCGCCCGCACCTCCGCGCGGAGCGGCCCCGGCCCCCGGCCCCGCCTCGATCAGCAGCTCGGCGACGGCGGACGGTTCGAGCGTCAGCCCGAACCCCAGCGCGGGCCGCTCGGGTTCGGCCCGGAGGAACTGCCCGGTGACGGGCAGATCGACGGACGCGACCAGATACTGCCCGGCCCCGTACTCGAACACCCGGTCGCCCAGCGCGAGCCGTTTGGCGCCCTGGGCGATGACCGCCAGGACCGTGCCGGACATGGAGGGCGCCGGTGGATCCGACCGATCGACCTTCGAGATGAGGACGCCGTCGACGGCGGTCGTGCAGTCGGGCCGGGCGTGCCGGTCCAGCAGGGTGCGCAGCTCGTCCAGAGGCATACGGACAGTGCAGCACGGTCGCGTGCGACGACTCCCGGATTCGAGAGGATCGTGCAAGTGCCGGCGAGCATCGTTCTAACATATCCGCAGTTCAGGCGGCTTGAATGGAGGAAGTTCGCACATACGGATCCACTCTCCGGGAGGAACATCATGAAGATCGCCGTCGTCACGGGCGCCAGCTCCGGCATCGGACAGGGCGCCGCGATCGAGATCGCCCGGCGCGGAACCGGGGTCATCCTGACCTACGGCTCCAACCGGGAGGGCGGGCTGGAGACGGTCGCCGCCATCGAGAAGGAGGGCGGCACGGCCGTCGCGCTGCCCCTCGACCTGGGCGACACGGCCGGCTTCGACGCCTTCCGCGACACGGTCGCCGACGTGCTGCGCACCACCTGGGGGCGCGACACGTTCGACCACCTGGTCAACAACGCCGGCTTCGTACGGACGTCGTCGATCGCCGACACCACGGAGGACACCTTCGACGCGCTCATGCGCGTTCTGCTCAAGGGGCCGTACTTCCTGACCCAGCGGCTCCTGCCCCTGATGGCGGACGGCGGCGCCATCGTCAACACGAGCAGCAACTCGACGTCGGGCGGCCTGGAGCCCGGCTACTCGGTCTACGCGTCGATGAAGGGCGGCCTGGACGTGCTGACCCGTTACATGGCCAAGGAGTTCAGCGCCCGCGGCATCCGCGTCAACTCGGTCTCTCCTGGCCCGACCCGCACCCGCCTCGCCGACGACGCCTTCACCCGCCACCCCGAGGTCGTCCCCCTCCTCGCCGCCCGCACCGCCCTCGCCCGCGTCGGCGAACCCGACGACATCGGCGCCCTGATCGCCACCCTGCTCTCCGACGACAGCCGCTGGGTGACGGCCCAGAACATCGAGGCATCAGGCGGCTACAACCTCTAGCCGGACGCCTCACCACCGCTCCGCTCTGATCGAAGGAGCCCCGGAACACACGTGACGACCGGCCCGAAGGCGCCCCGTTGTCGCTGATCTCGAGGGCACCTGACCAGCGCCGGGACGTCCATCGCATGCGAAGTCGGCGGCTTGATTCGGTCGTTCCTTCTCTGATCGTGTGTCATGGGGCGCGCGTGATCTCTACGGTGGTGCTCGGTGTGGATGGGCGACCGGGACGGGGGAGTGTGTGGAAGCCGAGATGATGGCGTTGGCCGTCATGTGTGTCAGCAGCCTCACTGGACTGGCTCTACAGGACTTGTGGGGGTGGGGTAAGAAGCGGTTCGCCTCTCTGTTGGGGAGGGAGGACGAGTTGGAGGGGCTGCGGCGGGAGTTGCTCGACGCGCGGCGTAGCGGGGACGAGGACGCGGAAGCCGGCGTCGAAGAGGAATGGGTGCGGCGGTTTCAGGAGTTGCTGGAGCGGGATCCCGAGGCTGCCGCTCGGGTGCGTGCCGTTGTGGGGGAGGTTGTTGAGCGGAGCCCCGCGCCGGTCGCCTTCGCCAACATCCTGCACTACGTCAACAACTCCGCCGTACTTCAGGCGATGAACGACTACTGGGCCCGCTGCACCGCCGCGCGCAGTATGACCGCCATGTATCTGTCCGGCCTGCCGGGCGTGGGCAAGCGCACCACCGCGCGTCACTGGCTCCAGTCTCATCAGGGCGCCCTGCCGGGGGATGTGCTGCATGCCGACCTGGGGTCCGACGAGCGGGGGCGTCCGGCCGATCTCGCCGCGGTTCTGGAGCGCTGGTTGGATCAGTTGGGGGTGCCGAGGGAGGACCGTCCCGCCGATGTGGAGCACAAGGCGGCCGAGGTGCGGCGGCAATTGCGTCAGCGGCCGATGGTCGTTCTGTTGGAGAACGTCACCAGGCTCGCGCAGGTTCGGCCTCTGCTCCCCGACTCGCCCCAGAGTGTTCTGCTGATGACCGGGCAGCAGGCGCCGGCCGCGCTGGAGTCGGTGCTGGACTTCGAACTCGTCGTCGTGGAGCCGCTGAAGGACGAGCACGCCCTCGAACTCCTCGTCAAAGTCAGCCGCAGTACCGAACACCCGGATCGACTTCGGCCTGTCGTGCAGCAGTTGGGCGGGCTGCCGCTCGCGGTGCGGCTCATCGCAGGGCAGTTGAAGTCGCCTGTGCCGGGGGTACTCGAGGACATCACCGTGCTGCTCACGGACCGGCGTTCGCGGCAGGAGTTGCTGACCATGGACGACGCGCACGATCTGCCCAGCGCGCTCGATGCCACCTACGACCGTCTCACCGCCGAGGCCGCCCTGCTCTACCGGCGTCTCGGCATCCTGGCGCGGGTCGACTTCCAGATCGACACCGTGTTCGCCCTCACGACGGACCGGCAGCCCACGGCCACCAGGCGTGCCCTGCACGCGCTGATCTCGGCACGGCTCGTCGAGCGGGAGGGCGTGGACACGTACCGTCTGCACCCGCTCGTCCACGACCACGCCGCGACCGTCGCGGAGAGGGATGAGGACGAGGCGGAGCGCGCGGTCGTGTGCGAGCGGATCGTCCGGTACTACCTCCGTACAGCGGAGTCCGGTGAGGCCGCGCTGTCCTCGCGTTGGCGGCACGACCCGATGGGCGTCTACGCGTCCGCCGTGCAACCGGCGGGAGGGAGTGCGGACACCGAGCGCGAACTCGCCCGTCGGCGTGCGGGGTTGCTCGCCGCCGTGCATCTCGCCCAGGACAGCGGGCTGCATGCCGAGGCGTGGCGGATGTGTCAGGGGCTGTGGACGTTCTATCTGCGGACGGCGAGCCACGCGGAGTGGATCGAGTCGCACCGGGTCGGGCTCGCGGGCGCTCAGGCGTGCGGTGACCGGCTGGCGACGGCCCGGATGCACTATCAGCTCGGCTTCGCGTACCTGGACCGGTGGAGCGTCGAGGAGGACGATCCGCGCCGGGCGCGCGAGCAGTTCGACGCGGCGCTCGGTCTCGTACGGTCCGGAACTCCCGGCCGGAGCGAAGGGGAACGGCGCACGGAGTCGAGCGTGATGGAGGGCCTCGGACTTCTCGAACAGAAGCTCAGGCGTCCGCGGTATGCGCTCGACCGTTTCCAGCAGGCGGAGGCGGCGCTCGACGGTGTCACCCATCCTCGTGGCCTGGCCCTTCTCGCCTATCACCGGGCTCCCGCCTTTACGGCCCTGGGGCGCCACGACGACGCCGAACGCACCCTGCGGGAGGCGCGGGAGGGCTTCGCCGCTCTCGGGCAGGGCAAGGACATCGCCCTCAACATCGGGAAGTCGTGGATGAGATACGCGCAGGATCGGGTCGCGTGTGAGCAACCCCGAGAAGCCGTCCTCGCTTTGGGGTCGGCGATCTCCGACTGGCCAAGGCCGACGCGGCGTACGTGCTCGCGACGGCTCACCTGTTGAGGGGTGACGTCTCTCGGAGTCTCGGGGACGACGGTCGCGCCGTGGCCGACTGGGAGCGGGCGCGGACGCTGTTCACCGAGGTGCGCAGCGGTCGTGCGGAGGAGGCGCGGGCACGGCTGGCCCTGTCAGACGACGGGGGAGACCTCCAGTAGGGCCGACGGTAGGTGGTCGCCCGCGCGGACCGTCATGCGGAGTCGGGTGCGCGTGGGGGAGGTCTCCAGCCACGCGTGGACGGCCGAGGCCGCTGTGCCGAACGACACCCAGGCCGGGGGATCGACCCAACGGGCCTGGAGCCGTGTGTCGTCGGGGAGCAGTGCCGTGCAGCCGTGGTCCGCCTCTTCCACCGCGAGCAGTGAGCATCCGGGGAATCGGGGTGTGAAGGCGGACCACTTCACTGTCTCGGGGTGGGGGTATCTCTCGCGGGGCAGCAGGAGTACGTCGGCTGATCTCGGCCAGCGGGGGTCCGGGTCGTCCGGGTCCGCGGTCAGGTGGGCGCCGGTGAGGTGAGGGCCTTCCGTGGTGCGTTGGAGAGCGCCGGGGAAGCGGCGTAGGGAGATGGACGGTGTCGTGCCGGTGTCGGTTGTCGTTGCCGTGGTGAGCGTGGCCGGCAGGTGCGGTAGGCGGGGGTTGCGGGTGGACGACGGTGAGGGCCGGGGGATCGCTCGGGTCGCGGCCGGGTGGGACGGTTCCGGGAGGTTCAGCCAGGTGTAGAGGAGGCGGCGGATCAGGGTGGCCGATCTGCCGGGTTCCGAGGTGACGCTCCGTCTGAGGGCGTGCAGTTCCGGGGCGTCCCGTTGGGTGTCTGCGGCCAGGGTGAGTTGGGTGGGGAGGGGGCGGGTGTGGGTGAGGCGGGGGAGGAGTTCTCCCAGGCGGTGCATGGGGGAATCGGGGGCGACCACGGAATCGCGGAATGAGCCGAGAAGGGTCGGGATTTTGAGGGCTACTCCGTAGATCGTCAGTGATCCGTGGTCGCCGATCAGGAAATCTGCCGCGCAGAGGGCCGCTTTCCAGAATTCTGTTTCCGGGGGCGGGAGAATGAGGCCCGCCTCGGTGAGTGGGGCGAGCCAGGTGTGTATTTGCCAGGCTCCGTGTCCGTACCAGGCATTGGGGTGTATGGCCGCCATTACGCGGAATTCGTCGGCGGGTAGTTCGGCGAGGGTTCTTCTCAGGACATCGGTCTGCGGGGAGCCCATGACGGAGTCGCGGCCCCAGGTGGACGAGACGACGACCAGACGCTGGCCCGGCAGCAGGCCGAGCGCCCGCCGGAAGGTCTCGCGGAAGGCGGTGCCCGCGTGGAGTTGGTCGAGGCAGGGGTCGCCGGCGACGTGGGCGATGGGCAGGGCCGTGGGGCAACCCTCGGCCAGGCGGGCGAGTTGCTCGGTGTGGGACAGCACGATCGCCGAGGGAATGAGCCGCCCCTCATGCATCAACCACTCATCGGTCAGCCCAAAAGCTCCCGGCTCCCGGCTCCCGGCTCCCGGCTCCCGGCTCCCGGCTCCCGGCTCCCGGCTCCCGGCTCAATTGTTTATTATACCCGGCGCCATGAGGGGTGAATATAAGCGGAAACGGTATCTTGTGCAGGTCTCCGCCCCGACTCGTCGAAATCGCGATATCGAAGGGAAGGGAGACAGCCTGGTCCCACGGAAGGGTGATCGCCCCTCGTGACGAGAGGAATTCCCTCGTCCCCTCATCGAGTGCCGAGGATTCCGTGCAGGAGAAGAAGACCTGCACGCGTTCATCGCCCTCGAAAACCGACAGCACATCCAGCAACCGCGTGGCAGAGGCGATGTTGTGTACGACGCCCAGGACACTGCGTTCGGCGAGTACCGTGCTCCAACGTCGGCCGTCGTCCCGCAGGGGCGCGGGCAGTCGTCCCCCCTCGCCCACGCGCGCACCTCACATGATCGTCCGGAACTGTCGGCTACACGATAGTCATGTGCGGGTCACGCGTCGTTGGCCGGTCGCGGGGTCAGGTAGAAACGCGGCATGGACACCGCCGTACTTGAGCAGTTGCTGGACGAAGCCTTTGATCATGCCGTCGTGCACCACGGATACACCGACTACATGCGCGACTACGAGGTCGTCGTCCACGCAACGGCTGATCCCCGTACCGGAATTGCGCCCGCCTACCTGCGGTATCTCTTCCGGTACTGCGTCGAGGCCCGGTGTGAGACGTCCGTGCCGCCGGGCATCTGGCGGGAGTCCTTGGACGACCGGCTCATCGAGCATGAGACCGCCGCCGACCTCGACGGATACGTGTGGGGTGTGAAGTGGCACGGTCTGTACCCAGGAGCCACCGTACTGCCGGTGTCCGACGTGGCGCGTCGGTGGTCGGAGGCGCTCGGGATCGACTTTCACGAGGTGCGCATGGAGACCAACGCGCACACGCTGACCCTCGTGTTCTCCGAGCTACAGGTGAGTGAAATCCCTACCCACCCTCCCCGTTGAGGTGTTCCAGGAGCAGGCGGTTCAGGGCGTCCGGGGCTTCCTCCGGGATCCAGTGCGTGGTGTCCGGGAGGGTTTCGAAACGGTACGGGGCCGTGACCCAGCGGCCCGTTTCCTGGGCTGCCGTCGGGCCGAAGGCCGTGTCCTGGGTGCTCCAGACGTACAGCGTGGGTACGTCGATGGTGCCGATCGGGTGGGACGGGCGGCCGGCGCGGTACCAGTTCAGTGCCGCCGTGAGGGCGCCCGGGTGGGACAGGTGGCGGACGTACGCGTCCTCGGCGGCCCGAGGGACCTTGTTCGCGTAGAGGGTGCGCAGGAGACGGGCGTCGTCGGCCAGGAGGCGGTCCTCCGTCGCGGGCGTCTCGCGCCAGTCCCGCATGTAGTGCGACCGCGTGCGCTGGTCCTCGTCGATGCGCAGGGCGACGGCGAGGGCGCCGGGGTGCGGGGTCGAGACGACGGTCAGCGTGCGGACGCGGCCGGGGTGGGCGTCCGCGGTCCACCAGGCCACCGCCCCGCCCCAGTCGTGCCCGACCAGGTCGAACGTCGTCCAGCCGAGCGTCTCCGTGATGGATACGACGTCGTCGACCAAAGCGTCGATGTCGTAGTCGGAAGGGTGCGGTGGGCGGGCCCCCGGGGAGTAGCCGCGCTGGTTCGGGGCCACCGCGCGGTAGCCCTTCGCGGCCAGGGACGTCAGTTGGCGTTGCCAGGCCAGGCCCGTCTGGGGGAAGCCGTGCAGCAGGAGCACCGGGCGGCCCTCGGGCGGGCCCGCCGCCAGCGCGTCGAACACTCCCGCCGCCGTGGGGATGCTCAACTCGTCGACATCAACCACGATCCGCTCCTTCAAACCGACTGGTCGGTAAGTGTTCAGGGCGTGGCGACGGGTCGTCAAGACGGGGTCCTGTGCGCCCACCCCCGCATGTTCCAGGTGAATGTGCCAAAAACCTCGCCGCGCCCCACCACATTCCGTAGTCTCGGTGTCACGCTAAAGCCCCTCTCCCGTACCGCACTTGATCCGTCTCCGTCGCTCTCCACCGCTCGCTCGCCCGCGCGCCGAAAGGACACGGTCATGGCCGTCGAGGCCGAGGTTCTGAAGGAACTGCGCCGACTGCGCGCGTGCATGCCCGAGGTGACGGGCGTCCTGGCGGCCAGTGCCGACGGGCTGGTCCTGGCGCGGGACATGCCGGACGTCGAGCCGGAGGGGCTGGCCGCGCTCACCGCGGCCGCGCTCGGCATCGGGCGGCGGATGACCGACCTCGCCGGAGGCGGAGGCTTCCGTGAGCTGCTGGTCCGTGGGGCCGGTGGCTACATCGCCACCTACGCGGCAGGGCCGACCGCCGTACTGACGCTCGTCGCCGACGACCGGGTCAATGTCGGCCGGCTGCACCTGGAGGGGCGGCGCGGCGGCAGCCGGATAGCCGACCTCCTCACCGGCCGCTTTCCGACCGACCGGCCTCTCCTCCCGGAGAGACCCCTCCTCGCCGACCGGCCCGCGCCCGCCGCCACCCGTGGTCCGACGCTCGGCGCACTGCCGGTCCGGATACCACCGCAGTCCCGCCGCGAACACTGACCGAAGCGACCGCACAAAGGAACCGCCCGAAGCGCCGCGCGTCAAGCCCCGGCGCACCGTGCCTCACGGCACCGTGCCTCACGCCCCCGCGCCACCCCGCGCCGTACGCCCACCACGCCGTCTCGCCGTTCCGTGCCGTCGGCCGCCGCCGCGTCGCTCCGGGACGGGGACCTGGCCCGTACCGCCCGGCGGCGCGCTGAAGCCGCCCGGCACGAGACGCGGCGCGCCACTGTCGGAGGCGGCGGCCGGCCGCTCGTACGGCTCCCGGGGGGCCGCCGGTGGCGGTACCGCGCGGCTCATCACGCGCGCGTGCGGCATCAGCGGGGCGCACGCCGAGCACACCTCGGTGAGCGTCCACACCTGGCCCACCGCCGGATCGTGCCGCAGGACGAGGACCACACCGCCCGCGCAGTTGACCCGGGTGCCGTCGTGCAGCGCGCACTGCTGGCGGCGGCACCAGCACGCCGCGTCATGGTGCACGGCGGCCGCTCTGGCGTGCGCGGCGACATGGGCCTCGGCGAAACGGCGCAGCGCCGCGAGGTCCCGGGAGCGCGGCGGCATCGCGCACGTCGACGAACAGGTGACCGACGCCGTACGGTCCCGGTGCCCGACGACACGGATCGTCCAGCAACGGCCGGGGCGACGGGCTGAAGGGGCGTCAGGGTACGTAAGAGCCAAAGCACATGTCCTTCGTGGGGGGAGGGCGACGAGTCCGGGAACGGTTCCGGCTCGGCCCGCCGGAAGTGACCTCGTTCACAGCATGCCCGTGGCCGGGCCCCGCCATGCCCACGGCCCGGCGGACCCTGCGCGCTGTGCCCCTCCTGGCGGACACCCCCAGGACACCCTCAGTACCTGGGCCGCGTTGACCCTGCCGTCGCGGTCGCCGTCAGTGCGGGTAGGCGCGCGGCTGCCGGAGCACCGGGAGGCCGTCGCGGAAGTCCTCGATGCGGGAGCTGATCTGCCGCATCAGGACGGTGTCCTCCAAGCGGTCCAGGTACAGGTTGCGGCGGGCCAGCGCGGGCGCGTCGGCGCAGAAGTACACGCTCATCAGCGGGTTGACGAACAGCTCGCTGTCCCTGGTCCGCTCGGTGAACCGTACGTCCCCGAACTCCCCGCGTACGGCGGCGGCGACGGAGCCGTTGACGATGCTCGGCCGGCCCGGCGTGGACGTCTGGGCGTGGGCCACCGCGTCGAGGTACAGGGCACCCTCCCGGCTGTCGCGCGGCAGTGAGAACGCGCCCAGATAGCCGCCCTCCCGGTCCAGCGCGGCCAGGTTCTCCAGGACCAGCGCGTGGTTGACGCCGTGGTGGGCGTCCACGCCGAAGCCCAGACACGCCACCAGCCGGTGCGGGACCTCGTCCAGGCCGTGCACGGCGGCCAGGCTGGCCATGTCCTCCTCGGGGGTGCCGAGTCCGTGTTCGTCGCCGCGCATCAGGATGTCCGTGCCGCCGTCCACCAGGACGATCGCGTCGACCCCGCCCACATGGTCGAGGAGCGCGCGGTAGGCGTCGCGCAGGGGCTTCACACCGGTGCGCGGGAAGGCGTACACCGTGGCGGGCAGACCGTGCCCGTCGAGCCAGGTGGCCAGGGTGTGTTCGGGGAAGTAGTCGCCGCGGGCCGGGGTGTCCGGGCGGACGGCCGCGACATCGGGTTCGAGCCAGACCTCGGCGGGCAGCCCGTACAGCTCGGCGAAGGAGAGGTTGGCGAGGTGGACGTCCTTGCCCGCCGCCCGCAGCGCGAGCGCCAGCGGCAGGCCCGCGTACACGTCGAAGCCGCCGCCCGCACCGGCGACGAGCACCCGGCGCGCGTCGCGCAGCCGGGTGAACAGGGGAGGTTCGTGGAGGGTGAACACTCCGGGACGCTAACAGCCGATCACTGTCCTGACCAGCGGATCAGCCGCAACGTCCGTACGCCGCAAGCGAATTGGGCCCCGGCCCACGCACCGCCCGCACACGGCCCCCGCACGGCCCACAAGCGGCCCGTACACGGAGGGCGCGCCCCGAAGGTACGCGCCCCCACGTCACTCACGCGAAGCGCCTACGCCCCGCTCTCCCGCAGCATGTCCTCACGCTCGACGAGCTTCACGCGCTCACGTCCCTGCGGCTCGCCCAGCGCCTTCTCCGCGGCGTCGAGCTTGTACCAGCCCTCCCACGTGGTGTACCGGATCTCGCGGTCGGCGAGGAACGCCTCCACGGCCTCCGGCTCCGGCGCGGACGGCGTCTGGAGCCGGCCGTTCGCGTGGTCGTCCAGCAGGTTGGAGACCGTCTCGTTGGCGTCGCCCTTGGTGTGGCCGATGAGGCCGACCGGGCCGCGCCGGATCCAGCCGGTGACGTACACGGACTGGAGGTGGGTGCCGCTCTCCTGGATGACCCGGCCGCCCTCGTCGGGAACCGTGCCCGACTCGATGTCCCAGGGCAGCTTGGGCAGCTTCTCGGAGAGGTAGCCGACCGCGCGGTAGACCGCGCCGAGGTCCCAGTCCTTGAACTCGCCGGTGCCCTTGACGTTGCCGGTGCCGTCCAGGGCGGTGCGCTCGGTGCGCAGGCCGACGACCTTGCCGTCCTCGCCGAGGATCTCCGTCGGCGACTCGAAGAAGTGCAGGAACAGCTTGTGCGGGCGCTCGCCGATGTCGCGGATCGCCCAGTTCTCCAGCGTCTTGGCGACCATGTCGGCCTGCTTGTTGCCGCGCCGGGTGGCGATCGAGCCGTCGTCGTAGTCGATGTCCTCGGGGTCGACGATGACCTCGATGGTGGGGGAGTGGTCCAGCTCGCGCAGCTCCATCGGGGAGAACTTCGCCTGGGCCGGGCCCCGGCGGCCGAAGACGTGGATCTCCACGGCCTTGTTGGCCTTCAGGCCGTCGTGGACGTTCGGCGGGATCTCCGTGGGGAGCAGCTCGTCGGCCGTCTTGGCCAGGATGCGGGCCACGTCGAGCGCCACGTTGCCGACGCCGAGGACGGCGACCTTCTCGGCCTCCAGCGGCCAGGTGCGCGGCACGTCCGGGTGGCCGTCGTACCAGGACACGAAGTCCGCGGCGCCGTACGAGCCGTCCAGCTCGACGCCCGGGATCGGCAGCTCGCGGTCGGCCGTCGCACCGGTCGAGAAGATCACGGCGTCGTAGAAGGCGCGCAGATCGTCGAGGCTGATGTCGGTCGGGTAGTCGACGTTGCCGAAGAGACGGATCTGCGGCTTGTCGAGCACCTGGTGCAGGGCGGTGATGATGCCCTTGATCCGGGGGTGGTCCGGAGCCACGCCGTAACGGATCAGTCCGAACGGGGCCGGCATCCGCTCGAAGAGGTCGATGGAGACACCGGGGTCGGCGGCCACATCGGACTTGAGCAGCGCGTCGGCGGCGTAGATCCCGGCGGGGCCGGCTCCGACGATGGCTACCCGCAGGGGGCGGGGCATGATCAGTTTCCCTTCGAGCGGCGACAGATCGACTCGAGGGAAGCCTAAACTAAGGCATGCCTTACCCGGTACGCGGGTCCGGTCTATGAACTCATAAGCGTGATGTATGACTCGAAGGTGCCCGCAGGCTCCGGTCGCGCCCTCGCCCGACTCCCGTCAGGGCAGCGGCTGTTCCGCCCAGATGATCTTTCCGGTCGGGGTGTACCGGGTCCCCCAGCGGTCCGTGAGCTGCGCCACCAGGAACAGTCCGCGCCCGCCCTCGTCCGTCATCGCCGCGTACCGCAGATGCGGCGAGGTGTTGCTGCTGTCCGCGACCTCGCAGATCAGCGTCCGGTCCCGCAGCAGCCGTACCCGCACCGGGGCCGCGCCGTACCGGATCGCGTTGGTGACCAGCTCGCTCAGGATCAGCTCCGTGGTGAAGGACAGCTCCTCCAGGCCCCACAGGTCGAGCTGCCGCACCACCGCGGACCGCACCACGCCCACCGCCGCCGGATCCATCGGCACGTCCCACTCGGCGACCCGGTCCGTGCCCAGCCCGCGGGTGCGGGCCACGATCAGGGCGATGTCGTCGTTGGGCCGGGCCGGCAGCATGGCCTCCAGCACGGTCCGGCAGATCTGGTCCGGAGTGCCGTCCGCCCCGCGCTCCAGCGCGGCCCGCAGCAGATCGAGGCCGGTGTCGATGTCCCGCTGCCGGTCCTCCACCAGCCCGTCCGTGTACAGCACCAGCCGGCTGCCCTCGGGCAGCTCCAGCTCCGCCGTCTCGAACGGCAGTCCGCCGAGCCCCAGCGGCGGCCCGGCCGGTACGTCCGGATACTCGACCCGCCCGTCGGGATGCACCAGCGCCGGCGGCGGATGACCGGCCCGGGCGATCGTGCAGCGCCGCGAGACCGGGTCGTAGATCGCGTAAAGGCAGGTGGCCCCGGAGACCGGCGCGCTGGTGCCGTCGGCCTCCTCGTCCTGGTCGATGCGGGCCACCAGCTCGTCCACCAGACCGAGCAGCTCCTCCGGCGCGAGGTCCAGCGCGGAGAAGTTGTGGACGGCGGTGCGCAGCCGGCCCATCGTCGCCGCCGCGTGCAGCCCGTGCCCCACCACGTCCCCGACGACCAGCGCCACCCGCGCCCCGGACAGCGGCAGCACGTCGAACCAGTCGCCGCCGACCCCCGCCTGCGCCGGCAGATACCGGTAGGCGATGTCCAGCGCGTTCTGCTCGGGCAGCGTGCGCGGCAGCAGACTGCGCTGGAGCGTGACGGCCATGCCGTGCTCGCGGGTGAAGCGGCGCGCGTTGTCGATGGAGACGGCGGCCCGCGCCACCAGCTCCTCCGCGAGCACCACCTCGTCCGGGTCGAACGGGTCCGGCCGCTCCGAACGCCAGAAGCTCACCACGCCCAGCACCAGCGCCCCGGCCCGCACCGGCACCGTGATCAGCGAGTGGATGCCGAACTCCACGACCTGCTCGGTGCGCTCCAGGTCCTGGGCCCGCCAGCCCGGCGCCTCCGCCAGCCGCGCCTCCAGCACCGGCCGCGATCCGGCCAGACTGCGCGCCTGCGGCGAGCTGGGCACGAACCGGATGCTCTCACCCACCGCGTACAGCGGCGCGCCCTTGCGGATCCCGCCCACCGCCGTGCGCCGCAGCGCGCCCCGCGCCTCCGGCTCCTCGCCGTCCAGCACGGCGTCGAACAGGTCGACGGTCGTGAAGTCCGCGAACCGCGGCACCGCCAGCTCCGTCAGCTCCTCCGCGGTCCGCGTCACGTCCAGGCTGGTGCCGATGCCGACCCCGGCCGCGTACAGCAGGTCCAGCCGCTCGCGGGCCGCCTCCGCCCGCCCGGACAGGGCGCGCAGCTCGGTGGAGTCGCGCAGGGTGGCGACGCTGCCGGCCGGGCCGTCCGCCAGGTCGGTGGGCCGCTGGTTGATCGCCAGCAGCCGGTCCCCGACGAGATGCACCTCGTCCGTGACGATCCGCCCGGACGCCAGCAGCTCCGCCGTCCCCGGATCCAGACCGAGGTCGAGGACCTGCCGGCGCTCGGCGTCCGGCGGCAGATCGAGCAGCCGGTGCGCCTCGTCGTTGGCGAGCAGCAGATCGCCGTCCCCGCCGACGATGATCACCCCTTCGCGCACCGCGTGCAGCACCGCGTCGTGGTGCTCGTACATCCGCGTCATCTCGCGCGGGCCCAGGCCGTGCGTCTGGCGCAGCAGCCGGCGGCTGACCAGCGCGGTGCTCGCGGTCGCCAGGATCAGCGCCACGGCGGCGCTGGCCAGGACCAGCGGGAGCTGACGGTCCGCGTTCCCGCCGACGTGCTCGGTGGTGATGCCGGACGACACCATCCCGACGACCGTGCCGTCCGGCGCCTTCACCGGTACGACGGCCTGCACCAGCCGCCCGATCGTCCCGTCGACCTCCTCGACGACCGTCTCGCCGCGCAGCGCCGGCTGGTAGTTCCCGACGAACTGCTTGCCGATCCGGTCCGGCTTGGGGTGCGTGTAGCGGATGCCGTCGGTGTTCAGTACGACGATGAAGTCCATGTCGGACGCCTTGCGGGCGGCCTCGGCCGACGGCTGGAGCACCGCCGTGGGATCGGGGCTGCGCAGCGCGGCGACGATCCCCGGCGAGTTCGCGAAGGTCTGGGCGACGGCCACCGAACGCCTGCGGGCCTCCTGGGCGCTGTCGTGCCGCACCTGGAGCAGCAGGGCCACCACCGCGGCCACCACGACCAGCAGCACGATCACGACCTGGAGGACGAACACCTGCGCGGCGAGACTGCGTCCGCCCAGCGCGGACTCTGACGTACGCAGGACCCGCGGGCCCCGGGGTCGACGGGCCGGCTGGGCGTCCGAGCGCCCCAGGAGTCGGACCATGTGCCATGTCTACACTGCTTGGCCTGGTGAGGCGAGGGGCGTCACCGACGGTCACGGAACGCGCCGTCACCCGGTCCGCGGACGATCTTCCGGGTCCTCGGGACGGGTGGCGAGCAGCAGGGCGATGTCGTCGGGCCGGTCCACGAGATGCCGGGCCGTCACGGTGAGCCGGTCCGCGACGTCGGCGAGCGGTCCTGCCGGGCGCGACCCGGCCTCCGCGAGGGCCGCGCGCAGGACGGCGATCCCGTCGTCGATGTCGTGCCCGGGCCGCTCGACCAGCCCGTCCGTGTAGAGCGCCAGGATCGCCCCCGGTTCGAGGACCAGCTCGGTCACCGGGTAGTGGGCGCGCGCGTCGACGCCGAGGACCACCCCGCCGGGCAGCTCGACGACGTCCGTACGGCCGTCGGGGTGGCGCAGCAGCGGCGGGAGATGGCCCGCGCGGGCGGCCCTGGCCCGGCCGGTGACGGGGTCGAGACGGACGTAGCAGCAGCTCGCGAACTGGCCGGGGTCCAGGTCGATGAGGAGCCGGTTCGTGCCGCTCATGACCTGCTCGGGCGGGTGGTCGCCGAGCGCGAAGGCCCGGACCGCGCTGCGCAGTTGGCCCATCGTGGCGGCCGCCTGCACGCCGTGTCCCTGGACGTCCCCGATCACCAGCGCGAGGCCGTCGCCGGCGCCCACGACGTCGTACCAGTCGCCGCCGACGTCCATGCCCTCGGTGCCCGGCAGATACCGTCCGGCGGTCTCCACGCGCGCGTGCTGCGACAGCCGGCGCGGCAGCAGGGCCTGCTGGAGTCCGCGGGCGAGGGCGGCCTCGGTGTCGTAGCGCTGGGCCTTCTCCATCGCGTGGGCGATCAGCCCGGCGAGCGCGGTCAGGACCGTGCGCTCCTCGGAGCTGAAGCTGCGCGGGCGGTCGAAGCCGAGGATGCACGAACCGACCGGGCGGCCCGAGGCGATCAGCGGCAGGAAGGCGCGGGCGCCCACGGTCGCGTCGAGACGTATCCCCGGATAGGCGGCCGCCAGCTCCTCCATGGAGTCGAAGAACAGCGGGCGGCCCGTCGTCAGCGTCTCCACGCCCGGCAGGTGCGCGTCGAGGCCGACGCCCTCGAACGGGGCGAGGAAGCCCTCCGGGAAGCCGCTCTCCCAGGCCAGGTACAGATGCCGTTCCTGGAGCAGGTAGATGGCGAGCCGGCGGCCGCCGAACGCGGGCAGCAGCTCCTGCATCACCACTTCGGACACCTGCCGGGCGGTCACTGCCTCGGTCAGCGCGATCGCCAGCAGGATGGGCCGGTACAGCGGGGCCGTCGAGGTGTCCTCGGCGGGCGGCGCCCCGGAGTCCTCGGGCGCGGGGGCCGAGTCGTCCGGCATCCGGGTCGCCGGGACCGCCGTACAGGTGAGCAGGTCGGCGCCGGGGTAGACGGCCATGCTCAGCCAGTCGCCCTCGAAGGGGCCCGGCTCGCCGCCCGGCCGGCGCACATGGAAGTGCACCGGCTCCGGCGACAGCAGGGCGCCCCGCAGATGCTCCTCGCAGGCCGGCTGGCTCAGCCACGGCACCGCGTCCCACAGCGGACGGCCCACCAGCCGGGCGCGCTCCACGCCCAGCAGCTCGGCGGCCCGCGCGTTGGCGTAGACGACCAGCCCGAGCCGGTCGAGGCAGAACACGCCCTCCGGGAGGAGGTCGGCGGCCCCGTCGGCGAGCGCGCCGGGCCCCGGATCGAGCAGGACGCCGGTGACGGCCCCCGGGGCGCCGTCGGAGGCCGGCCACAGCTCCAGCAGCCGCAGCCCGCCCGCCGCGCTGCGCACCTCGATCGGCACGGTCGGCGGCCGGCCCTCGGCGGTACGGTGCAGCAGGTCGGGCAGCCGGTGCGCGTCGGCCGGGTCCACGGCCCGCGCCAGCGCGTCCAGGGTGTGCGGCAGCGCGCCGGGCGGCAGCCCGAACAGGGCCCGCGCCTGGTCGTCGGCGAGGACCGTGTCGCTCGCCGGATCCCAGGAGAACCGGCCCACCCGGCCCGGCGGGGAGGCGGTGGCCGGCGGCCGCACGCACAGCGGCTCGTCGTCCCAGAACGTGCCCCCGCCCCCGCCCCCGCCCTCGCCCCCGCCTTCGGTCTCCAGCCGCAGCAGGGCCTTCGCCAGGGCGTTCGCCGCCTCGGCGAGCCGCTCGCGCTCGGCCAGCACCTCCCCGGCGTCCGCCACCGCGTCGCGCAGCGCCGTCATCACACCGAAGGACACGCCCTCCGCCACCACCGGGACGTTCAGCGCGGCGAACTGGAACGGCAGGCCCGCCGCGAACTGCGGATAGCGGCGCATCGCGTCCGTGGCGTTCGCCAGCACCACCGGGGTGCCGGTGCGGTGCACGTCGGCCACCGGGAACGGCCGGTCCACATGCACCCGCCACCACGGCCTGAACAGCAGCCCGGGCAGCCCCGTGACGACCGCGAGACGCAGGACGCCGGGCGTGCCCGAGCGCAGGTAGACGCCCCCGGCGCGGCCGTTCCCGGCCCGCAGGGCGTCCACCGCGGCCCCGGTCAGCAGCGCGGGCGGCGGTCCCGGCGGCCTCAGCTCGTCGTCCCCGGCGCTCCCAGTCATCGGCCCTACCTCGTCCGTGCCGCCGCGTGGGCGACACAGCAAGAATGCGCCACACCGGGGCCGGTCTGCATCCCGCGGGCCGCCGAACGGCGCCGCGCACCGGCCCGCGCGGGAGCCTCAGCCGGAGACGCGCAGGGTGCTCCTGGCCAGCTCGTACGCCGGGAGCATCGCCTCGTGCTCCTGCGTGTCCATGCCGCCCAGGTGCAGGATCACGGTCCCGTCCGGCGTCCCGACCGCGAGGGCGCGCTCCTTCTTCGTCTCCTCCAGCAGCTCGCTCGTGGTCTGATACTCGACCTCGACGGCGTCGACCTCGCCGGCCTCGACCGACCGGTACTCGGCTCCGCTCACATCCTCGGCGGCGGCCACGAACTCCTCCAGCACCGCGCGCGGCTCGGCGTCGCCCGCCTCGCCGGTGTACACCCGCAGGAAGCCGATCTTCCCGGCGGGCTTGGCGTCGATCTCACAGGCCACGGTGACGGGCCCCTGCCGCAGGAACGCGTCCGCCAGCTCCCCCAGGTCACCGCCCTCCTCCGTCGCCGCCGCCGCGTCGACCGCCTTCGGCTTCCAGAACTCGGCGGTGTCGAAGGTGACGGGCAGCTCACACGCCGACCCGTCCGCCCCGACCGACGCCCCACGCTTCGCGACACCGACGGTGGGACTCGCCGAGGCCCCCACACTCTCGGATCCCCCGCTCTCCCCACCCGAGCACCCGGCGACGGCGGCCAGCCCCGCCACCATCCCGAGGACGACGAGCCCCCGCCCCACGTTCCCCACCCCTGCACGCACCTGAATCTCCCCCTCGTGACATGACCCCAGCCGGCTTCGGTACCGGCGGGGAACTTTAACCGAGGGGAGGGGAGTGGTGGTTACCGGGTGGTAGGGCGCGTCAGTGATCCTCGCGGGGCGTCTTCGCGTCTTTGTCGGTGGGCCGTGCCGGGGCGGGGCGGGTGGGTCGGTGAGAGGAGTGTGGGGGTAGCCGTGAGTGTCGTGAGTCCGGAGGTGGAGCGGGCGGACGGGGACGAGCTTGTCGTGGTGGAGGCCGCGGCCCCGGGGGGAGCGCGGCGGTGGCGTGGGCTTCGGTTCGTCCGGCGGGTGGTGTGGGGGGAGTGGGAGGGGATCGTCGTCGATCCGTTGCGGAGGTTGCGGCGGCGGGGGCCCGGGGGGCTGGTGCTGGCGTTCGTGGCCTGTGGGGGTGTCGTCTTCTTCCATGCCCTCGCCCAGCGGCCCGGTGGGGCCGAGGTCGTGCGGACGCTCGGTGGGGTGCAGGGGGATCTGCCGTTGTGGGTGGCCTTGTTGCGGACTCCCGTCTCGCTCTACGTGCCCGCGCTCGATCTGCCCGTGTGGGGCGGTATCGCGCAGCTCTTCCTCGCCTTCGCGCTCGCCGAGCTGACCCTCGGACGCGCCAGGACCCTCGCCGTCGCCTACGCCGCCACGCTCGCCGGCACCCTCACGGTGCGGCTCATGCTCGCGGCCGGACCGGACGGGTGGGGGTTCGGGCTGCCGCCCGAGGCGGGGCAGGTGCTGGACACCGGGCCGTCCGCCGCGGTCGTCGGCCTCTTCACCTATCTGGCGGTCCTGCGCCGGGCCCCCGTACTGTTCACGCTCACCGGTGGCTCGATGCTCGTGGAGTCCGTCGTCAGACCCAACCTCGCCGGACGCGAGCATCTGATCGCCGTGGCCGCCGCCGTCGCCCTCGGGCTGCTGCACGGTCAGGGGGTGCGTCTGCGACGCCTGTTGCGGGAGTGGCTCCGGGTGCGGCTCCATGTACCCAGGTGAGAGGCGCGATCTGAGATGTTGCTATGAATTTCCGGGACGGTTGAACACTTCCGCACCGGGCCGCGTATGGGACCGGGGGGATTTATTGTCCGCCGCCGACCACGACGCGTAGGAGCAACCCTTGGTACACAACAGGCGCAGACGCCCCACGGGCGGACGGCGCGCGACCTTCGCGGCGGTCGCGCTCATGCTCGGCGGTGGCGGGCTCATGGCGGCCAACGTCTACGCCTCCGCCACGGAGGACGACGGTGGAAAGCCCTGGACCTCGGGTTCCGTCACCATCGACTGCCCCGACGTCGGCACCCGGCTCACCGATGTGCCGCAGCAGGCCGGCGAGGAGGTCGACCGCGAACTGGCCAACCTGGACCAGCAGATAGCCGCGGCCTACCGCCAGCTCCAGGACTCGGCCCAGTCCGTGCGCGAGGACGCCGGCTTCGCCGACAACGCGGTCATGAACCCCCTGAAGGAGAAGCGCGCGGCGACCATCGAGCGCATCTCGATCGCCATCGACCGTGTCGGCGACCGCCCGCAGGGCCTCGAGGAGTTCGCCGCCTGCACCCTGCGCACGGCCGACGACCAGGCCGGCGAGCAGGGCAACGGCGAGCAGGGCGGCGGCGGTCAGGACCAGGGCGGCCAGAACCAGGGCGACCAGGGCGACCAGGGCCAGGGCCAGAACGACGGCCAGCAGGGCGGCCAGGGCGGTCAGGACCAGGGCCAGAACGGTGGCGGCCAGCAGGGCAACGGCGGTCAGGCCGGCAACGGTCCCGTCGCCGCGGACTACGTGGACATCAAGTCCGTCCAGCCCGGCGGCCAGGGCGCGAACCCGGCCTCCGGCCCCTCCCGCGGCACCTTCGCCACGAGCTGCGGCGTCAACGAGAACGGCCTGTTCAACTCGGACAACGTGATCGTCGCCCCGGGTGTCACCAACGGCGCCCACCACTTCCACGACTACGTCGGCAACCAGTCCAACGACGCCTTCGCCTCGGACGAGGACCTGGCCAACGCCCAGACGTCCTGCGTGGACCAGGACGACAAGTCCAGCTACTTCTGGCCCGTCATCCGTCTCCAGAACGGCACCCAGGAGAAGGACGCGAACAGCCCCGGCGGCGGCGTCGAGGGCAACGCCGGCGAGATCGTCACGCCCAAGGCCGTCACGATGACCTTCGTCGGCAACGCGCAGTCCAAGGTCACGGAGATGCCGCGGCTGCTGCGCATCATCACCGGCGACGCCAAGGCGTTCGTCAACGGCCCGGTCAACGCCAACGCCTCCTGGAGCTGCACCGGCTTCGAGGACCGGCAGGTCAAGGACAAGTACCCGCTCTGCCCGCAGGGCAGCGACGTGGTGCGCACCTTCCGCTTCCAGAGCTGCTGGGACGGCTCGAACATCGACAGCGCCAACCACCGCACCCACGTGGCCTTCGCCGCCGCCGACGGAAGCTGCGCCAACGGCTTCAAGGCCATCCCGCAGCTCGTCCAGCGCATCGTGTACGACGTCGACGCGCCGAGCCTGGCCGACGGCGGCCGGACCACTCCGCTCTTCGCGGTGGACTCCTTCCCCGAGCAGCTCCACAAGCCGGTCACCGACCACGGCGACTTCATCAACGTCTTCGGCGAGGACCTGATGCGCGAGATGGTCGCCTGCATCAACGAGGGCCGCACGTGCGGCGCCGGCACCGGTGGCGGTGACAACGGCGGTGGCGACAACGGCGGTGGCGACAACGGCAACGGCGGCGGCGACGACGGGAACAACAACGGCGGCGGGAACAACAACGGCGGCGGCAACGGCGGCAACGCCGGTGGCGACAACGGCGCCGAGAACCCGCCCGCCCAGTCCCCCGAGCCCCCGGCCGACGGCGGCAATGACAACGGCGGCAACGACAACGGGAACAACAACGGCGGCAACGACAACGCCGGCAACGACAACGCCGGTGGCGACACCCCCGTGACCCAGGACCCGAAGATCTACGACAAGCCGTCCCCGAAGGCGTCGGCCAAGGCCGACACCAAGCCCGGCGCCGGTGCCGGCAACGGCGGCAAGGGCGAGGTCGGCGACGCCGCCACCGCGCCCCCGGAGCAGTCCGCCGCACCGGCCGGCCAGGACGACCAGGGCGGTCAGGAAGCCCAGGGCGACCAGGGGTCGACCACTCCCGTGGACGACACCGGCCCGCAGACGCAGCCCCAGACCCAGCCGCAGGCCGTCGGGGGCAGCCTGGCCGAGACGGGCGCCCAGCTCTGGCCCGCCGCGGCCGGCGCTCTGCTCCTGATCGGCGGCTTCGTCCTCCTGCGCCGCACGGCCTTCCGCAAGGACTGACCCCGCAGCAGGACCCGTATGCGGGTGAGGGGCCCGTCGGCACTGTGCAGCAGTGCCGACGGGCCCCTTCGTGCGTCCCGCCCGCCTCCCGTACGGGTGCTCCGCCCGCCAAGTCCCCCCAGGGACCCGGCCCGCGCGGTATACGTCGCTCGAAGCGCGCGCGACGACGGGAGAGCCATGCAATCCACGGAGTACCCCTACGACCTCGGCAGCCACGGCTGGCCCGTGACGACCACCTCGCCCGAGGCCCAGCGATGGTTCGACCGCGGCCTCGTGTGGTCGTACGCCTTCCACCACGAGGAGGCCGTCGTCTGCTTCGAGGCCGCCGTCCGCGCCGACCCCGACTGCGCGATGGCCCACTGGGGCATCGCCTACGCGCTCGGCCCCAACTACAACAAGCCCTGGGAGTTCTTCGACGAGGAGGACCTCACCCGGACCGTCGCCCGCACCCACGCCGCCGTGGAACGGGCGCACGAGAAGGCCGCCGACGCCACCCCCGTCGAACGCGCCCTGATCGGCGCCCTGCGCGCCCGCTACCCGCAGTCCGGCCCGGCGAAGGACTGCTCGGTGTGGAACGAGCCGTACGCCGACGCCATGCGCGCCGTCCACGACCTCGCCCCCGACGATCTGGACGTGGCCGCGCTGTACGCCGACGCGCTGATGAACCTCACCCCCTGGCAGCTCTGGGACCTGCGCACCGGTGCGCCCGCCGAGGGCGCCCGCACCCGGGAGGCCGAGGACGTCCTCGACCGCGCGCTCGCCACCGCCCCCGCCGCCCGGCACCCCGGAATCCTGCACTTCTACATCCACCTGATGGAGATGTCCCCGACCCCCGAGGCCGCCCTCCGGGTCGCCGACCGGCTGCGCGGCCTGGTGCCCGACGCCGGGCACCTCCAGCACATGCCGTCCCATCTGGACGTGCTCTGCGGCGACTACCGGCGCGTCGTCACCGACAACACCGCGGCGATCGCCGCCGACGAGAAGTACCTCGCGCGGGCCGGCGCGATGAACTTCTACACGCTGTACCGGTCGCACAACCACCACTTCAAGATCTACGGCGCCCTGTTCCTCGGCCGGTACGAGACGGCCCTCGAGGCCGCGGACCGGCTGGAGGAGTCGATCCCCGAGGAGCTGCTGCGGGTGCCGAGCCCGCCGATGGCCGACTGGCTCGAAGCCTTCCTCGGGATGCGCTTCCACGTCCTGATCCGCTTCGGCCGCTGGCAGGACATCCTCGCCCTGCCGCGCCCCGCGGACCCCGGGCTGTACCGCATGACGACCGCCCTCTTCCACTACGCGCGCGGCGTCGCCCTGTCCGCCACCGGCCGGGTCGAGGAGGCCGAGGCCGAACGCGCGCTGTTCCGGGCGGCGGTGGACCGGGTCCCGGAGACCCGGATGCTGTTCAACAACACCTGCCACGACATCCTCGCCGTCGCCGCCGCGATGCTGGACGGCGAACTGGAGTACCGCAAGGGCCACCACGACCTCGCCTTCGCCGCCCTGGAGCGCTCGATCGCCCTGGACGACGCCCTGCCCTACGACGAGCCGTGGGGCTGGATGCAGCCCACCCGGCACGCCTACGGCGCCCTGCTGCTGGAGCAGGGCCGGATCGCGGAGGCCGAGGCGGTCTACCGCGCCGACCTCGGCCTCGACGACAGCCTGCCGCGCCCCTCCCAGCACCCCGGCAACGTCTGGTCGCTGCACGGACTCCACGAGTGCCTGGTCCGGCAGGGCAAGGACGACGAGGCCCGGATCGTCGCCCACCAGCTCAAGTTCGCCGCCGCGCTGGCCGACGTACCCGTCCGGGCGTCCTGCTTCTGCCGACTGGAGGTGCCCGGGGACTCCGCCGGCACATCAGGCTGCTGCGGCATGGACAATTGACCGACGACGAACCGCAGGACGAGCAACCGACCGCACGACGAGGAGTCCCGGGGCATGGCGGACGCACGGTGAACGAGACACGCGGATCCGCTCCGACGAGACCCTGGCCGGACGAACGCACCGGTCATGACCTCGTCGCGCGCGCCCGGCTCTGGGCGCGGGTCGCGCTGCTGATGGTCGCCGGATGCGCCGCCGTCGTCGCGGGCGGCTCCGGCTCCGGCGGCTGGCTGGTGCTGCTCGTCGGGCTCGCCGGACTGGGCCTCGCCGGGGCCGGCGTGTGGTGGATGCTCGCGCACCGCGGCGGCGCCCGGCTGCTGGGCGCCCTCCTCGCGGTGACCGCGCCGGTCGCCGTGCTGGTGCTGTACGCCGCGTCCGGCCTGTGGGTCGTCGCGGTGGGCGCGCTGGCGCTCTGGGCGGCCGCCCTCGCCGCCGCCCGCGCCGCCCTGCGCACCGTGCGCCGCCCCAAGGGCCACCACGGACGCAAGGCGCTGCCGCCCCGCCGCCCGGTGCTGATCATGAACGTGAAGTCGGGCGGCGGCAAGGTCGTCAAGCACCACCTCGTGGAACGCGCGGAGGCGCTGGGCGCCCGCGTGGTGCTGCTCGGCACCGACGACGGCCACACCGACCCCGTCGCCGAGGCCCGGCAGGCCGTCGCCGACGGCGCGGACCTGCTCGGGGTCGCGGGCGGCGACGGCACCCAGGCCCTGGTGGCCGCCGTGGCCGCCGAACACGACCTGCCGTTCCTGGTCGTCGCGGCCGGCACCCGCAACCACTTCGCCATGGACCTCGGCCTGGACCGCAGCGACCCGGTGCTGAGCCTCGACGCCCTCACCCACGGCGTGGAACTCCGCGTCGACCTCGGGGACGTCGGCGGCCGCGCCTTCGTCAACACCGTCTCCTTCGGGGCGTACGCGGAGATAGTGCAGAGCCCCGAGTACCGCGACGCCAAGGCCACCACCGCGCTGGAACACCTGCCCGACCTGCTCCAGGGCCAGGCCGGCACCACCCTGGACGTCCGGGCCGACGACTCCTCGATCCACGCCCCGCAGGCCCTCCTCGTCAGCAACAACCCCTACGCCCGCGCCGATCCGCTGGGCGGCGGCCGCCGGCCCCGCCTCGAGACCGGTCTGCTCGGTGTCATCGGCGTCCGGGTCGAGGGGGCCGCCCAGGCCGCCGAACTGGCGCTGCTCGGCGAGCGGGCCAGCGGCATCACCTCGCTCACCGCCCGCCGCGTGGTCGTCGAGGCCGACCGGGAGACCGTGCCGGTCGCCGTGGACGGCGAGGCCCTCGACCTGCCCACCCCCGTGGTGTGCACGGTCCGCCCCGGCGCGCTGCGGGTCCGGGTGCCGCGGCACCGCCCGGGCGCCGCCTACGCGCCTCCCACGGTCGACTGGCGGCGGATCGTCCGCCTCGCGCTCGGCCGCCCCGACCCCCGTACGATCAAGGATGCCTACGATGTCTGACCGCCGCCAGAAGATCTCCGCGCTGAGTCTCGTCAGCGACCTGGCCACCATGGACCAGGCCCTGTACGAGACGGTCACGGTCACCAGGACACCCGCCCTGGACACCGCGCTGCGCCGGCTCTCCGCGGCCGCCGACCACTCCAAGATCTCCTTCGCGGTCGCCGCGGGCCTCGCCCTGTGCGGGCGCCGGCCGCGCCGGGCCGCGGCGATGGGCGTCGCGGCCGTCGGGGTCGCCTCCGCCACCGCCAACCTGCTCGGCAAGCGGCTGGTGCGCCGGCCCCGGCCGCACCGCGCGGAGGACTCGCCGTTCCCGGGCCGCCATGTGCCGATGCCGGACTCCGCGTCCTTCCCCTCCGGGCACACCGCCTCGGCCGTCGCCTTCGCGGCCGCCGTCGGCCCGGCCTTCCCGGTCGCCGCCGTCCCGCTGGGCCTGCTGGCCTGCGCGGTCGGCTACTCCCGGGTGCACACGGGCGTCCACTACCCGGGCGACGTGGTCGCCGGGGCGCTCCTCGGCACCGGATCCGCCGCACTGGTGGTGGCGCTCGCGTCGCGGGCCGACGTCTAGGCGACGGCCCGGGGTGCCGCTACGGCTTCTCGCAGTGCAGGAAGAGATGGGGCTCGGGCACGGCCTCGGGGTGGTCGGGGGTGAACAGCACGCTCTCCTCGGCCAGTACGGTCAGGCCCGCGTCCCGCACCACGCCGAGGAGGTCCTCGGCCGTGAAACTCGTCACCCGCACCGGCTGCCCCATGAAGACGGCGTCGACGCCGTCCACGTCCAGCGGCACCGTGGCGAGCACCAGCGCGCCACCCGGCGCGAGCGCCCGCGCGAGCCGGGCGATCAGCCCGGCCTGCCCGGGGCGGTCCATCTGGAGCAGCGAGAAATAGACGCAGACCGCGTCGAACGAGCCGTCCTCCAGCGTGAGTTCGCTCACGTCCGCGAGCCGGAACTCGGCGCCGGGAACCTGCCGGGAGGCCAGCTCCACCATCACCGGGGAGACGTCGACGCCCAGCACGCGGTGGCCCGCGGACACCAGAGTCTGCGCGGTCGGCCGGCCGGTCCCGCTGCCGACGTCCAGCACCCGGCTGCCCGGCGCGAGCCGGCCCAGGAGCCGGTCCAGGGAGGCGTGGTGGGCCGAGGAGTGCGCGAACGCCTTCTCGTAGGCGGGGCCGAGCGCGTCGAACACCGCCGCCGCCCGCGGGCCGTCGTCCTCGTGGTTCACGCTGGTCCTCCAGGGGTCGTACACGGGACGAGGCACCGGACGGGCCTCGGCTCGCGCGCATCCTCGCATCCCTGACGGCCTCTCACAACGGCGCCCTCACCCGCCGGGTGACCACCGCGCGACCGCCGCCTCCCGGCCGCTTCCGCTACGCAGCGCAACTCTCCGGATGCCACCGGAACGACCGCTCCCCGCCGGCCCGCGTCCCTCCGTAGTTCGGTTTTCCACCACATCACGCGTCCCCCGTGCGGTCCTTGGCGCGCACGGACCGGTGCGCCGATGCGCGGCGCCCGCGGGACGACGGATTCCGCGGGCGGCCGGAATCCGAGTTTCCACTACCGTAAGTAACATGATCTGCTGCCGTCTGATGGGTGGCCTACTCGCAAGTAGCAAAGGCCGCCGCGATTCGTCGTACCCTTCGGAGGATCCCTATGCCCTCGCCCGAGGAAGCCCTGCACGAGGCCCGCGTCGCCTACGAGGAGCACCTGCGCACCTGCCGCCAGTGCCACTACGACAACGCCCCGTGCGCCGTCTCCAAGCTCCTCCTGCGCGCCTACAACAACGCCCGCCGCGCCCAGATGCGCTCCGGCAGCACCGCCCTGCGCTGACCCGGCCCGCCGCCGTCGACCGGCTCACCCGTCGGTGGGCAGGACCACCGTCAGGTCCCTGATCTCTTGACTTGCTCCTCGTGCTGAAGCCCGAGGATTCTGGCCTTCCAGGCCGGGTGCCGTGTCGCTACGCGGCACGGTTTCCGGTCGGGAATCCGTGGCTTCCTGTTTCTTCGCGCTGTGCCGGGATCGCTCCCGGTCTTACCGACGCTCCGCAGGCCGATACCGCCAGTCCGGCGGCCGTCTTCACGTTGATCGCGGCATTGTGGTCCCGGTCGTGGAGGGTGCCGCAGGCACTACAGGTCCATTCCCTCACGTTGAGGGGTTTGGGCCCGTCTACGGTGCCGCAGGTGGAGCAGGTCTGGGAGGTCGGCTCGAACCGGCCGATCCTGACCAGGGTCCGCCCGTATCGTTCCGCTTTGTATTCGAGCATGCTGATGAAGGATGCCCAACCGGCGTCGTGCACGGACTTGGCCAGTCTTGTACGGGCCAGCCCCGCCACCGACAGGTCCTCCACGGCGATCCCTTGGTTCTCGGAGATCAGCCTGGTGGAGAGCTGGTGGTGAAACTCGCGGCGCGCATCAGCAACTCTGGCGTGGGCACGGGCGACCTTCAGACGGGCCTTGGCACGGTTCTTCGATCCCTTCCGCTTGCGGGACAGCTCCCGCTGGGCCATCTTCAGCTTCTTCTCCGCCCGCCGCAGAAAACGCGGGGAGGAGATCTTCGTGCCGTCGGACAGGACGGCGAAGTGAGCCAGGCCGAGATCGATGCCGACGATCTGGTCGGTATCGGGCATCCGTGCCTGGTCAGCGGCAGGGTCGGTGTCGATGACGAAGGAGGCGAAATACCTGCCGGCCGCGTCCTTGACGACGGTGACGGAGGTGGGGGTGGAGGGCAGGGAGCGGGACCACTTCACCTTCACCGCGCCGATCTTCGGCAGGCTCAGCCGACCGCTGCCGGTGATGCTCCAGCGGGCGTTGGTGGTGAACCGGACGGACTGCCGAGGGTCCTTACGGGACTTGAACCGTGGCGGTCCCAGCTTCGGTCCCTTGCGGGTGCCCTTGAGGGAGGCGAAGAAGTTGCGGTACGCGGTCTCGGCGTCCCGCAGGGACTGCTGGAGCACCACCGCGGAGACCTCACTCAGCCAGGACCGCCCGGCCGTCCGCTTCGCCTCGGTGATGAGCTTGCGGGACAATTCACCGGCCGTCGGGAACGGCTGCCCGGCCATGCGGGCGTCCTCACGGGCGCGGACCGCATCGTTGAACACCACCCTGGCGCATCCGAAAGCCCTGGCCAGCGCGGTGCGCTGACCGGCATCCGGGGAGAGCCGAAACGCGTACCGGAGCTGCATGGCGCTCACTGTAGAGAGCTCGAACACCCACTGTCGCCGGGAACATGTGCGCGAGATGTCACCGGCCTCGGCACTCCCCGGCTCCGCCGGAACCACGCTGCGACGCTCCGCGCCGCCACCGCTCCTGAGCGTCCCCCACCCCGACCACCCTTCCGTTCGACGGACCGGACGCCAGTGTGACCGGGGGGACGGGTCCGGCGATGCGCGGCTTTCGGCCACACACGCGCGGGGCGGGGCGGGTGTCAGGAGGGGCGTACGGCGCCGCGCAGGGTGCCCTCGCCGACCGCCATGATCGGTTCCTCGCTGATGGGCGCGCCGGGGCGCGGGGCGTGGATCATCATGCCGCTGCCGGAGACCAGGCCGGTGTGGCTGAGGTCGTCGTGGAAGAAGACCAGGTCACCGGGGCGCAGTTCGTCGAGACCGACCCGGGGGAAGTCCTTGGCCTGGTCGAGCGTGGCGCGCGGCAGGGAGACGCCGGCGGCCCGCCAGGCGGCCTGGTTGAGGCCGGAGGGGTCGTACGACTCCGGTCCGGTGGCGCCCCAGACGCAGGGCCGCCCGATCTGGGCGCGGGCGAAGGCGAGGGCCTTGTCCGCCTTCCCGAGGTACGCGGTGCCGCCGACGCTGAAGGTGGCGCCCGTGGGGGCGGGGGGTGCGGCTGGGGCGGGGGGCGGTGTCGGGGCGGGCATGGGAGGGGGCGGTGGTGCCGGGGCGGCGGTCTGCTGGGGTGCCGGGTACTCGTACGGCAGGTACGGGAGACCGGATTCGGTGACGGGCATGCCGAGCGGGTCCGGCTGGCCGAGCGGAGGCGCGGGTGCGGGTGCTGGTGCCGCCGTGGACTGGAGGAAGGCCGCCACCACGGGGGAGGCGTAGCCGAACTCCGACGGCGGGAACCCGGTGGCGGGCAGCGCGCCACCGAACTCGGGCGCGGGTGAAGGCGTGGGCGCGGGCGCGGGCGCCGCGAAGGTGTCGGTGAGGGGTGCGGCGTAGTCGGTGACCGGTGCGGTCATGGCCGAGGGCGCGTAGTCGGGGACGGGCGCCGCCGTCGCGGGCATCGCGTAGTCGGTGACGGGGACCGTGAAGCCCGCGCCCTGGGTGAGGTACTCGGCCGTCGGTGCCGTGGAGGCGGCCCCGGGGGACATCAGCGTGGATTCCGGGATCATCGGGCCGCCGCCCAGCATGTCGTCCATGCCGCCGGGCTGGGTCGGTATGCCGGCCGCGAGGGCGCCGTACTCGCCCGAGGCGCCCTGGTAGCCGGCGGCCGCCGTGGCGAAGCCGCCCGTCGGTGCCATGACGCCGCCCGCCGGGGTCGCGTACTCGGCCGGCGGAGCCTGTGCCTGCGTGGGGGAGGGGATGACCGCCATCGGTGCCGTCATGGCGACCGCCGGCGTGCCGAAGCCGCCCTGTGTCAGGTATTCCGAAGTCGGCGCCGCGGCAACGGAGTTCGGCATCGGGGCGCCGCCGCCGGTGAGTTGGGGGATGCCGCCGGTGTCGGTCAGCGGGTCGGTGCCGGTGGTGGCGGGGGAGGGGTTGCCCGACCAGGCCGCCGCGGCTTCCGCGCGGTACGCCAACTGCTCGGCCGTGTCGCCGGGTTGGCCCGCGGGCATCTGGGGCGGGCGGGACGGGCTGGGTGCGGCGGCGGGCAGGGCCGCGGGCGCGGCCGGGGGCAGCGCGGCGACGGCTCCGCTCCCGCCGGGGAGTTCGGGTGCGCGCCGCTCGGGCGCCTCCAGTTCGAGGCGGCGTCCGGCTTCCAGTTCACGGGGTCCGCCGCCGCCCGCCGGGCGCTCCTCCCGCGGCGGACGGGCCGCCAGGGCGGGCCGCTCGGGCATCCGGTCGGCGGGCAGGGTGGCGGCGAGCGTCGGGCCGACGTTGTCGCGGACCATGTCGAACCACTGGCGGGCCACGGAGTCAGTGGCGGCGTCGCCGGAACCCCGGGCGCCGCCGGCGGGCCTGCGGGTCGCGTTCGACCTGGCGCGAGTGGCGTTGAACTTCCCGGTGTCGCTCTCGGCCCGGTCGTACAACGCGCTGACGGCCTGCTGGATCTCCGCCCGGCTAGGCTCGCCGACCTCCGTCGCCATGGAAGACGTACTCCTTCCGTGCTCCGCCGGCCGAGGGGCGGTGGACCCGGACGGCCCGCGGTTCGGGCACGCCTCAAGTTCCCTGCCCTGCCGGGCGGTTGTGCTGTCCACACCGGGTGCTGGTCACTTCCGGGACCCGGCCGCACACAAGAGTGCCATGGACTCGGCGGAGGCCGCGCGGTCGGCGGGGTTCGCCGGAGTCGGTCGTGCGGCCCTGGCGTCAAACTAACGAACGTGTGTGGCCCGTGTGAAGATTGACGTGTTAAATGTCCGATATGAATTCGTGACCTTCGTCTCCAGTGCCGCCCCGGGGTGGAGAATGGCCGGTATGCGCGTTGACTACGATCCCGAGTCCCTGGGTTCGGGAGCCTTCTACCGGCTGCTGACCGCCGTCGTCGTCCCCCGGCCGATCGCCTGGGTGTCGACCCTCGCCGCCGACGGCACGACCGCCAACCTCGCCCCGCACTCCTTCTTCACCGTCGCGTGCACCGACCCGCCGATCGTGCAGTTCACGTCGGTCGGCCGCAAGGACTCGCTGCGCAACGTCGAGGCGACGGGCGAGTTCGTCGTCAACTTCGCGCCCGAACCGCTGTTCGAGCAGATCAATGCCAGTGCCACCGACTTTCCGGCGCACGAGGGCGAGTTCGAGGCCGTCGGCATCGAGCCGGAACCCTCCGCGCGCGTGAAGCCGCCCCGGGTGGCCGCCTCGCCGGTGGCCCTGGAGTGCCGGCTGCACTCCACCCTCGGCATCGGGAACTCCACCCTGGTCCTCGGGCAGGTCGTGCACGCCGCCGTGCGCGAGGACGCGGTCGTGGACGGCCTTCCCGACATCCGCCGGCTGAAGCCGCTCGCCCGGCTGGGCCGCGACGAGTGGGGGACGGTCGGCGAGGTGCGTGACCTGGCCCGGATCGCCTACCGGGACTGGCCGAAGAGCGGCACCTGAGCCCGGCCCGGCGTAGGCTCGAAGCATGACGATGCGAGGTGGCGCCGACGGTTCCTGGCTTTCGCTGTGGTCGAAGGACTCGGCCCTGTCGATCGCCTCGGTGGGCTCGTTCCTGTCCGTCGGATCCGTGGGCAGCTTCCTGTCGATCGGCTCGGTGGGCAGCGCCGCGTCCGCCGTGTCGGTGGGGTCCTGGCTGAGCGCCGGATCGGCGCTGTCCGCCCTGTCCACCGGCTCCGTCCTCGCCTGGCGCTCCCGCGGCGGCGTCCTCACCGGAGCGGCCGCGGCGACCGGCGTCGTCCTGCTGTGCGCCTGGTCGGCCGGCCGCGCCCGCACCCGCCGGGGCTGCTCGCCGCTGGGCTGAGCGCAGGGGGCTGGGGACAGAGGGGCCTTGGTGAGGCGGGAGACACCCTCCCGCCCACGTCCGTGGCCTTCGTGAGCCCGACGCCAGAGGGCGTTGTCAGTGGTCGCCGGTAGGTTTTTCGGCGTCGGGGTGATCAGCCCGCGACAACCCCCCTGTGCTGCGCCGATCCGGCGTGCGCAGCCCTGCGCCGCGAAGGAGATGGTGCGTTGTCGGACTGGGAGAAGTCGAGCACGGCCCGGGTGGTGCCACCCGCGCGGACACGCAAGCTCGCCAAGGTCCCCTTCGTCGAACTGGCCGACGGACGCCTCCAGGGCGTCGTCTCCAGCGGTTCGGACATCGAGCGGGTGTACGTCTCGTCGGTCGCGTCCGGCACGTACGCCTTCGCGTGCAGCACCAACAACAACCGCCCCTGCGGCGGCGCCCGCGGCTCGTTCTGCAACCACATCCGCGCCCTGGTCACCGAGGCGGTGCTCCAGTACGGCGGTGATCGCGTCGCCCGCTATCTGCGCGTCGAGCCCGGCGCCGGAGCCGGCACGGACGCCGCGGCCCTCACCGCCGTCATGACGGCCGGCCGGCCGCCGCAGGCGGACGGCAAGACACTCGCCGCACCCGTCTTCAGCAGGTTCCTGCGCCACCTCGCCTACCTCGAACTCGCCCCGGTCACCACGCCGTTGCCGGAGATGCACTGGTTCCCGCCGACCCGCGCGGCGGAGCCCGGGGCACCTGTGGGGGAGCGCGAGGAAACGGCGGCCACGCCCGTGGACGGTCTCGACGAGGCGCTCGCCGCGGTGGACGCCTTCGACCGGGCGCTGGCCACGGGGCTGCTGCGCCCCCGCCCCGAGCGCGCCGCCGACCTGGTGGAACTCGCCGACGCCCTGGCCGGCAGCCCGCTGGCGGGAGTGGTCGCCGAGGCCGCCGAGAAGGCCGGCGCCGGTGCCGCCGGTGAGGACCACTTCGTCGCCCTCGCCGCCGGCCGCACCGCCCTCCTGGGCGCCGCCCACGACGCGCTCACGGCGGTCCTGGACGAGACCACCGGCCGCACCCGCGGCGAACCGGCACCGACGGCCGCCGGTGACCGTCAGACCGTCAACCTGCTGGCGGCGGCCCGCACCTGGCTCTCCGACCTCGCCCGCACCGGCTGGCAGGGCATCGACCACGAACTCGTCGGCGGCGCCGCCCCGATCGTCTCCGCCCTGCTGCCCCAGCCCGGACTGCGCCGCCTGGCCACGCTGCTCGACGGGTTCGCCGCCGAACTGGCCGCCTCCTGCCCGGGCGCCGCCCTCGACCGGATCCCGGCCCGCCGCTGGGGCGACCTGTGGGCCCGTGCCCTGCTGCTGACCTGCCCCGGCGCCGCCGAACCGGCCGCCACCGTGCCCGCCACCGGCCGGCTGCTGCCGCTCGGCGTCGACCTGCACGAACACGCCACCGCCGCGCAGGCCCAGGTGCACGCCGTGTTCGAACCCGCCGACGGCACCGCGCCCCGGCTGGTCCGCGCGAGCGTCTCCGTGCCGAAGCCGGACACCGTCGTGGCCGCGGGCGTCTGGCAGTTGCTGCGGCCGCACCTCTCGCTGCTCGCGGCGCTCGGCGAGGGCCGGACCGTGGACCTCGACGGCATGCCCCTCACCGAGGAGGGCGACCTCCTCTGGGACGACACGCTGGCCCGCGCGGGCGAGCCCGCCGACGCCCTCGCCACCGCCCGCGTCGCCCTCGCCACGGCCGTCGCACCGCCCGTCGCCCCCCTGGACCGCCACCCCGCGCGCATCGCCGAGCCGGTGTTCCTGGAGGGCTACGAGGTCCGGCGGGACGGCGACACCCTCACCTTCACGGTCGCCGGACAGCCGTACACGGTCGACACCGACCGCATCCCGGCCGCCGGACCCCTCACCCCCGAGGCGGTCGCCGCCTCCGGTGCCTGTATCGCCCTGCTGCGCTGGGACGACGGGGAGTTCCGGGTGCAGCCGCTCGCCGTCGAGACGACCGTACGCCGCAAGCCCGTCGCCCTGCACGCGGGCGCGTGGGCCGGCGGCACCACCGACAAGGCCGGCCTCAGGGCGGAGAAGGCGGCCACCGACGCCGTCACCGTCCTGCGGGAGCGCGCGGGAAGGCTGCTGCGGAAGTGAGCGGACACCGGAGTGACGACCAGGTGGAGGCCCTGCCCCACGACAACCGCCGTCAGGTGCTGTACTGGCGGCTCCTCGCCCGGCTCTTCGACCCCGAGGAGGAGCCCGCGCTGGAGCGGGCGGGGCTCGCCGTCGTCGAGGACATCGGCCTGCCGGCCGCCCTGCTGGACCCGCAGGCGTCGGTCGACTCGATCGTCCAGCGCCACCCGGAACTGGCGGCGGAGTTCGACGGGTTGATGGTCACGGAAGCCGACCCGGAGCCCTCTGACCCGGGAGCGGACTCCGAGCCTTCCGGCCCGGGAGCGGACTCCGAGCCTTCCGGCCCGGGAGCGGACCCCGACCCCTCTGGCCCGGAAGCGGACCTCAAGCCTTCTGGCCCGGGAGCGGACCCTGAGCCTTCTGGCGCGGAGGCGGACTCCGAGCCCTCTGGCCCGGAGGCCGACCCCGGCCCCGAGGTCGCCCGCGCCGGTGCCGCCGAGGTGCGTCGTGCCGCGCTCGTCTCCAAGGTGCTGCTCAACGTCTTCTCGACCGGCAGCGGAGCCGTCAGCGCCGGGCAGCTCTCCCGCTGGCAGTCCGACGCCGGCTGGCTGGAGCGCGCCCTCGGCTGCGCCCCCGGCGACCTGCGCGGCGGCCGCGGACCCGGCGGGCCCGGCGGGGTCGGCCCCACCGGCACCGGAGGCGGCGGCAGGACCCCCGACCTCAGCCGGCTGATCCCGGCGATCGGACCCGAACTGGGCGCCCTGGAGGCCGACCTCGTCAAGCGCATGCATCTGCGCGAGGTGCTGGCCGATCCGCAGCTCGCGGCCCGGCTCACCCCGAGCATGTCGCTGGTCGAACAGCTCCTGCGCGACAAGAACAACCTCTCCGGGGTGGCCCTGGCCAACGCCAAGGACCTGATCCGGCGGTTCGTGGACGAGGTCGCCGACGTCCTGCGCACCCAGGTGGAGAAGGCCACGGTCGGCGCCATCGACCGCTCGATCCCGCCCAAGCGCGTCTTCCGCAACCTCGACCTCGACCGCACCATCTGGAAGAACCTCACCAACTACAGCCCGGAGGAGGAGCGGCTCTACGTCGACCGCCTCTACTACCGGCACACCGCCCGCAAGACGACCCCGCAGCGGCTCATCGTCGTGGTGGACCAGTCGGGCTCGATGGTCGACTCCATGGTCAACTGCACCATCCTGGCGTCGATCTTCGCCGGACTGCCCAAGGTTGACGTCCACCTGATCGCGTACGACACGCAGGCCCTCGACCTCACCCCCTGGGTGCATGACCCCTTCGAGACGCTGCTGCGCACCCAGCTCGGCGGCGGCACCGACGGGACGGTCGCCATGGCGCTGGCCGAGCCGAAGATCGCCGAGCCGCGCAACACGGTCGTCGTGTGGATATCCGACTTCTACGAATGGCGGAGCCAGCCCCTGTTCGACAGCATGGCCGCCCTCCACCGCTCCGGGGTGAAGTTCATCCCCGTCGGCTCGGTGACCAGCTCCGGGCGCGGCAGCGTCAACCCGTGGTTCCGGGAGCGCTTCAAGGACCAGGGCACCCCGGTGCTCTCCGGTCACATCCGCAAGCTCGTCCAGGAACTCAAGACGTTCCTCGGCTGACGCGCCGCGCCCCCTCCGCACTTCCCCCCGACTTTGTGAACTTCTGAACTTCCGAGAAAGGTTCCGACATGTCCGACCTGCTGCGCGCCCCCGCCGAGATCAAGTACGCCGAGGAACTGGACTGGCTGGAGTCGATCGACGACAACCCCAAGCCGTTCTCCTGGCGGCTGTCGCCGAAGATGGTCCGCCTCTTCATCCTCGGGGCCGAGCGCGCCGACGGTCTCGACCGGGAGGTGGCCCAGAAGTGGTTCGGCGACCGCAGCTTCGTCGAGCGGTCCATCGTCACCCTCGCCTCCGACCGCGGTCTGCTGCTGATCGGCGACCCCGGCACCGGCAAGAGCTGGCTCGCCGAACTGCTCGCCGCCGCGATCTGCCGCAACTCCACCCAGGTCGTCCAGGGCACGGCCGGCACCACCGAGGACCACATCAAGTACTCGTGGAACGTGTCCATGGTGATCGCCAAGGGCCAGTCGCGGGAGTCGATGATCCCCTCGCCGATCATGACCGCGATGGAGACCGGCACCATCGGCCGTTTCGAGGAGCTGACCCGCTCGACCAGTGACGTCCAGGACGCGCTGATCTCGATCCTCTCCGAGAAGTACATCTCCGTGCCCGAACTCGACGGCGCGGGCGGCGAGAACATCGTCTTCGCCAAGCCCGGCTTCTCCGTGATCGCCACCGCCAACAGCCGGGACCGCGGGGTCAACGACCTGTCCTCCGCGCTCAAGCGCCGCTTCAACTTCGTGCGCATCCCCGTCATCACGAACAAGAAGAGCGAGGCGGAGATCGTCCGCTTCCGCACCGAGGAACTGCTGCGCCGCCACCAGATCGAACTGGACGTGCCGCCGACCCTGCTCGACGTGCTGCTCCAGAGCTTCGCCGACCTGCGCGCCTCCGCCGCCGCGGCCGGCAGCGACGACGAGAAGCTGGAGTCAGCCCTGTCCACCGCCGAGCAGATCGGTGTCCTGGAGGACGCCATCCTGCACAGCAACTTCTTCGGCGAACGCGCCCTCACCGCCCGGACCCTCGCCTCCTCCCTGGTCGGCTCCCTGGCCCGCCGCGAGCCGGAGGACCTCGCCATCCTCAACAAGTACCTGCACGGCGTGGTCGAGCCGCGCGGCAAGGAAGAGGGCGGCGCCTGGCCGGAGTTCCTCGAGGGCGGCCGCGACGCGATCGCGACCCTGTCATGAGCGGCGGCACCTTCGAGGCCCTGCGCGGCCAACTGCACGAGGCGGCCACGGCGTTCGCCGACGGACCCGGCGCCCTGGAAGGCATCCTGCGGGGCATCGTGGACGACGTGGAGCGCGCCGTCCGCGAACCGCTGGAGATCTTCCCGGTCTGCCACCACTCGCCGGCCTCCGCGATCGCGATGGCCCGCCGGCTGCGCGAGAAGCAGCCCAAGGTGGTGTACCTGGAGCTGTGCGAGGACATGGCCCCGCTCCTGACCGAACTGCGCAACTGCCGGCTGCCGGTGGCGGTCCAGGCGTTCGCCAGCGAGGTCGAGGGCTTCCCGGCCGACTGGACGCCGCTGTCCGTGGTCGCCCCGGTCACCGAGGCGTCCGCCGAGTACCAGGCCATCGCCTACGCCCTCGACACCCCGGGCGTCGAACTCGTCCTGGTCGACCGGTCCTCCGACCATGTCTTCCAGTGGGAGAAGCGGCGGGAGAACCTTCCGGCGGTCCCGGCGGAGGACGGCGAGACCGGCCCCGACACGGCCCCCGCCGACGAGGAGAGCGCCCTGCACGGCGACGCCGTCGGCGTGGAGATCGGCGACCTGCGCCCCCGCTTCGCCGAACTGGAGGAGCACCTGCTGCGGCACGGCCGGGTCCGGCACTGGTCGGAGTGGTGGCACCAGTTCGTCGAACTCCCCCTCGGCGACAGCGACCACGACACCTACCGTCAGGTCATGCTGCTCATCGGCAGCCTGTTCCGCCGGCTCGCCCCGGGCGACACGCACCGCGTGCAGGTGGACGAGGACCGCGAGCGGTACATGTGGACCCGGATGCGCGAACACCTCGCCGCCACCGGCACCGACCCCGCCGACTGCCTGTACGTGTGCGGCGCCTTCCACGCGGCCAGCCGCGTCGAGGAGTTCGGGGTGCACGGCAGCGACACCTTCACCATCAGCCCGCCCAGCGGCACCAAGTGGCGGCACGGGCTGATCCCGTCCAGCCACGCCGCGATCGAGGCCCAGTTCGGCCTGGCCGCCGGTTCGGTGTCCATCGCCGCGACCGAATGGCAGAAGAACCTCAAGCGGACCCGCGTCAAGCCGTACCGGCTCGCCGGACAGGCCGGCACGAAGAAGCCCGCCAAGGCGGTGCAGCCCGTCCGGGCGCTGCCCGCCGCCGAGGCACCGGCCGCCGACCGGCTCACCGGCTTCCTCCAGCGCCCGCCCGTCCTCGACGGGCTGGACGAGGCGGAACTGCTCGGCTGGTCCGTGGACATCGTGCGCGCCGCCCGGCGCAACGGCTACCTCGCCTCCACCGCCGACGCCATCGCCGTCTTCGAGACGTCGATCCTGCTGGCCGGGATGCGCGAGCGCGCCAAGCCGACGCCGTACGACTTCCAGGACGCGGCCGTCACCTGTATCGAGAAGGACCGGGTGCCGGGGCGGCGGGACGTGCGGCGGCTGGTCGAGATCATGATGGGCGGCGACCGCGTCGGCCAGGTCGGCTACGACGCGCTGCCGCCGCTGGCCCGCGACGTCCACGACCGCCTTGAGCCGCTCGGCCTGCGCCTCCAGCAGCGCGGTGTCCAGCGCGCCCTGCTCGACATCGCCTCCCGGCCCGAACTGGAGCGCTGCTCCGACGTCCTGTGGATGCTGCGCCGGCTGATGCCCGACGGCGCCGCCCGGCCCATCATGGGTGAACGGCGGCTCGGCGAACGCCCCATCCAGGAGTCCTGGGACCTCGCCCTGGGCACCCACCAGCGCGCCCTGATCGAACTCGGCTACGAGGGCGTCAGCATCGAACAGGTGCTGGAGCAGCGGCTGCGGCGCGCCGCGTACGCGCCGCAGGCCACCGCGGCCGTCGTCCTCGAAGCCGTCGAGGACGCCATCCTGCATCTGCGCAGCCGCCGCCTCGCCGACGAACTGGGCACCCACGCCCTCGACGTGCTGGCGCGCGAACGCAGCGTGGACGGCGCGCCCGAGGTGCTGCGCCGCATCCGGCGGCTGCTCGCGCACTACCGCACCGCCGAGCCGGTGCTGCCGCCGTGGATCGAGTCGTTCGTCAAGACCGGCTACGCCCACTACTGCACGCTGCTGCCGACGGCGTTCACCGACGAGGACGCGACCGTGCGGCAGGTCGCGGCCATGCTGGGCTTCCTGTTCGGCATGGAGGGGCTCGCCCTCTCGCTCGGCTGCGACCGCACCCAGCTCGAACTGGCCCTGGCCCAGTCGCATCCGGAGGAGCCCGACCGCATCGCGCTGCTGTGGGCCGCGCGCACGCACCTGGGCACCCTGTCCCGGGCCGAGCTGCGCGAGCGCTGCGACGAGCTGCTCGGCAACCCGCTGGTGGTGCCCGCCTACCCGCGCTATCTCAGCGGTTTCGTGCACGCGCTGGAGCCGGTGCCGGGTCTCGCGGACTTCGTCGTCGAGGCGGTGTCGAACGCGTTCGCCCGGCTGCCCGACCCGGTCCTGCTGCCCTGGCTGCCGACCCTGATCACCACCCTGCGGGCGAGCGGCACCGAACTGGCCCCCCTCCTCATCCGCGAGGCCGGCCGTGTCTTCCCCGCCCGGCTCGCCGAACTGGACGCCTGGGTGCCGCCGTGGCGGCTCCCGCAACAGCCGAGCGCGCGCCCGGAGCCGACAGGCCGGGCGGCCGGTGCCGCGCTGCCGGCCGCCCACCCGGCGACCTGCGACGCGCTGGCGGACCTGCTGGGCTGCGACGGCACCTGGCAGACGGCGGGCCCCGCCGTCACCGGTGCGGCCCTCCTCACCCGGCACCCGGCGACCGCGCGGGACCTTACGGAACTGCTGGGCGTGGGCTGACGGGCACAGCGACCCACCCTGCGACGGCACTGGCGGACGGCGTGACCCCGCCGTCGGCGGGGCGGGACTCCTTATCCGGCCCCGGGGCCGGCGCGGGGTCTCGCGGAGCTGCTCAGCGTGGGCTGACCGGCAGATCCGACATCAGCCGTCGGACGGTGTCCGCCGTCAACGCCGGGTTGGCGGCGGCGTGGTGGGCCAGTTCCTCGTCGTCCAGGAGTTCGGTGAGCCGGTCCTGCGGCAGGTTCGGGTGGCGGGTCAGGGCGGCGCGGACGGACGGGTCCGGGTCCCGGGTGAGGCGCGCCGCGGTCTCCGGCGCGCACCCCGGATCCCGGGCGGTCAGCGCGCGGACGGCGGGGTCCGCGTCGTCGGCGTGCACGGACAACCCGTCGGCCGGGAACCGCGGCCGCAGCAGCAGGTCCTCCCGCCCGGGGCCGGTGTATTCGAGGAAGGCGCGCAGCAGCAGGGAAGGCGGGGCGGCGGGATGGTTCTGCGCCAGCAGCACGCGGACGCCGAGGTCGTCGTCGGCGGCCAGGCGCTCCAGCAGGTCCGGGGGCAGGGTGTGGTCCCGCGCCGCCCGGCGCCGCAGCAGCGGATGCGCGGAGAGCGCGTCCCGACGGACCGCGTCGGGATCCCGGGGTGTGAGGGGCGGCGGGCAGTAGAGGAACAGCTCGTCCTGCGGGACGGTGTAGTCGATCCGGGCGCGTTCCTCCTCGCTCCACGCCGCATGGACGGACACGGCGAGCCGCACCCTCGGGTCGGCGTCCTCGGCCAGGGCCCGTCGTTCGGCGGGCCCGAGGTCCGCGCGGTGCGCGATCCGCTCCCGCACCTCGGGGTCGGCGTCCCCGGCCAGCAGGACCACCACGTCGGCCGGCAGGCTCGGATTGCCCGCGATCATCGCCCGCTCGTCAGGACCGGCCGGACCGGTGAGGACCCGGTCCACGACGGCCCGGCTGAGGGCGTCGTGCAGCAGCGCCCCGGTGCGCGCGTGCGACGGATGGGCGGGCAGGGTGCTCTCCACCCACGCCGGGTCCTCGTGCCGCAGATGCCGCAGCGCCGACTCCCGCACCTCGTCGTCGGGGTCGGCGAGCAGGGCGGCCCGCGTCGCGGCGGGCAGCGACCCGAACGATCCGGTGCCCCACACCCGCAGCCGGGCGACCGGGTGGGTGGGCAGCGCCCGGCGCAGTGCGGCGGACATCTGCCCGTGGAGGCTGAAGCCCAGGTCGTCCCCGGAGTAGGTGGTGATCATGCGGACGACGGTCTCGTCCGGCAGCGGCCGCAGGCCGACGGGGTCGACGGTCCTCGGGCCTTCGGCGAGATGCGCGCGGACGAACCAGTCCGGGTCGTCCACCAGCCGCGCCCGCACGGCCGGGTCGATGTGCGGATTGCGGGCGAGGAAGCTGCGGGTGTAGCGGTCCGGGTGCGCGATCGCCGCGTCGGCCACCGCCCCGGGCAGATCCCGGTCCCGGCAGAGCACCATCCGCACCGCGAGCGGGGCGTCGGCCAGCAGCCGCAGCAGGATCTCGTCCGCAGCGGACGGATTGAGGGCGAGCCCGGCGAGCCTGCGGGTGGGCAGGTCGGCCTCGTTCCAGATCTGATCGGGTGTGGGCATACGGTCGGTTCCCCCGGTTCTCCACGACGGCGTACGAGTCCCCGCCTAGGGCGGGGGACCCATGACCTTAACCGTCGCGGCCCTGCTCAGCCGGGGGGCGGGGTGCCGTCCGCGTGCAGCCAGGAGGTGAGCGCCCACCACCAGTGCAGGGTGTCCAGCGGGCCGGTGTCGCCGTCGGTGAGGGACGCCGAGGTGATCTGCCGGAGCCGCCCCAGCCGGTAGCGCACGGTGTTGGGGTGGGTGAACAGCGCCGCCGCCGTCTGGTCGAGCCGGCGCCCGTTGTCGAGGAACGTCAGTGCGGTGCGGGCGAGTTGGCGGTGGAAGTCGTTGTCCGGATCCAGGGCGCCGAGCAGCCGGCGGCTCACCAGCGAGGCCAGTAACGGCTGTTCGGACAGGGCGATCCGGCCGGCCAGGTCCGTGACGTCGTACAGCCCGCGCAGCCCCCGCTCCGCGCCCAGCGCGGCCGCACGCGCGCACAGCCGGTACAGCGCGGGCAGTTCGGGCAGCGGAGCGGCGGGCGCGATCACGACCAGGGCCCCGGCGTCGATCTCGTCGCCCGAGGGCGGCCGCGGGCACAGTCCGGCGAGACGGCCGTCGATCAGCGCCGTCACCACGTGCGGCGACCGCAGCGCCGGCCGCTCGGCCGGCAGCGCGGCGAGGCAGCGGTGGTGCCCGGCGGCGTCCGCCCGCACCCCGGCCCGCGCCAACTCCTCGGCCCGCGGCGGCACTTCCCCCAACAGTGCCTGACGCAGCAGCCGGGTCCGTACGGCGTCCAGGGCGCGCGGGGAGTCGTGCTCGGCCGCGCGGTAGCCGTTGATCACATGGCGTTCGACGGCGTTGCCGTACTCCTGGAGCCGCAGCACCACGGAGAGCAGGACGCCGTCCGCCACCCCCGCCGACCGGCAGCGGTCCACCGCCAGTTCGGCCGCGCGGGCGAGCGCCGCCTGCACTCCTTGCAGGACGGCGGTCATCGGCACCCCCTGCACGGCCCGGTCGGCGCCCAGCAGCAGCGCGGCGGTGAAGTCCTGCTCCTCGACCGAACCCGACCGCTCCAGCGCGGCGAACCAGGGGCCCGCCGCCCGGATCATCGCCGTCACGTGCGAGCGCGTCGCCTCCTCGGTGAGCCGGGACAGTTCCGGGGAGCGGCTGCGGGCCACCCGGACCAGTTCCCCGCACACGTCCGGGTCGCCGGCCATGTCCCGCAGGACCGCGGTGACCTGCTCCGGGCCGTGAACGACCGTCATGGTCCCCCTCCCGCCCGGCCGCTGTCGCCGGGCCACAAGCAGGCGGGCGCCGCGTTGGCTGCCGCGCACTATCGCAGAGCCGTGTCGGCCTGGTTACCTGTTGGGCTACCGACGGTAACAGCGGGGGTGTCACAGGAACACCCCTCGCGCACGCCCCGTGCCCCACCCATGCCCCACGCATGTCCCACCCCTCGCGCACGCCACCCCCATGCCCCACGCCTCGCCCAGGAGGGCCGCCATGGACCACCCCGACGCCGCCTCCGGTGTCACGCGCCGCCGCGCCCTGACCGTGACCGGCGGAGTCCTCGCGGGCGCGACCCTCGCCGCCCACGCCTTCCCCGCCTTCGGCGCCGAGTCGCAGCAGGCCGACGCGATCGTCGTCGGCCACGGCCTCGCCGGCCTGGTCGCCACCGCCGAACTCGCCGCCGCCGGCCGCAAGGTACTGCTCCTCGACCAGGAACCCGAGGCGAGCCTCGGCGGCCAGGCGTTCTGGTCCTTCGGCGGGCTGTTCTTCGTCAACTCCGACGAACAGCGCCTGATGGGCATCAAGGACACCTACGACCTGGCCTGGCAGGACTGGCAGGGCACGGCCGGCTTCGACCGGGGCGTCGACGACCCGTCCGGCCAGGACTACTGGGCGAGCCGCTGGGCCAAGGCGTACGTGGAGTTCGCGTCCGGCGAGAAGCGGTCCTGGCTCTCCGGGCTCGGCGTGCAGTGGTTCCCGATCGTCGGCTGGGCGGAGCGCGGCGGCGGCCTCGCCACCGGGCACGGCAACTCGGTGCCCCGCTTCCACGTCACCTGGGGCACCGGCCCCGCCGTCGTGGAGCCGTTCGAGAAGAAGGTGCGCGCCGCGGTCGCCGCGGGCAAGGTCACCTTCAAGTTCCGGCACCGGGTGGACGAGATCGTCACCACCGGCGGCGTCGTCACCGGTGTACGCGGCGCGATCCTGGAGCCCAGCAGCGCGGCCCGCGGCAAGCCCAGCTCCCGCACGGTCGTCGGCGACTTCGAACTGCGCGCCCCCGTCGTCGTGGTCACCTCCGGAGGCATCGGCGCCAACCACGACCTCGTCCGCCAGAACTGGCCCGCCCGCATGGGCACCCCGCCCAAGTACATGGTCACCGGAGTGCCCGCGCACGTCGACGGCAGGATGCTCGCCATCACCGAGCGGGCGGGCGGCCGGATCGTCAACCCGGACCGCATGTGGCACTACACCGAGGGCCTCAGGAACTACGACCCGATCTGGCCCGGCCACGGCATTCGCATCCTCCCCGGCCCCTCCTCGATGTGGTTCGACGCGAAGGGCAAGCGGTTCGACACCCCCGACATCCCCGGCTACGACACCCTCCACACCCTCAAGACGATCACCGAATCCGGCTACGACTACTCCTGGTTCGTCACCACCCAGAAGATCATCGCCAAGGAGTTCGCGCTCTCCGGCTCCGAACAGAACCCGGACCTCACCAACAAGAACGTCTGGCAGCTCCTGTCCCGGATCTGGCAGACCCCGGAGCCGATCGAGAAGTTCAAGAACAAGGGGGAGGACTTCGTCGTCGCGACCACCCTCACCGACCTCGTCGCCGGCATGAACAAGCTCACCGGCACGAACCTCGTCGACCTGGCCGACCTCAAACGGCAGATCGAGGCCCGCGACCGCGAGATCGAGAACCCCTACACCAAGGACGTCCAGGTCATGGGCATCCGCAACGCCCTCGCCTACACCGGTGACTCGCTCAGCCGCACCGCCTCCGCCCACCGCATCCTGGACTCGAGCGCCGGGCCCCTGATCGCCGTACGGCTCAACGTGCTCACCCGTAAAACCCTCGGCGGCCTCCAGACCGACCTCTCCGGCCGGGTCCTGGACAGATCCGGGAACCCCGTGCCCGGCCTGTACGCGGCCGGGGAGGTCGCCGGCTTCGGCGGCGGCGGGGTCCACGGCTACCGGTCCCTGGAGGGCACGTTCCTCGGCGGCTGTCTGTTCTCCGGACGCCAGGCGGGCCGCGCCGCGGCGGCGGCCACCGCGACCTGACCCTCAGCGCCTCCGTGACCTGACCGGTCGTCGGCGGATCACGGACCCCGACCCGGCAGCCTTTCAGATCACGGTCCAAACGAGCGAGACATGCGGTGAGTGGCCCGACTCACATGGCCAACCCGGTCACTCACCGCCACGATGGACCCCGTCACCCGCAGGCCGAAGGGGTCCAGGATGTTCCGCAAGGTGCTGGTCGCCAACCGTGGCGAGATCGCGATCCGTGCGTTCCGCGCCGGCTATGAGCTGGGCGCGCGCACGGTCGCCGTCTTCCCGCACGAGGACCGCAACTCGCTGCACCGGCAGAAAGCCGACGAGGCGTACGAGATCGGCGAACCGGGCCATCCGGTGCGCGCCTACCTCTCCGTCGAGGAGATCGTCGGCGCCGCCCGCCGGGCCGGCGCCGACGCCGTCTACCCCGGCTACGGGTTCCTCTCCGAGAACCCCGAACTCGCCCGCGCCTGCGAGGAGGCGGGCATCACCTTCGTCGGACCGGACGCCCGTACCCTCGAACTGACGGGCAACAAGGCGAGCGCCGTGGCCGCCGCCCGCGCCGCCGGGGTGCCCGTGCTCGGCTCGTCCGCACCCTCCACCGACGTGGACGAACTGGTGCGCGCCGCCGAGGAGATCGGCTTCCCGGTCTTCGTGAAGGCCGTCGCCGGCGGTGGCGGCCGCGGGATGCGCCGGGTCGAGGACCCGGCCGTCCTGCGCGAGTCCATCGAGGCGGCCAGCCGCGAGGCCGCGTCCGCCTTCGGCGACCCGACCGTCTTCCTGGAGAAGGCCGTCGTCGACCCCCGCCACATCGAGGTGCAGATCCTCG
This sequence comes from Streptomyces sp. CAI-85, assembly GCF_013363615.1. NCBI lineage: Bacteria > Bacillati > Actinomycetota > Actinomycetes > Kitasatosporales > Streptomycetaceae > Streptomyces > Streptomyces sp. CAI-85. The sequence goes on along the minus strand of NZ_JAANNX010000001.1, from coordinate 489,157 downwards.
CCGACGGCGAGGGCAACGTCATCCATCTCTTCGAGCGCGACTGTTCCCTCCAGCGCCGCCACCAGAAGGTCATCGAGCTGGCGCCCGCGCCCAACCTCGACCCCGCGCTGCGCGACCGCATCTGCGCCGACGCCGTCCGCTTCGCCCGCGAGATCGGCTACCGCAACGCGGGCACCGTCGAGTTCCTCCTCGACCCCGACGGCAACCACGTCTTCATCGAGATGAACCCCCGCATCCAGGTCGAGCACACGGTCACCGAGGAGGTCACCGACGTCGACCTGGTGCAGGCCCAGCTCCGGATCGCCTCCGGCGAGACCCTCGCCGACCTCGGCCTCTCCCAGGACACCGTCACCCTGCGCGGCGCCGCCCTCCAGTGCCGGATCACCACCGAGGACCCCGCCAACGGCTTCCGCCCCGACACCGGCCGGATCAGCGCCTACCGCTCCCCGGGCGGCTCCGGCATCCGTCTCGACGGCGGAACCACCCACGCCGGTACGGAGATCAGCGCCCACTTCGACTCCATGCTGGTCAAACTGACCTGCCGGGGCCGGGACTTCCAGGCCGCGGTCGGCCGCGCCCGGCGTGCCGTCGCCGAGTTCCGCATCCGCGGCGTGGCCACCAACATCCCGTTCCTCCAGGCCGTCCTGGACGACCCCGACTTCCAGGCCGGGCGGGTCACCACCTCGTTCATCGAGCAGCGCCCGCACCTGCTCACCGCCCGGCACTCCGCCGACCGCGGCACCAAGCTGCTCACCTACCTCGCCGACGTCACCGTCAACAAGCCGCACGGCGAACGGCCCGACCTGATCGACCCCACCGCCAAGCTGCCCGCGCTGCCCGCCGGCGAGCCGCCCGCCGGGTCCCGGCAGCGGCTGGTGCGGCTCGGCCCCGAGGGCTTCGCCCGCGCCCTGCGCGAGTCGCCGACCCTCGGCGTCACCGACACCACCTTCCGCGACGCCCACCAGTCGCTGCTCGCCACCCGGGTGCGCACCAAGGACCTCCTCGCCTCCGCCCCGCTGGTCGCCCGCACCCTGCCCGAACTGCTCTCCCTGGAGTGCTGGGGCGGCGCCACCTACGACGTCGCGCTGCGCTTCCTCGCCGAGGACCCCTGGGAGCGGCTCGCCGCCCTGCGCGAGGCCGTGCCCAACATCTGCCTCCAGATGCTGCTGCGCGGCCGCAACACCGTGGGCTACACCCCGTACCCGACCGAGGTCACCGACGCGTTCGTGCAGGAGGCCGCGGCCACCGGCATCGACATCTTCCGCATCTTCGACGCCCTCAACGACGTCGGCCAGATGCGCCCCGCCATCGACGCCGTACGCGAGACCGGCACGGCGGTCGCCGAGGTCGCCCTCTGCTACACCTCCGACCTGTCCGACCCGAACGAGCGCCTCTACACGCTCGACTACTACCTGCGGCTCGCCGAGCAGATCGTCGACGCCGGAGCCCATGTCCTCGCCGTCAAGGACATGGCGGGCCTGCTGCGCGCCCCCGCCGCGGCGAAGCTGGTCTCCGCGCTGCGCCGCGAGTTCGACCTGCCGGTCCACCTCCACACCCACGACACCGCGGGCGGCCAGCTCGCCACCTACCTCGCCGCGATCCAGGCCGGCGCGGACGCGGTCGACGGCGCGGTGGCCTCCATGGCGGGCACCACCTCGCAGCCCTCGCTGTCGGCGCTGGTCGCCGCCACCGACCACTCCGAGCGCCCCACCGGCCTCGACCTCCAGGCCGTCGGCGACCTGGAGCCCTACTGGGAGGGCGTCCGCCGCGTCTACGCGCCCTTCGAGGCGGGCCTCGCCGCCCCGACCGGCCGCGTCTACCACCACGAGATCCCCGGCGGCCAGCTCTCCAACCTGCGCACCCAGGCCGTCGCGCTCGGCCTCGGCGACCGCTTCGAGGACATCGAGGCCATGTACGCCGCCGCCGACCGCATCCTCGGCCACCTGGTGAAGGTCACCCCGTCCTCCAAGGTGGTCGGCGACCTCGCCCTGCACCTGGTCGGCGCCGGTGTCTCCCCCGAGGACTTCGAGGCCGCGCCCGCCCGCTACGACATCCCGGACTCGGTCATCGGCTTCCTCCGCGGCGAACTGGGCACCCCGCCCGGCGGCTGGCCGGAGCCCTTCCGCAGCAAGGCCCTGGAGGGCCGCGCCGAGGCCAAGCCCGTCAACGACCTCACCACCGAGGACCGCGAGGGCCTGGAGAAGTCCCGCCGCACCACCCTCAACCGGCTGCTCTTCCCCGGCCCGACGCGCGACTTCGACACGCACCGCCAGGCGTTCGGCGACACCAGCGTGCTGGACAGCAAGGACTTCTTCTACGGGCTGCGCCCGGGCAAGGAGTACGCCGTCGATCTGGAGCCCGGTGTCCGGCTGCTGATCGAGCTCCAGGCGATCGGCGAGGCCGACGAGCGCGGCATGCGGACCGTGATGTCGTCCCTGAACGGCCAGTTGCGGCCCATCCAGGTCCGTGACAAGGCGGCGGCCTCGGACGTCCCGGTGACCGAGAAGGCCGACCGCGCCAACCCCGGCCATGTCGCCGCCCCGTTCGCGGGCGTGGTCACCCTGGCCGTCGCGGAGGGCGACGAGGTGGCGGCCGGCGCCACCGTGGCCACCATCGAGGCGATGAAGATGGAGGCCACCATCACCGCCCCGGCCGGGGGCCGGGTGAGCCGTCTGGCCATCAACCGGATCCAGCAGGTGGAGGGCGGCGACCTGCTCGTGGTCGTCGGCTGACACATCGCGAAGGGGACCCGCCGCCCGGCACGGGCGGCGGGTCCCCTTCGCGTTCCCGGTCAGCGCAGGACGGCCTCCCAGGTGTCCACGGCGTAGTGGACCGTCATCCCGTGCCGGGCGTAGAGCCGGGGCGCGCCGGTCGCGTTGGAGGTGTCCACGCCCAGCCCGACCACGTCCCGGCCGCGGGCGGCGAACACCGCGAACGCGTGCCGCAGCATGAGCCCGGCCAGCCCCCGGCCCCGGGCCTCGCGCAGCACCCCGATGCCCCGGATCCAGCCCATCGCCTCGCGGTCGTCCCGGGCCATCAGGAACCCGGCGTCCCCGAGGTCGTCCGTCTCGGCGATCCACACCAGCGACCAGTCCAGCTTCCCGGCGTCCAGGTCGTGCAGCCACGCCTCGTACGCGCGCGGCTGGAAGTCGAAGTGGTCGGCGAAGGACGCCTGGTACAGCGCGTGCACCCGCCTGCGGTCCGCCTCGTCGGCACAGGGCCGCAGCCGCACCCCGGGGAGCGGCTCCGGCGCCCGGTCCGCGTCGGCGTCGACCGCCCGGCGCAGTACGTGATAGCGGCGCACGGCCGACCAGCCGCGCTCGCCGAGCAGTGAAGTGTCCAGCGTGGGGCGGACGTTGAGGTGCAGATGGACCACGGCCCGCTCGGCGCCGTTCTCCCGCGCCTTCTCCAGGGCCCGGTCCTCCATCGCCTTCAGCACGGCCAGTCCCGTGTCCTGACGGTCGGGCAGCACGTAGTGGTCGATGTCGATGCGCTCGCCGCCCGACTCGTCCCACAGCAGCCCGTAGGCCACCAGCCGGTCGCCGTCGAAGGCCAGCCAGGAATCGCGGTCGAGATCGGTCTCGGGATGCTTCAGATCTGCCTCGACGGTGTGCAGATCGGTCTCGGGCCGGCCGATCTCGATCACATCGATCTCGTTGAGCAGAGCGGTGACGGCGGGCGCGTCGGCGAGACCGGCGGGGCGAAGGACGTAGGACATGAGCCCCAGCCTCCGGGGGGAGGGGGTTTCGCCGCAACGCATTTTGAGGTCGTGCGAGGTGCCGCCGTGAGCCCTGTATGCGCCCCCGCGTGCCTGGGCAGAATCCGTTCTGCCAGTGATCATGCGGGCGGGGTGTTTCAGGCCCCCCGCCCCGAACTACCCGGGAAGGCAGGTCGGTTGTCGTGCAGTTGCGTCTTCCCACCTCCATATCCGAAGCACAGCGGTGTCTCGCGGAGGGGGCGGTACCGATCGGCGGGGCCACGCTGGTGTGGGCCGCCTGGCAGCGGGACGGCTTCCCCGAGCAGGCCGTCTCCCTGCGCAATCTGCCCGAGGCCACCGCCGTCGGGCCCGAGGAGGTCGGCGGGGCCGTCCTCCTGCACCGCGTGGACGCCACCGTGCCCGAGGCCCTGCACCGGGCCGCCTCCCAGGTGGGAACGGGCGCGGTGCGCCGTACGGCCACGGTCGGCGGCAACATCGTCGGCAGCACCCTGCGCGACCTGCTCCCCGCCGCGCTCGTCCTGGACGCGCGGGCGACGGTCCTGGAGTCCGACGGCGTCTTCGAGGCGGACCTGTCGGAGGTCGTCGCCAAGCGGCAGCTCCTGCTGGGGCTGCGCTGGAACACCCCGCTGACCAGCGGCTACACCAAACTGGAGGGCGACCCGGGCGGCCCGCCCCCGCTGGTCGTGGCTGCTGCCGTGCAGTCCGGGGGGACCGGCCCCGGCCGGCTCAGGGTGGCCGTCCGCGACGGCTACGAGGTGCTCAGCGAGAGCACGCCGTACGACCCCGACGCGGACCGGGCCTGGACCGCGCTGGAGCGCACCGACCTGGGCGGACTGCCCGCCCAGGCCCGGGACACCGTCCGCGCCCAGATCACCGACGTCCTGGCGCGCGCCGCCGGCTGAGCCACCGGACCGGGCGGGCGCCCGCCGGGCTCAGGTCTCGCGCACCGGCGCGTACGCGTCCGCGTCCAGACCGAACGTCCATGCCACTCCCTCTTTCGCCGTACGGGTCGACGGCGGCACGCGCAGCCAGTACGTGCGGTGCGTGCCGTCCGGCTCCGGGGTGGAGTTGAGGACCTCCACCATCACCACCGCCTCGTCGTTCGCGAGGTCGATCCGCCACAGCGTGCCCGTCCCGTCCCGGTGGACGGGGCGGGCGCCCGAGTCCGCCAGATAGCGGTCGTAGCCGTAGTACTCCAGCATGACCCGGCGCAGTTCCGCGTTCTCCTCGGAGCGGATGCGCTCCGGCGTGAGCGCCGGCAGCTCCGCGAGGAACTCCGCCGGGACCGGCATCCCACGCCACGCGTACAGCGCGAACCCGTCGGGATAGGCGAGCGCCGGACCGTCCCCGTGGTCCAGCCGCCCAGCCTCGTCACGGTGCAGGGCAACGGGCCGCTCGCACACCACCGCCACCCGGGCGAACGGCCACCACCAGCCGGCGCTGCGGCACACCGCGGCCAGCCCGTCCAACGGCCCGTCCGGCATGGCGTCATGTGTGCCGAACGCGGCGAGCCACGGCGCGTCGTGCTGCCCGAGCACCGCGTCCAGCAGGACCAGCCGGACCGCCGCGGCCTCAGGACCCGTCTCCCGGCCCGCCAGCTCCGCGACGACCCCGGCGCGGATCCGGTCCACCAGCGACTGCGCCGACTCCCACAGCCGGCCGCCCGTCGCCGCCCAGTGCGCCGACCAGCCCGCCGCGCCCAGTTCGGCGTGCAGCCGGCCGCGCTCACGCGCCCAGGGAGCGCTGCGGACCGCCTCGCGCACACAGGGCCCCGCGTCCGTCAGCTCCCGCACCAGGGCGACCGCCGCACGCGGCGAACCGGCCCACACCACCCGCTCCGGCTCCGCGAGCCCCGCCCGCCGGTACGCCCGGCGGATCCCCTCCTCGGCGGCCGCGCGGTCCGCGGGAGCCGTCGACGACGCCCACTCCCGCCACCCGCGCAGCTCGTCGGACGACTCCGCCACCGCCGTACTCCCCGTATCCACCGTGCCGTTCACGTGCCCTGCCCCTCGCTCTCCACCTGATCCCGACCGCTGCCCGATTCCGCCGCTCAGTCCGCCACGATCCGTACGGACCCGGGGACGTACTCCCGCTGTCTGATCACCCGGTACCAGCCCTTCGGCAGGGTGATCGCGGCATGCTCCTCGTGCACCACCCGCCCGCCCTGCGGCACATGCAGCAGCAGCGGACCGAACGGCCCCGGCTCCCGCACCAGATCACCCGGACCGACCACCGCGTGGGCGTGCCCCGTGACCTCGCCGAGCGCCAGCACCAGCCGGCCCCGCCCGTCCCGCCGCTCCTTCGGCGCCCGCGCCACATGCGCCGGCACCGCCTCCTCGGCCACGGGCACGATCAGCACATCTCCCTGCCGGTACATGGCTCTCCCCTCACCGCCGGACGCACCGAACGCGCCGGCCCCATGACGACGACCGTACGACCCGGCACTGACAACGCCCCGAAGACCGCCCCGCCGACCGGCGTTGTCAGTGGCTGTTGGTAGAACTGCGGGCGTCAGGGATCGCACGTCACGGATCGCACATCGGGGATCGCAGACCCCTTCCGCACAGGAGCAGCCGTATGTCCTACCCCATCCACCTCACCTCGCTGTACCGGCTGCCCGCCCACACCTTCCCGGGGCCCGAGGGGAAGACGGACGACCTGCCCGCCGCCGACTCCCGCGCCTGGCGGATCGCGAGCGACGTCTACGACGGCGAGGAGGAGTGGACGACGGCCTTCGCCCGCTTCTGCGACACCGTTGACACCACCCGGGTGAAGGCCCTGATCGTGGGCGCCTGGGGCGAGGCGTACGACACCGACCCCTCCGACGTGATCGAGGCCCTGCTGGCCGCCAAGGACCGTTTCCCGGCGCTGCGCGCGCTGTTCCTCGGCGACATGGAGTCCGAGGAGTGCGAGATCTCCTGGATCAACCAGACCGATGTGACCCCGCTCCTCGAAGGCTTCCCCGAGCTGGAGGAGCTGGGTGTGCGCGGCGGCACGGGACTGGGCCTGTCCGCCGTGCGGCACGACGCGCTGCGCCGCCTCGTCCTGGAGAGCGGCGGCCTGCCCGCCGACGTCGTGCGCGGGGTCGGCGGCAGCGACCTGCCCGCGCTGGAGCACCTCGACCTGTGGCTCGGCACCCCCGAGTACGGCGGCGACAGCGAGGCCGCCGACCTGGAGCCCCTGCTGTCCGGCGGCCGGCTGCCGAAGCTGCGTCATCTGGCGCTGCGCAACAGCGAGATGCAGGACGCCGTCGCCGCCGCCGTCGCCTCCGCGCCCGTGGTCGCCCGGCTCGAGGTGCTGGACCTGTCCATGGGCGTCCTGACCGACGAGGGTGCCGCCGCGCTGCTCGGCGGCCAGCCCCTCACCCACCTCAAGAAGCTCGACCTGCACCACCACTACCTCAGCGAGCCCCTGCTGGACCGGCTGCGCGCCACCCTGGAGCCGGCGGGCGTCGAACTCGACGTCGACCGCGACGGCGTCGACGAGGACGTGGACGACGACGGTACGGTCTGGCGCTGGGTCGCCGTGGGCGAGTGAACACCCCGCACATGCCCGCAGCACCGCCCGCCGCTGCCCCGCCCTTCGACGGCCCGCACCGGCCGCCGAGGTTCGCGGTCGTCGGCAACCCCGAGAACCGCCGCGTCACCCTCTTCGCCGACGCCGTCCGCGCGGCCGGGCTGCCCGCCCCGCGGGTCGTCGCCTGGACGGACGTCCTGCGCGAGGGAGGCGCCGAGTTCGCGCCCGACGAGATCCTCCGCGTCGACTCCCCGGGGGAGAACGCGCGCGTGGACCACGCCTGGCGCGGCACCGACGACCCCACCCGGGTCGAGGGCTCCGGCCGCTGGTACGCCGGTTTCACCGCCGCGCTGCGCGGACTGCGCGGCGGTGTCCGCCTCGACGACCCCGACGACCTGGCCGTGCTGTTCGACAAGCGGCTCTGTCACGCCGTCCTGGACACGGCCGGGGTCCCGGTCCCCAAGTCGCCCACCTCGGGCCCGGCCGGCGCGCCGGTGCGCGGCTGGGACGACGTACGGGCGCTGATGCGCGAGCACCGGCTGCCCCGGCTCTTCGTGAAGCCCGCGCACGGCTCGTCCGCGTCGGGCGTCCTCGCCGTCGAGACGGGCGGCGGCCGGATCCGGGCCACCACCTCCGTGGAACTCACCCCCGAGGGCCGGCTGCACAACTCCCTCAAGGTGCGCCGCTACGAGCGCGAGAGCGACCTCGCCGCCATCGTCGACGCGCTGGCCCCGGACGGCCTGCACCTCGAACGCTGGCTGCCCAAGGCGTCCCAGGAGGGCCGCGCCGCCGACCTCAGGGTCGTCGTCGTGGCGGGCCGGGCGACCCACGCCGTGCTGCGCACCAGCCGCTCGCCCCTGACCAACCTCCACCTCGGCGGCCGCCGGGGCGACCTCGACGCCGCCCGGCACGCCGTCGAGACGGCCGGCGCCCGCTGGAGCGACCTGCTCGGCATCTGCGAACGGGCGGCCGCCTGCTTCCCGCGCACCCTCTGCGTCGGCGTCGACCTGCTCCCGGCCGTCGGCTGGCGCGGCGCCGCCGTCGGCGAGGTCAACGCCTTCGGCGATCTGCTGCCCCGGCTCACCGGACTGCCCGGCAGCGGGGCCGAGGGCCTGGACACCTACGCCACCCAGGTGGCGGCGGTGCTGCGCGGCGCGCACCTCGGCCGCGAGCGCGGCGCGCACGACCAGTACAGAACAGGAACACCCCATGCCTGAGCCCGAGATGCCCGTGCCCCTCGACCCGGTCGACATGAACGAGGTCGTCGGCCGTCACGACATCCTCCTCGTCACCCTCGACACCCTCCGCCACGACGTGGCCGTCGAACTGGCCGAGGCGGGCCGCATCCCGCACCTCGCCCGCCGGCTCCCGCACGGCCGCTGGGAGAAGCGCCACGCCCCGGGCAGCTTCACCTACGCCTCCCACCAGGCGATCTTCGCGGGCTTCCTGCCGACCCCGGCCGCCCCCGGCCCCCACCCGCGGCTCTTCGCGGCGAGCTTCGCCGGCAGCGAGTCCACCGCCGACGGCACCTTCGTGTACGACACCCCGGACCTCGTCTCCGGCCTCGCGAAGGAGGGCTACCACACGGTGTGCATAGGCGGCGTCGGCTTCTTCAACCGGCAGGGCCCGCTGGGCTCGGTGCTGCCCGGCCTGTTCCACGAGGCGCACTGGGAACCGGAGTTCGGCGTCACCTCGCCCCACTCCTTCGAGAACCAGATCGCCCGCGCGGAGCAGGTCATCGGCGAACTCCCGGCCGAGCAGCGGCTGTTCCTCTTCGTCAACGTCTCCGCGCTGCACCAGCCGAACTGGTTCCACCTGCCCGGCGCGACCCGCGAGGCCGGCGACAGCCGGGAGACGCACGCCGCCGCCCTGGAGTACGTCGACCGGCACATCGGCCGCCTCTTCGACGCCATGAGCAGCAGGCGCCGCTGCTTCGCGATCGTCTGCTCCGACCACGGCACCGCCTACGGCGACGACGGCTACACGGGCCATCGCCTCGGCCACGAGTGCGTGTGGACCGTGCCGTACGCCCACTTCTTCCTGGACCCCGCCGAGGCCGCCCGATGACCACCGCCCAACGCACCAGCCCCTACCAGCACTACGTCTACGCCTACCCGCACAAGACCGCCTACCGTCCGCTGCCGGACCGCCCCGCGCTCGCCGGCCTGTGGGCGGACGAGCCCAAGGACGCCCTCTCCCTCTACGCGCACATACCGTTCTGCGAGGTGCGCTGCGGCTTCTGCAACCTCTTCACCCGCGTAGGCGCCCCCGACGGACTGACCGGCGCCTACCTGGACGCCCTGGAACGCCAGGCCGTCCAGGTACGGGAGGCGCTGGGGGAGTCGGACCACGTCCGGTTCGCCACGGCCGCGTTCGGCGGCGGCACCCCCACCTTCCTCACCGCCGCCGAACTGGAGCGGCTCTGTGACATCGCCGAACACCGTATGGGCGCCGACCTGCGCGCGATCCCGCTGTCCGTGGAGGCGTCGCCCGCCACCGCGACCGCCGACCGGCTGACCGTCCTGGCCGACCGGGGCGCCACCCGGCTCAGCCTGGGCGTCCAGAGCTTCGTCGACAGCGAGGCACGGGCCGCCGTACGCCCGCAGCGGCGCGCCGACGTCGAGGCCGCCCTCGGCCGGGTCCGCGACGCGCGGATCCCGGTCCTCAACATCGACCTCATCTACGGCATCGACGGCCAGACCGAGCGCACCTGGCGGCAGTCGCTGGACGCGGCGCTTGCCTGGCGGCCCGAGGAGCTGTACCTCTACCCGCTCTACGTCCGCCCCCTCACCGGCCTCGGCCGCCGCGGCCAGGACCCCGACACCGGCCCCGGCCCCGACCCGGCGTGGGACGAGCAGCGGCTGCGCCTGTACCGGGCGGGGCGCGACCATCTCCTCGCGCACGGCTACACCCAGCAGTCGATGCGTATGTTCCGCCGCGCCGACGCCCCCGCCCAGGGCGCCGACGACTACGCCTGCCAGACCGACGGCATGATCGGCCTGGGCTGCGGCGCCCGCTCCTACACGGCCGGGCTGCACTACTCCTTCGACTACGCCGTCGGCATGCACGAGGTCCGCGGCATCATCGACACCTACGTCACCACGGCCGACTTCTCCCGCGCCGAGGTCGGCTTCGCCATGGACGCCCACGAGGCGCGCCGCCGCCATCTGTTGCAGTCCCTGCTCCAGGCCGACGGCCTCCCCGTCGAGGACTACCGCGCCCGGTTCGGCGCCACCCCCGCCGAGGACTTCGGCCCCGAACTGGCCCGGCTGACCGACCACGACTGGCTCACGGGCAGTGACGGGATGGTCCTGCGCCTCACCCCGGAGGGCCTCGCCCACTCCGACGCCATCGGCCCCGAGCTGTTCTCCCCGGCCGTGCGCGCCTTGATGGCCGCCTACGAACGGAAGTGACCGGCCCGCCATGGACCTGACCCTCCTCTACCGCGGGCCGCTCGCCTCCTGCGACTACGACTGTCCCTACTGCCCGTTCGCCAAGCGCCGCGACTCCACCGCCCAGCTCCGCGCCGACCGGGCCGCCCTCGAACGCTTCGCCGGGTGGGCGGCCGCGCAGACCGGGGACCGTCTCTCGGTCCTGTTCACGCCGTGGGGCGAGGCCCTGGTCCGCTCCTGGTACCGGCGCGCGCTCACCGAGCTGTCCCACCTCCCGCACATCCGCCGACTGGCCGTCCAGACCAGTCTGAGCTGCCGCACCGACTGGCTGGACGGCGCCGACCCCGACACCCTCGCCCTGTGGTGCACCTACCATCCGGGGCAGACGCCGTACGACCGCTTCCTCGGCAAGTGCCGCGACCTCGCCGACCGGGGTGTCCGCTTCAGCGTCGGTGTCGTCGGTCTGCCCGAACACCTCGACGCGGCCCGCCGGTTGCGCGCCGAGCTGCCCGGCCACGTCTACCTGTGGATCAACGCCGCCGAGGGGCACACCTACACCGACGCGGAGGCCGGCACCTGGACGGCCCTGGACCCGCTCTTCCCCTACAGCCGCCATCCGCACCGCAGCGCCGGACTGCCCTGCCGCACCGGCGAGTCCGTGATCTCGGTCGACGGCGAGGGCACCGTCCGCCGCTGCCACTTCGTCCGCGCCGAACTCGGCAACCTCTACGACGGCTCCTACCGGGCCGCGCTGCGCCCGCGCGCCTGCCCGCTCGCCGTCTGCGACTGCCACATCGGCTATGTCCATCTGGAGACGCTGCCGCTGTACGACGTCTTCGCGGGCGGCGTCCTCGAACGGATCCCGGCCGCACGCGACTCCGCCCGCGTCACGACGATCGCGACACGGGCGGAGCACCGGGACCACTGAGGGCCGGCGAGGGCTACGGCGTGGGCTCCGCCGGCTGGTGGAGCACGGCGACCTCGCGCGGGCCGAGAACCAGCGCGCCGTCCGCGCCCGCGGTGCCGCCGGCCAGGACCTCGCCCGCCAGACCGGCCACCGGCACGGTGCCGTCGGTGCGGTTGACCAGGAACAGGAACCGTCCCCGCTCGCCGGCGCGCACGGTCAGCTCCACCGATCCCCGTACGCCCTCGGGGAGTTCGCTGCGCACCCCGGCCGGTTCCAGGAGCCGGGGCAGCAGCGCCCGCAGCCCGTCGACGCCGAGCCGCGTGGAGACGTACGACGCCGAACCGGCCCCCGTGGAACGGCGGGTGACCGCAGGACGGCCCGCGTGGACGCCGGTGCGGTAGTGCGCCAGAACCTCGGTGTCGGGGTCGGCGAGGGTGATCCGGTCGGTCCACAGGGTGCCGGTGGAGGCGTCGTCCAGTTCCACGCTCTCCTCGGCGAGCAGCGGCCCGAACTCCTCGACACGGATGCCGAGCAGCTCCCGCAGGGCGCCCGGGTAACCGCCCAGCCAGACATGGTCGTTCTCGTCGACGATCCCGGAGAAGTACGTGGTGACCAGGTGGCCGCCCTGCTCGACGTAGCACGTCAAGTCCTTGGCGAGACCGGCGGGCACGACGTGCAGGACGGGCGCGATCAGCACCCGGTGGCGGGAGAGGTCGGCGCGGGTGGTGACGAGGTCGGCGCGGACGCCGAGGGCGAGCAGTGCCGAGTACCAGTCGAGCGCCTCCTGCCGGTACTCCAGCAGCGCGGTCGGGTGCGAGTCCTGCTCGCTGGCCCACCACGAGTCCCAGTCGTAGACGATGCCGACGGCGGCGCTCTCCCGTTCCGAACCGGCCACCGGGGCAAGGGACTTGAGGGTGGCGCCGAGGTCGGTGACCGCGCGGAAGACCTCGCTGTCGGGGCCGGCGTGCGGAACCATCGCCGAGTGGTACTTCTCGGCGCCCGCCGCCGACTGCCGCCACTGGAAGTAGCAGACGGCGTCGGCGCCGTGCGCCACGTGCAGCAGCGCGTCGCGGGCCAGGTCGCCGGGGCGCTTCGCGACGTTCACGGACTGCCAGTTGACGGCACTGGTGGAGTGCTCCATCAGGAACCACGGCTTGCCCGACGCGATCCCGCTGGTGAGGTTCGCGGAGAAGGACAGCTCGTCGCGGTCCTGCGGGCCGGGGTGGACGTAGTGGTCGTTGGAGACGAAGTCGATCTCGCCCGCCCAGTCCGGGTAGTTCATGCCCTTGGTGTTGCCCATCACCATGAAGTTCGTGGTGACCGGGATCCCGGGCGTGATCTCCTTCAGGATGTCGCGCTCGGCGGTCAGATGGTCCTTGAGGGCGTCCGAGGAGAACCGCTTGAAGTCGAGCTGCTGGGTCGGGTTGGGGTGCGAGGCGGCCAGCCGGGGCGGCAGGATCTGCTCCCAGTCGCTGTAGCGCTGCGACCAGAACGCGGTGCCCCAGGCGTGGTTGAGGGCGTCGAGCGTGCCGTAGCGGGCGCGCAGCCAGAGGCGGAAGGCGCGGGCCGCGTCGTCGGAGTGGTCGTAGACGTTGTGGCAGCCCAGCTCGTTGTTGACGTGCCAGGCGACGAGCGCCGGATGGTCCCGGTAGCGGTCGGCGATCTTCCGGACCAGGCGCAGGGCGTGCTCGCGGAAGACGGGGGAGGTGGGCCGCCAGTGCTGGCGGGCGCCCGGCCAGAGCGTCTCGCCGTTCGCGGTGACGGGGAGGATCTCGGGGTGGGCGGTGGTCAGCCACGGCGGCGGGGAGGCGGTGGCGGTGGCCAGGTCGACGCCGATCCCGCCCGCGTGCAGCAGGTCCATGACCTCGTCGAGCCAGCCGAAGTCCCAGGTGTCCGGGCCCGGCTGGATCCGGGCCCAGGAGAAGATCCCCACGGAGACTATGGTGACGCCGGCCTCCCGCATCAGCCGGACGTCCTCCTCCCACACGTCCCGGGGCCACTGCTCGGGGTTGTAGTCGGCGCCGTAGGCCAGACGCGGAGCGGGGTCACCGTCCGCCCCGCGCAGCATGCGGGACTGGAGGGTGGAGATCATGGCGGTCCTTCCGAAGGTGGTGCCGTGGGGCGGCGCGGCCCGGGTGCCGCGCCGCCCGGTGTGATGCCGGTCCTGCGCGGAGCGCTACTTCTCGATGGTGAAGCCCTGCTCCTCGCCGTACTTCACCGAGGCGTCCTGCCATGCCTTGAGGCCGTCGGCCAGGGTGGTGCCGGAGACGTACGCCTTGCCGACGGTGTCGTTGAAGATCGAGTTGGCGTACTGCTGGAACGGCAGGTACGACCAGTCGTCGGCGACGTTCGCGGCCGACTCGGCGAAGATCTTGTTCGCCTCCTGGCCGCCGAAGTACTCGAACTTCGTGCTCTGGAAGCCGGGGGACTCCAGCTCGGCCTTGGTGGCGGGGAAGGCGCCTTCCTTCACACGGGTGGCGACGCCGTCGCCGGAGTTGGCGTACTCGACGAACGCGTAGGCCAGTTCCTTGTTCTTGCCCAGGGCGGGCAGCGCCAGCGAGCTGCCGCCGTTCTCCGCGCCGGCCTTCTCGCCCGCGGTCCAGGCCGGCAGCGCGGCCGCGCGCCAGTCGCCGGCCGCGTCCGGGACACCGGTGACGAAGTTGGCGGGCATCCAGGCGCCGGTGGCCAGGGTGGCGATGGTGCCGTCGCCCAGGCCCTTGTACCAGTCGTCGGTCCAGCCGTTGACCGGCGCCAGCAGCTTCTCGTCGATCAGCTTCTGCCAGACGGCCTCGAACTTGGTGGCTCCCGCGTCCGAGAAGTCGATCTTCACCTTGGTGCCGTCGACCTGGTAGGGGCGCGAACCGGCCTGCCACAGCATGCTGGTGGTGAAGCCGGCGTCACCGGCGTCGTTGGCGATGTAGACCTTCGGGTCGGCCTTGTGGAGCTTGCGGGCGGCCTCCAGGTACTCGTCCCAGGTGGTCGGGACGGCGATCTCGTACTTGTCGAAGACCTTCTTGTTGTAGAACAGCGCCATCGGGCCGGAGTCCATCGGCAGGCCGTAGACCTTGTCGCCCTCGGTCACCGCGTTCCACGGGCCCGGCGTGTACTTGGAGGCGAGCTTGTCGGCGCCGTAGGGGGCGAGGTCGCTCAGGCCCTTGGTGAGGGCGTACTGGCCGAGCGCGAAGTACTCGACCTGCGCGACGTCGGGCACGCCCTTGCCGGCCGAGATGGCGTTCGACAGCGCGGTGTAGTGCTTGTCGCCGGACCGCTCGCTGACCAGGTTGATCTTGACCTTGGGGTACTTCTTCTGGAAGTCCGCGGCGACCGACTTCAGCGTGGGCTCCCAGGCCCAGACCGTGACCGAGCCGCCCTTCTTCAGGGCCGCCTGGATGTCCCCGGCGGAGACCGCCTTGGTGTCCGAGGAGTCGTCCGAGCCGCCGCAGGCGGTCGCGCCCAGGGCGAGGGTCGACAGGAGGGCGAGGCCGCGCAGCAGGCGGCCGGTCTTTCTGCGCATGAGGATGCTTCCACTTCTTCGTGGGTGGGACAGGGCAGGGGTGGGACGGGTGAGGGCGGGGGTGGTGCGCGAGCGTGGGGCTGAGGGGGCGGCCGGGCCGCCGGATCACTCCTTGACGCTGCCCGCGGACAGACCCGACTGCCAGTACTTCTGGAGCAGCAGGAACGCGGCGATCAGCGGGAGGATGGTGAGCAGCGAGCCGGTGATCACCAGGTTGAAGATCACGTCGCCGCCGATGGTCTCCGCCTGGGAGTTCCAGGCGCTCAGACCCAGGGTCAGGGGGTACCAGTCCGGGTCCTTGAGCATGATCAGGGGCAGGAAGTAGTTGTTCCAGGTGGCGACCGTGGTGAACAGCAGCACGGTCACGATGCCGGGGGCGAGCAGCGGCAGGGCGACCCGGAAGAAGGTGCGCGCCTCGCCCGCGCCGTCGATCCGGGCGGCCTCCAGGAGTTCCGTGGGGATCGCCTCGGTGGCGAAGACCCACATCAGATAGAGGCCGAACGGCGACACCAGCGAGGGGATGATCACCGCCCACGGGGTGTCCGTGAGGCCCATCTTGCTGAACATCAGGAAGGTGGGCACCGCCAGCGCCGTACCGGGGACGGCGACGGCGCCGATGACCAGGGCGAAGATCCCGCGCTTGCCGGGGAAGGCGAACTTCGCCAGCGCGTAGCCGCCCAGGACCGCGAGGAGGGTCGCGCCGCCGGCGCCGAGCACCACGTACAGCAGGGTGTTCAGGAGCCAGCGGGTGAACACACCGTCGTCGTAGGTGAACGTCTCGCGGATGTTGTCCCAGAGGGCGAAGTCGCGGGCGAACCACAGGCCGGAGGAGTCGGCCAGGCCCGACTGGGTCTTGGTGGCGTTGACGGCCAGCCAGATCAGCGGGACCACGGTGTAGAGGACCACGAGGGAGGCCAGCACCGTCAGGAGCACACTGCGCTTCGGCCGGCCCGGGTGGTGTCCGCCGCGCGGGCGGCGCAGTCGCGGGGCGCGCCTGCCGGGGCCCGCGGGTTCGGCCGGGGCGGCGGGGGAGGCGGTGGTGAGTGGGGTGCTCATCGGGTCACGCTCCCTTGCGCATGCCGCGAAGCTGCACGACGTAGGCGATCACCATCGTGATCAGGCCCATGATGATCGCCACCGTCGCGGAGTAGTTGTGCTGCTGGCCGTTGAACGACAGCGAGTACGTGTAGAAGTTGGGGGTGTAGTCCGTGGTGATCGCGTTGCGGGCCAGCGGACGCAGGATGCTCGGCTCGTTGAAGAGCTGGAAGCTGCCGATGATCGAGAAGATCGTCGCGATGACCAGGGCGCCCCGGATCGCGGGCAGCTTGATCGCGGTGATCACCCGGAACTGCCCGGCGCCGTCGATCTCCGCCGCCTCGTACAGCGAGTGCGGCACGACCCGCAGCGCGGAGTAGAAGATCAGCATGTTGTAGCCGGCGAACTCCCAGGTCACGATGTTGCCGATGGAGGCCAGCACCAGGTCGGGGGAGAGCGGGTCGGGCAGTGTGACCCCGAAGGCGCCGTTGATGTCGCCCACCAGGCCGTACTTCGTGCCGTACATGAAGCCCCACATCAGGGTGGCGACCACGGCGGGCACCGCGTACGGCAGGAAGATCGTGATGCGGAAGAAGCTCTTGCCGTAGAGGCGTCCGCTGTCCAGCGCCAGGGCCGCCAGCAGGGCGATGCCGAGCATGATCGGCACCTGGATCAGCAGGAAGAGGGTGACCCGGCCGAGGGAGTCCCAGAACCGCTCGTCCTTCAGCGCCTGCGTGTAGTTGTCCAGGCCGACGAACGTGGTGCCGCCGATGAGCTGGTCACGGAAGAGGCTGAGATAGACCGAGTACGCGATCGGGGCCAGGAAGACCAGCGCGAACACGGCCACGAAGGGTCCGATGAACCCCCATCCGGTCCACGAGCGGCGGTCCCGTCGCGCCGGAGGCGGTGCGGGCCGCGGCTCGGCGGCGGCCGGCGGTTGCAGCGTCGTCATGTCGGTCCTCGCTAGAGAAGTCCTGGAACCGGGCGGTGCCGCGCTCTGCTGGCGAGCGCTGCGCCGCACCCATGATGTTTACGCAAACATCAGTCACGCAAGAAGCGGGACCGAGCTGTTATGTTTACGTAAACATCTGATGGCGGCATGTCTACACTGCCCTGATGACGGTGGTCAAGGGTCGTCCGCGGTGCCGTGACACCCGCCCGGACAGCGCGGACAGAGAGGTGGGGACGCCCGGTGGACATGGCTGAAACAGCCCAGGCCAAGGGAAAGAGACGCTCGCGGACCACCGCTTCCATGGCCGACGTGGCCCGGCTCGCGGGGGTCTCCTCGCAGACCGTCTCGCGGGTCTCCAACGGTTACGCGGGCGTGAACGCGGAGACCCGGGAACAGGTCCTCGCCGCCATGAAGGAGCTGGGCTACCGCCCCAACAGCGCCGCCCGCGCCCTCAAACGTGGCGAGTTCCGCACCATCGGCGTGATCACCTTCTCGCTCTCCAGCACCGGCAACGTCCGCACCCTGGAGGCCATCGCCACCTCCGCCGCCGCCGAGGGCTACGCCGTGACCCTGCTGCCGGTCGCCGTCCCCACCCAGGACGAGGTGCGCGGCGCGTTCACCCGCCTCGAGGAGCTGGCCGTCGACGCGGTCATCGTCATCATGGAGGTGCACCTCCTGGACGCCGCGACCATCATGCTCCCGCCCTACGTCCAGGTCCTGGTCGTCGACTCCGACGCCGGCGACCACTACACGGTCGTCGACACCGACCAGGCCGGCGGCAGCCGGACCGCCGTCGAGCATCTGCTCGGCCTCGGCCACGAGACCGTATGGCATCTGGGCGGGCCCGAGGACTCCTTCGCCGCGCAGCGCCGCACCGACGCCTGGCGCGCCGCGCTCACCGAGGCGGGCCGCACCCCGCCGCCCCTGATCCGGGGCGACTGGTCCGCCGAGTCCGGCTACCGGGCCGGCCTCGAACTCGCCGCCCACGACGACTGCACGGCCGTCTTCGCCGCCAACGACCAGATGGCCCTCGGCCTGCTGCGCGCCCTGCACGAACGCGGACGGCGGGTGCCGCAGGACGTCAGCGTCATCGGCTTCGACGACATACCCGAGTCCGGCTCCTTCCTGCCCCCGCTCACCACGGTCCACCAGGACTTCGCCGAGGTCGGCCGGCTGTGCGTCCAGGCCGTGCTGCGCAAGATGCGCCAGGACGACCCGGAGCACGGCACGACACTTGTCCCGACCCGGCTGGTGCTGCGGGAGAGCACGGCGCCGCCGGGCGGCGGGACGGGCTGACGGGCGACGGGCTGCGGGGCGTCGGCTTCCAGGGTGGTCGGGCTCCGGAGCGTCGGGCGCCGCGCTCAGGTCCAGATCGCCTCCGCGAACGCGGCTCCGGTGAAGGCGGCCCCGAGCCCGGCGACGATGCTCGCGACGGCGTTGGCCGCGGCGAAGAACCGGGCCCCCTGCTCCGCGAGCCGCAGCGTCTCGTAGGACAGGGTGGAGTACGTGGTCAGCGCCCCGCACAGTCCCGTACCGATCAGGAGCTGGACGTCCGAGGAGACCCCGCCCGCGGCGACCGCGCCGGTGATCAGGCCGAGCGTGAGGCAGCCGACCACGTTGACGGTGAAGGTGCCCCACGGGAAGACGGTGTCGTGCCGGGACTGCACGGTGCGGTCGGTCAGATAGCGCAGCGGGGCACCGACGACGGCGCCGGCCACGACGAGCAGCCAGTTCACGCACCCTCCCGCTTCCCGCGGCCGACATAGCGGACGACCTCGCAGTCGTCGAGGATCACCAGCCCCTGGCCGACCAGCTCGTCCAGCTCGGGCAGGAAGGCGCGCACCCTGTCCTCGGTGTCGACGATGACGATCGCCACGGGCAGGTCCTCGCTCAGCGACAGGATCCGGCTGGTGTGGATCAGCGAGGACGCCCCGAAGCCCTCGACGCCCCGGAACACGCTGGCCCCGGCGAGGCCCGCCCGGTGCGCCCGGTGCACGATCTCGGAGAACAGGGGCTTGTGGTGCCAGGTGTCGTTCTCGCCGATGAAGATCGTCACCCGCAGGGCGGTGCCGGTCAGCCTCGTCATGACTGCCTCCACTCGATCGCACGGCGGGTGAGATGTGCCGCCGTCCACACGGCCGCGAGTGCCGCGAGCATGGTGCCGGCCAGATAGAGCAGGCCGGTGGCGGGCCGGCCGTGGTCGACCAGCCGCTGGATGTCCACCGCGTAGGTGGAGAACGTGGTGAAGCCGCCCAGGACCCCGGTGCCGAAGAAGGGCCGCACCAGCCGGTGCGCCGCCCAGACGTCGGTGATGACCACCATGAACACACCGATGACGGCACAGCCGACGACGTTCACCCAGAACGTGGTCCACGGGAAGGCGTCCACCGGGGTGGGCCACAGCAGGGCCGCTCCGTAGCGGGCGCTCGCGCCGACGGCACCGCCGACGGCCACGGCCGCGACGACCGGTCCCTGACCGCGCCGGGCCTCGCGCCGCTGCGCGGCCACATGCAGATCGACATCGGGATCGGTGGCCTCGTCGAACACCGGGGAACGTTTCTCCGCCACGTGGGTCTCCTACTCGCACGGCGCCACGGCACAGCCCGGGCGCACTCCATCGCAAGCAGGGACCGTTGGCGGCGACAGTGCCGCGGTTCGGGTACGGCGGGCCCCACCGCCGCGCGGCCGCTCACACGGCCGCAGATCTCCAGACTAGCGCGACGCACGCGCGGCGCGACCGGCCACCCCCCGTCGCTCTCCGTCCACCTCGGCTGTCGCTCTCCGTTCACCTGGGCGTCGTGTCGAAGACTCGTGGAATCAACCCGTGATTCTCATGGCGTCCTCATGCGCCCTTGGTTGCCTGTGCGAGGCCGGTCGGACCGCAACGTACGAGCAAGGAGGCGCATGGTGTTCCTGTCGAAGGCAGTCGCGGCGCGCGAGGCCCGGGCACACGAGAGCGGGGACCGGGAGGACGAGGAACCGCTGCATGTGGCCAGCCGGCTGCACGCGTTCAACCGGTTCGAGCTGAAGTACCTGGTCCCGGTGGAGCAGGCCGCGGACATCCGCGACGAGCTGGCCGAACGGATGGACCGCGACCTGCACAGCCCGGTCGGCGGCTACGGCGTGTGGAGCCTGTACTACGACACCCCTCAGCTCCGCTTCTACTGGGAGAAGATCGAGGGCCTGAAGTTCCGCCGCAAGCTGCGCATCCGCCACTACGGCGATCTCGACGGCGTCACCGACGACTCACCGGTCTGCGTGGAGATCAAACAGCGGGTCAACCGGGTCACGCAGAAGCGCCGCATCACCCTTCCTTACGGCACGGCCCGCCGGCTGTGCGACGGCCGGGAACTGGTGGAGCACTCGGCGAAGGAGCGCGCCTTCCTCCACGAGGTGCTCGAACTCGTCGTCCGGCTCGACCTCCAGCCCACCGCCGTCACCGGGTACCAGCGCGAGGCGCTCGTCGGGCGGGACGCGGACACCGGTCTGCGTGTCACCTTCGACCGGCGCGTCCGCGGCAGGGACCGGGACTTCCACTTCGGCGTCGAGACGCCGGAGAACCGCTTCACGATCCCGCCGCACATGTCGGTCATGGAGATCAAGGTGAACGAGCGCACCCCGCACTGGATCACCGACCTGGCCGCCCGGCGCAACCTCAACCTCGTCCGGATCTCCAAGTACGTTCAGTCCATCGAGGCGTTCGGCCTGGCCCCGCGCTCGGTGTTCCACGTCCACGAGTCGGACTGCCCCCCACCCACCCCCACGGAACAGCAGCCGGTGCGGCTGCCGGCGCGCCACGACGCGTCGTTGAAGGCAGGAGCCAAGTGAACTTCGAACTACAGGAACTCAGCGGCACGTTCAGCGTGGCCGACGTGGTGGCGGCGATGGCGCTGTCGTTCATTCTGTCCACGCTGATCGGCTACGTGTACCGGTACACGCACCGCAACGTCTCCTACAGCCAGTCCTATGTGCAGACCCTGGTCGTCGTCGGCATGATCGTCGCCCTGATCATGCTGGTCGTCGGCTCCAACCTGGCCCGGGCCTTCTCACTGGTCGGCGCGTTGTCCGTGGTCCGCTTCCGCAACGCGGTCAAGGAGACCCGGGACGTCGGCTTCATCTTCCTCGCCATGGCGATCGGCATGGCCTGCGGCGCCCGCTTCTACACGCTGGCCGCGGTCGGTGCCGTGGTCATCTGCGCCGTCGTCCTGGTGATGTTCAAGTTCAACTGGTTCGCCCTCAACGTCCAGCGGCAGGTCGTCAAGGTCCAGGTCCCGGCCGGGGACGACTACACCCCGCAGATCCGTGACGTCCTGATCAAGTACACCAGCGAGTTCGAGCTGGTGAGCACCGAGACGATCCGGGGCGGCGCACTGACCGAGGTGTTCTACGCGGTGCGCCTGAAGAAGGGCGCCGAACCCGGCGACCTGGTCAGCGCGTTGCAGGAACGGACCTCCGGCCAGCGGGTGACGGTACTGACCGGTTACGACACGACGGACCTGTGATGAGCGGCGAGGGCACCGTGCGGCGCGGGCGGCGGCTGCGGGACCGGCTGCCCGTCCGGCTGCGCCAGCACTGGAGGCCGACCGCGGCGCTGGGCGTCGGGCTCGCCTCGATGGTCTGGTTCCTGGGCGACGCGCGGATCTCCCCGTACGTGACGTCGTCCTCGCGGGTCGAGGCGGACGCCATCACGGAGAACGTCGAGGGCACGGTGGACCTTTACGACACCTCGGCCGAGCACTCGATCCAACTCACGTACCAGCAGACCGACTTCGACAAGATGATGAAGGAGTTCAAGGAGGACGGCACCAAGGACTACATCGAGGCCGACCTCGTCATCGACGGCGTCTACCTCAACGACGTCGGCATCCGTCTCAAGGGCAACTCCACGCTGTCGTCCCTGCGTGGCGGCGGGCGGGGCATGCCCGGGGGTGGTGAGGGCGGGTTCGGCGGCGGCCGGGAACTGCCGGAGGGCGCGCAGGGCGGCGCTGCCGCGGGTGGTGCCGGCGGTGCTGGTGGCATGGGTGGCATGGGCGGGATGGTGCAGTACAACCTGTCCGCCGAGAAGCCCGAGGAGCTGCCCTGGCTCGTCAAGATCGACGAGTATGTCGAGGGGCGTGCCTACCAGGGCGAGCGGGAGATCTCCCTGCGCCCCGGCAGCAACGGTCAAGTGCCCCTCAACGAGGCCCTCTCCCTGTCCCTGACCGAGAAGAGCGGGCAGAAGGCCGAGCGGTACGGCTTCACCGAGCTGAAGGTGAACAACCGCCCCGCCGTCACCCGGCTCATGGTCGAGGCGCCCGACACCGACTACGCCGACGACGTCGCCGACGGCAACGGCGTGCTGTACAAGGCGAAGGCGAGCGGCTCGTTCGAGTACCGCGGGGACGACCCCACCGAGTACGAGAGTTCCTTCAAGCAGCTCAACAAGAAGGGCAGCCAGGACCTCGAACCGGTGATGAAGCTCATCAAGTGGGTCGACAGCGCCTCGGACGAGGAGTTCGCCCGCGATCTCGACCAGTACGTCGACGTCGAGTCGCTGGCCGCCTACCTCGCGGCGCAGAACCTGCTGCTGAACTTCGACGACATGGCGGGCCCCGGCAAGAACTACCTGCTCTGGTACGACCTGGACACCAAGAAGTTCTCCGTCCTGGGCTGGGACTACAACCTGACCTTCAGCGGAGACGCGACGGCCGGGCCCGACGACTCGATCAGCATGGGCGGCGGCGGCATGCCGGGCGGGGGCGCCGGCCAGGAGGGGCTCCCCGAAGGAGCGCCGGAGGGATTCCCCGAAGGACAGCCGGAGGGTGCGCCCGAGGGCATGCCCGAGGGAATGCCCGGCGGCCGGCAAGGAGGAGGTGGCGGCGGGGGCTCCATGCAGCACGCCCTCAAGACCAAGTTCCTCGCGGCCGACGCCTTCGACGACGTCTACAAGGAGGCGTACCGGGAGCTGTACCGGAAGTTCTACGGCTCGGGTACGGCGGCGAAGGAGCTGAAGGCCGTCGCGGAGCAGGCACGCTCCAACGGAGCCGGCTCCGAGGAACTGGACACCGCCGTCACCCGGCTCACGAAGACGGTCACCGACCGCACCGCGGCCCTGGCCGAGGACAAGGACGTGACCGGCTGACACCCGGCGTCCCGGGCCGCCCCCCTACAGGGCGGCGGCCCGGGACGCCGGATCAGCGCTTCCGTGACCTGCCCCGCCGTACCCCGAGGTGCCCGAACGTGATCGACCCGCACAGCCTCACCCGTCCGCCCGCCGCCGGATACACCGTCCTGGTCGTGGAGGACGACGCCAGCATCCGCACCCTGCTCACCTCCGCGCTCAGCGCCGCCGGCTACGCCGTGGCGAGCGCCGCCAGCGGTCAGGAGGCCATGTTCGAGGCGGGCAACCGCCGTCCCCACCTGATCGTCCTGGACGTCATGCTGCCCGACACCGACGGGTTCCGGCTCACCCGCGACCTGCGCGCCCAGGGCGTCTACACACCGGTGCTGTTCCTCACCGCCAGGACCGGCGTCGAGGACCGCATCATCGGCCTCAGCTCCGGCGGCGACGACTACGTCACCAAGCCGTTCCACGTCCAGGAGGTGCTGCTGCGCATCCGTGCCATCCTGCGCCGCAGCAGCGCGCCGGCGTCCACCACCGGCAGCCGCCCGCCCCTGCGCTACGCCGACCTCACACTGGACGAGACCACGCACGACGTACGGCGCGCGGACCGCCCGCTGAAGCTGTCGCCGACCGAGTTCCGGCTCCTGGCCTGTCTGCTGGCCCACCCCGAACACGTGCTGGAGAAGGCCGAGATCCTTCAGCAGGTCTGGCGGTACGACTTCTCCGGCGACACCCGCATCGTGGACACCTACATCAAGAACCTGCGCCGCAAGGTCGACCGCGATCCACCCGCGCTGATCCACACCGTGCGCGGCGTCGGGTACTGCCTGCGCCTGCCGCGGGACGAGACCCGTACGGCCGACCGGTGACCTGGCCCCGCCGACTGCGCCCGCGGTCCCTGCGCAGCCGTCTCGTCCTCATCGCCGGGCTGCTCGCCACGGGCGCCGTCCTGCTGTGCCAGCTCGCCGGTCTCACCGTGCTGCGCGGCTGGCTCACCGACCAGGTCGACAACCGGCTCTCCCACTTCCGGCCGCCGAGCCGCGTCTACGAGGACATCGCGGCCGACGGAACGCTGCCGCCGCCGGCCTCGGACGGCGCCCTGCCCTCGGACTACCGCGTCTACTTCTACGACAACGACGGCCGGCTGCTGCCCGCTTCCCTGGGCGGCGACGACCGCCCCGGGCCCCGGCTGCCGGGGCAGGCTGCCGACCTGGACCTGCCGGAAGGGAGCCCGCGCACCGTTCCCGCCGAGGGCGACGGCGACGGCTCCGGCTGGCGGGTGATCGCCCACTCCGGGCCCGACGGGACGAGGACCGTCGTCGCCCTCCCCCTGGACACGGTGGACGGCGCGACCACCAAGCTCCTCTGGCTCGGCCTCGCCCTCGGCGCCGCGGCCGCCGGGGGAGTCGTCGTCCTGGGCAACGGCGCCGTCCGCCTCGGGCTGCGCCCGCTCACCCGTGTCGAGCACACCGCCCAGCACATCACCCGGGGCGCGCTGGAACTCAACGTCCCCGTGACGGACCCGGACACCGAGGTCGGCCGGCTCGGCCTGGCCCTGAACACCATGCTCGACCGTCTGCGCACCGCCCTGCACCGCACCAAGACCTCGGAGGCGCAGCTACGCCACTTCATGGCCGACGCCGGCCACGAACTGCGCACCCCGCTGACCGCGATCCAGGGCTTCGCCGAACTCCTCCTGGAGGACACCGGTATGTCGGACCGGCGGCGGCAGGAGGCGCACGCCCTGATCGCGCACAACGCCGACCGCATGAGCCGTCTCGTCGACGATCTGTTCCTCCTCGCCAAGCTCGGCGACACCCCAGTGTCGCACCGGGAACCCGTCGACCTGCTCTCCCTGACGGCCGACGCCATCGCGACCACCGCGGTACGCCACCCCGACCGGGCCATCGGCCTGGAACCCCTGGCGACCCATCCTCCCGGCCCTCCTGGCCCTCCCGCCCCTCCTGGCCCTCCTGGTCCCGAACGCGGTCTCGACGTCATAGAGACACCCGGCGACCCGCATCAACTCGCCCAGGTCCTGGGCAATCTGCTGTCCAACGCCTGTGTCCACACGCCCGCCGACAGCCGGATCCGCGTCCGGGTCGGCGCCACGCGCACCACCACGAGGACGTGCCTCGGCAGCGGTCCTCCGCCGCCGCCCGGCACACCCGTCTGCGTCGTCGAGGTCGCCGACGACGGCGCCGGAATCAAGCCCGACGAGGCACCCCATGTCTTCGACCGCTTCTACCGCGCGACCCCGCGCGAACAGCCGGCGGAACCCGGCTCCGGCCTCGGACTGGCCATCGCCGCCGCCATCGCCGCCGCCCACGGCGGCCGCCTCGAACTGGACAACAGCCCGGGCCACGGCTGCACCTTCCGCCTGCTGCTGCCCGACCCGACGACCGATCCGACGGTCCGTGGGGCCGATCCGCCGACGTCTTCTGCCGTGTGACCGCCCGGCGGGGGAAGATGGACCCCGCAAGCCAAGGGTCAACCGACACGGAGGAGCGGGCACATGCAGCACGAGCGAGCGGGCCGGACGGCAGGCTCCGAGGACCTCGTCGACGTCGCCCGGCTGGTCACCGCGTACTACGCCCTGCACCCGGACCCGTCCGACCCCGCGCAGCGCGTCGCGTTCGGCACCTCGGGACACCGCGGCTCGTCCCTCGACGCCGCGTTCAACGAGGACCACATCGCCGCCACCAGCCAGGCCATCTGCGAGTACCGCGCCGCCCAGGGCATCGACGGTCCGCTCTTCCTCGGCGCCGACAGCCACGCCCTGTCCGAGCCCGCCCGGGTCACCGCCCTGGAGGTGTTCGCGGCCAACGACGTCACCGTGCTCCTCGACAGCGCCGACGGCTACACCCCCACCCCGGCCGTCTCGCACGCCATCCTCACGTACAACCGCGGCCGCACGACGGGCCTCGCGGACGGCGTCGTCGTCACCCCCTCCCACAACCCGCCCCGCGACGGCGGCTTCAAGTACAACCCGCCCAGCGGCGGCCCGGCCGGCTCCGACGCCACCTCCTGGATCCAGGACCGGGCGAACGACGTGATCGCCGCCGGCCTCAAGGACGTCCGCCGTCTGCCGTACACCCGGGCGCTCACCGCCACCACCACCGGCCGCCACGACTTCCTCGGCGCCTACGTCACCGACCTCCCGAACGTCCTGGACCTGGACGCGATCCGATCCGCCGGCGTCCGTATCGGCGCCGACCCGCTGGGCGGCGCCTCGGTCGCCTACTGGGGCCGGATCGCCGAGCAGCACCGCCTCGACCTGACCGTGGTGAACCCGCTCACCGACCCCACCTGGCGGTTCATGACGCTCGACTGGGACGGCAAGATCCGCATGGACTGCTCGTCGCCGTACGCGATGGCCTCGCTCATCGAGCGCCGGGACCGCTTCGACATCGCCACCGGCAACGACGCGGACGCCGACCGGCACGGCATCGTCACCCCCGACGGGGGCCTGATGAACCCCAACCACTACCTGGCCACCGCCATCGCCTACCTCTACAGCCACCGCGAGCAGTGGCCGGCCGCGGCGGGTGTCGGCAAGACGCTGGTGTCCTCCTCGATGATCGACCGGGTCGCCGCCGACCTCGGCCGCCCGCTGGTCGAGGTGCCCGTCGGCTTCAAGTGGTTCGTGGACGGCCTGGTCGACGGCTCCCTCGGCTTCGGCGGCGAGGAGTCGGCCGGCGCCTCCTTCCTGCGCCGCGACGGCTCCGTGTGGACCACCGACAAGGACGGCATCATCCTGGCGCTGCTCGCCTCCGAGATCACCGCCGTGACCGGCAGGACGCCCTCCCAGCACTACGCCGCGCTGACCGACCGGTTCGGCTCACCGGCCTACGCCCGCATCGACGCCCCCGCGACCCGCGAGGAGAAGGCGCTCCTCGCCAGGCTCTCGCCCGCGCAGGTCACCGCCGACACCCTGGCCGGGGAGCCCGTCACCGGCGTCCTCACCGAGGCGCCCGGCAACGGCGCGGCCATCGGCGGCATCAAGGTGACCACCGACAGCGCCTGGTTCGCGGCCCGGCCCTCGGGCACCGAGGACGTCTACAAGATCTACGGCGAGTCGTTCCTCGGCGCCGACCATCTGCGCCGGGTCCAGGAGGAGGCGAAGGACGTGGTGATGCGGGCACTGGGCGGCTGACGTCCGGGGGCGCCCCCGCTCTCCTCGCGGTCCTTTCAGGTGTGAACACGGGGTTTGTCGAGTTTCATGGAGGTCTGTCGAGAGTCGAGCGTGCCGTCGGAAAGGCCCCCCGTGTCCCGCAAGCGCCCCCCGGACGAAAGCGACGAGCTGCTCGCCCGGCTCGGTTCGCTGACCGCCCAGGCGCGCGAGCGCGCGGAGCTGCAACGCTCACGCGTCGAACTGGCCCTCGCCCTCCAGCGCGGCATGCTGCCCCGCGACCTGCCCGTGGCGGACGGCTTCCGGCTCGCCGTCCGCTACGCCCCCGCCTGCTACGGCCTCAACGTCGGCGGCGACTGGTACGACGCCTTCACCCTGCCCGACGGACGGATCGGCCTGTCCATCGGCGACGTTCAGGGCCACAACATCGAGGCGACCGCCTTCATGGGCCAGGTGCGGGTCGGTCTGCGCGCCCTCGCCTCCGTCACCGGCGAACCCGGCGACCTCCTCGCCCGCACCAACGACCTGCTGCTCTCCCTCGGCGGCGACCTCTTCGCCACCTGCACCTTCATGCGGCTCGACCCCGCCACCGGCGTCCTGGAGAGCGCCCGCGCCGGACACATCCCCTGCGTCTGGGCCACCGCGGACGGAAGGTCCGGCATAGCCGAGGACGAGGGCGGACCCCCGCTCGGCGTCGCGGCGGGCGTCACCTACCCGGTCACCCGCTACCGGCTCACCAAGGGCGGGGTGTTCGTACTGCTCACCGACGGCGTGGTGGAGGGACCGTCGATGTCCGTGGACGAGGGCCTCGACCAGGTCGTACGGCTGGCCGGCATCGCCGCCGTGGCCGGCCTGGAGGCCGGGTCGCTCGCCTCCGCCGTGATCAAGGGCGCCGAGCGGGTCGGCCACGAGGACGACGCGGCGGTCCTCGTCGTGGGACACGACGGACTGCTCACCGGACCGCCCCGGATTCAGCCATAGGGCCGGACGGCGGGCCCCTCACCTCGCCGCGGCGGACGGAGCGGTGTCTGATGGCTGCTGTGGTGGGTACCCCGGAATCGGAGCTGCGGCGGGCGGCGCTCTACGCCGTCCAGGTGCTCGCGGTCGCCGTCTGCTACTACGGGGCCGGGCGCCTGGGACTGATGCGTCAGCTCACGGTCGAGGGCGCCGTGTTCACCCCCATCTGGCCGCCCACCGGCGTGGCGGTCGCCTGTCTGCTGATCTTCGGACTCCGGGTCTGGCCCGGCATCTCCCTCGGCGTCCTCCTCGTCCTCCTGACGATCACCACACTGCGGCCCCTGGGACTGGTGACCGTCGTCGGCAACACGCTCGCCCCCGTCTGCGCCTGCCTCATGCTGCGCAAGGTGGGCTTCCGCACCGACCTCGCCCGCTTACGCGACGGCCTCGCCCTGGTCTTCCTGGGCGCCCTCACCGCCATGCTGATCAGCTCCGGCATCGGCGTGGGCCTCCTGGTCTACGGCGACCGGCTGGACGCGGGCAGCTTCTGGCCGGTGTTCCTGGCCTGGTGGGTCGGGGACGCGATGGGCGTCCTGATCGTCACCCCGGTGCTGCTCCTGCTCCACCGGGCGCAGCGGGCGCTGCACCTGGCCCGCTGGAAGGAGGCCGTCGGGCTCGCGCTCATCTGCCTGGCCGTCGTCCCGATCGCCACCCGCAGCCCCGTCAGCGTGCTCTTCCTGGTCTATCCGCTGCTGATCTGGGCGGCACTCCGCTTCGAGCTGGCCGGCAGCATGCTCTGCGCGCTCTTCACCTCGGTCATGGCCACGCTCGCCGCCACGGACCATGTGGGTCCCTTCGCCCGGCTGACGCGGGTGGAGGTGATGGTCAAGCTCCAGGCGTTCAACGGCACCATGGCGCTCACGGCACTGCTGCTGTCCGCGGTGATCATGGAACAGCGCAACACCCGACGCTCCGTGGAGAGCGCCTGCCAGGAGCTGGTCGAGGTTCTCGAACACCTCACCGCCGACGACAACCGCCGCGCCCCCTACGATCCCCTGTCCTACGGCCGCGACGACTGACCGTCCGGCGGTTCACCCGTGCCCGTGAGCCTTCGGCTGAACGTTCACATCACCGGGTTTCCCGGTTCCGGAGCGCACCCCACGCTTCTCCCGGACCATGGAAAAACCATGATCACGCCGCTCTCACCACCGACGCCGGCCCGACCCACCCAGGGGCGCGGGGAACTGCGCGACCAGCCCCCACAGACCCGCACCCGAAGACGGTCCGCCCGAGCCTTGCCGCCAACCCCGCCCCGACCCACTCAGGGGCGCGGGGAACTGCGCGACCAGCCCCCACAGACATGCACCCGACACACCCCCGGAGGCCATGTCGCCCAAACTCCGCCCCGCGCGACCCCAGGAGCCACCCCGCCATGACCGCCCCCGCACCCCGAATCGACATCGTCCACCCCACCGACCTGACGGCCACCGACCTCGCCCTGTGGAACGACCTCCGCACCACCGCCGCGACGGCCAGCGCGGCCAACCCCTTCATGAGCGCGGAGTTCAGCCGGGCGGTCGGCCGGGTCCGCTCGGACACCCGCGTCGCGGTCCTGCGCCGCAGAGGCAAACCCGTCGGTTACTTCCCCTACCAGCGCGGCCGCTGGGGCTGCGGCCGCGCCGTCGGCCTGGGCGTCTCCGACTGCCAGGGCGCCGTCCTCCCGCCCGGCCTGCACCTGGACCCGCACCACCTGATGCGGGCCTGCTCGCTGAACGCGTGGGAGTTCAACCACCTGGAGAGCGGCCAGGACCTCTTCCTGCCCTACGCCACCGCCCAGTTCGCCTCCCCCGTCGTGGACCTCACCGGCGGCTTCACGGCCTACGAGGAGCACCTGCGCGCCCACGCCCGCGGCTTCTGGAAGGCGGCCCGGTCCCAGGAACGCCGGATGACCCGCAACCTCGGCCCGCTGCGCTTCGTCTTCGACGACCCGGACCCCGCCGCCCTGCGCGCCCTGATCGCCTGGAAGTCGGCCCACTACCGCCGCACCGGCCGCCGCGACCCCTTCTCCCAGCCGTGGATCGCCCGGCTGGTCGACCTGCTCTCCGCGACCGCCGCCCCGGACTGCACGGGCACCCTGTCGGTCCTCTACGCCGGGGACCGCCCCGTCGCCGCCCACTTCGGCCTGCGCTCCCGCACCGTCCTGTCCTGCTGGTTCCCCTCGTACGACCTGGCCGTGGCGACGTACTCACCCGGCCGTGTCCTCTATCTGCGCATGATCGAGGCCGCCGCCGAGGCCGGCATCGGCCTCGTGGACTTCGGCCGGGGCGAGGCGGCGTACAAGAACTCCTTCAAGACGGGCGATCTGCTCGTCCACGAGGGCGCCCTGCGCACGGCGGGCCCCGGCGCCGCCCTGCACTGGCTGCGCCGGGAGCCGATGCGGGCCGCCCACCGGCTGGTGCGGGACCATCCGGCCCTCAAGAGCGCCGCCGTACGGACCCTGCGGACCGTGGGCACGATCCGCGCCCGCTGACCGGAGCGGCGCGGCTCCTTGTACTGCAACCGGGGGAGGCGGGGCGAGGCGGTGGCCGTCCCGCCCGGCGCACACCGCATCCTGCAACCTGACCTCCGACGAGGCCGCCCCGCCCCCAGCGCGGTCCCCGCACCGCCCGGACCCTGTGGAGAACCATGGCCGACCCCGGTCCCGAGGCCCGCGCCACCGCACTGCTGCGCCGCCCCCACCTGTGGCTCGTCCCCACCGTCCTGACGGGACTGCTCACCCTGCTGCTGTCCCTCCTCTACATGGGCGGCATCGTCAACCCCAACGGCGACCTGCGCGATCTGCCCATCGCCCTGGTCAACGGCGACACCGGCGAACCCCCGGCGGGACAGCGGCAGAACATCGGCACGCGGATCGCCACCGCCATCGCCGCCGACACGGCCGGCGGCAAGGCCGACTGGCGCACCCTCAGCCGCGCCGAGGCACAGGAACAGCTCGACTCCGGCCGGGTCTACGGCGCCCTCGTCATCCCGCCCGGCTTCACCGACTCGGTCACCGCGCTGACCACCACCGGCGCCACCGCCCGGCCGACGATGACGGTGCTCACCAACCCCGGCAAGGGCAGCCTCGGCTCCTCCCTGGCGAGCCAGATCTCCACCGCGGCGGCCCGGCAGGCGTCCGCCGGCCTCGGCGAACAGCTCACCGCGGCCGCCGGCTCGGCCGACTCCACGACCAAGGTGCTGCTCGCCGACCCGGTGCAGATCGTCACCGAGGTCGGCCACCCCATCGGCAGCCACAGCGGCCTGGGCCTGTCCGCCTTCTACTACACGCTGCTGCTCGTCCTGGCGGGCTTCATGGGCGGCAACGTCATCAGCAACGGCGTCGACACCGCCCTCGGCTACGCCGACAACGAGATCGGCCCCTGGCACACCCGCCGCCCGACCGTGCCGATCAACCGCACCCAGACCCTGCTGCTGAAGATGGCGATGACGGCGGGCATCACGCTGGTCAGCGCCTCCCTGGTCATGCTGGCCTGCGTCACGATCCTCGGCATGGACGCCACCCATCTGCCCCTGCTGTGGGTCTACTCGTACTGCGCGGCGCTCGCCGTCGGCCTTGGTGTGCAGGCCATCAACGCCGCGTTCGGCGGGATCGGCCAACTGGTCTCCATGTTCGTCTTCATCGTCCTGGGCCTGCCCTCCTCCGGCGCCACCGTCCCGCTCCAGGCGGTGCCCGCCTTCTACCGCTTCCTGTCCTACTTCGAGCCGATGCGCCAGCTCAGCGACGGCGTCCGCGCCATCCTCTTCTTCGACGCCCGCGGCGACGCCGGCCTCACCCGCTCCTGGATCATGATCGCCATCGGCACGGTCCTCGCGTTCGCCTTCGGTTTCGCGATGACCGGCTACTACGACAGGAAGGGCCACAAACGCCTCACCCCCCAGCCCGCGTGACGGTCAGGAGCGGGCGGGCTGATCGGCTATCAGAAGCGTGACCCCGGCGGGGCGGAAACCCAGGCGGGCGTAGAGACGGGCGACGGATTCCGCGGCGTAGGCCAGGAACACGGTGGTCACACCGTGCTCCCGGGCATCGACGGCCAGGGCTGTCGTGACCGCGGCGGCCAGCCCCTGCCGACGGGCCGTGGGCAGGGTGCCCACACCACCGATCTCGGTCGCGCCGCCCGCCGGATGGTAGTGGCCGGCGGCCAGCGGGACGCCGTCCGGCCCGAAGGCGGCGAGCAGCCGCTTGTGCCCGCCGCGCAGGGTCGGCCGTACCGCCTCGACGGTGCCGTCCGCGACCACGCCCTCGGCGGCTGCCGCCAACTCCCGGACACCGGCCGTGTCGTCCCGGCCGAAGGCCGGCCGGGGCAGCGCGAGGACGGCGGGCAGGGCCGGATCGTCGGCCTTCACCGCACGGACGGACACTGCGGCCGGCAGCGCCTGCGGCGCCCGGGGCAGCCCCGGGTCCAGCACCATCAACGGCCGCTCCGCCACGGTCAGTCCGGCGGCCCCGACCCGTTCCCGCAGATCCGGCGCGGCCTCGGCCAGCCACTCGAACGTCTCCGGCACCCCCAGCTCCCGCTGCCGGGCCCGCACTCGCGCGATGTCACCGTCGGCCACACCGCCCGCCCCGCTGGGCTGGGCGTGCCCCGGCCCGCCGTAGTACGGCGCACCCGGCTCCTTCCGCACGAACAGCCGCAGCGTGCCGTACTCCTCGGCATCGGCGAACAGCAGCGGAACGGTGGCGTAGTACCGCTCGATCCGGGCGAGCAGGGAGCCGTCGTCGCTCATCCGGCCCCACCCTCCACGCCGTCGCCGCTCGCCGTGAACAGCCCCTCGTAGTAGCCGGTGTCGATGGCAGGGTTGCCCAGTGTCGCCCAGAACCGGTCGTCCGGGACGGGCGGCAGGGGCGGGCCGCCGAGGTCGGAGTGCAGCTCCTCCCGCCAGTCCGGGTTCAGCCGGCCCCGGATCGTCGCGCTCTTCGCCAGCGCGGCGTACGGCGATCCGCACACGGTGACCACCAGGGCCTGTGCGGCCCACTCCCGGTAGCTGTCCCGCTGCGCCCCGGCCGAGGCGATCACCCCGCGCAGCCTGAGGCCGAGCGGCCCGTCCTGAGCGAGAGCCACGGACTCGCCCCGCCCGCCCGCGTCCAGCGCCGCCGCGACCTCCGGATACTTGGCGAGGCCGGTCTCCACGGCCAGTCTGCGCATCTGCCTCCACGCCGCGACCGTGACGTGCTCCCGGGACGTCGAGGCGATCAGCGCGCCGAGTTCCTCGAGCCCGAACAGCGGCCCGGGCCGCAGTGCCTCCGTCGGCCCGGTCGGCCACTCCAGCGGCGCGAGGTCCGTGTCCGCCGACGGCAGTGGATCCCCGGCGTCACCCCAGTCCGGGCGGCCGGTCGCCGCCCACTCCCAGATCAGCCGGCCGTTGAACGTCACCGCACCCGCGACCGGCCCGCGCTCCAACTGGTCGGCCACCTCCGCCAGATACCCGCCCAGCGAGTCGGCCCGGCCGAAGTCGGTGCCGGTCTCGTCGAAGAACCGCCCGATCGCGCCGAGGGAATCACCGGGACGGCAGTCGACCGTCAGACCGTCGGCGGTGACCCCGTACGACCCGAACTGCACATAGCCGGGATGCCAGTAGGACTCGGCGCTCTCCTCGTCCAGATCGGCGGCGGCCGAACGCAGGAACCCGCTCGCCGTCACGATCTCCCGCACCCCCAGCAGACGGTCACCCGTCGGCAGCCGGAACGCCTCCGTCCCCTCCGCCGCCCCGTCGTGCCGCCGCAACGACGCGACCAGATCGCCCGGGAACACCAGCCCGAGCTCCGCCTCCGCCGCCCGTATCTCCGCCTCCGCCGCAGGCGCGCCGAGAGAGGCGAACGTGCGCGGCGCATGCACCCGCAGCCAGGCGTCGATACGGTCCCACGAGGCCGCGACCAGGTCTGTCGTCATGCACCCGAACATACGGCCAGCCACTGACAACGGACCTGACGGGGCCCGGACCGCGCTCACGGCAGGCTAATTCCGCGGCGATTCCGAGGCTAAATCCGAGGTGGAACATTGCTAGTCTCCGGGGAGGAGGTGGCCTGTGGCGACGGAGGAAGAGCTGTTCGCGGCCGTGGACGAACTGCTCGCGGGCGAACCCGAACTGCCGGACCCCGAGGAGCGGGGACGGCTGCGGGAGGCGGCCGGGGTGACCCAGGCGCGGCTGGCCGCGGCACTGCGGACCACCCCGCAGACCGTGAAGAACTGGGAGAACGGCCGCTCCGAACCACGCCCGCCGCGCCGCCAGGCGTATCTGCGCCTGCTGGAGGGCTGGGCGGCCAAGTACCCGGATCCGGCGGGGCCGGCGACGGAGGAGCCCGAAGCACCGGAGACGGAGACGGAAACGGTCGCGGAGGTGGTGGTCAGTCCTGAGCCGCCCGAACCCGTCCGCAGCTCACCTCGCCCCGCCACCCGCCGCCCCCCAGCGCCGCGTTCCGCCGCCGCCGCGCCTGCCCCCGATTCCCCTTTCACCAACGGTCCGCTGGCCGTCGTCGACGGGGACGGGACGGCGTACTGCCTCGGTGGTGTGCTGCTGGAGTGTCCGGCGACGACCCTGCCGCAGCTCGTGGAGTGGACGCTGGCCGAGGCCGGGATCGGGGCGCCGCGGCTGCACCGGCATGGCAAGGACTCCGACCCGCTCGTCGTGCTGACGGCGTCCGCCGCCGCCCGGTTCGGGCTGCCGGAACGGCTGGAGGACCGCCGGGGCCTGCGGCTCGCCCCGGACCATCCCGTCGTCAAGCAGTTGACGCGCGCCAAGTGGCAGCTCACGCAGCGCGGGTTCGGACCGTGGGCGCGGATCTACCGGCCCGCGCAGAACGGCCGGCGGCAGTGTGTGCAGCTCGCGGTGCTGCCCTGGGAGGCCCTGGACCCCCGGGCCTGGGGGGACGCGGACCGGCTGCACCCGGCCGATCTGGCCCGCGTCCTCGGCGTGTTCGCGTCCCGGGTGCTGACCCCGCGCGGTTCGTCGGCGGTGACCGGCCTGGAGCTGATGACCGCGCTGCGGCCGCCGACGCGCCCGGTCCGGGACGAGGCGACCGGCGGCTGGGTGTCGGGGCCCAACCCGGGTGCGCTCACCCGGCCCGTGGACCCGGCGCCGCCGGAGGCGCCCGTCGAGCATCCGGTCGCGCAGGGCTGGCAGGGCGGCTTCCTCGACGAGGAGGCGTGGCAGTGGACGCGGGCGGCGGATCTGCTGTCGGACGAGGAGTGCCTGCTGCCCTGGGCGGTCGGCATCGACATCAACACGGCCTTCCTCGCCGCCGCGTCCCGGCTCCCGGTCGGTCTGTCGGAGCCGGTGCACGTCACCGCGCCCGTCTTCGACAAGAAGGTCCCGGGCGCGTGGCTGGTGGACCTCTCCGGAGCCGAACTCGACCCACGGCTGCCCAACCCCTTCACCCCCACCGGCCTGCGCCCCGAGGGCCCGGCCTGGTACAGCACCCCGACGCTGGCCTACGCCGAGGAACTCGGCTGCGCCGTCCGCCCGTCGGAGGCGTACGTACGGCAGGAGAGCGGCGCCTATCTCGACCCCTGGCACGACCGGCTCAAGGACGCGTACCTCACCACCAGCGCGGACATGGGCATCCCCGTCGGCAAGGACGCCGATCCGGCCGCCTATCTCGACGCGATGGCGGTGCACCGGACGTACGCGGCCGCCGACGAGGACGACCTCGACGCGCTGCGGGACGCCCTGCACCGGCTGCCCCTGCACCACGGACGCCCCGTCGAGGCGGACGACGCGCGGCTCGTCGCCGCCGTCCGCAGGCACCGGCAGGGCGCGATGGTGCTGTCGGCGATCAAGGCGACCGTCAAGGGCGGCATCGGCAAGCTCAGGGAACGGCCGCAGGGCCACACCTACCGGGACGGCGAGCGCTGGCCCGCCCTCGAACGCCCCACCTGGAGCCCCCACATCCGCGCCGCCGTCATCGCCAAGGCGCGCGTCAACATGCACCGCAAGATGGCCCGGCTCGCCGCCCTGACCGGCCGCCACCCGCTGGCGGTGCTCTCGGACTGCGTCGTCTACGCCGCCCCCGGCGCCTCCCCGCTGGATCTCCTGCCGGTGAACGCCGACGGCAGCCCGGTGCACGGCACGTTCCGGGTCGGCGTGGGCCCCGGGCAGTGCAAACTCGAGGGCGTCCAGGAGACGGCCTGGGCCGTGGACCTCCTTGAACAGGGACACAACCCGGCCCGTCACATCAAGGGCGGCGACGCCGTCGTCGACGAAGGGGAGTGACCGGTGGCGGGAGAGATCGACGACGCCCTCGAACGCGGCGGCCGGGCCCATGTCACCAAGCCGCCGCCGAAGACCGCGCCCGCGCAGATCCGGCTGCTGCTGCGGGCGGAGAAGGGCTCCACGAGGGCGGTGGCGCGCCGCCTCGGCATCTCCCAGCGGCAGGTGGAACGCTATCTGGCCGGCACGGCCAAGCACCCCCGTCCGGCCCTGCGCCGGGCCCTGGAACGCGAGGTCGCCAAGGCATGGCAGCCACGGGTCCGGCAGCGCGCCCGCAAGAACGCCGCCGCCCGCACCGGCATCACCATCGAGACCCGCGCCCGCTTCGGCTACAGCGCCCCCGTCGGCACCACCGACGACCCCCGTATGCGCCGCCTCACCGTCCACCTCCCCCCGGAGTACGCCCGCCGCCTCTTCGACGCCGCCCGAGCCGGCGCGGAGGACGCCCAGTTGCGGGGCATCGTCGCCGAGGGCCTGCGCGACGTCTACTTCCGGGACGGCGGCCACCGCGCCGCCGCCCTGGACGTGTCCCTCACCGACATCGACTACTTCGACGTCTCCTTCTGATCCGCGTCCGCCCCGGGGCGGGATGCGATGATCGGCCGCATGGCACTGCGACCCGTTCACGTGAACCTGAAGGCTCTCGACCCGGGGGTGGTCGGGCGGTTCTGGGGGGAGGCGCTCGGGTGGAGCGTGTTCCGGCCCGGTGTGACCGCCTATGTGGGGCCGGGGGAGGCGCTCGTGTGGCCGGATCCGGTGGTGCTCGGGATCGATGTCGTACCGGTTCCGGCGGGCAAGCCGGCGGTGAAGAACCGTACGCATCTCGATCTCGCCAGCAACTCCCTCGCGCATCAGGAGGAGTTGGTCGCGCGGCTGAAGGCGCTCGGTGCGACGGCCGTGGACGTGGGGCAGGGGGACGTGCCGTGGGTGGTGCTCGCCGATCCCGAGGGCAACGAGTTCTGTGTGCTGGAGCCCCGGGAGGTCTACCGGGACACCGGGCCGGTCGCCGCGGTGGTCGTGGACTGCGAGGAGCCGCGGGAGATGGCGCGGTTCTGGGGCGCGGCGACCGACTGGACCGTGCACGAGGTGAACGACCGGCAGGCGGTGCTGCGGTCCGCGTCGGGCGGCGGACCGTATCTGGAGTTCCTGCGTACGCCCGGCGCGAAGACCGTGCCCGACCGCGTCCATCTCGACCTGCTGCCCTACCCCGGTGACGACAAGGCGGCGGAGGTGGCCCGGCTGCGCGCCCTCGGCGCCGTCGACCTCGACCTCGGGCAGGGCGACGTCCCGTGGACGTGCCTGACCGACCCCGAGGGGCACGAGTTCTGCGTACTCGCCCTGTCCTGAGGACGCTCCTCGTACCGGTGTCCGAGGTCTCGGCTACTCTCGGCTCATCCCCGGCCGGACGACGTCTTCGCCCCGGGGCGTGCTGGGGTACGGCAGAGGGAGCCACGACGCATGGAACTGCCCGGTTACGACATCCAGGGTGTCCTGGGCCAGGGCGGGTTCGCCACGGTCTACCGGGCCCGGCAGCTCGCCGTGGGCCGGGAGGTCGCGCTCAAGGTGGACGGCAGGCTGCTCGCCACCCCGCGCGACCGGCAGCGCTTCCTGCGCGAGGTCACGGCGGCCGGACAGCTCTCCGGACACCCGCACGTGGTGCCCGTGTACGACGCCGGGGTGCTCCCCGACAACCGCCCCTACATGGTGCTTGAGTTGTGCCCCGGCGGCTCCCTGGGCGAGCGGCTGGTCCGGCAGGGCCCGCTGCCGCCGAAGGAGGCCCGCGACATCGGCGTCGGCCTCGCGGACGCGGTGGCCGCCGCGCACGCCTCCGGAGTGCTGCACCGCGACATCAAGCCCGGCAACATCATGGTCAACCGGTACGGCGGGATCGCCCTCACCGACTTCGGTCTCGCGGCCATGCCCCGGCCCGGCCAGGAACTCTCCGTCACCCGGGAGGCGTTGACCCCCGCCTACGCCCCGCCCGAGGCGTTCCGCGGCGCGGACCCGACCCCCGCCGGGGACGTGTACTCGCTCGCCGCCACCGTCTACGCCCTGCTGTCCGGCCGCCCGCCGCACCACCCCGATGACGGCACCCACCTCAGCATCGCCGAACTCATCGTCCGGCACACCTGGCCCTACCCCGCCCTCCCCGGCGTACCGGCCGCCCTGAACGACACGCTCCGGCAGGCCATGGCCCCCGACCCCGCCGAACGGCTCTCGGACGCGGGCGCCTTCCGGGACGCCCTCGCCGCCGTCGACCTCGCCGATCCGGGCGGCTTCGGACCCGCGCCCGGCATGAACACCCTGGCCACCGTGCCCGCCCACCGGGACGCGGCCCCGCTGACCGCCGCTCCCGCGCCCGTGATCGCCTCCGCCCCGCCGGACCGGCCGGGCGGCGGGGCGACGACCGCGCCCGTCGCGCCCGGCGGGCGGGCCGGACGGTCCCGGTCCCTGCTGATCGGCGCGCTGGCGGTCGTCACCGTGTCCGTGAGCGTCACGGTCACCGTCATGACGTACGGCAACGGCCGGCAGCCGGACGGCGGCCGTGACACCGACGCCCGCTCGGGCGCCTCGGCCGCGGCCTCCGCCACACCGTCCGCCGGACCCGGCTTCGGCGTCGCCACCACGACGGAGGACTGCGCCGCCACGGCCGTCGACGGGCTCGGCGGCCGGTGCACCGCCACCCCCGAGTGCTGGAGCGGCATCACCGACATCTCGGGGATCATCACCGTCAGCCGCGCCGACTGCCAGGCCGAGCACGTCTGGGAGACCTTCGCCATCGCCCCGCTTCCCGAGGACGGCCAGACGAACAACGCACGGGACCTCGTCAAGCACCCGGACGTCAAGGCGCTCTGCTCCCAGACCGTCATGG
The DNA here is from genome assembly GCF_013363615.1 of Streptomyces sp. CAI-85. NCBI lineage: Bacteria > Bacillati > Actinomycetota > Actinomycetes > Kitasatosporales > Streptomycetaceae > Streptomyces > Streptomyces sp. CAI-85. The sequence continues at coordinate 449,794 of NZ_JAANNX010000001.1, read as the reverse complement.
CCGACTCCATGAGCGCCGACGGCCGTACCCTCGCCCGCACCTGGGACGTCGACGTCATCCCGCCCACCGCCTCCGAATGGGACAAGGGCCTGCGCGTCTACCGCTGCGTCGCGGCGGCCGACACCGACAACGGCCGTAAGACCGGCAGCCAGTTCGCCGTACCGTCCTGACGGTGACGCCCTGACGCCACATCGGCTCAGTCCGTGGGCCAGGTGTGCGCCGGGGCGTTGAGGTGCATGTAGTCGACGTACAGCTCGGTCATCCGGCGCAGCGCCTCGTGCGGATCCGTGTGGCTCCCGGTGAGCCGGTGGAAGATCTCCTTCTGCCAGACCGCGCCGTTGCGGGCGGTGACACAGCGCTGCTCGATGACACCGAGGAGCGGTTCGCGCCACGCGTCGTCCATCCCGGTCAGCTCAAGTCCCCGGTGCGCGAGGGGAAGCAGCCGGCGCAGCACGAGTTCGGGCACCGGCACCTCGCCCATGCCCGGCCAGTACAGCTCGGCGTCGATGCCGTTGCGGGCGGCGGTGTGCAGATTGTCCTCGGCGGCCTGGAAGGACATCCGCGACCACACCGGCCGCTCCTCGTCCACCAGGGCGCGGGTGAGGCCGTAGTAGAACGCGCCGTTGGCGAGCGTGTCGGCGACCGTCGGGCCGGCCGGGAGACAGCGGTTCTCCACCCGGACGTGCGGAGTGCCGTTCGCGACGGCGTAGACGGGCCGGTTCCAGCGGTAGATCGTGCCGTTGTGCAGGGTGAGTTCGCCCAGCTCGGGGATGTCGCCGCGCTCCAGGGTGCGGACCGGGTCCTCCTCGTCGCAGAGCGGCAGCAGGGCGGGGAAGTAGCGCAGGTTCTCCTCGAAGAGGTCGAACACGCTGTTGATCCACCGCTCCCCGAACCACACCCGGGGCCGTACGCCCTGCACCTTGATCTCCTGCGGGCGGGTGTCGGTGGCCTGCTCGAACAGCGGGATCCGGGTCTCGTGCCACAGCTCCTTGCCGAACAGGAAGGGCGAGTTGGCCGCCAGCGCCACCTGGACGCCCGCGATCGCCTGCGCCGCGTTCCAGTAGCGCGGGAACTCCTGCGGGGAGACCTGGAGATGGAACTGCGTACTGGTGCACGCGGCCTCGGGCGTGATCGTGTCGGCGTACGTCCGCAGCCGGTCCGGGCCGTCGATGTCGAGCCGCAGATCCTCGCCCCGCGCCGCGAACACCTGGTCGTTCAGCAGCCGGTAGCGCGCGTTCTCCGACAGCGCCGACTCACCGACGTGGTCCTGCCGCAGCGTGGGCAGGATACCGACCATGATCAGATGCGCGCCGACCGAGCGGGCGCGTTCGTCGGCGTGGTTGAGCGCGTCGCGGATCGCCGACTCCCAGGCGTCGGGACCGCCCTCCGTCAGCCGGCGCGGCGGCACGTTGATCTCCAGGTTGAACCGGCCCAGCTCGGTGTCCCAGGCCGGGTCCGCGATCGCCTCCAGCACCTCGGTGTTGCGCATCGCCGGCTCGGCGCGGTCGTCGACCAGGTTCAGCTCGATCTCCAGACCCACCTGGGGCCGCTCGGCCTCGAACCGGGCCTCGCGCAGCATCTGCGCGAACACCTCGAGGCACTCCTGCATCTTGATCCGGTACCGGCGGCGGTCCTCGCGGGTGAAGACCAGCGCCGGGACATCGCGTCCCATCTGCCCTCCCGTACCGTCGGCCCGCCCGGCCCGTCGCTTCCGGACGCATCTCCCTCCAGCGTCGCACCACCGACGGCACCCGACCACGCGGGACGGCCGCACGCTGCCTTGTGGTCAACGGCCGATCGCTGTCCGTGACGGGATCCGGCGTGTGGGCGGGTCGGCGCGGCGCGGCGGAATGTGACGAGGTTCCGGCGTGCGGGTCGGCGCGGCGCGGTGGAATGTGACGGGGCCCGGCGTGCGGGCCGTCGTGGCGCGGTGGAACGTGACGGGATCCCGGAGTGCGGGACGGTGCGGCCGGTGCAACGTGACGGGTTCCGGCGTGCGGGCCTGCGCGGCCCGGTGGAACCTGAGGGGCATGGCCCGCGAGCGCGCCGGGGACGGCGGAGCACAGGACGTGGAGCGGCTCCTCGACGACCTCTACACGACCCCGCCGTCCGGGTTCGTCACCCGCCGCGCGGAGCTGGCCCTGGCGGCCAAGGGCGCCGGGAACGCGGCGGACGCCCGGCGGATCCGCGCCGCCCGCCGCCCCACGCTCGCCGCCTGGGCGGCCAACCTGCTGCTGCGCGCCGCCCCGGAGGAGAGCCGACGGTTCCTGGAACTGGGCGAGGCGCTGCGGGAGGCGTTCCGGACTCTCGACGCGGGCGAGGTCAAGGAACTCTCCGACCGGCGCCGGAGCGTCGTCGCCGCGCTCACCCGACAGGCCGTCGCCCTCGCCGAGCAGTCCGGGCAACGGCTGTCGGACAGCGCACGGCAGGACGTCGAGTCCACGCTGCGTGCCGTGCTCGCCGACCGGGAAGCGGCGGAGCGGTGGGCGACCGGGCGCCTCGAACATCCCCTCACGCCGCCGACGGACTTCGGCGAGGGGACGGCGGAGCCCGCTGTGCCTCAGGCACGGGACGAACTCGCCGAGCGGCGCCGACGGCGGGAGGCCGAGAAGGGGCAGCGGCTGGAGGAAGCCCGGCGGGAGGCCGCGGCGGCGGACCGGCGCCTGCGTGACCGGCGTACCGAACAGGCCGTATCCGACGAGGAGTTGAAGCGAGCGCGCGAGGACCACGACCGGGCCGGCGCGGAGATGTCCGAGGCCGAACGACGGCTGGACCAGGCCCGGTCGAGGCTACGGCTCGCCGAGGAGGAGCGGCACAAGGCGGAGGAACGGCAGCGCGCCGCCACCGCTGCCGTGAGCGAGGCGGAGGAGCACGCGCAGGCCGCGGCCCGCGAGGTCGAGCGCCTGTCCCCTCCCTCCTCCACCTGATCGGCCGAGCCCCGCAGGTGAGGGAATGAAGCGGCTGGGGTCTGGGGACGATACGGGGGCGCACGAGCGGTGCCGGGGGAGCGGACCGCGTGGGTGACGGGCCGCGCCGAGGAGGGGAGCCGAGGGATGGCGGAAGAGCAGGAGAGCCCGCCGACGGTGGGGCCGACGGGGGCGGAGGACGCCTGGCGGATCCTGGACACCGTCCGGGACCTGTCCAAGCACGCCGAGGCCAAGGCCGGCACCACGCTCGCGGCGTCCGGCGTGCTGGCCGGCGTCCTGTACAGCCTGGTCACCACCGGTGACGCCGACTCGCCGTGGTTCGTCGTCGCCGTGGCGGTCACCGCCGTCTGCACGCTGGCGGCCGGCCTCACCGCCGGCCTGGTGCTCTGGCCGCGCCAGCGGATCGCCGAGGACACGCTCCCCACCAGCCTGCTGTTCTACGAACACATCGGCCGCGAGTTCGCCACGCATCACGCCGACTACCGCGACCGGCTGCGCGCCCTGCTGCGGGACGAGGAGGCGTTGGTGACCACCCTGGCCGAACAGATCTGGGCCACCGCACACGTGACACGCACCAAGTACCGGTGGGTGGGCCGCAGTATCGCCCTGCTGCTGGTCGCCCTGGCGGCCCTGGCGGTGTCGGCGGCGCTGAGCGCGGCCGAGACGATGCGCTGACAGCCACGAAGGGCAACCGCGTGGACCGCACCCCACCCCCCCCGACCTCCACTGGCACGACGAACGGGCCCTGACCGTGCTCCTCGACCTGCCGGGCGCGGCCCGCGCGGTGCTGGTGCCCACCGGGGTCCTCGGCGTGCTGCCCCGCCACGCGACCCGCTACCGGGTGGACGGCCGGCCACGGCATCTCTCCGACGACGTGGCCGTGTCCCACACCCCGTCTAACCTCTGCGCGCGCCCTGTTCGGCGGATCCACCGTGTCGCTCACCGGCCCCGCCGCCACCCGGGACGCCCTGCTGCGGGCCCTGCCGGCGGGTGCGAGACCGCGCTCGGTCGGACGCATGCCGGTGAGGGGCTGCTCGGGATGAGCCGGGCGCTCTTTCACGCGGGCGCGCGCTGTCTGGTCGTCAGTCTGTGGTCCGTGCCGGACACGCCCACCCGGCGGCTGATGCGTGCCTTCCACCGGCATCTGCGGCACGGCGATCCGCCCGCGGTCGCGCTGGCCGCCGCCAGACGCCAGGTCCGCCGCAGTCATCCGCACACCTACGCCGCCCCGTGGACCTGGGCCGCGTTCGTGCTCGTGGGCGCGGGGGAGGCCATCTTCCGCAGGAGTGGGGAGAGTTGTGATGACGCGGACACCAGGTCACCCGCTGCCTACAGTGGGTGAATGCCCGGCAGCAGGGGCGCGGGTGGAAAGGGGCGCACATGTCCGCAGGGAGTCCGATCGACGACGAGGCGCGCGAGGACGCCGTGGACGTCCTGCGGGACCTGCTCGTATGGCAGTTGGTGCCGGAGCGCTGGGCGCGGGTCGAGACGATCGTGGACGCGCTCGCCGACGCGCTCGACCGCGGGGACGGCGACGCGCTGCGGGAGGCCACCGCCGAACTGGAGGTGTCCGGGCCCATCCGGATCACCCGGATCGGCGCCCAGTCGCCCGGGCCCGTCCCGGTCCCGGAGCGGACCAGGGACCGCGCCAACCATCTGGTGCACTCGCTCGGGCAGCCGCCCCGGCCGGGACAGGGCGACGGCCGGCCGCAGCCCACGGGAGGTGACGGTGACGGATCCCCGACTCCCGCTCCTTGACCAGGAACTCGTCGTCCACGTCTACGCCCCGACCGACGGCCCGTACGCCGAGGCCGCCCACCGGCAGCTCCAGGGCATCTGGGACCGCTGCCGGGACCGGCTGGGCATGGTCCGGGAGATCGCCGCCACCGGACTGCCGGCCGTGCTGCCCTCCGGCCCCGACGCGATGACACCGGGCCGGCCCGTGGCGGCGATCGAGGACCGGGCGGCCGACCACCAGGCCGTCGTACGCCGCGAACACGACGTGGTGAACCTGTCGTTGGTGTTCGCCGCGCCCCAGGACACCGCGTCCCGCCGGCTGCGGATCGGCTCCGCGTCGCCGCCCGGCTGGGTCGAGTTCGACCGCTGGTGGGGGGAGTTGGCCGCCGACGGCACGGACGCCCTGCTCGGGATCGTCCAGGTCTGCCAGGCGCTGTACGCCGCCGGATCGGCCCCTACGCTCGACGGGCTTGCGCACGAGGCCCGTTCGGCGCTGACCGGTCCCGGCCAGGCACCCGACTGGTGGCGGCGCGGCAGCACCACGGCGGAGGGGTTCGCCGTCTGGGAGGTGACACCGGACGACGAGGGGGCGGGGCGGCGGATCGTCGTCCTCGCCCCCGAGGGCCGGGAGGCCGAGCTGAGCGCCTGGACGTGGAGCCAGGGCCGGCCGGACATGCCGCCGCTGGCCCGCTATCTGATGCACGCGGCGAAACTCCGCTACCAGGCCCGGGTGTGGGGCGAGGGCGAGCCGCGGCTCAGGCGGCTCATCGGGCGGGTGAACGAGCATGTCGCCCAGGTGCGGGACGCGTTGGAGCGGGAGACGGACGACCCGGCCGCTCTCGGCCGGCTGCGGCTGGACGAGGCCGATCTGGCCTCCGCCGTGCGGGACATCCGCGCGATACGGCGCACCGTGGAGATCGCCGCGCACAACATGAGCGCCGCGGTCGCCGAGCCGTGGCGCGGTGACCGGCGGCTCGCCGAATGGCTGGTCGGCCAACTGGACGACGACACCGAGTACGTGGAGGCGGCCCGGGAACTGGCCCAGGAGTTCGGCCGGTTGGTCCAGCAGAGCGCGGCGGACCGGTCACCCGGCCCGTTCGCCCAGGAGGCGCCGGCGCTGCCCGCGAAGAGCCGGGACGACCGTGAACGGGTCCGGCTGCGGGTGGGTTTCGCCGTCGACGTCGAGCGCTACAGCAGCCGTACCTCACCCCAGAAACTGGGCGTGCAGCAGCGGATCGCCGCGCTGACGCGGGAGGTTCTCGGCGACCTCGGCCACCGTATGGACGAGACCGACCATCAGGGCACCGGCGACGGCATCAACGTCTTCCTCCCGGCCGACGTCGAACTCCACCGGGCGCTGCCCGCACTGCTGTTGTCCTGGCGGGACCGGCTCGCGGCCGACAACGAGCGCTTCCGCGACCGGATGCGGCTGCGCCTGTCCGCCGGGGTGGGACCGGTGGGGCTCGCCGCGCTGGGGTTCTCCGGGGCCACGATCGTGGAGGTCAGCCGGCTGCTGGACAGCGCGGTGCTGCGCGGTGCGCTGGCCGACCGTCCGGAGGTCGATCTCGTCGCCCTGGTCGCCGACCCGTTGTACGAGTACGTCGTCGGCGAGGGCTATCCGGGGCTGCGCGCCGAGCAGTTCGAGCGGCACACGGTCCGGGTGAAGGACTTCGAGCGGCCCGCCTGGCTGTGGATCCCACGGTGACACCCGCCCCGTCGTACGGTTACCCCGTGCGCGCGGCCCCGGCGCTCCGCCTCCGCGTCGTACGTCCGGAGAGCGCCGCGACGTACTCGGCCACCCCCGCCGCCGTGCCGTCGAGCGGGAAGCGGGTGCCGAGGTGGCCGTCGGGGCGGACGACGAAGCCGGTCGGGCCGTCCGGCCGGTAGAGCCGGGCGAACTGCCCGCCGGCGTCCCGGTAGGCGGGGACGGGCAGCCGGTCGGCGGCGCCCGGCGCGGCCTCACGGGAGAGGATCGCGACGACCTGGAGGCCGACGCCGGGGCCCGTGTCGAGCGGCGCGACCGCCACGGTGGCCTCGGCGGCCGCCCTGGCCAGGTCGGTGACATCGGCGGCGTACAGCAGCGCCACATGCCCCACACGGCCGCGCAGCACGTCCAGCAGCCGCAGATGGTAGGCGGCCGCCGGGGCGGTCAGTCCGTCGCAGTCCGGGGCGCGGTCGCCGGGCTGCGGTGCCTCCAGGGACCCGTACGGGGCACCCGCCAGCGGTCCTTCGCGGTAGCCGACGAGGAGCTGGGCCTCTCGGAGCATGACCGTGCCCGGGTCGTCGGGGTCGCTGTGGACGCCCTGCGTGGCGTGCCGCACGGTGCGTCCGACGACCTCCTCGCCGACCGGGCGGCGTTCGGCGTCGTAGCTCTCCAGCAGGGCGGGGCCCGCCTCGTCGCGCAGCACCATGGCGAGCTTCCACGCCAGGTTGCAGGCGTCCTGCACCCCGGTGTTCATGCCCTGGGCGCCGGTCGGCGGATGGATGTGGGCGGCGTCGCCCGCGACGAAGACACGGCCCTCGCCGTAGCGGTCGACGATGCGGTGGCTGATGCGGAAGACGGAGGACCAGCGCATCCGGGAGAGCACGGCGGGGCGCGGGCCGAGCCGGTCGACGACCGCCTGGATGTGTTCGAGTTCGGGGATGCGGTCGTCCTCCAGGCCGTGCGCCACTCCGTCCCGCATGCCGTTCGTCCCGGTGGACAGCTCGGGCGGGACCAGCATCGACATCCGGTAGCGGCCGGTGCCGGGCAGCGGGATGCAGACCAGCAGGTCGTCGCTGGTGCCGTCGTCGGCGAGGTGCATGGACCGGATGCCGTAGCCGTGCGGCATGTCCCAGTCGGCCTCGACGTCGCCCAGCATGTACTCCTCGCCGAACGCCCCGCCCTCGAAGCTCAGCCCCAGCGTCTTGCGGACGGTGCTGTGCGCCCCGTCGCAGCCGACCAGGTACCCGGCCCGCACCTCCTCCTCGGCGCCGGAAGGGGTGCGCAGCACGGCGGTGACCCCCTCCGGGTCCTGTACGAACGACAGCAGCTCGGTGCCGCGCTCGACGACCGTGCCCTGTCCCGCGACGTACTCCTCCAGGAGGCGCTCGGTCTCGTACTGGGGGAGCGCGGCGAACCGGTACGGCACCTCGGGCGGCAGCGCGAGGTCGATCCGCGCCTGCTCCCGGCCGTTGACGTAGATGAGCTGCCCGCGGATCAGCGCGGCCGCCTCCAGCATCGTGCGGGCCAGGCCCATCCGGTCCCAGATCTCCAGGGTGCGCGGCTGGATGCCGACGGCCTTCGCGTACGGCAGCCGGGCCGACAGCCGGTCCACGATCCGGCACGGCACCCCGTGCCGGCCCAGCTCGGCGGCGGCGCTCAGGCCGACCGGGCCGGCGCCCACGATCAGTACGTCGGTCGTCCGGGTGTGCGCCACGCGTGCCTCCCTGCGTCGGGCCCCCCGAACCGGTTCCCGTCCTCCATGGTCACCTCTCCGGGCCCGGGCGGCGAGCCGGTGCGGTGCCCGTCGACCGCCACCCCCGACAAGTTAGGAAGCCTAAGTTCGTTCGGCAGGTCCCGCGCAGCCGGGTGAATGTGGCCCCCGCCGGTGTCCGTGCCACGGGAATCCGCGCCCCGGCCTGTTGGATGACCCCAGGCACGAGCGAAATGAGGGCGGATGGCCGAGAGCAGCGCGGACGCACGACCACCGGCGGAGGAGGGGCTGAAGGCCGACGCGATCGGCTTCGTGGACGCCCTCGTCATCGGGCTCAACGCCACCTCCCCCGCCTACTCGCTGGCCGCGGTCATCGGCCCGATCGTGGTGCTCGTGGGCGTCTACGCCCCCGGCGTCATGGTGGCGTCCTTCATCCCGATGCTGCTCATCGCGTCGGCGTTCTACTACCTCAACCGCGTCGACCAGGACTGCGGCACCACCTTCTCCTGGGTCACCCGCGCCATGGGCCCGTGGACCGGCTGGCTCGGCGGCTGGGCCATCGCGATGACCGGCGTCCTCGTCGTCGGATCGCTCGCGGACGTCGCCGTCACCTTCGCCCTGCTCGCCTTCGGCCTCGACAGTTGGGCCGAGAACACCGTCGTACGCCAGACGCTCGCCGTCCTGCTGATCATCGTGATGACCGCGCTGTGCGTCGTCGGCACCGAGGTGTCCGCCAAGGTGCAGAACGCGCTCATCCTCGCCCAGGTCGCCTGTCTGCTCGCCTTCGCGATCGTGGCGCTGTACCGGGTCTACGCCGGCACCGGCACCTTCGACTCCGTCGACCCGTCCGTCACCTGGCTGAACCCCTTCGGCGCCGGCGGCGCGGAACTCACCGCCGCCCTGCTTCTCGGCGTGTTCATCTACTGGGGCTGGGAGTCGGCGGTCAACCTCACCGAGGAGACCGAGCACTCCGCCACCGCCCCCGGCAAGGCGGGCGTCTGGTCCACCGTCATCCTGCTCGTCACCTATGTGTCCGTCGCCTACGCGGTCGTCGCCTACGCCGGTACGACCTTCCTCGCCGAGAACGCGGACGAAGAGGAGTTCATCTTCGCCCTGCTCGCCAACGAGGCGATGGGCGGCTGGGACTGGGTCGTCCTGCTCGCCGTCTCCACCTCGGCGATCGCCTCGACCCAGACGACGATCATCCCCGCGTCCCGCACCGCCCTGTCCATGGCCCGCCGGCACGCGCTGCCCCACCACTTCGCCCACATCCACCCGCGGTTCCGCACCCCGGACGCCAGCACCTGGTGGGTCGCGGGCATCGCCATCGCCTGGTACCTGATCCTCAACCAGCTCAGCGAGAACGCCCTGTTCGACTCCCTCACCGCGCTGTCGCTGCTGATCGCCTTCTACTACGCGCTCACCGGCGTCGCCTGCGCCGTGTACTACCGCCGCCATCTCACGGAGAGCGTGCGCAACTTCTTCCTCATCGGCGTCGGCCCGGTGGTGGGGGCGGCGCTGCTCTCCTGGCTGCTGGTGGAGTCCGTCTCCGACATGGCCGATCCGGCCAACTCCTACAGCGGGGTCTCCTGGTTCGGGCTCGGGCCGCCGCTGGTCATCGGCATCGGCATCACCCTCGCCGGCGTGATCCTCATGGTGGTGTGGCGGTTCACGGCGCCCGCCTTCTGGTCGGAACGGCCGGGCGTCGCCGACCCCGACCTCGTGCACGGAAAGGAGTCCTGAGATGTCGGTGGTGCTCGGCTACGACGAGTCCTCGGGCGCGGTCCACGCGCTGCGGGTCGCGCTGGAGGTGGCGACCGCCTTCGGCGAGCCCCTGGTGCTGGTCTTCGGCGCGGCGCCGCCGGGCGGGATGGGGGAGGAGTACCGCACCCACCAGCAGGCCGTCCGCGAGGCCGGCCGCGCCGCCCTGGAACACGCGGTCGCGGCCGCCGACGAGGCGGGCGTCCCCACCACGGTCGAGGTCCTCGACGAGAAGCCCGACCAGGCCCTCCTGGACGCCGCGTCCCGGCACGGGGCCCGCTTCATCGTGGTGGGGAGCTGGGGCGAGAGCCCGGTCCGCGGGGCGCTCCTCGGCTCCACCCCGCACAAACTCCTGCACCTGTCCCCGATCCCGGTGCTGTGCGTACCGATGCGGGACTGAGGCTGCCTTCCGCTACGCTCCGGCGACTCCCGCCTTCTCCGTCTCCGGCTCGGGCGCCTCGCCCTCGTGGTGACGCCCCATCGGGATCACCATCGGCGTCCTGCTGACCGGGTCCTCGCCGACCACGCACCGCAGTCCGAAGACGTTCTCCACGACCTCGGCGGTGATCACCTCGGACGGCGTGCCCTCGGCGACGATCCGGCCGGACTTCATGGCGACGATGTGGTCCGCGTAGCGGCACGCCTGGTTGAGATCGTGCAGCACCATCACGACCGTACGGCCCTGATGCCGGTTGAGGTCGGTGATCAGGTCCAGGACGTCGATCTGGTGGGCCAGGTCGAGATACGTGGTCGGCTCGTCCAGCAGCATCACCGGGGTGCCCTGGGCGACCGCCATCGCGATCCAGGCGCGCTGCCGCTGGCCGCCGGAGAGTTCGTCCACGGCGCGGTGCGCGAGGTCGCTCATCGCGGTGGCCCGCAGCGCCTCGTGCACGGCGTCCTCGTCACCGGACGACCACTGCCGCCACCAGGTCTGGTGCGGCGCGCGGCCGCGTCCGACCAGGTCGACGACGGTGAGCCCCTCCGGCGCCACCGGCGTCTGCGGCAGGATGCCGAGCTGCTGCGCCAGCGCCCGGGTCGGGATCGAGTGCACGGCGCGGCCGTCGAGGTGGACGGCCCCGGCCTTCGGGGTGAGCAGCCGGGCCAGCGCGCGCAACAGGGTCGACTTGCCGCAGGCGTTGGCGCCGACGATCGCCGTGATCCGCCCGGTGGGAACCGCCAGGTCCAGATCGTCGACGACGATCCGGTCGTCGTAGGCGAGCCGCAGTCCGTGCGCCCGCAGGTCGGGGCCGTCGGCGGGCCCTTCGATGGCCGACACCACGTCGGTGGTCGATGACACGTCTTCAGCCTCCTGAACCGGCGCGGTTGGCGCGGATGAGCAGCCACAGCAGGACGGGCGCGCCGAGCACGCCCGTCACGATCCCCACCGGCAGTTCGGTGTCCGGGACGATCTTTCGGGCGACGAGGTCGGACCCCAGCACCATGACGGCGCCGGTCAGGCCCGAGGCGAACGGCGGCGGGAACGCGGTGCCCGCGAGGCGCTGGGCGACCTGCGGGGCGGCGAGCGCGACGAAGGCGACCGGGCCCGCGGTGGACGTACCGAAGGCCACCAGGCCGACCGAGACGAGCAGCACCGCCACCCGTACCGTCTGCACCCGGGTGCCCAGGCCGCGGGCGACGTCGTCGCCGAGTTCCAGGGTCCGCATCAGCCGGCCGAGCAGCAGCGCCGTCGGCAGCAGCACGGCCAGCGCCACGGCGAGGGGCGTGATCTGGTCCCAGCTCCGGCCGTTGAGGTTGCCGACCAGCCAGCCGAGCGCCGCCTGCGCCTGGAAGCGCTCGCCGCGGGCCATGAGGTAGTCGGTGGCGCTGGTGCAGATCCATGAGACGCCGACGCCGACCAGCACGATCCGGTAGCCGGTGGTGCCCCGCTTCCAGGCCAGGGTGTAGACGACGAACGCCGCCGCCAGCGCGCCGAACAGACCGAGGACCTGGGTGCTCGGCCCGCCGTCCCAGCCGAGGACGATCCCGGCCACCACGGCGACACCGGCGCCCTGCGTGATGCCCATCATGTCGGGACTGGCCAGCGGGTTGCGGGTCATCGCCTGGAGCAGCGCGCCCGACACCCCGAACGCGACGCCCACCAGCAGGCCCGCCAGGGAGCGCGGCAGCCGCAGCTCCCGCACGATGAGTTGGGTGCCCGGGTCGCCGCCGCCCACCAGGGCCCGGGAGACGTCGGCGAGGGACAGGGGAATGTCGCCGACCGCCGTCTCGGCGCAGAAGGCGAGGAGCGCGGCGGCCAGGAGCAGCAGCGACACGGCCAGCAGCCGGGGCCGCAGCAGCCCGGACACGGGCGGCACCGCGAGCCGGAAGGTGACACGGCCGCCGGTGCGCCGGGCGGGTGTGCGGTCCGCGGGGTCCGTCGTGCGCGCGGGCCCCTTCGTCTCCCGGGGCCCGGGCCGGCCCGCCGGCGGCGAAAGCTCGGTGGTCATGGCGTACGGCTCCACTGGTTCGGTCGGGAGGTGGGTCGGCTGTGCGCGTGTGTGCGGGCGGGTGAGCCGGGTGCGGGGCCTCGGACGTGTCGTCGTGTCACCGTCTCCGCCTCCCCCCGAGCCGTGCCATTCCTCACAGCTCCGCGAGCCGGCGGCGCCGCACCAGGGCGATGAAGAACGGCCCGCCGATGAAGGCCACCAGGACACCGGCCTGGATCTCGACGGGGCGGTCGATGAGCCGGCCCGTGACGTCGGCGGCCAGCAGCAGACAGGGCGCGAGGACCGCCGACAGCGGCAGCAGCCAGCGGTGGTCGGGGCCGAGCCCGGCGTACTGGGCGAGGACGCGGGCGATGTGCGGTACGACCAGGCCGACGAAGACGACCGGTCCGATGACGGCGACGGCCCCGCCGGTCAGCAGGGTGACGGCCACCACCCCCTGGATGCGCACCGCCCCGAGCCGCAGTCCCAGCGACTTCGCGACGTCGTCACCGAGGGCGAGGCTGTTAAGGGAGGGCGCGCTCAGCAGGGCGAGCACCGCGCCGACGGCGAGGAAGGGCAGCACCCGCAGCAGGACCTCGGTGTCCTGATTGGCCAGCGAGCCCGCCGACCAGAAGCGGTAACGGTTCAGGGCGTCCGGGTCGGTGAGGGCGATCGCGCTGGTCAGCGAGAACAGCACGGAGGTCACCGCGACACCGGACAGGGCGAGTTTGACCGGGGTGGAGCCGGACCGGCCCACCCCGCCGAGGAAGTAGACCAGGACGCTCGCGGCCATCGCGCCGGCGAACGCGAACCAGATGTAGCCGTACACCGAGCCGATGCCGAGCACACCGACCGACAGGACGACCGCGAAGGCCGCGCCCGCGCTCACCCCGAGGATGCCGGGGTCGGCGAGCGGATTGCGGGTGAGTGCCTGCATCAGCGCGCCGGACAGTCCGAGCGCGGCGCCGGTGGCGAGGGCGAGGGCGGTGCGGGGGAGCCGGACCGACCAGATGACGTTGTCCACACGGGAGTTGGGGGCGTCGCCGAGGAGGGTGTCCCAGACCTGGCGCAGCGGTACGTCGAGCGCGCCGTACGCCATGGACAGGGCGCACAGTGCCAGCAGCGCCGCGCACGACAACGAGAGCAGCAGTACAGCGCGGGGGCCCGTGGCCGCCCGGACCGTCGAGGTCCCCACGTTCAACTTCCTTTGGTCAGGCTTACCTTAACTGTAGGGGGAGTTCCCGCTCGTCGCACTCCCCTCGACCTCGCCCTGTGGGAGGGCTGTGAAATTAGGTAACCCTTACCTTACTATGGCGGCGATCCTCCGGCTCGAGGCCGGGACGTAGCCTGGGGAGGCACTGTCGTGTGCGGGTCCGAAGAAGTTCTGACCTTTTGGCGTCGTACGCTCACTCCGCTTCCGGCGGAGATCTCACTGCCCGTCGACCGCCCCTACGGTCCGGAGCCGGACGCCGGTTCCCGGGAGAGCCGTGTCCTGACCGGACTGCCCGCCGCCTCCGACACCGAGGCGCTCGCCGCCTTCGTCGCCCTGCTGCACCGCCACAGCTCCGCGCTCGACCTGACGGTGGGCCACGACGGCCTCCCGGTGCGGGTCTCCGCCGACCATGAACCCGCCTTCCGTGAACTGGTGCGGCGGGTGCGCGAGTCCTACGACGAGGCCGTCACCCACCGGGTGCCCGTCTCGCTCCTCGTGGACGAACTGTCGCCCCGGCCCACCCGCGGCGGCGGCCTCCTCCTCAACGCCGCCTTCGGCACCGCCGACCGCCCGGCCGGTGAACTGCCCGGCCCCGTCGACCTGTTGCTGGAGACCGCCGACGGCGAGGTGCGGGCCACCTACGACCCGGCCCTCTTCGACGCCGCGACCGTGGACCGGCTCCTCGGCCACTACCGGACCCTGCTGGCCGACGCCCTGGAGCGCCCCGACGCGCCCATATCCCGGCTCGCCCTGATGGACGCGGACGAGTACCGGCAGGTCGTCCTCGACTGGAACGCCACCGAGCACACCGTCCCGGCCCGCACCTGGCCCGAGATGTTCGCCGAGCAGGTCCGCACCCGCCCCGACGAGACCGCCCTCGTCCTCGGCGACGAGCACCTCACCTACGCCGAACTCGACGAGCGCGCCAACCGCCTGGCGCACGCCCTGATCGCCCGGGGCGCGGGACCCGAGCGCATCGTCGCGCTGGCGCTGCCCCGCTCCGTCGACCTGTTCGTCACCGAGGTGGCGATCCTCAAGTCCGGCGCGGCCTATCTGCCGATCGACCACGACTACCCCGCCGACCGCGTCGCCTACATGCTCGACGACGCCGCGCCCGTCTGCCTCGTCACCGACCGGGAGACCGCCCGCGACCTCCCCGGCCGGGACGGCACCCGCACGCTGGCGCTCGACGCGCCGGACACCGTCGCGGAGTTGGCGCAGCGTCCCGCCCACGACCCGACCGACGCCGACCGCGGCGCGCCCCTCACGGTCCTCGGCGCGGCCTATGTGATCTACACCTCGGGATCCACCGGCCGCCCCAAGGGTGTCGTCCTGGCGCACACCGGTGTCGCCAAGCTCGTCGCCACCCAGAGCGAGCGGTTCGGCATCGGCCCGCACAGCCGTGTCCTCCAGTTCGCCTCGCCCAGCTTCGACGTGGCGTTCTGGGACCTGTGCCTCGGCCTGCTCTCCGGCGGCCGCCTCGTCGTCGTCCCCGCCGAACTCCGGGTGCCCGGCGCTGCGTTGGCCGACTACGCGCACCGGCACGGCATCACCTTCATGATCCTGCCGCCCGCCCTGCTCGCGGCCATGCCCGACGACGTCGAACTGCCGCCCACCGCCACCCTGCTGGCCGGCACCGAGCGCGTCTCCCCGGAACTGGTGGGCCGGTACGCCCGCGGCCGGATGATGTTCAACGCCTACGGCCCCACCGAGGCCACCACCAACTCCACGCTCGGCCTGTGCGATCCGGACATCCCGGCCGGCTCCATCGTGCCGATCGGCGTCCCCGACCCCGGCACCCGCGCCTACGTCCTCGACGCCGCGCTCCGCCCGGTCGCCCCCGGTGTCACGGGTGAGCTGTACCTCGGCGGTGCCGGGCTCGCCCGCGGCTACCTGGGGCGCGCCGCCCTGACCGCCGAACGGTTCGTCGCCGACCCCTTCGGCGCCCCCGGCGAACGCCTGTACCGCACCGGCGACCTGGTCCGCTGGCGCCCCGACGGACGGCTGGAGTTCCTCGGCCGCGCCGACGCCCAGATCAAGATCCGCGGCTTCCGCATCGAACCCGGCGAGATCGAGTCCGTCCTGCGCTCCCACCCGGCCGTCGACCAGGTCACCGTCGTCGCCCGCGAGGACCGCCCCGGCGACCGGCGCCTCGCCGCCTATGTCGTCCCCGCCCTCGACACCCCGCGCGACGACGACCCCGACGCCGGTGTCGAGGAGTGGCGCGAACTGCACGAACTGCTCTACCGGGCGGCCGGTTCCGAGGGCGCGCCCGCGCACAGCGACGGCCTCCGCGAGAACTTCGCCGGCTGGAACAGCATGTACGACGGCCGGCCCATCCCCGTCGAGGAGATGCGCGAGTGGCGCGCGGCGACCGTCGCCGCGATCCGCGGCCTCGGTGACGTCCGCCGGGTCCTGGAGATCGGCGTCGGCTCCGGTCTGATCCTGTCCGCGATCGCCCCCGACTGCGAGTCCTACTGGGGCACCGACCTGTCGGCCGAGGCGATCGCCGCCCTGCGCGGCCAGTTGGCGGCGTTCCCGGAGCTGGCCGCCAAGGTCGAGCTGAGCGCCCGGCCCGCCCACGACACCGACGGGCTGCCCGCCGGGCACTTCGACACGATCGTCATCAACTCCGTCGCCCAGTACTTCCCGAGCGCCGACTACCTCGCCGACGTACTGCGCCGCGCCGCCACCCTGCTCGCGCCCGGCGGCCGGATCCTCGTCGGCGACGTCCGCAACCTGCGGCTGCTGCGCACCCTGCGCGCCGCCGTGGAGACCCTGCGCGCGGCCGGCGGCCCCGACCCCGAGGACAAGACCGCGCTGCGCGAGGCCGTCGAACGCTCGGTGCGCTGGGAGGGCGAACTCCTCCTCGACCCCGACTTCTTCGCCGCCCTCGACGGCTTCGACGCCGACATCCGCCTCAAGCGGGCCGCCCACCACAACGAACTCAGCCGCTACCGCTACGACGTCGTCCTCCGCGCCACGGACACCGCGACCGCCGCAGACACCGCGCCCGACGAGCGGGAGGTCCCCTGGAGCGAGACCGGCGGCCCCGCCGGGCTCACCGCGCTGCTCGCCGAGCGCCCGGCCCGGCTGCGGATCACCGGCGTGCCCAACGCCCGGCTCACCGACGACCTCGCCGCCCTGCGCGCCCTGGACGGCAGCAGCCGCGAGGCCGCCGCCGGCACCGACCCCGAGGACCTGCACGCCCTCGCCGCCGCCCACGGCTACCGCGCCGCGCTCACCTGGAACGGCGCCTCCGACGACGGCGCGTTCGACGCCGTGCTCACCGTCGACGACGTCGACGGCCCCCTCACCGGCCTGTACCGCACCGCCGGCGGCTACCCGCACGCCAACCGTCCCGCCCCCTTCCGGGACGTCACGGCGCTGATGCGCACCCTGCGCGGCCACGCCGCCGACCTGCTGCCGGACTACATGGTCCCCGCCGCCTTCGTGCCCGTGCACGCCCTGCCGGTCACCCCCAGCGGCAAGATCGACGCCCGCGCCCTGCCCGCCCCGGACTACGCGGCGATGAGCTCCGGACGCCCCCCGCGCACCCCGCGCGAGAAGCTCCTGTGCGCCCTGTACGCCGAGGTGCTCGGCCTGGACTCGGTGACCGCCGAGGACGACTTCCTGGCCCTCGGCGGCGACAGCATCACCGCCATCCAACTCCTCGTCCGCGCCCGCGAGTCGGGGCTGCGGCTCACCACCCGCGAGGTGTTCCGGCACCGCACCGTCGAGGCCCTCGCACAGGCCGCCGTCGCCCGCACCGACGAGCACACCGGCGCCTCCGACGCGCCCCTCGTCGACGCGGACGCCGCCGAACTCGCCGAGATCCAGGGCACGAACCCGCTCGCCGTCGAGGAACTCCTGCCGCTGACCCCGCTCCAGCAGGGCTTCTTCTTCCACGCCCTGACAGGCGGCGCCGACGGCGACACCTATGTCGTCCAGCAGGTCCTCGACCTCACCGGACCCGTCGACGGAACCACCCTGCGCCGCGCCGCCCAGCGCCTCCTGGACCGGCACGCGCCGCTGCGCGCCGGGTTCCGCCAGCGCCCCGACGGCACCCCCGTGCAGATCGTCATCCGGGACGCCGTCCTGCCCTGGCGCGAGGTCGACCTCACCGCCCAGGACGCCACGGTCCGCGGGAGCCTCGGCGCGGCCGTCGCCGAGGACGAGCGCGCCGCCGGCTTCGACCTGGCCGCCCCGCCGCTGCTGCGCTGCGCCCTGATCCGCCTCGGCGACCGGCGCAGCCGCCTGGTCCTGACGTTCCATCACATCATTGCCGACGGCTGGTCGCTGCCCGTCCTGCACCGCGAACTCATGGCGTTCTACGGCACCGACGAGCCCGGACTGCCCGAAGTCGCCCCCTACCGCGGCTTCCTGCGCCGCCTCGCCGAGCAGGACCGGGACGCGGCGCGCGACACCTGGCGCACCGCCCTCGCGGGCCTGGAGGAGCCGACCCGGCTCGTCACCGCCCCGGCCGTCGCCGGGGCCGTACGGCCCGCGCACGTGCGGGTGGAGCTGACCGAGCGGACCACCGCCCTGCTCACCGACCGCGCGCGCGAGCACGGCGTCACCCTCGGCACGGTCGTCCAGGCCGCCTGGGGCCTGCTGCTCGGCACCCTCACCGGCCGCGACGACGTGGTGTTCGGCACCACCGTCTCCGGCCGTGACGGCGAGGTCGACGGCATCGCCTCCATGGTCGGCCTGTTCATCAACACCCTGCCCACCCGCTTCCGTTGGACGCCCCGGGCCACGCTCGCGGACCTGCTGACCCGGCTCCAGGACGAGCAGGCGCGTCTCCTCGACCACCAGCACCTCGGCCTCGCGGAGATCCAGCGGCTCACCGGCCACGCCGGCGAGGGCGAACTCTTCGACACCCTCGTGGTGTTCGAGAACTACCCGGCCGAGGCCGACCTGCGCGACGTGACCGGCACCGTGCGCATCACCGCCGACGCCTTCAACGACGCCGTCCACTACCCGCTGGCCCTCATCGTCAAGCCCGGCCGCCGCCTCGACCTGCGTCTCAAGCACCACGCCGAACGCCTGGACGCCGACCGCGTCCGCGTCCTCGGAGACCGGCTGACCCGTGTCCTGGAGGCCATCGCCGAGGACCCGTCGAGCACCGCCGCCTCGCTCGCCCTGCTCACCGCCGACGAGGCCCTGCGCGCCCACCCCCGGGGCGAGGAGCGCGAGGTCCCCGCGACCACGCTCGCCGCCGCCTTCGCCGACCAGGTGCGCCGCACCCCGGACGCCACGGCCGTCGTCTTCGGCACCGAACGCCTCACCTACGCCGAACTCGACGCCCGCGCCACGGCACTCGCCGCCCGGCTCGCCGAACGCGGCGCCCGCCCCGGTGAGTTCGTCGCCGTCGCCGTGCCCCGCTCGGCCGAGCTGATGGTGGCCCTGCTCGGTGTCCTGAAGTCCGGCGCGGCCTATCTGCCGCTCGACCTGGACTACCCCGCGGACCGTGTGGCGCACATGCTCACCGACTCCGGCGCCGGCACGGTGATCACGCTCGCCGCCACGGCCGACCGCCTCCCGGACACCGACGGCACCCGCGTCCTGCTCCTCGACACCGACGAGAGCGGCACGGCCGTTCCCGTCCCGTCCCGCCCCGACGACCCCGCCTACCTGATCTACACCTCCGGCTCCACCGGCCGCCCCAAGGGCGTCGTCGTCACCCACCGCGCCATCGTCAACCGGCTCGCCTGGATGCAGGGCGCCTACGGGCTGACCGCCGACGACCGGATCCTCCAGAAGACGCCGTCCAGCTTCGACGTGTCGGTCTGGGAGTTCTTCTGGCCGCTCCTCGAAGGCGCCGCCGTCGTCCTCGCCCGCCCCGACGGCCACCGCGACCCGGCCTACCTGGCCGGCCTCGTGCGCGCCGAGCGCGTCACCACGATGCACTTCGTGCCGTCCATGCTGGAGGCGTTCCTCCAGCACGACCAGGTCACCGAGGACCCCGCCTGGGCCGCCTCCCTGCGCCGCGTCCTGAGCAGCGGCGAGGCCCTGCCGGCCGGCGCCGCCGCCCGCTGGCACGCCCTCACCGGCGTCCCGCTGCACAACCTGTACGGCCCCACCGAGGCCGCCGTCGACGTCACCCACCACCGCTACGACGGCACCGACGACGGCCCCTCCGTGCCCATCGGCCGCCCGGTGTGGAACACCGGCCTGCGCGTCCTGGACACCTGCCTGCGCCCGGTCCCCGACGACGTGCCTGGCGAGCTGTACCTGACCGGCGTCCAGCTCGCCCGCGGCTACCACGCCCGGCCCGCGCTGACCGCCGAGCGTTTCACCGCCGACCCGTACGGCCCGCCCGGCACCCGCATGTACCGCACCGGCGACCTGGTGCGCCGCCGCGCCGACGGGGTGATCGAGTACCTCGGCCGCACCGACCGTCAGGTCAAGCTGCGCGGCAACCGCATCGAACTCGGCGAGATCGAGGCCGCGTTGACCGCGCTGCCCGAGGTCGCTCAGTCCGCCGTCACGGTCCGCGACAACGCGCTCGTCGCCTACGTCGTCCCGGTCCCGTCCGCGGGTGCCACCGCGGACGTCACCGCGCTGCGCGACGCGCTCGCCGGGGTCCTGCCCACCGCCCTGCTGCCCGGCGCCTGGGTCGTCCTCGACGCCCTGCCGCTGACCCCCAGCGGCAAGCTGGACCGGAACGCGCTGCCCGCCCCGCAGGCCGTCCGCGCCGAGGCCCGCGCCCCCCGCACCCCGCGCGAACAGCTCCTCACCGAGATCTTCGCCGCCGTGCTGAAGCTGCCCGACGCCGGTGTGGACGACGACTTCTTCCTGCTCGGCGGCGACAGCATCACCTCGATCGCCGTCTCCAGCCGGGCCCGCCGCGCCGGTCTGGTCCTCGACCCGCGCGACGTCTTCGAGCACCGCACCCCGGCCGCGCTCGCCGCCGCCGCGACCCTGGACGAGGCCGAGACCGCCGAGCCCGCGCCCGCCTTCACGCTCACCGAGGAGGAGCACGCCCGCGTCGAACGCCTCGCCCCCGGCCGGGTCGAGGACGTGTGGCCGCTCGCCCCCCTCCAGGAGGGTCTGTTCTTCCACTCCACCTACGACGACGGCACCCTCGACGTCTACACCGTCCACGAGTCCTTCGACTTCGCCGAACGCGTCGACACCGCACGCCTGACGGCCGCCACCCGCACCCTGCTCGCCCGCAACCCCAGCCTGCGCGCCGGGTTCACCAGCGACGGGCTGCGCCAGCCGGTGCAGTTCATCGTCCGTGACGCCGAGATCCCGCTCACCGAGGTCGACCTGTCCACGCTCACCCGTGACGAACAGGACGTGCGGCTGCGGGAGTTGATGGACGAGGAGCGCTCCCGCCGCTTCGACCTCAGCCTCCCGCTGCTGTTCCGCATGCTGCTCGTGCGGCTCGGCGAGGGCCGCGGCGACCGGCTCGTGATCGGCCGCCACCTCATCCTGTGGGACGGCTGGTCCGCCTGGCTCTTCCTGGACCAGCTCTTCGCCCTCTACGAGACCGCGGGCGACCCGGCCGGCCTCGCCGAGCCCGGTTCCTACCGCGACTACCTGACCTGGCTGGAGCGCCAGGACGACACCCGGGCCACCGGCGCCTGGCGCACCGCCCTGGCCGGCTTCGAGGAGCCGACCCTGCTCGCGCCCGCCGTCTCCGACCGGGGCCTCGAACCCGTCATCCCCGAGCAGCTCGACGCCCTCCTCGACCCCGAGGTGGGCGAGCGGCTGCGCGAGACCGCCCGCCGCCACGGCCTCACCCTGAACACCGTGCTCAACGCGGCCTGGGGCCTGGCGCTGGCCGCCGTCACCGGCCGCACCGACATCGCCTTCGGCACCACCGTCGCCGGCCGCCCCAGCGAGGTGCCGGACGTCGAGAACGTCATCGGCATGTTCCTCAACACCGTGCCCGCCCGGATCGCCTTCGACCCGCGCGAACCCGTCCTCGACCTGCTCCGCCGCGTCCAGGGCGAACGCCTCGCGCTGATGCCGTACGAGTACCTGGGCCTCGGCGTCCTCCAGGCCGAGACCGGGCACCGGCGGCTGTTCGACACGCTGTTCGTGCTGCGCAACGCCGACACCGAGGAGCGGCTCGCGGAACTGCGCGACCGGCACGGCGCGACCGCCGTGGCCAACGTGGACGCCACCCACTACCCGGCCAACCTGGTCGTCACCCCCGGCGAACGCGTCCGCGTCACCCTCGCCTACCGGCCCGACCTGCTCGACGACGGCTACGCCCGCGCCCTCCTGGAGCGGTTCGTGCTGCTCGTCGGCCGGCTGGTCGCCGACCCGGCCGCCCCGGTCGGCTGCCTGGACGGGCTGCTGCCCGCCGAGACCGCCCTGCTGGCCCGCGAGGACGCCGAGCGGCGCGAGCCCGTGCCGCACGAGACGATCGCCGACATGCTGGCCGCCCAGGCCCTGCGCACCCCGCACGACACGGCCCTGGTCTTCGGCTCCGCCACCCTCACCTACGCCGAACTCGACGAGCGCTGCAACCGGATGGCCCGGCTGCTGATCGCCCACGGCGCCGGACCCGAGCGGGTCGTCGCCCTCGGCCTGCCCCGCTCCATCGACACCGTCGTCGCCCTGTTCGCCGTCCTGCGCACCGGCGCCGCCTACCTGCCGCTGGAGCTGGACCACCCGGCCGAGCGGCTCTCCCTGATGCTGGCCGACGCCCGCCCGCTGCTCCTGCTGTCGAACCGGGCGGTCTCGGCGACCCTCACCGGCGACACCCCGCGCCTGCTCCTCGACGACCCCGGCACGGCCGCCGAACTCGCCGCGCAGTCCGGCGTTCCCGTCACGGTGTCCTTCAGCCTGGACCACCCGGCCTACGTCATCTACACCTCCGGCTCCACCGGCCGGCCCAAGGGTGTCGTCACGCCGTACCTCGGTCTGACCAACATGCAGCTCAACCACCAGAAGGAGATCTTCGCCCCGGCCATCGCCTCGGCCGGCGGGCGGCGGCTGCGCATCGCGCACACCGTGTCCTTCGCCTTCGACATGTCCTGGGAAGAGCTGCTGTGGCTCGTCGAGGGCCACGAAGTGCACATCTGCGACGAGGAGTTGCGCCGCGACGCCATCGCCCTGGTGGCGTACTGCGAGGAACACCGTGTCGACGTCGTCAACGTGACCCCCACCTACGCCCATCTCCTGCTGGAGGAGGGCCTGTTGGAGGGGCACCGGCCGCCGCTGGTGCTGCTCGGCGGCGAGGCCGTCACCGAGACCGTGTGGAACACCCTGCGCGACACCGACGGCACCTACGGCTACAACCTGTACGGGCCCACCGAGTACACCATCAACACCCTCGGCGGCGGCACCCACGACAGCGCCACCCCGACCGTCGGCAAGCCCATCCGCGCCACCCGCGCCCGGATCCTCGACACCTGGCTGCGCCCCGTCCCCGAGGGCGTGGCGGGCGAGCTGTACATCGCCGGCGTCGGCCTGGCCCGCGGCTACCTGGACCGGGCCGGCCTGACCGCCGAACGGTTCGTCGCCGACCCCTACGGGCTGCCCGGCGAGCGCATGTACCGCACCGGCGACCTGGTGCGCCGCCGTGCCGACGGCAACCTCGACTTCCTCGGCCGTACCGACGACCAGGTCAAGATCCGCGGCCACCGCGTCGAACTCGGCGAGATCGAGACGGCGTTGGCGCAGCTCCCGGAGGTCTCCCGGGCCGCCGTCCTGGCCCGCGACGACACCTCCGCGCCCGGCACCAAGCGGCTGGTCGCGTACGTCGTACCGGCCGAACCCGACGCCGAGGCACGGGAGTCGGCCGAACGCGAGCAGATCGGTGAGTGGCAGGAGATCTACTCCGCCGAGTACACCGAGATCGGCACCGCCCTGTTCACCGAGGACTTCGCCGGCTGGGACAGCTCCTACGACGGCACCCCCATCCCCGTCGAGCACATGCGCGAGTGGCGCGAGGCCACCGTCGCCCGCATCCGCGAGCTGAAGCCCCGCCGCATCCTGGAGATCGGCGTCGGCTCCGGTCTGCTGCTGTCCCGGCTGGCGCCGGACGCCGAGGCGTACTGGGCGACCGACTTCGCCGCCCCCGTCATCCGCAAGCTCACCGAGGGCGTGCGCACCGTCCCCGAACTGGCCGCCAAGGTCGAACTGCGCTGCCAGCCCGCCGAGGACACCCAGGGCCTGCCCACCGGATACTTCGACACGGTCGTCATCAACTCCGTCCTCCAGTACTTCCCGAGCCTGGACCACCTCCACCAGGTGATCCGCGGCGCGCTCGGCCTGCTCGCCCCCGGCGGCGCCCTCTTCCTCGGCGACGTCCGCGACCTGCGCCAGGCCCGGGTGTTCCAGGCCGGCATCCAGGCCGCCCGCGCCGAACCGGACACCGCCCCCGACGCGCTGCGCCGGGCCGTCGAACGCGGCCTCGCCCTGGAGAAGGAACTCCTCGTCGACCCCGACTGGTTCACCACCCTCGGCGTCGGAGTCGACCTGCGCACCAAGGCCGGCCGCCACCACAACGAACTCACCCGCTACCGCTACGACGTCGTGCTGTACGAGGGCGACGCGCTCCCCGTGGCCGACGCCCCCGCCGTCGACTGGACCGGCCCCGACGCGCTGCGCGCCCGCCTCGACGGCACCGGACCGCTGCGGGTGACCGGCATCCCCGACGCCCGCACCGCCGGCGACCTCGCCACCCTGCGCGCCCTGGACACCGGACGCCCCACCGGCCTCGACGCCACCGGCGTGGAACCGGAGGACCTGCGCGACCTCGCGCACGAGACCGGACACCGGCTGCTCACCACCTGGTCCGGCGAACCCGGCCGCTACGACGCCGTGTTCGTGCCCGGCACCGACGCCCCGCGCA
Organism: Streptomyces sp. CAI-85; assembly: GCF_013363615.1. NCBI lineage: Bacteria > Bacillati > Actinomycetota > Actinomycetes > Kitasatosporales > Streptomycetaceae > Streptomyces > Streptomyces sp. CAI-85. Next base: position 425,492 of record NZ_JAANNX010000001.1, on the reverse strand, counting down.
CCTCCGGCCTGTACCGGGCCCGCGCCGGACGCGAGGACGCCCCGTACGCCAACACCCCGGCGGCCGGCCGCGGGCACACCGCGCTCGTCCGCAGGCTCCGCGACGACCTCGGACAGCGGCTGCCCGGCTACATGGTGCCCGCCGCGTTCGTGGTGCTGCCCGGACTGCCGATGAACGACAACGGCAAGCTCGACGCCCGCGCCCTGCCGGACCCCGAGCCCGCCGTCGCCCTGTCGGCCGGGCGCGGCCCGCGCACCCCCGTCGAGGAGGTGCTGTGCCGGCTGTTCGCCGAGGTGCTCGGTCTGCCCAGGACCGGCGCCGAGGACAACTTCTTCCACCTCGGCGGACACTCCCTGCTGGCCACCCGGCTGATCAGCCGCGCCCGCACCGAACTCGGCGCCGAACTCGCCATCCGTGACCTGTTCGAGGCGCCCACCCCCGAGACCCTGGCCCTGCGCGCCGAGGCCGGACACCCCGCCCGCCCGGTCCTGGCGCCGGTCGCCGACCGGCCCGCCCGGATCCCGCTGTCGGCCGCCCAGCGCCGCCTGTGGCTGGTGGAGCGGATCGCCGGGGACGGCGTCGCCTACAACTTCCCGCTCGTCTTCCGGCTCCGGGGCACCCTGGACACCGACGCCCTGTGCACCGCCCTCCACGATGTGACGGACCGTCATGAAGCCCTGCGCACACGGTTCCCGGAGGTCGACGGGGAGCCCTGCCAGTGGATCGCCGCGCCCGGCGAGGCCGAGCCCGAGTTCGAGGTCACCGAGGGCACCGAGGCGGGTCTCGCCGCGTGGATCGAGGACGCCCAGCGGCGCCCGTTCGACCTCGCCCGCGACCTCCCGGTGCGCGCCGGGGTGCTGCGCCTGGCCGCCGACGACCACGTGGTGGCCGTCGTCCTGCACCACATCACCACCGACGAGTGGTCCGACCGGCCGTTCCTGGCCGACCTGAACCACGCCTACACCGCCCGCACCTCCGGGCACGCCCCCGCGTGGACGCCGCTGCCGGTGCAGTACGCCGACTACACCCTCTGGCAGGAGAGCCTGCTGGCCGACCTGGGGGAGCGCCAGCTCGCCTACTGGACGGACGCGCTCGGCGGGCTGCCCGAGGAGATCCCGCTGCCCCTGGACCGGCCCGGCGCCCCCCGCGCCACCGGCCACGGCGCCGTGGTCCGCGCCACCCTGCCCGACACCACCGGCGCCGCGCTGCGCGACCTGGCCGCCACCCACCAGGTCAGCATGTTCATGCTGTTCCAGGCCGCCACCGCCGCCCTGCTGCACCGGCTCGGCGCCGGCGACGACATCCCGCTCGGCGCCCCCATCGCGGGCCGCACCGACAGCGCGGTGGACGACGTCGTCGGCTTCTTCGTCAACACGCTCGTGCTGCGCACCGACCTGTCCGGCACCCCGACCTTCGCCGAACTCCTCGACCGGGTACGGGAATCCGCGCTGGCCGCCTTCGAGCACCAGGACGTGCCCTTCGACCGGGTCGTGGAGGCCGTCAACCCGGTCCGCGCCGCCGACCGCAACCCGCTCTTCCAGGTGATGCTCGGCTACCACCACCGCCCCGACGGCGACCCCGACCTCTTCGGCCTGGCCACCGAGTGGTTCGACATGGACAACGGCATGGCCAAGTTCGACCTCGACTTCACCGTCGTCGACCACGGCCCCGGCCGTGACATGGCCCTCCTGCTGGAGTACGCCACCGACCTCACCGACCCGGAGACCGCGGCGGACCTCGCCGCCCGCTTCGTGGACCTGCTCGCCCAGGTCGCCCACGACCCCGCCCGCCCGCTGGACACCCTCCGCGTGCTCACCGACGCGGAGGAGACGGCCGCGGCGACCCTCTGGAACGCCACGGACCGCCCGCTGGAGACCCGTTCCGTCCCGGAGATCCTCGACGCCGTCGTCCGCGCCCGCCCCGACGCCCCCGCCCTGGCCACCGCCCACTCCCGGCTCACCTTCCGCGAACTGGGCGCCCAGGTGGACGCCGTGGCGCGCCTGCTGCGGGAGCGCGGCGCCGGCGCCGAACACGTCGTCGGCCTCGCCCTGCCCCGGCACCTGATGGTCCCGGCCCTCCTCGGCGTCCTGAAGTCCGGCGCCGCCTATCTGCCGCTCGACCCCGAATACCCGGCGGACCGCCTGGAGTTCATGCTCCGCGACACCGCCCCGCTGTGCGTCCTGACCACCGCGGAGCTGGCACCGAAGCTGCCCGACGGAGCGCCGGTCGTCCTCCACGACGAGACGGCGGCGTACGAGGGCACGGCGGCCGACGCCATCGTGCCGCCCGCCCCCTCGGCGGCCGCGTACGTCATCTTCACCTCGGGCTCCACCGGCACCCCCAAGGGCGTCGTCGGCACCCACCGCGGTCTGAGCAACTTCTTCGGCGCCCACCACGACGACCTGATCCGGCCCGCCGAACAGGCCCTCGGCCGCACCGCCCTGCGGGCCGTGCACGCCGCGTCGTTCAGCTTCGACGGCTCCTGGGAGCCGCTGATCTGGCTGCTCGCCGGACACGAGCTGCACGTCACCGACGAGGCCACCATGGCCGACCCGGCCGCGCTCCTCGCCCTCCTCGGCCGGGAGGACATCGACTTCCTCGACGTCACCCCGACCTATCTGCGCGAGCTCCTCCACCACGGCTTCCTGGAGCCCGGCGCCCCGCTGCCCGGCGTCATCGCCGTCGGCGGCGAGGCGACCCCGGCGCCGCTGTGGGAGCGGCTGTGCGCCCTGCCCGGCGTCCAGGTCCACGACCTGTACGGCCCCACCGAGAGCGCGGTCGACGCCTACGGCTGGCACAGCGACACCGCCGGCCGGCACGCCGCCCCGCTCGACAACATCCGCGCCCACGTCCTCGACGCGGCCCTGCGCCCGGTGCCGGTCGGCGTGACCGGCGAGCTGTACCTCGCGGGCGAGGGCCTCGCCCGGGGCTACCTGGGCCGCCCGGACCTCACCGCCGAACGCTTCACCGCCGACCCCTACGGCCCGCCCGGCACCCGGATGTACCGCACCGGCGACCTCGTGCGCCGCCGCCGCGACGGCTCCCTGGAGTTCCAGGGCCGCGCCGACGGCCAGGTCAAGCTGCGCGGCTTCCGCATCGAGACCGGCGAGATCGAGGCGTTCCTCGCCGGCCTGCCCGGTGTGGCCACGGCCGCCGTCGTCGTCCGCGAGGACACCCCGGGCGTGCCCCGGCTGGTGGCGTACGTCCTCCCGGCCGCCGACCGCGACCCGGACCCGGCCGAGCTGCGCGCCCGTACGGCCGCCGCCCTGCCCTCGCACATGGTCCCGGCCGCCTTCGTCACCGTCCCCGCCCTGCCCCGCACCGTCGCCGGCAAGCTCGACGTACGCGCCCTGCCCGCCCCCGACCTCGGCGCCCTCACCTCCGGACGCCGGCCCCGCACCCCCCGCGAGGACCTGCTGTGCGAGGCGTTCGCGGCGGTCCTCGGCGTACCCGAGGCGGGGGTCGACGACGACTTCTTCGCCCTGGGCGGCCACTCCCTGCTCGCCATGCGGCTGACGGCGCGGATCCGTGCCGCGCTCGGCGCCGAGGTGTCGCTGCGCACCGTTTTCGACGCCCCGACCCCGGCCCGCCTCGCCCGCCACCTCACCGACGCGGCCGCCCCCACCCGCCCGGCGCTGACCGCGCGGGAACACACCGGCCCGCTGCCGCTGTCCTCCGCCCAGCAGCGCCTGTGGGTGCTCTACCAGGTGGAGGGCCCCAGCGCGACGTACAACATCCCCTCCGCCTGGCGGCTCACCGGGGACCTGGACGTCGACGCGCTCCGCGCGGCCGTGCACGACCTCGTCGAACGGCACGAGACGCTGCGCACGGTCTTCCCCGACGGCCAGGGCCGCGCCCGGCAGCACGTGCTGACGCCCGACGAGGCCCGTATCCCCTTCGAGGTGACCGACACCGACGAGGACCTGCTGCCCGAACTCCTCGCCGAGGCCGGCGCGTACGGCTTCGAGCTGGACCGCGAACCCCCGCTGCGCGTCCAGGTGTTCCGCACCGGCGACCAGGACTGGACGCTGCTGCTGCTCCTGCACCACATCGCCGGCGACGAGTGGTCCGAGGGCCCGCTCAACCGCGACCTGGCCCTCGCCTACGCCGCCCGTACCGCCGGACACGCCCCCGACTGGGAGCCGCTGCCCGTCCGGTACGCCGACTACACGCTCTGGCAGCATGACGTCCTCGGCGACGAACAGGACCCCGAGAGCCTGTCGGCCCGTCAGATCGCCTACTGGAAGCGGACCCTGGCCGGGCTGCCCGAGGAACTGGCGCTGCCCTTCGACCGGCCCCGCCCCCTGGAGTCCAGCTACCGGGGCGGCGCGGCCGACCTGTCCCTGGACGCCGAACTCGGCGCCGCCCTGCACGCGTTGGCCCGCGACAACGGCGTCAGCGTGTTCATGGTCCTCCAGGCCGCCGTCGCCACCCTGCTCACCCGGCTCGGCGCCGGCACCGACATCCCCGTCGGCAGCCCGATCTCCGGCCGCACCGACGCCGCACTGGACGAGCTCGTCGGCTTCTTCCTCAACACCCTGGTCCTGCGCACCGACACCTCGGGCGACCCGACCTTCCGTGAACTCCTCGCCCGGGTGAGGGCGTCGGACCTCGCCGCCTACGACCACCAGGACGTGCCGTTCGAGCGGCTGGTGGACGCCCTCAACCCGGCCCGCTCCCTCGCCCGGCACCCGCTGTTCCAGGTGATGGTCGTCTACCTGGCGTCCGGCGACGACGAGACCGGCCTGCCCGGACTGCTCGCCCGCCGCGACGACGTGGAGGGCACCACCGCCAAGTTCGACCTCTCCTTCGACTTCGTGGAACGCGCCGACGGCACCGGCGTCGACGGCGTCCTCGAATACAGCGCCGACCTGTTCGACCCGGCCACCGCGCAGTCCTTCGCCGACCGGCTCCGACGCCTGCTGAAGGCCGTCACCGCCGACCCGGACCGCACCCTCGGCCGTATCGACATCCTCGGCCCGGACGAGCGGACCCGCCTCACCGGCGGCTGGCACGGCACGCCCCTCGCGAGCCCGCCCACCACCGTGCCCGCCCTCTTCGAGGCCCAGGCCCGCCTTCACGGCGACCTGCCCGCCGCCGCCTCCGACGGCGTCGAGCTGACCTTCGCCCGGCTCAACGCCGACGCCAACCGGCTGGCCCGGCTCCTGGTCGAGGCGGGCGCCGGACCCGAGCGGTTCGTCGCCCTCGCCCTGCCCCGCACCGCCCACTTCCTCACCGCCGTCCTCGCCGTCCACAAGGCGGGCGCCGGCTATCTGCCCCTCGACCCCGACGCCCCCGCCGAGCGCACCGCCGACGTCCTCGCCGACGCCGGACCCGTCCTCACCCTCAGCACCGCCGACCTCGCCGCCGGCCTGCCGGACGACGCCGCGCCGCTGCTCCTGGACGACCCCGCGCTCCGCGCACGCATCGCCGCCCACGACCCGGCCGACCTCACCGACGCCGACCGCACGGCCCCGCTGACCCCGCGCCACCCGGCGTACGTCATCTACACCTCGGGCTCCACCGGCCGCCCCAAGGGCGTCGTCGTCACCCACGAGACGCTCGGCAACCTCTTCCACAGCCACCGCGAGACGCTGTACGGCCCGGCCGTCGAGGCCGCCGGACGCGCCCACCTGCGGGTCGGGCACGCCTGGTCGTTCTTCTTCGACGCCTCTTGGCAGCCCCAGCTCTGGCTGCTGGACGGCCACTGCGTCCACGTCCTGTCCGAGGAGGTGCGCCGCGACCCCGAACTGGTCACCCAGGCCGTGCTCCGGAGCCGCCTCGACTTCCTGGAGGTCACCCCGTCGTTCTTCGCGCAGATGGCCGACAGCGGCCTGCTGAGCGGCGACGACTGCCCGCTCGCAGTCGTCGGCGTGGGCGGCGAGGCCGTCCCGGTCGCCCTGTGGCAGCGGCTCGCCGCCCTGCGCGGCACCGAGGCGTTCAACCTCTACGGCCCCACCGAGTCCACCGTCGACGCCCTGGTGGCCCGTGTCCGCGACAGCGAACGCCCGCTGGTGGGACGCCCGGTGACCGGCACCCGCGCCTACGTCCTGGACGACCTGCTCCAGCCGCTGCCGCCCGGTGTGCCCGGCGAGCTGTACCTCGCGGGCGGCGGACTCGCCCGCGGCTACCTCGGCAGCCCCGGCCTGACCGCCGAAAGGTTCGTCGCCGACCCGTTCGGGCCGCCCGGATCCCGGCTGTACCGCACCGGCGACCTGGCCCGCTGGACCGCCGACGGCCGCCTCGACTACCTCGGGCGCGCCGACGACCAGGTCAAGATCCGCGGCTTCCGTATCGAACCCGCCGAGATCGAGGCCGCGCTCACCACCCACCCGGCCGTCGGCCAGGCGTTGGTGACGGTCCGTCAGGACGGTGCGCGCAAGCTGCTCGTGGCCTACGTCGTCCCCGCCCCGGACAGCGCACCCGACCCGGCGCTGCTGCGCGGCCATGTCGCCGCCCGGCTGCCCGACCACATGGTCCCGGCGGCCGTCGTCACCCTGGAGCGGTTCCCGCAGCTCGCCAACGGCAAGCTGGACCGGTCCGCGCTGCCCGCGCCCGACTTCACCGCCCTGTCCTCGGGACGCGCCCCCGAAGGCCCCGTGGAGGAACTGCTCTGCACGGTCTTCGCGGAGGTGCTCGGCCTCGAACAGGTCGGCGTGGACGACGACTTCTTCGCCCTCGGCGGAGACAGCATCGTCGCCATGCAGCTCGTCGGCCGGGCGCGCGCGGCCGGACTGCGCATCAGCCCCCGGCTGATGTTCCGCCACCGCACCGTCGCCGCCCTCGGCGCCGTCGCCGAGACCGCCGACACCGCCGCGCCGCGCCCCGTGGACGACGGCACCGGCACCGTGCCGCTGACCCCGGTCATGCACTGGCTGCGCGAACTGGGCGGCCCCTTCGCCACCTACCACCAGGCGGCGCTGGTCCGCACCCCGGCCGAACTGGACCTGACCGGCCTCACCGCCGTGCTCCAGTCGCTCGCCGACCGCCACGACCTCCTCCGCGCGACCCTCGTGCGGCCCACCCGCGAGGACACCGAGGACTGGTCGCTCCATGTGCCGCCCACCGGCACGGTCGACGCCGCCGGCTGGCTCGACCGGGTCGACGTCACCGGCCTGGACGCAGGGGAGCTGGGCGACACGGTCCGTCGGCACACCGAGGCGACACGGGCCCTGCTCGACCCGGACACCGGTGCCATGGTCCGCGCCGTCTGGTTCGACGCGGGGGACCGGCCGGGACGGCTGCTGCTGATGGGCCACCACCTCGTCGTCGACGGTGTGTCCTGGCGCGTCCTGCTCCCGGACCTCGCCGCCGCCTGGCAGCAGGTGCGCGCCGGCCGCCCGGCCGACGTCCCGCCCGTGGAGACCTCGTTCGCCCGCTGGTCCCGGCTGCTCACCACGCTCGCCCAGGCACCCGAGCGGGAGGCCGAACTCCCCGTCTGGACCGAGGTCCTGGACGGCGGCACCGAACCGCTGCCGCTGCTGCGCGAGCCCGACCCGGACCGCGACACCACCGCCACCCAGCGCGAGGTCGTCCTGCGGCTGCCCGCCGACCGCACCGGCCCGCTGCTGTCCGCCGTGCCCGCCGCGTTCGGCGCGGCCGTCAACGACGTCCTCCTCGCCGGTCTCGCCCTCGCCGTCGCCGACTGGCGCCGGCGCACGGGCGGCGCCGACCGCACGCTCCTGGTCGACCTCGAAGGCCACGGCCGCGAGGAGGAACTCGCCGGTGACGACGTCGACCTGTCCCGTACGGTCGGCTGGTTCACCAGCGTCTTCCCGGTACGGCTCGACGCCGGACCGGTCGACCCCGCCGAGGCGTTCGACGGCGGCACGGCCGCCGAGGAGGCCGTGCGCAGGGTGCGCGAGCACCTCGCGTCACTGCCCGCGAACGGCGTCGGATACGGTCTGCTGCGCCACCTCAACCCGCGCACCCGCGACGTGCTCGCGGGCCGGGAGCAGGCGCGCGTGGAGTTCAACTACCTGGGCCGGTTCGGGATCCCCGAGGAGACCGACTGGTCGTACGCGCCCGAGGAGGACGCGGCCGACATCGGCCCGGAGGCGGCGATGCGCGAGGGCCACGCCCTGAGCATCAACGTCGTCACCGAGGATCGGGCGGACGGGCCGGTACTGGCCGCCCACTGGTCCTATCTGGAAGGACTGCTGGCGCGCGAGACCGTCGAGGATCTCGCGGGCACGTGGTTCAGGGCACTGGAGGGCCTCGTCGCATGTGCGGAGAGGAAGCAGCAGCGGTGAGGACCGCGAGGGCATGGAGAGGATCGGCATGAGCAACCCGTTCGAGGACCCCGAGGGCGTCTACCTGGTGCTCGTCAACGACGAGAACCAGCACAGCCTGTGGCCCGACTTCGTGGACGTCCCGGCCGGCTGGCGGACCGTCCACGGGCCCGCCTCCCGCCAGGAGTGCCTGGAGCACGTCGAGACCCACTGGACCGACATGCGGCCGCGCAGCCTGGCCGAGTCGATGGACGGCTGAGCAACAGGGCAGCAGACACCGGGACATGACTGAGGGGGCCGACACCGTCGGCCCCCTCAGTCATGCTCACGTCCGCCGGATCAGGAGGCGGGCTGCTCCACCTTCGTGGCCGGCTTGCCGTCGACCGCCGCCGTCAACTGCGGCACCAGACGCTCCAGTTCGTACGGCAGGCTCAGCACCGTACCGAAGGACACGGCGTTGCCGTAGTCGCTGGACTCGTTGACGTACACCTCACGGCCCTCGGTGACCACCTTCAGGTCCTTGTAGGTGGCGTCCTTGTGCAGCTTCGCGGAGTCCTTGGCGACGTCACCGACGATCCACACGATCGCGTTCTGGTCCAGCAGGTCGGTGCGCTCCTTGCTGATGTTCGCGCCGAACTGGTCCCCGATCACCTTGTCCAGGTCCGCGGGCAGCGTGAACCCGAGGTTGGTCAGCAGCCGCGAGCGCGGGTCCTGGCTGCCGAACACGAAGATGCCCTCGTACGGCGTCGCCATCAGCGCGGTCTTCCCCGCGAACTCGGGGTGCTCCGCCTTGACCGCGTCGATCTTCGCCTCGGTCTCCTTGACGGCCGCGGCCGCCTCGGCCGACTTGCCGAGCGCCTTGCCGATCGTCTCGGTCTGCTCCTGCCACGGCACGCCGTAGTCGTTGTACTCCTTCGGCTGCGCGACCACGGGCGCGAACTTCGACAGCGACTCGTACTGCTCCTTGGTGATGCCGCCGTAGACGCTGAGGATCAGGTCCGGCTTGAGCGCGGCGATCTTCTCCACCTGCGGGCCGGTGCCGGTGTCCTTCAGGACGGTCGGGGCCGCCTCCCCGCCGAGCTTGTCGGACGCCCAGGGGCCGACGGCACCCTTGTAGCCGCCGATCCACTCGGTGGTGCCCACCGGCACCGTGCCGAGGGCGAGCACCGAGTCCTGGTCGGTGAGGCCGACGGTGACGATCCGCTTCGGCTCGGACTTGATCGTCGTACTGCCGAACTTGTGCGTGATGGTGACCGGGAACGCGGACTTCCCGGAGGCCGTGGCCTTCGAACCGGCTGACGAGGAGCCGGAGTCCGAGTCGTCCCCGCCGCAGCCGGCGGCCGTGGCGAGGACGACGAGGGCGGAGGCCAGCGCTGCGGCCGTACGTGACGCTCTGCGGAAGCGGGGCATCGGTGGTTCCTTCGGTAGGTTCCTGTGGTGCTGGGCGGTGGTGTGGGGGATGGGATGTGAGGGTGCTGGGGCGTGGGGGTGTGGGGTCTAGGAGGCGCCGGGGGAGCGGGTGTCGGACCAGGCGTCCCACAGGGCCGCGTACGGCCCCCGGGCGGCCCTGAGTTCGTCGTGCGTGCCCGTCTCGACGATCCGGCCCGCGTCCATCACGACGATCCGGTCGGCGGTCGCGGCCTGGCTCAGCCGGTGGGCGACGATCAGCGCGGTCCGGCCGTCCACGGCACGCGCCACGGCCTTCTCCAACGCACGGGCACCGGCGCTGCCCGCCTCGGCGGTGGCCTCGTCCAGGATCACCAGCGGCGGATCGGCGAGGACCAGCCGGGCCAGGGCGAGCGCCTGCGTCTGCGCGCCGTCCAGCCGGTGACCGCCGTCGCCGACCACGGTGCGCAGCCCGTCCGGCAGCGCCTCGGCCCAGTCGAGGGCGTCGACCTGCTGGAGCGCGGAGCGCAGTTCGTCGTCGGTGGCGTCGGCGCGTGCCAGCCGCAGATCGTCGGCGAGCGGACCGGCGAACACATGGGTCTCCTGGGTCAGCAGGGCGATCGTCCGGCCCGCGCCCGCCGCCCCCAGCTCGGCCGGCGGGACCCCGCCCACCAGGACGGTGCCCTCGGCCGGCTGCTGGATGCCCGCCACCAGCCGGGCCAGCGTGGTCTTGCCCGCGCCGCTCGCCCCGACCAGCGCCACCCGCTCGCCCGCCCGGACCGTCAGGTCCACGCCGCTGAGCACGGGATGACCGGGCCGGTAGGAGTGGCCGACGCCGCGCACCGCGATGTCCACCTCGCCGGTGGCCGCAGGGCGGGACGGAGCCTGCGCCGGCGGCAGATCGGTGACACCGACGAGCCGCGCCAGGCCGGCGGTGGCCGACTGGGCGTCGTCCAGCAGCACCAGGGCGGCGTTGACCGGCGCGAACAGACTGTGGAAGTACAGGGCCGCCGCCGTCGCCGTACCGATCGACGCGAGGCCCGCGTCGACCATCCAGCAGCCGGTCGCCAGGACCGCCGCGAGACCGAGGTACTCGGCGACGTGCAGCCGGCTGTAGAAGCCGAGCACGAGCCGGACGCCCTGCATCATCAGCGCCACCAGCGACCCGGAGCGCTCGGTGACCCGCTCGGTGTGCTCCCGCTCCAGCCGGAACGACCGCACGGTGGAACCGCCGCCGACCGTGTCCAGCAACTGCTGCTGCTGGGCGCTGCCCGCCACCCGCTGCCGCGCGTACAGCGGCACCGCGCGGGCCACATACCAGCGGGCGGTGACGACCTGGATGGGCACCGCGACCAGCGCGGCGAGCAGGAACCGCCAGTCCAGGACGGCCAGCGCGCCGAAGGTGAGCACGATGGTGAGCAGCGAGCGGGCGAACTCCGGCAGCGCGCTGCGCACGGCGTCCGCGATCAGCGACACGTCGGCGGTCACCCGCGCGGTGAGGTCTCCGGCGCCTGCCTTCTCCACCCGCTCCAGGGGCAGTCCGAGCGCGCGTTCGACGAACCGCTCCCGCAGCCGGGCGAGCGTCGTCTCGCCGAGCCGGGAGATCAGCGACAGCCCGAACCCGGTCGAGACGCCCTGGGCCACGGCCACGGCGACCAGCAGCAGCGCGGTGGTGGTGATGGCGTCGGCGGCCGCGGAGCCCCGGTCGGCGGCCAGGTCGACGATCCGCCCCAGCAGCGGCTGCACCAGCAGTCCTACGGCGGTGGAGGCGACCATCACCGTCAGCGCGCCCAGCGCCAGACGCCTTTGCGGGCGCACCAGTTCGGCGACGGCGGCGCGGGTGCGGGCGGGGGTGGCCACGGGGAGGAGCGTGGGGGTCTCGCCGGTCTCGGTGGAGGTCTTGCCGGTCTCGGTGGGGCGCTCGCCGTTGTCCGTGAGGCGCTCGCTCATGAGAGGACCGCCGTCCGGTAGGGGGCGCACTCGTGGACGAGCTGTTCATGACCGCCGCTCGCCGCCACGCGGCCGCCGTCGAGGAGGATCACCCGGTCCGTGATCCCGAGCAGGGCGGGGCTGTTGGTGACCAGCACGGTGGTGCGGCCAGCGCGTATCTCGCTGATCCCGGCGGCGATCCGGACCTCGGTGACGGCGTCCACGGCGGTCGTGGGCTCGTGCAGCACGAGGACCGGCGCGTCGGCGGCGAGCGCCCGGGCCAGCGCCACCCGCTGCCGCTGGCCGCCGGAGAGCGAGTGCCCGCGCGCGGTGACGGCGGTGTCGCGGCCGTCGGGCAGGGTGCGGACGACCTCGTCCGTCGCGGACGCGGTGAGCACGGCGGAGACCCGCGCGCCTCCGACGGCCGCCGGGACCGCCGCGGTGACGTTGTCCAACAGGGTTCCCTCGAACAGATCGGCGTCGTGCTCGGCGACGAGCAACGCGGCCCGCAGCCCCGTGAGTTCCAGCGCGGTGAGCGCCGTCCCGTCCAGCTCCACGGCCCCTTCGTCCGGATCGGCGCGGCGGCCGAGCAGGCGCAGCAGCGCGGCCGCGTCGGCGGGGTCGACGGTGACGACACCGACCGTCTCACCGGCGGCGACGTCCAGATCCAGCGCGCGCAGCGGCCCGTACGACACCCCGCGCAGCGCCACCGGCAGACCGGGCCGGTCCTCGGTGCCCGCCGGTACGGCCGTCCGCGCGGACTCCGTCACGGGGGACACCGCGCGCGGCGCGTCCAGCACCTCGGCGATCCGGCCGGCGGAGGCGCGGCCCTGCGCCAACTCGGCGTTGACCCAGGAGAACTCGGAGAGCGGCCCGATGAGGAACAGGGCCAGCGCGACGGACGACACCAGTTCGCCGATCCCGATGTCCCCGGCGGCCGCGAGCCGTCCGCCGACGAGCGCGACGACGGCCAGGAACGCGCCGGTGAGCACGGTCACCATCGCGTTCTGCCATGCCTCGGCGCGGGCCGCGCGCAGCGTGGCGGTGAGGGACTCCTGACTGATGCGCCGGTAGCGGGAGACGGCCGTCGGCTCGATGCCGATGCCCTTGAGCACGCGCAGTCCGGCGACCAGGTCCGCCGCCACACCGGAGGCGCGCGCCGCCTGCTCCTGCTCGTGCTCGCTGCGCGCCTCGAGAGGCTTGCTCAGCAGATGAACGAGCCACAGCAGCAGGGGAGTTCCGAGCAGGACGAGCAGCCCGAGCGGCAGCGACACCCGCAGCAGCACGACCGCGCCGACCGCGATACCGGTCGCCGCCGCGATGCCGACGATCAGCGCCATCATCACGGCGCCGACCCGTTTGGCGTCCTCCGTCGCGATGTTGGCCAGCTCGCCGGGCAACCGGCCCTCCTCCGCGCCGCCTTCGGGCGCGAGGACCCGGCCGATCACCTCGGTCCTGAGGCGGTGCGCGGTGGTCAGGGCGGCGCGCTCACCGGCGCGGGCACTCCACCGGAAGCTGAACGACAGCCCGACGTAGACCACCGCCAGGACGCCCAGCCACAGCAGGAGTCCGGGCACGTCGCCGTCGACCACGCCCTCGTCGATCGCCAGACCGATGAGCACCGGCACGAGGGCCTCGCCCGTCTGATGTCCCATGCCCAGTACGGCGCCCAGCGTCACATCACGACGCTGTTCGCGCACGGCACGCCGCAGGACCTTCCGGCCGGGCGGGTCCGCCTTGCTCACGTTTCCCTCCGGACCGATGGCTCACGGCACTTGAGAAGCCTACCCTCTGACTTAGGTAAGGCTAACTTCTATCGCATCCGGGTGCCAGGCGCCGAGTCGAGATCCTGTGATCGCGGGTCACGATGTGATTGCGAGGACCACCGTCTCGACGGCCATCAGGGCGGCGGCCGCCAGGAGCATCCCGGCGAACACGCGCCGCAGCACCGCCCCGGAGACCTTCGCCGCGAGCCGTCCGCCGTCCCACGCGCCCAGGACGGCGGCGCCCGCGAACGGCGCGAGGACGGCCGGGTCGAGCCCGTCGGCGGGCCCGGCGCGCACCGCCAGCGCGGCAAGGGAGTTGAGCGTGATCACCAGCAGGCTCGTCCCCGCCGCCTCCCGGATCCGCAGTCCGACCGCCGCGGTCAGCGCGGGCACGGCGAGGAATCCGCCGCCGACGCCGAGGACTCCGGTGGTCGCGCCGAGCCCGGCACCGGCCGCCAGCGCATGCAGGGGCCGGGGCGGCCGTACGACATCCCCGGCGGCCGGTCCCGGGAGCAGCATGCGCGGGGCGGCGGCCGCCGCGATCACCGCGAAGGCGCCCGTCAGGACCGCGTCCGGCAGCCGGGCCGCCAGGGCACCGCCCGCCACGGCGGTCGGGACACCTGCCGCCGTGAACAGCAGTCCCGTGCGCCAGCGGACCAGGCCCTGACGTGCGTGCCGGGCGAGCGCGGTGGCGGCGGTGACCGCCACGACGACCAGCGCGGCGGTGCCGGCCGCGACCGGGGGCACGCCCAGCCCGACGAGCGCCGGGACCGTCAGCAGGCCGCCGCCCGCGCCGAGGGCGCCGAGCGCCAGCCCCACGAGGGAGCCGGCCGCCAGCGCGAGGACCAGGGCGGTCACGACGGCGCGCGCGGGCGGGGACACGGGTTCACCAGGGCCGGTCCGGCTCGAACGTGTCGTCCACGGCGACCACCGCACGCCCCGCGGCGTCCAGCAGCGAGGCGGCGACGGCCGCCCGCGCGCCGCCCGCGCAGTGCACCCACACCTGACCGTCCGGCAGGTCGCCGAGACCCCGGGGCAGATGGTGCAGCGGCAGATGCACCGAGCCGGGCACGGCGCCGGCCGCCCGCTCGGCGGTCCGCCGGACGTCGAGCACGACGAGCCCCTCGCGCGGGTGCACGGCGGCGAGGTCGTCGAAGCGGGCCCGCGGGAAGGAGACGGGCTTCTCGCCCGCGGTCAGCCAGGCCGCGGGACCGCCGGTCGCCGCAGCGGCCGGCCGGTCGATGCCGACCCGCACCAACTCCCGTTGCGCGTAAGCGACTTGATCGTCCGAGTCGCCGAGCAGGGTCACCGGCCGGCCCCAGGGGAGCAGCCAGGCGAGCCAGGTGGCGAACTGCCCGTCCGTCTCGAAGTTGACCGTCCCCGCCACATGCCCCGCCGCGAACGCGACGCGATGCCGCAGGTCGACCACCCACTCGCCCGCCGCCAGCCGTTCGGCGATCTCGTCGGCGTCGGCCGCCCCCGCCGGGGTGAGGTCGACCGGCGCTGGTCCGGCCGCGTTGGTGGGGCCCATGTGCGTGTAGTAGGCGGGCACGTCGTCCAGACCGGCCAGGAGATCCGCGACGAATCCGTCCACGTCGCGGGTCAACGCCGCGTTGGCCGTCTTCTGCCCGCCGATCGTCGCCGCGCCGGAGGCCGCCGGTGCCGAGGCGCAGAAGCTGCCGAACCCATGGGTGGGCAGCACGGCCGTGTCGTCGGGGAGCGTGCCGGCCAGTCGGCGGGCGGAGGCGTGCTGGGCGCGGGCCAGGTGTCCGGTCAGCCGCGGCTCGACCAGGTCGGGCCGTCCGACCGTGCCGAGCAGCAGGGACCCGCCGGTGAACACCGCGACCGGCACGCCCCGTTCCTCCAGCACGTACGCCGTATGGTGCGGGGTGTGGCCGGGCGTGGCGAGCGCCCGCAGGGTCAGCCCGGACGCCCCGTCCACGACGACCGTGTCCCCGTCGTCCACGGCGGTCCGGGCGAAGGACACCCGTGCACCGGACGGCACCAGATAGGCGGCGCCGGTCACCTGGGCCAGATGCAGACCGCCGGACACATGGTCGTTGTGCAGATGCGTCTCCACGACATGGGAGATCCGCACCCCGGACCGGGCCGCCGCCCCGATCACCCGGTCGATGTCACGCGGCGGGTCGACGACGACGGCGCTCCGCGAACCCCCGGCCAGATAGCCCCGGTTGCCGAGCCCCGCCGTCTCGACGGTGTCGATGAAGAACACGCGCGCACTCCTCACTCGGAGGGAGCCGACAGAGAACCCACCGGGCACGTCACAGCCGGCCGGTCAGCATGCCGTGCCAGTACAGCGGCGGCAGGACGTACCGTTTGAACACCCACATGTCACGGCGTTCCTTGAACGTGTCGATCAGCGGGAACGACGGCCGGGGCCGCAGGTCGTAGTCGAACTCGGCGAGCAGCATGCGGTCGCGGGCCGTGACCAGCGGGCAGGACGTGTATCCGTCGTAACGCCGGTTCGGGGGACGGCCGTTCATCGCCTGGACCAGGTTCGCCGCGACCACCGGCGCCTGCGCGCGCACGGCCGCGCCGGTCTTGGAGGTGGGCAGATGGGCGATGTCGCCGAGCGCGAACACGCTGTCGTACACCGGGTGTCGGAGGGTGTGCCGGTCGGCGGCGACGAACCCCTGCGGGCTCGCCGGGTCGGCGAGCGGCCCCGCCTTGATCCAGTCGGGCGCGCTCTGCGGCGGAACGGCGTGCAGCAGGTCGTAGGGGAGGTCTTCCGTCGTGCCGTACGTGTGGTCGGTGACGGTGAGCGTGCGCCGGGCGCCGTCCACGGCCGTCATCTCCGAGCGGAACCGCACCTCGACGCCGTAGCGGGAGACCACCCGCTCCAGGATCTCCCGGTAGGGGCTCACCCGGAACAACTCGCTCTCGGGGAGCACGAAGACGACCCGGATCCCGGCCAGGACCCCGCTCCGCCGCCAGTGGTCGGCCGCCAGATACATGATCTTCTGCGGTGCCCCGCCGCACTTGACGGGGGTGGCCGGCTGGGTGAACACGGCGGTGCCCGACCGCAGTTCCCTGATCAGCTCCCAGGTGCGCGGGGCGTGGGCGGCCGCGTAGTTGCTGCTCACCCGGTCCCGCCCGACCGCCTCGGCGAGACCGGGCACCGCGTCCCAGTCGAGCTGGAGACCGGCGGCCAACACCAGGTGGTCGTAGGCGAGTTGCATGCCGTCGTCCAGCGTGACGGTGCGGGCGTCGGGGTCGACGGCCGTCGCGGCCCGGCGGATCCAGCGCACCCCGCGCGGCACGACCGACGCCTGCGGGCGCCGCGAACCGGCCAACGGGGCCTGGCCGCCGCCCACCAGCGTCCACAGCGGCTGGTACCAGTGGGTGCCGGAGGGTTCGACGAGGACGATGTCCTCGACCCCGGCACGGCGTAATCGGGCGGCGACGCCGACACCGGCGCTGCCACCGCCGACGATGACGACCCGGTGACGCCGGGCGGGTGAGGCGGAGCCGGAACGGGAGGACATGATGTGACTCCTCGTCATGTGGCGTGCACGGAACGGTCGTTCGCGGGCCGCAGGGCGCCCGTCACCGCTGGTACTCCACTGGAGTGCAACTTGTATCCTAGGCGGCCGTCCGCCCCGGGCCCATGGCGCCGCCCGTCGGATGGATCGCTTCGAGCCAGGGGACGGCGGCCCATCGGACGGGCGAAGATGGGTCGCATGTCAACCAGCGAGAGCGCTTCCGAGCGGGCGTACGCGGCCATCCGCGAGGGCATCCTGAACGGCACCCACGCAGCGGACACCATGCTCGGCGAGGCCGGTCTCGCCGCCCGCCTCGGCGTCAGCCGCACCCCGGTCCGGGCCGCGCTCGCCCGGCTCCAGGACGAAGGCTGGATCACGGTGTATCCCAAACGGGGCGCACTGGTGCGCGGCATGAGCGAGAAGGCCGTCGCCGACCTCGCCGACGCCCGGCTGATCCTGGAGGGCACGGGCGTCCAGCGGGCGACACCCCGGCGCAGGCTCGCCGTCGCCGACCGGCTGGCCGCCGACATCGACCACCAGAAGCAAGCCCTCGCCGACGGCGATCTGCGCCGGTTCGCCGAACTCACCGTCGCCTTCCACCGTTCCTTCGTCGAGGCCGGCGACAACCTGGTGATGCTCGAACTCCACGACCGGCTCGCCGACCGGCAGCGCTTCCTCCTCTTCGCCTACGGCGACACGCTCCTCGCCCGCAGCGACGCCGTCATCGCCGAACACGAGGACCTGGTGGCCCGGCTGAGGAACGACGACGGCCCGGGCTTCGTGGAGGTCCTCCGCGCCCACCTCGGCGAGACCTACGGCTACGACCTGCGCCGGCTCTGCCCCTGACGGCCGTACGCCCGAGACCCTTTAGGCTTCTCCTGGTGATCACTTCATCGGATCATGAGGTTCACGGGGACGGGGGCAGATGAGCAGCGCAACGGAGGTGTTCCAGCCACTCCAGGCGGACGATCCGCACGAGGTGGCCGGCTACCGGCTCGCCGCCCGGCTCGGCGCGGGCGGCATGGGCCGCGTCTACCTGTCGCACACGCCGGGCGGCCGTCCTGTGGCTCTCAAGGTGGTCCGGCCCGAACTGGCCGACGACCCCGACTTCCGGCGCCGTTTCGGCCGGGAGATCAAGGCGGCCCGACGGGTCCGGGGCGCCTACACCGCCGAACTCCTCGACGCCGACCCGGACGCCGTACCGCCCTGGCTGGCCACGCTCTACGTCCCCGGCCCCTCCCTCGCGGAGGCCGTCGCCCGGCGCGGCCCGCTGCCCGTGCCCGCGGTGCTGTGGCTGGTGGCGGGGGTGGCCGAGGCGCTCCAGGCCATCCACGCCGAGGGGATCGTCCACCGGGACCTCAAACCCTCCAACGTCCTGCTGGCCTCCGACGGGCCGCGCGTGATCGACTTCGGCATCTCGCTGGCCGCCGGCCTCACCGCCCACACGGCCACCGGCACCGCCGTCGGCACCCCGCAGTTCATGGCCCCCGAGCAGGCCACCGCGGGTGCGGTCACCTCGGCCACCGACGTCTTCGCGCTCGGTCAGACGGCGGCGTTCGCGGCGCTGGGGGAGCCGCTGTACGGGGACGGCCCCTCGGTCGGCGTCCTGTACCGGATCGTGCACTCGGAACCCGATCTGACCCTGCTGCCCGAGCAGCTCCGCCCGCTGATCGCGCGATGCCTGGCCCGGGACCCCGACGGACGCGCCGACCTCGCGGAGATCGTCGACTGGTGCCGGCAGCGGCTCGGCCGGGACGCCGACGCGGGCGGCGGACCGGCCGTCTGGCGGGAGATCACCGGACCCGAGGTGACGGTCCCGGCGCCGGTCCCGGCCCCCACGCCGGTACACACGCCGACGCTCCACGCGGGGCCGCCGCAGCCCTTGCAGGTGACACGGCCGCAGTCTTCCGCGGCCGACGAGCGCCGGTCCCGCAGGAGACGGGCCGCGCTGGTCACCGCCCTGGTGACCACGGGCGCGCTGGTGCTCGGCGGTCTGACCTGGACCGTCCTGGAGGCGGCGGACCGGATCCGTGAACGGGAGGCCGCCGCGTCCGGGTCCTCGACACCGGGACCCAAGACTTCCGGAGGACCGTCGCCATCGGCATCGGCGGCGGGGGCGGATTCCGAGACCGGCTCCGCGGGCGCCGGTGCCGACGCCGAGGGCGGGTCCGGGGAGGAGCCGGAATCTCCCTCGGCGGCCGACGGGGCACCACGGCCGGAGGCGCATCCCCAGCAGTGGCTGGACGAGAAGACTGCTCTTTCCTTCGAGGAGCCTCTGCGGCGCGAGAACGGCAAGGGAGACATCCGTTTCCGCTGCAAGCAGGCCGGCTGCGCGCTGGAGAGCGACACCAGCGATATCCGCCTGCTCTACACCGACAAGCCCGGCGCCGGCCTCGACACCTGCCGCGTCGCCCTGACCGGGAAGAACCCCGACGCGGGGTCTCTCCCACTGGCCGCAGTGGCGGCAGGCAGCGAGATCTGCGTCAAGCATCCCTCCGGCGCCATCGCGCTGCTCGTGGTCCAGGTGAAGTCGACGGCCCTGTGGGACACCCCCGGGATCAGCTTCCTCACGGTGGACACGACGATCTGGCGGGAGACATGAGAGAGCGGCTCGCCGGTCACGAGCGCCGTTTCCACGCGCTCTTCGAGGCGTACTTCGACACCCTGCGATCCACCTTCGACGCACCGGAGTTCAGCACCTTCGCCCCCGAATGCCTCGATCTGGTGCGGGAGTTGTCGCTGCGCGGCGGCAAGCGGATCAGGGTCGTGCTCGTCCACGAGGCGGCGCGGCTGGTCACCGACGGACCGGTGGCGGGGCTGGACGACGCGGCGTTGAGCGTCGAACTGCTCCAGACGCACGGCCTGATCCACGACGACCTCATCGACGACAGCCCCCGCAGACGCGGCGGCCCCTCCACCTACTACGCCTACCGGGACCGGTTCCCCGAACGCCCCCGGACGGCGCTCGGCCTCACCGTCCTCGCCGGTGACCTCGCGCTGGCCCTGTCCCTGCGCGTGCTGCTCGACTCCGAGGCACCTCTCGGCGTGCGCCAGGCGATGGCCGAGGTGCAGACCCGCGCCGCGACGGACACCTTCGTCGGCCAGATCGTCGACCTGGAACGGGACGTGACCCCCGAGGCGCCGACCGAGGACGTCCTGCACGCCGTCTCCGACTACAAGTCCGCCCGCTACTCACTGCTCGCACCCCTTCAACTCGGTCTGCTGGCCGCCGGTGAACAGCCGGAGCGCCACGCCCCGGAACTGGGCCGCTACGCCCGACTGGTCGGCATCTGCGGCCAGTTGAGGGACGACTACCTCGACCTCTTCGGGGACGAGGCCGTGACGGGCAAGCCCACCGGCACCGACATCCGGGACGGGAAACGGAGTTACGCCGTGACCGCTCTGCTGTCGGCCGTGACCGGGGCGGAGCGCTCCCTGGTCGAGTCGGCGCTCGGCGACCTCGCCTGCACGGCGGAGACCGTCGCCGCGGTACGGGAGATCGGGCTCGCGCGCGGGGTGGCGGACCGGCTGGTCTCCGACATGCGCCGCCATGCGGAGCAGGCGTCCGAGGAGGCCGCGGCCTGGCGTCCCCGCTGGCGGGCCGAGGCGGTGGAGTTCTTCGAACGGCTGCCGTGGTGGAGCGTGGAACGGGCTCACTGAGCATCAGCTCGGAGTCTGACGGGAGTTCGGTTCCCCGGCTCGCGCTCCCGGTGCTCGTGGGCCCGTCGTCCCACGACCGCCGCCGCCACCAGCGCGGCCAGCGCCACGGCCGTCGTGCCCCGCCGGCCGACCGTGTCGAGCAGTGGCGCGGCAATCGCCGTACCGAGGGAGCCGACGACGAAGTACAGCACCAGATAGACGCTGCTGAGGCTGCCGCCGCGCGCCGGGTCGAGGGCGAGGACACGGCTCTGGTTGGCCGCCTGCGCGGCGAAGCAGCCGGCGTCGAAGAGCGCGAGCCCGAGGACGGTGACCGCCGGGCTGCCGAGGCCCGTGGCCAGCAGTGCCGTGCCCGCGGCGGCGACCAGCATGCTCGCGGCGATGACGGTGCCGGGCGCGTGGCGGTCGGTGAGCCGACCGGTCAGCGGAAGCACGGCGAACCCCAGGAGCCCGGCCAGGCTGTACAGCCCGATGGCGGTGGCGCTCAGCGCGTGGGGCGGCCAGCCGAGCGCGAGGGCGAGCGAGACCCAGACGAGGTTGAACGCGAAGTACCACAGGCCGCCGCAGACCACCGCCCGCCGCAGCGGCGGGTGTTGGCGCAGCAGGAGCGGGAGCGAGCCGAGCGTGGCCAGGTAGCCGCGGTCGGCGGACGGCCGTCGCGCGGGCAGGAGCCGTACGGCGGCGATCGCGCCCAGCAGGGCGAGCGCGGCGAAGACGAGCAGCATCCGCCGCCAGCCGAGGGCGTCGGCGAGGGCGCCGCCGACCAGCCGGCTGAGCAGGATCCCGGCCGACATGCCGGCGGCGACCGTGGCCACGGCGGTGGCGCGGCGCCCGGGCGGCGCGAGGCGGCCCGCGATGCCGCCCGCCTGGGCCGCGACCCCGGCCGTCGCGCCGATGACCAGATAGGCGGCCAGGAGCACGCCCGCCCCGGGAGCCGCCGCGGCCAGCGTCAACGCGCCTGCCAGCACGGCGAGTTGCCCGGCGATCAGGCGTCGCGGCGCGACCCGGTCGACGAGCGGCAGCAGCAGGGCGAAGCCGGCGGTGCAGCCGACGAGCGCGGCGGTGGGCACGAGCCCGATCGCGGAGGACGGCACGCCGAGCTGGTCGGCGACATCGGTGAGCGCGGGCTGGACGGCGTAGTTGTTCGCGACGGCCGTACCGGCGACGGCCGCCAGCAGCAGCGTGCGGCCCCGGTCCGCCGCATCCCGGGTCACGGCCGCTCGCCCCGGACGAGGACGACGGCGTAACGGCACTCGCTGTCGCTGTCGTTGACGAAGGTGCACGGCACCGGTTCGCCCAGCTCGATGGTGTCCCCGGCGCCGAGGGCGTGGACCGTGTCGCCCTCGTGGAAGGTGAGGTGCCCGTCGAGCACCCACACGGTCTGCCGTACGAAGGCGAAGGCGGCGGCCGGGTACGGCACCCGGGCGCCGGGCGGCAGCAGCACCTCGGCGATCTCGGCGGGGAAGCGCGGGCCGGTGATCTGGCGCCGCCGGTAACCGGTGGCGGGGTCGCGCCACTCGGCCGTGTCGGCGCGGCGGCGCACCCCGGTCTCCGTCTGCCCGCTCGGCGTGCCCTCGGCGAGGGCCATCAGCGAGGACACGCTGAGCTGGAACGCGGCGGACAGCTTGCCGAGCACGACGGCGGTGGGGCTGCTCTCCCCGCGCTCGATCCGGCTGATCATGGCCTGCGAGACCCCGGAGATCTCCGCCAGCCGCGCCAGGGTCCACCGGCGCCGCTCCCGCTCCGTCCGGACCCGCGCGGCGATCTGCCCGACCAGGGGATCTACTATGTTGGACATGAATCCAATATACGAGAGGTCGCGGGACGGCCGGAAGGCGGGGACGGTGAAGGCGACGGTGGCGGTGACGGTGCGCCCGGCTCGCGCCGAGGACGGGGCGGCGATCCTCGCCATCCGCAACCACGCGATCGAGCACTCGACGGCCCTGTGGACGGAGACCCCGCAGACTCCCGCCGAGGGCGCGCTGTGGCTCGCCGCCCATCTGGAGCGCGGCTCCGCGTTCGTGGCCGAGGCGGGTGGCGAGGTCGTCGGGTTCGCGGTGTACGGCCCGTGGCGGCAGTACGACGGCTACCGGCACACCGTCGAGAACTCTGTCTACGTCCGCGAGGGGCGGCACGGGCTCGGTGTCGGCTCGGCGCTGATGGCCGTGCTGGTCGACGCGGCGCGCGAGGCCGGTCATCACGTCATGATCGCGGGCATCGAGTCCGGGAACGAGGCGTCCGTCCGGCTGCACGAACGGTTCGGCTTCCGGGTCGTAGGGGTGATTCCTGAGGTCGGCACCAAGTTCGGGCGCTGGCTCGATCTGACGCTGATGCGCCTGGCGCTTTAGTCAAAGTTGACTAGAGTGAGGGGATGGGAGAGCAGACGATTCCGATCCTGCCGTGCCGCACGCTTCCGCCGGTGCTCGACTTCTATACCGCCCTCGGCTTCGAGGTGACCTTCACCCAGCGCAGCCCCAACCCCTACGCGGTCGTCCAACGCGGCGCCGTCCAGCTTCAGTTCTTCGGCCTGAAGAGCTTCGACCCCTCGACGTCGATGAGCACCTGCTACCTCGTCACCGACGACGTGGACTGCCTCTACGACGCCTTCCGCACCGGCCTCAAGGCCGCCTACGGGAGGATCCCGACCCGGGGCCTGCCGCGCATCGGCCCGCTGAAGGACACCTCCTACGGGATGCGGCAGTTCCTGATGACCGACCCCGGGGGCAACTGTATCCGGGTGGGCCGCCCCACGAGCGAGGACCAGCGGCACCGGCCCGCACCCGAGGAGACGTTCGCCCGGGCCCTCCATCACGCCTCGCTGCTCGCCGACTCGAAGGAGGACCCGGCCGCCGCGGCGAAGGTCGTCGACCGGGTGCTGGCCCTCACGGACGAGCGGCCGACCGGCGTGCAACTCCTCCAACTCCTCACGCTGCGCGCGGACATGGCGGGCCGCCTGGGGGACGGGGCGACCATGAGGGCGATGCTCGACCGTGCCCTGACCGTCGACCTCACGGCCACGGAACGCGCCGAAGCCCGGGATGTTCTGCGGCGCTTGGCGGACCTCCGGGACGAGACCGCCGAACGATGAGACCGCCGGGGCCCGTTGCTCAGCGGCTCCGGATCGCGGTGGTGGCGAGGAAACCGGTCGCCGCGGCGGTGATGAGGGCGCAGATCGCGAACACCGTGGCACGCTGCATGGAAGGTCCTTCCGTCCGTGGGGAATGGGCCCTGCCCAACGCCGGTCGGGTACCGGCCGCTTCACCGACGCCGCATTGCCACCCGAACGGACGCGCCGAACCCCACCGACCGGCCTACACCGCCACCGTCACCCGATGACGAACGGCAACCGCGCGCCGAGCGCCCCGAGGGCGCGTTTCTCCGCGTCAGTCGCGGCCCGGCGCCCGGTACCGACCAACAGAACATCCGTGTCGCTGAACGACGCGGGAAAGGCAACCCCCGCGATCTCCTCCAACATCGCGCGCGACCGAACCAACCCCTCGACAGGGGGCCCGGGAACGTCAGGGACGTACGCGACCAGATCAAGATGATGCAACGTCCACTCCAGGACGTACGCCGAGAGGTAGTCGCCCACGGTGAGCACCATGTCCTGCGTGCTCACGCGCCCACCGGCATCGGCGAGTTCGGCGGCCCGCCCGGCGGCGGCACCGACGTCGTCGAGATGAAACCTGAGCAGCCCCGGCTCCTCATACGCGGCGGCCAGCCGCACGATCAGCGCGTCCAACGGATCCGTCCCGTCTGGTGGGCTGTCCCGCACGCTCCAGTACGTCACCGCGTCCGCGGTCGGCTCGGCGTCGGCGGGCGTGACGAGCGTGATCAGAACATCCTGCGCGTCGATGACCAGATGACACACCAGATCCCGCACCAACCACCGGGCACACCCGGAGGGCCGCCCGAAATCCCCATCCCCCAACACACCGACCGCCGCCAGCAACGCCGCCCAAGACCGCCCGAAGAGATCCACACCGGCACGCTAGAGCGCCCTCACGAGCCTGAACAAGCACATATAGAGCTGCGCCGCCCGGCCCGGCCGACGAGGATGACGGCCGTGCATCTTCCCCACGTCTACCGCGTCACGAAGTACGACCCTGCCGACCGCGACGAACACGGGCACTACACCGGCACCGAGAGCACGACGAGCGACCATGGCGCCGTCGAGGCGGCCTACCTCCGCGCGGTCGAGGCGTTCGCCGCGGAGACGGGCGTCGACCGCCTCGCCGTGCGCACGCCGCAGGTCCCGTCGCTCGCACACTTCGGAGCAGAACCGGCGCTGCCCGGCTTCGGCCTCGACGCCCTCTTCCCCGACGGCCTCACCAGCCTCCACGACAGCGCCGAAGTGCCGCTCGGAACCGCCCTGGAGCTGGTCCGGCTCATGCTGCGCGACGCGGGGGTCTGGTGCCGCCTGGAAGTGACGGACGTGTTCTCGGTGCACGTCGGCTGGGACCAGTACCTCTACGTCGGCAGCCACCGGCCCTGCGAGGAGGCGGTGACACGCACCGCCGCGCTCGGGCTGTTCGCGGAACGGCGCGAGGCATCCCCGTACGCCGAGGAAGACGAGGAGGACGGACACCTCCAGGTCCCGGCGGACGACGAGTTCTGGGCCCGCGTACACCGGGCGGTCGCCGACGGCGAGGCCGGGCTGCTGGAGGAGACGTTCGTCGCGGGCGCCGAACGCTGGCACCGGCTGACCCCCGAAACCGTCGACGCGGTGCGCGCCGGACTCGCCCCGCGCGCATGCCTGACCTTGTGGCCCGCCCTGTCCGCCGACGTGACGGCGGTCCTCGCCGGGCTTCCCGCCGACGGGCTCGTGGAGGGTGTCTGGCAGGAGCGGGACGGGCGGATCAGGAGCGCGGTCGTTGACGAGAGCGGGTTCGCCGAGCTGGCCGTCCGGATGTCCGCCGCCACGGCCGCGACGCTTCTGTCCGTTTACGCCGACGAACGCGTCCCCCTCCTCACCGCCGTGCTGCCCGACGATGACGGTGTGGTGCGGGCCCGTTGGCGGAGCTGAGCCGTGGCCGGGCGGCGGCAGCCCCGAAAGCGCCGCCGCCGGCCGGGGCCGGGCTACTGCTCGGTGGGCTTCGGGGCTGCCTGTTGGATGACCTCGAAGGACCAGAGGGTGGAGGCTGAGGCTGCCGGCTTCGGGCGTTCGGCCTCCGGGGCGTCGGCGCCTCGATGGGCTGCCTTCATCGGGCCCTCGAGCCATGCCTGGAACGACTCCTCGTCGCGCCAGCGGGTGTAGACGAGGTAGGTGTCCGTGCCCTCGACCGGGCGGAGCAGTTCGAACCACTCGAAGCCGTCCGAGTTCTCGACGGCGTGGGCGCGCGCGGCGAACCGCTTCTCCAGGGTCTCCCGCTGTTCCGCCGGGACGGTCAGTACGTTGATCTTGACTACGCTCATGGACCCATCCTGCACGTAGCCCACATCGGCGCGATGCACCGGGCCGCCTGTCGGGGAGTCCTGCCCCTGACCGGCCGGAGGCGCAGCGCGCGTCGCACGCCTGCCCCCCGGCCGGCCCCGTCAGACGGCCGTGAAGGTCAGGAACCGTTCAGTTCCGCGCGGACCGTGCGGGCCGCCGTGACCAGGTTCTCCAGCGACGTGCGGGTCTCGGGCCAGGCCCGGGTCTTGAGGCCGCAGTCCGGGTTGACCCAGAGGCGTTCGGCGGGGATGGCCCGCAACCCCGTGCGCAGCAGATCTGCCGCCTCCTCCGCGCTCGGCACCCGCGGGGAGTGGATGTCGTAGACACCCGGGCCCGCCTCGCGCGGGTAGCCGTGGGCGGCGAGTTCGCGGGCGACCTGCATATGGGAGCGAGCCGCTTCGAGGCTGATGACGTCCGCGTCGAGGTCGTCGATGGCCTGGACGATGTCGCCGAACTCGGCGTAGCACATATGGGTGTGGATCTGGGTGTCCGGGCGCACCCCGGCCGTGGTGAGGCGGAACGCCTCGGTGGCCCAGGCCAGATACGCCGTGTGGTCGGCCGCCCGCAGCGGCAGCGTCTCGCGCAGGGCGGGCTCGTCGACCTGGATGACGGAAGTCCCGGCCGTTTCAAGGTCGTTGACCTCGTCGCGCAGGGCGAGGGCGACCTGCCGGGCGGTGTCGCCGAGGGGCTGGTCGTCGCGGACGAAGGACCAGGCGAGCATGGTGACCGGCCCGGTGAGCATGCCCTTGACGGGACGTGAGGTGAGGGACTGGGCGTACGTCGTCCAGCGCACGGTCATCGGCTCGGGACGGGAGATGTCCCCGGCGAGGATCGGCGGGCGGACGTAACGGGTGCCGTAGGACTGGACCCAGCCGTGCTGCGTGGCCAGATAGCCGGTGAGCTGTTCGGCGAAGTACTGGACCATGTCGTTGCGTTCGGGCTCGCCGTGCACGAGGACGTCCAGTCCGGCCTTCTCCTGGAAGGCCAGCACCTCCTGGATCTCCGTCCTGATGCGCTCCTCGTAGGCGTCGGTGCCGATGCGTCCGGCGCGCAGGTCGGCGCGTGCGGTGCGCAGTTCGGCGGTCTGTGGGAACGAGCCGATCGTCGTAGTGGGCAGCAACGGCAGCCCGAGATGCGCGCGTTGGGCAGTGGCGCGTTCGGCGTAGGGCTGGGCGCGGCGGGTGTCCGCTTCGGTGACGGCCTCCGCGCGGGACCGGACCGCCGGGTCACGGGTGATCGGCGAGTTCGCGCGGGACGCCAGGTCCGCCCGGTTGGCGGCGAGTTGGGCCGCGATGGCGTCGGTGCCGCGGGTGAGGCCCTTGGCGAGGGTGACGACCTCCGCGGTCTTCTGGCGCGCGAAGGCCAGCCAGCGCAGGATCTGCGGGTCGATGTCCCGTTCGGCGGCGGCGTCGAGCGGCACATGGAGCAGGGAGCAGGACGCGGCCACGTCGACCCGGTCGGCCAGACCGAGCAGCGTACCCAGCGTGGTGAGCGACGCGGAGAGGTCGTTGACCCAGATGTTGCGGCCGTTCACCACACCGGCGACCAGCCGCTTCCCGGGCAGCCCGCCCACCGCGGCCAGCGCGTCCAGGTTGGCGGCCGCCCGCTCGGTGAAGTCCAGCGCCAGCCCCTCCACCGGCGCCTTGGCCAGCACGGACAGGGCCTCGCCGAGCCGGTCGAAGTACGAGGCGACGAGCAGCTTCGGACGGTCGGTGAGCGCGCCGAGGTCGCGGTAGGCGCGGGCGGCGGCGTTGAGCTCGGCCGGGGTGCGGTCCTGGACCAGGGCCGGTTCGTCGAGCTGCACCCAACCGGCCCCGGCGGCACGCAGATCGGCGAGGACCTCGGCGTACACCGGCAGCATCCGGTCCAGGAGCGTCAGCGGGTCGAAGTCCGCCGGCACACCGGGCGCGGGCTTGGACAGCAGCAGATAGGTGACGGGACCGACGAGGACCGGCCGGCCCGTGAGCCCGAGGGCGTGCGCCTCCTCCAGCTCGGCGACCTGCTTGGCGGAGTCGGCCGTGAAGACGGTGTCCGGGCCCAACTCGGGCACCAGATAGTGGTAGTTGGTGTCGAACCACTTGGTCATCTCCAGCGGCGCCACGTCCTGCGTGCCGCGGGCCATCGCGAAGTAGCCGCCCAGCGCGTCCGCTTCGACGGCGGCGCGGTGCCGTTCGGGGATCGCGCCCACCATCACGGTCGTGTCGAGGACGTGGTCGTAGTACGAGAAGTCCCCCGTCGGGACCTCGTCGACGCCGGCGGCGGCGAGCTGCCGCCAGTTGCTCCGGCGGAGTCCGGCGGTGGTCTCCCGGAGGGCGTCGGCGGTGACGCGGCCCTTCCAGTAGCCCTCGATCGCCTTCTTCAGTTCCCGGCTCTGCCCCTGACGGGGGTAGCCGTACACGGTGGCCCGTGCTGCCGCGGCTGCGGGCTTGGTGGTCACGGAGATCTCCTTCGCGAGACTGATCCCTGAGATCCCGGCGACGGGACGAGAGCGCGAAGGGGTGACAGACCGAACGGCAGCGGCCCACGGCCGTCCGTACGATGTGTGCGCCGACCCGCCCTCGAGGTCACCGGGATGTCCGCGCGTGAGTGCTTCACACACGGGCAGTTGGCAGGTCTTCGGACTCGTGGGCGCGTCCTCCGGCCGTCGGAGGTCACCTACTGGCCGTCGCTTCCCAGGCCCTGTTCGTCGGGCCCAGTGCGTATGACGGCGGTCGTTCCCACTCACCGCTGCGGGGCAGTCCCGGATTCCCACCGGGTTCCCTCTTACGACGCTCCCGCCTGGCGGACGGGGCGAACCAGCTACGCGGGCCACCCTACGCGGTGCCGTCGTCCGCGTGAAACCCCCGGCGCCCGCGTGTACAGGCCGTCAGGAGCGGGTGATCGTCACCTTCAGGTGCTTCATCAGCGGCTGGTCGCTCTGCTCGCTGTAGTCGCCGATCGCGCACAGCACGTTCATCTCCGGCATGTAACCGGCCGCGCAGCCCCGTGGAATGTCGTACGGGATGGCCAGATAGCCGTCGAGGCGGCGTTCGCTGCCGTCCTTGGCGGTGCTGACGATGTCGACCGGGTCGAACTCGGCGATGGCGCGGTCCCGCATGTCGTCCTGGTTCATGAAGACGAGCGTGCGGAGGTTCTTGACGCCCCGGTAGCGGTCGTTGTCGGAGTAGATCGTGGTGTTCCACTGGTCGTGGGAGCGCATCGTGCCCAGGGCGAGGGTGCCGGGTCCGGGGACGACATCGGGCAGCGGGGCCGCCGAGAACTCGGCGAGGCCCGACGGCGTGCGGAAGACCAGTTCGCGCGCCGGCTGCTTGATACGGAAGCCGAGCGGCAGCCGCACCCGGCGGTTGCAGTCCTCGAAGCCGTCCAGGACCTGGGCCATGGTGTCGCGGATACGGTCGTAGTCCTCGACGTACCAGTCCCAGGGCGTGTCGCTGTCCGGGAGGGCGGCGCGGGCCATGCCGGCGATGATGGCGGGCTCGGAGAGCAGATGCTTGGAGGCGGGGCGCTTCATGCCCACCGACAGATGGACCATGCTCATCGAGTCCTCGACCGACGTGGCCTGGATGCCGCCGCGCTGGTGGTCCTTCTCGGTCCGGCCCAGACACGGCAGGATGACCGCCTGCCGGCCGTGGACCAGATGGCTGCGGTTCAGCTTGGTGCTGACCTGCACGGTCAACGCGCAGGAGCGCAGCGCCTCATAGGTGTACGGGGTGTCGGGCGCGGCGAGCGCGAAGTTGCCGCCCATGCCGACGAACACCTTCACATCACCGCGGTGCATCGCCTGGATGGTGTTGACGGTGTCGAGGCCGTGCTTGCGCGGCGGGTCGATCCCGCACACCTCGCCCAGCCGGTCCAGGAACTCCGTACTGGGCCGGTGGTCGATGCCGCACGTGCGGTTGCCCTGCACGTTGCTGTGCCCGCGCACCGGAGAGGGGCCCGCGCCCTCGCGGCCCAGATTGCCGCGCAGCAGAAGGAGGTTGACGATCTCACGGACCGTGTCGACGCCGTGCTCGTGCTGGCTGACGCCCAGGCACCAACTGATGATGCTGCGGTCGGCCTCCCGGTACACCTGCGCCGCGTGCAGGATGTCCGCGCGGGAGACGCCCGACTGCCGTTCGATCTCCTCCCAGGAGGTGTCCTCGCACACCTTCCGGTAGGCGTCGAAGTACGCCGTGTGCCGCTCGATGAACTCCTGGTCCAGCGCCTTCGGATCGGTCCTCGCCTGTTCCAGGACCGCCTTGGCCATACCGCGCAGCAGGGCCATGTCGCCGCCGATGCGCGGCTGGATGTTGAACGTGCTCGTCCTCGTCGTCTTGAACAGCGCCATGTCCACGAAGTCGTGCGGCACGATCGTGCGGGTGGCGGCCGCCTCCACCAGGGGGTTGATGTGCACGATCTGGGCGCCCCGGTGGTACGCCTCGGCGAGCGCGGTGAGCATCCTGGGCGCGTTCGAGGCCGCGTTGACGCCCATGATGAACAACGCGTCCGTGCTCTCCCAGTCCTTGAGGTCGACGGTGCCCTTTCCGGTGCCCAGGGAGGCGTCGAGGGCGCGGCCGCTCGCCTCGTGGCACATGTTGGAGCAGTCCGGCAGGTTGTTCGTGCCGAGTTCGCGGACCATCAACTGGTAGAGGAAGGTGGCCTCGTTGCCCAGGCGGCCCGAGGTGTAGAACGACGCCTGGTTCGGGTCGTCCAGCGAGCGCAGGGTGCGGCCGACCAGTTCGAACGCGTCGTGCCAGGTGATGGGGACGTAGTGGTCCGACTCCGGGTCGTAGACCATGGGTTCGGTCAGCCGGCCCTGGTCCTCCAGGGCGAAGTCGCTCCACCCGGACAGCTCGGTGACGGAGTGCTCGGCGAAGAACTTCCGGTCGACCCGCTTGCCGGTCATCTCCCACGTGACGTGTTTGATGCCGTTCTCGCAGATGTCGAGGTGCAGCCCCTTGGTGTCGTCCGGCCAGGCGCAGCCGGGACAGTCGAAGCCGTCGCCCTCGTGGTTCATCCGCATGATCGCGCGGGGGCCGTCGAGCAGGGCGTGCTCGCGCACCAGGACCTTGCTCACGCTCTTCGCGGCACCCCAGCCGGCGGCCGGGTGATGGTACGGATGGAAGTCCGGCTCACCCGCGGGGGTCGGACCCACCTGGGGTCCCCGCCGCTGCCGGCCCTGGTCGGAGGCGTTCACCGCGCTCACCCCTTCGTCGCCGTCGTCCCAGGCTATGCCGGGGGATCCGGTCCCGCCATGTCGCACCGGCGGCCGCTTAGGTTAGGCGAACCTAAGATCGGATAGTGTGCTGGTATTCCTTCCAGTTCTCCCGGGGAGTCGGCTTGTCCCAGATGATCGATACGGCGGCGCTGTCGGCGGCGGACGGATACGTCGAACTGGGCTCGGCGGCGGAACTGCGCGAACTGCTGGGGGAGCCGCACCCCATCGTGATCGACAAGGTGCACCGGAATCTCACCGACGCCGACCGGGACATCGTCGCCCGCTCGCCGTTCTGTCTCCTCGCGACCTCCGACAGCCGCGGGAACTGCGACGTCTCGCCGCGCGGCGACGGGCCCGGCTTCACGCACGTCGTCGGCCCCTCGACGCTCGCCCTGCCGGACCGGCCGGGCAATCGCAGGGCCGACAGCCTCCACAACATCCTGGAGAACCCGCACGCGGGCCTGCTCTACCTCGTCCCCGGCAGCAAGGAGGTGCTCCGCGTGAACGGCCGTGCCCGCATCCTGACGGACGCGCCCTTCTTCGACGCCCTCGCCGACCGCGGCCGCCGCCCTCAGCTCGCGCTGCTCCTGGAGATCGACGAGATCTTCCTGCACTGCCCGCAGTCGCTGCGCCGCGCATCCCTGTGGGACCCTGCGTCGTGGCCGGGAGAGTGATCGGGGGACCAGGCTGATGGATGCGTTGCTGGTCAGAGCGCGTGGGCTGTGGGAGGGGCTGGCCCGGGTGCCGGTGTCGTTCCCGCCGACGGGCGGCGCCGAGGTGGTGGTCTCCCCGGAATCGGGGCTGTGCCCGGCCGGCTGGGTCGGGGTGGTGGCCCTGGGCGGATCGGCGATCGTGACCGCGCCGACCGAGTACACCGCGGCGATCGTTCGTGAGGGGCTGGCCCGGCTCCCGGTGGCGGCCGTCGCGGATCCCGCCGTCGTCCGCGAGGCACTGGCCGGCGCGAGGACGCTCGGCCCGGCGGCGCTGGCGTACGTGTCCCGCGCGGGTTTCCTTCCGGTGGAGCCGGGCGCGCTGTCGACGGGGCAAGTCCCTTCCGGTCACCCGGAGTTGCTGAGCCTTGAGGAGTCGGCGGGCGACGAGGACGCCGGTGAGGCGGCGCTGGGCGACATCACGTCGCCCGCGTTCGTGATCCGTGAGCACGGGCAGGTGGTGGCCGCCGCCGGTTACCGGACCTGGCCCGGCCGGGCGGCTCATGTCTGCGTCCTGACCGCGCCCGCGGCGCGGGGGCGAGGGCTGGCGCGGGTGACGGGCTCGGCGGCGGTCGCCCACGCCCTCACCGCCGGCCTGCTGCCGCAGTGGCGGGCCACACGCGCCGCCTCCCGCCGGGTCGCGGCCTCACTGGGCTTCACGGAACTGGGCTACCAACTGAGCGTCGAGATCGAGTAGTCGGCGCAGGCGGCCCTGCCGACGCCGTTCACGGGCGGCCCGGTGGCCGTTCCCCCCGCCGTGAGGGGCTCGCGCCAT
This sequence comes from Streptomyces sp. CAI-85, assembly GCF_013363615.1. Taxonomy (NCBI): domain Bacteria; kingdom Bacillati; phylum Actinomycetota; class Actinomycetes; order Kitasatosporales; family Streptomycetaceae; genus Streptomyces; species Streptomyces sp. CAI-85. Next base: position 392,904 of record NZ_JAANNX010000001.1, on the reverse strand, counting down.
CGCGCGGTCCGGCGCGGGCAACGGCCCCCGCCGTTCCCGGGCGACTCAACGCCAGCCGCAAACCCAGCAGTTCGAGGTCGACGCGACGCCGTTGACAGCCGCCGCCGTTCCCGGGCGGCCCGCCGGGTGTACCGGCGTCGTGACAGCCCTGCCTGCGCACACGCACACGCACCCGGCCCCGAAGCCCCCGGCGGGCGATCGGCCCCGTACGGCACCCGTGCCGAAGCGCGTCACGCCGCCTCGGATGCCTCGTGGCGCCAGAAGCCCGAGAAAGTGATCCGGTTCTTGGGGAGGCCCGCTCGGTGGAGGTGGCGGCGGCCCTCCGTGGCGAGGGTGGATTCGCCCACCACGAAGGCGTATCCGGCCGGGTCGGCACGGGTGAGGCGGTGGAGTTCGGCCAGCGCGGCCGTGCCGGGGACCGCGGTGTGGTCCTCGCGGACGACCCATGTGACGCTCATCCCCGCCGGCGCGGCCAGCACCCGGCGGTCCCCGGCCGTCGGCACCTCCTGGATCAGCCGCCCCACCGTCCCCGGCGGCAGCGAGCGCAGGATGTTGGTGGTGGCGGGCAGGCCCGTCTCGTCGGCCGCGATCAGCACCTCCGTCGCGTCCTCCGGGCAGTCGAACAGCAGACCCTGGTCGAGGATCGCGAGCGCGTCGCCGGGGCGGGCCGCGCAGGCCCAGATCGCGGCGCGGCCCTCCAGTTCGCCGTTCGGCCCGGTGTGCACGACGAAGTCGATGTCCATCTCCGCCGCCTCGGGCCGGAACCCGGCCACCGTGTAGTTCGAGCAGTGCGGACGCTCGTCCTCGGGGATGGCGAGGTAGGGCTGCCACCACCGGGACCCGGTGAACTCCGGGAGGCGCAGCCGCTGTTGATGGGGGAGCTGGAGGAACAGGCGGAACCAGTGGTCGTACCCCAGCCAGGTGAACGAGGCCAGGTCCGGGCCCGCCACGGTCACCCGGTGCAGGGAGGGGGAGAGGCGCTCGGAGCGGACGGCCTCGGCACGGAACATGCGGGGGTTCTGCGGCATGAGCCGGTGGATCTTCGCCATGCGAGGAAGGGTAGCCTAAGTTAAGTAGAGCCCCCCGGGATTCGGGGCTAATAAGGTTAGGCTAACCTTCGCTCGTGAGTTCTGGTGAAGAAGCAACCAAAGCGCCCCGCAGACGCGGTCACGAGCTGACCGCCCGGGACGTGACCGTGTCGTACGACGGCACGGACGTCGTCCACGACGCCGCGCTCGCCCTCCGGCCGGGAGAGGTGACCGCCCTGGTCGGCCCCAACGGCAGCGGCAAGTCCACCCTGCTGCGTACTCTGGCCCGGCTCCAGCGCGCCCGCACCGCCACGCTCACCCTCGGCACCGAGGACGGCGGCACCGCCGACGGCCTCGCCCTCACCGCCCGCGCCTTCGCCCGGCAGGTCGCGCTCCTCACCCAGGGCCGTCCCACCCCGAGCGGTCTGACCGTGCGGGACGTGGTCGAGTTCGGGCGCTACCCCTACCGGGGGCGCTGGGGCCGCGACGACCCGGACGCCGCCGCGGCCGTCGCCCGCGCCCTCGCCATGACCGACCTCACCGACCTCGCCGACCGCGGTGCCGAATACCTCTCCGGCGGCCAGCTCCAGCGCGTCTGGCTGGCCGGCTGCCTCGCCCAGGAGACCGGCGTCCTGCTCCTGGACGAACCCACCACCTACCTCGACCTGCGCTACCAGGTCGAACTGCTCGACCTGATCCGGGACCTGGCGGACGACCACGGCATCGCCGTCGGCGTCGTCCTGCACGACCTGGACCAGGCCGCCGCCGTCGCCGACCGGATCGCCCTGCTGCACGCGGGCCGGATCGTCGCCGACGGCCCGCCCGAGGACGTCCTGACCGCGGACCGCCTCACCGACACCTACGGCATCCGTATCGACGTCGACACCGATCCCTCCACCGGACGGCTGCGCACCCGCGCGATAGGCCGTCACCACGCCCGCACCGAAAGGCTCAGCAACACCCCATGAACAGACGCCTCATCACCCTCGCCGCCGCCTCCGCCGCGGCCGTCGTGCTGGCCGGCTGCGGCACCACCGAGCCCGCCGCCACCTCCTCCGCGTCCGCCGACGCCAAGGGCATCACCCTGACCGACGCCAACGGCACCAAGGTGAAGCTCGACGGGCCCGCGAAGAAGGTCGTCGGCACCGAGTGGGACGTCGTGGAGCACCTGGTCTCCCTCGGTGTGCAGCCCGTCGGTGTCGCCGACGTCAAGGGCTACACGGCCTGGGACGCCTCCGCCCCGCTGACCGGCTCCCCCAAGGACATCGGCACCCGCGGCGAGCCCAGCATGGACACCGTCGCCTCGCTCTCCCCGGACCTGATCGTCGCCAACACCGATCTGCCGGCCGCCGCCATCAAGCAGCTCCGCGAGATCGCCCCGGTGCTGACGATCGACTCCGCCGACTCCGCGGACCAGATCGCCCGGATGGAGGGCAACCTCGACCTCATCGCCGAGGCCACCGGCACCACCGACAAGGCGAAGGAGCTGAAGACGGCCTTCGAGGCGAAGGTCGCCGAGGGCAAGAAGGCGCTCACCGACGCGGGCCTCGCCGGCCGCGAGATCGCCTTCGCCGACGGCTACGTCGTCTCCAACCAGGTCTCCATCCGCCCCTACACCGGCGGCTCGCTGATCGGCAACGTCAACACCGCCCTCGGTCTGAAGAACGCCTGGACGCTGGAGGGCGACAAGGACTACGGCCTCGGCTCCACCGACGTCGAGGGCCTCAGCAAGCTCGGTGACGTCGAGTTCGCCTACATCGGCAACGAGAGCGAGGGCACCGACCCCTTCAAGGACGACCTCGCGAAGAACTCCGTCTGGAAGGGCCTGCCGTTCGTCAAGAAGGGCAATGTGCACCAGCTCGCCGACGGCATCTGGATGTTCGGCGGCCCGAAGTCGATGGAGGCGTACATCGACGCCGTCGTCGGCGCCCTGACGAAGTAACGGACGAGCGCATGACCGTCACCGCAACGGCTCCCGTCACCGGCCCCACGGCGACGGCCTCCCGGACGGGCGCGGCCGCGGTGACGGCCGTACTCGTCCTGCTCGTCACCGCCCTGGCGGTCGTCGACATCACCCAGGGGACGGCGTCCGTCGGCCCGGCCGAGGTGCTCAAGGCACTCACCGGCCGGGCCGACCCCGCCGACGCCTCCGTGGTGATCGCCTCCCGGCTGCCCCGGATGACCGCGGGCCTCCTGGTCGGCGCCGCCCTCGGCATCGCCGGCGCCGCCCTCCAGGCCGTCAGCCGCAACGTCCTCGCCGCCCCCGACACCCTCGCCGTCAACGCCGGCTCGTACCTGGCGCTCGGCGTGCTCACCGTCACCGGCGTCTCCCTGCCGCTGCTGGCCTCCTCCGGCGTCGCCTTCGTCGGCGGACTCGCCGCGGCGGCCGTCGTCCTGGTCCTGTCGGGACTGGGCGCCGGCACCGTCCGGCTCGTCCTGGCCGGCAGCGCCCTGACCCTGGGCCTCTCCTCCGTCACCGAGGGACTGCTGCTGCTGTTCCCCGAGCAGACCCACGGCCTCTACCAGTGGAACCAGGGCAGCATCAGCCAGAACGGCTTCGACGGCATCGTGCAGATGGCGCCCGTGGCGCTCGCCGGAGTGGCCGGGCTGCTCCTGGTCGCGCGCCGCGTGGATGCCCTCGCCCTCGGCGACGAGGCCGCCCGCGGACTCGGCGTGCCCGTCCGGCGCACAAGGATCACCGTCGTCGTCCTCGCCTCGCTGCTCTCGGCGGCCGCCGTCACCCTGGCCGGGCCCGTCGGCTTCGTCGGCCTGTGCGCGCCCGCCCTGGTCCGCCCGCTCGCCCGCCGGATCCGGCCCTTCGTCCGCGTCCGTGCCTTCCTGCCGCTGGCCGGACTGACCGGCGCCGGACTCGTCCTCGGCGCCGACGTCGTGCTGCGCGCGACCGTCCCCGCCGACACCGCCGTCGCCGTGCCCACCGGCGTCGTCACCAGCATCCTCGGCGCGGTGTTCCTCGTCGGCATGGCCCTGCGGGTGCGCGACACCGCCGCGGCGACCGCGCCGGAACGGCTGCGCATCCCGAGCCGCGCCGGATTCCTCCTCACCGTGGCGATCCTCGGCGCCGCGCTGATCGGGGTGATCGTCGCCGGAGTGCTGCTCGGCGACACCAAGCTGCTCTTCGGCGACGTCGTGAACTGGGCCCAGGGCCGGGCCGTGCGGTCCGTGTCCTTCGTCCTCGACACCCGGGTGCCCCGTGTCCTCGCCGCGCTGCTCGCCGGTGCGGCCCTGGCCCTGTCCGGCACCCTCGTCCAGGCCGTCACCCGCAACCCGCTCGCCGAACCCGGGATCCTCGGCGTGTCCGGCGGCGGGGCGCTCGGCGCGGTCCTGCTCGTCACGACCGTCGACTCCGCCGGCTCCTGGACCATCGCGGGCGCCGCGTTCGCGGGCGCGGCCGTCACCGCCGTACTCGTGTTCGGACTCGCGGCCCGGGGCGGCTACGGACAGAACCGGCTGGTGCTGGTCGGCGTCGGCGTGTCCGCCGCCACGACCGCCCTCATCAGCCTGTTCATCGTCCTCACCGACCCGTTCAACGCGACCAAGGCGCTCACCTGGCTGTCCGGCTCCAGCTACGGCCGGACCCTGCCCGACGCGCTGCCCGTCGCCGGCGCCCTGGCCATCGGCCTGGCGGTGGCCGTCCCGCGCCGCACCGAACTCGACCTGGTCTCCCTCGACGACGACACCCCCGGCCTGCTCGGTCTGCGGCTGCCCCCGGCCCGCCTCGGCTTCCTGGTGGTGAGCGTGCTGCTCAGCGCCACCGCCGTCGCCGCCGCGGGCACCATCGGCTTCGTCGGACTCGTCGCCCCGCACGCCGCCCGCGCCCTCGTCGGCCGCCGGCACGTCCGGGTCGTACCCGTCGCGGTGCTGCTCGGCGCGGTGCTCGTCTGTGCCGCGGACATCGTCGGCCGGACCGTGATCGCCCCCGCCCAGCTCGGCGCGGGACTGATGACGGCCGTCATCGGCACCCCGTACTTCCTCTACCTGCTGGTGCGCTCGCGCCGGGTCCGGGGGGTGTCGGGCTGAGCCCACGGCCCCGGGCGGGCATGGTGGACGCATGATCGCGCTCGCCCTGCTCTTCGCCGTCCTGGGAGCCTTCAGCAACGCGCTGGGCACGGCCTTCCAGCGCAAGGCCGCCGCCACGGTGCCCCGGGGCGGCGGCCTCCGTCTGCTCCGGGACCTGGTGCGGCGGCCCGCCTGGGCCCTCGGCATCGCCGGAGTGACGGGCGCCGCCGTGTTCCAGGCGCTGGCCCTGGTCAACGGGCCGATGGCGTTCGTGCAGCCCCTGTTCATCCTGGAACTGCCCTTCGCCCTGCTGCTCGCCGTCCCCCTGATGGGGCGCCGTCTGCCGGCCGCCGCCTGGTGGGCGATCGCCACGGTGGTGGCCGGACTCGCCCTGCTGCTCGCGGCGGCCGCCCCCGCGGGCACCCGGGACCAGGCCGCCATGGACCGCTGGATCCCCGTCCTCGCGTGCACGCTGGGAGCGATGGCGGCGGCGGCCGTCCTCACCCGCTCCTCCACCTCACCCCTGCTGCGCGCCGCCGTGCTCGCGGCCGGCGCCGCGATCGGCAACGCCCTGACCGCCGCCCTCATGAAGTCCGCCACCGGACACCTCACCGACGGCGGACTGCCCGCCTTCCTCACCGCCTGGCAGACCTACGGCTTCGCCCTCACCGGCATCGCCGCCCTGCTCCTGCTGGAGAACGCGCTCCAGGCCGGCCCCCTGGTCGCCTCCCAGCCCGCGCTGACCATCGGCGACGCGGCGGTCAGCCTGCTGCTCGGCGTCGTGCTGTTCGAGGAGACCATCCGCACCGGCTGGTGGCTGCTGCCCCAGGCGGCGGGGGCGCTGCTCATCCTGCGGGGCGTGCTGCGGCTCACGCGCGTGGTGCCGCGGCTCGCGGACATCGTGCGCTGAGCGGGCACGCACCCGGCGGAGTCGCCTTATCGACTGTCGCCTTGTCGACTCCCCGACACCTCGAAGTCCCGGACCGTCAGCGTGCCCGCGCCCCGCACCCGGAACACCCGGTCCGCCGTCTCCGGGGCGCCGCCGCCCCGCACGACGTACGTGGCGGCCTCGGACGCGCCGAGGAAGGTGGCCGCGTCGTCCCCGGTGTCCTCCCAGAACACGTTCTCCAGGGTGCAACTGCCCAGACAGTGGACGCCGTCCGCCGCCGGGGCGCCGATGATCACGTTCTTCAGGACGGCGCCGTCGGCCAGCTCGAACAGCGGCGCCCGGTCCGCCCCGTCCAGCGCGCCCGCCCCCGTGAAACGGGCCTGCCCCCCGTCGAAGGTGCCGCTGACCTGCTGTGTCCCGGTCAGCCGGGTCTCCGCGACCGCCACCGTACCGGCCGTCGGCCGCGCGTCCGTGGCCATCGCCGCCTGCGCCGCGATCGTCACACCGAGCACCCCGGCCGCGACGGCGGCGATGAGCGGCGTCCGGCCCTGGCGCCCGCGATGGGCCGCACGGCCGGAGGAGGAGTGAAGCGTCACGTGGTCACCGCGCCTTTCCCTGGTCCGTCACGAAGGCATACGGGTCCACGCGCGCGGGCGTTCAGGAGGCGGGGCAGGACTGATCGGCGCGCGCGGGGGCAGGCGGGTCCCACGTGTGCGGGAAGGCGGGCGGTCGGCGACCGCCTTCCCGCACACGGCGACAGCGGGAGGCGTCTCCCCGCGCCCGCTCCCCGTATATGGTGTTTTCGTATGAAATCAACCGGCGGTTAGGTCGTACGTTGAATGCTCACCGGACGGCACACCACGAACCGAAGCAGCCCCTGGCGGCCGTCGGTTACGCGGGCGTGCTGCGCGAGCTGCTGCCGATCGCGCTCTGGCGGGAGGACGCGGACGGACGCGTCGTGGAATGGTCGCTCGCCGCCCAGGACCTCCTCGGGCACCGGCCGGAGGACGTCCTCGACCGCCCCGCCGCCACCCTGCTGGTCCCCGAGGGCCGCCGGGAACTCGCCGACCAGCTCACCCGCCGCGTCCACGCCGGGGAGACCGTCGTCGGCACCCTCTCCGTGCGGCACCGCGAGGGCCACCAGGTCACCATGGAGATGTGGATCGTCCCCGCCTCCGACGCCCGGGGACGCCCCGGCGCCCTGCTGGTCGCCGTGGAGACCTCCCAGGTGCTGCGGATGCGGGACTCCCTGGCGGCCCTGGAGAGCCTGTTCAGCCAGTCGCCCATCGGCCTGGCCACCCTCGGCACCGATCTGCGCTTCCTGCGGGTCAACGACGCGCTCGCCCGGATGAACGGCGTCTCCGCCGCCGCCCACGTCGGCAGACGGCTCACCGAGGTCGTGCCCGGGGTCAACGCCACGGCCCTGGAGGCCACGATGCGCGAGGTGCTCGACCGGGGCATCGCCGTCGTCGACGTCCGCCGCACCGGCCGCACCGCCTCCGACCCGCACCGCGACCGCACCTGGTCCTGCTCCTACGCCCCGCTGGTCGACGGCGCGGGCCGCACCCTCGGCCTGATCGCCTCCCTCATCGACATCACCGAGAGCCAGCGGGCCGAGGCCGAGGCCGAACGCGCCCGGCGCCGCTTCGCCCTCCTCGCCGAGGCCGGCACCCGCATCGGCACCACCCTGGACCTGCGGCAGACCTCCGAGGAGATCGTGGCGATGCTGGTGCCCCAGCTCGCCGACTCCGCCGACGTCCAGCTCCTCGAAGAGGTCATGGACCCCGACGAGCCCTCGCCCTCCACCCGCGGCGTGCTGCGCCGGATGGCCGCCCTCTTCCCCGACCCCGCCGCCCCCAGGGCGAAACTCCAGCCGGGCATGACCTCCCACATCCCGCCCGGCTCGTTCTTCGAACGGGTCATCGCCGGCGGACGGCCCGTCAACCTGTACCGCTCCGACGTCCCCGCCCTGGTCACCGACCCCCGCGCCGACCAGCTCCGCGCCTACCTGATGACGCTCGGCTCGGCCCGTCTGATCCCGCTGGTCGCCCGCGGCAGGGTGCTCGGCGCGGTCTTCGTGACCCGGCTGCGCAGCCGCGAAGCCTTCGACGAGCAGGACTGCGTCCTCATCGACGAACTCGCGGCCCGCGCCGCCCTGAACATCGACAACGCCCTGATGTACACCCGGCAGCGCACCGCCGCCATCACCCTCCAGCGCAGCCTGACCAACAGCGCCCTGCCCACCGTCCCCGGCCTCGAACTCACCGGCCGCTATCTGCCCGCCAGCGCCCACGACGTGGGCGGCGACTGGTACGACGTCATCGCGCTGCCCGACGGCCGCACCGGACTCGTCATCGGCGACGTCATGGGCCACGGCATCCACGCCGCCGCCGTCATGGGCCAGCTCCGCGCGGCCGTGCGGACCCTCGCCCGGCACGAGGTGCACCCCGCCCATCTGCTCGCCTCCCTGGACGACGTCGTGGCCGACATGGGCGAGGACGAGATGGCGACCTGCGTCTACGCCGTGTTCGACCCCGCCACCGGCGCCTGCCGGATCGCCCGCGCCGGACATCCGCCGCCCGCCGTCCTGACCCCGTCCGGCGCGGTCGTCTTCCTCGACGGCCCGCCCGGCACCCCGCTGGGCACCGGCGGCCACGCGTTCCGCACCGAGGAGGTCCATCTGCCCCCGGGCAGCCTGCTGGTCCTCTACACCGACGGCCTCATCGAGGCCCGTGACCGGGACCTCGACCAGGGGCTGCTGCAACTCGCCCAGGCCCTGCGCACCCCCGAGACCTCGCTCGCGGCCCTCTGCGACGGCGTCATCGCCCGCATGCTGCCGCACGCCGCGCAGGACGACGTCGCGGTCCTCATGGCCCGCCCCCAGAACGGCCACCCGGGCTGACCTCCGCACCCCGCCGTAACCTGGTCGCCGTGCCGCCGCCCCCGCCCCCGCCCCCCTCCCCGTCCGCCCGGTTGCGGCGCGTCGCCGTCCTGGTGCTCGAAGGGGCCAAACCCCTCGACGTCGGCATCCCGGCGCAGGTGTTCACGACCCGCGCGAGCATGCCGTACGAGGTCCGGGTGTGCGGCGCCGCACCCGGGCTGGTCACCGGCGGCGACGGTCTCTCGTACCACGTGGCGCACGGGCTGGACGCGCTGAGCTGGGCCGATGTCGTCTTCATCCCCGGCTACCGCTTCCCGGACCGCGAGGACCCGCCGCGCCCGGTCGTGGACGCGCTGCTCGCCGCGCACACCCGGGGCGCCCGGCTCGCCGCCATCTCCACGGGCGCCTTCGCGCTCGCCGCCACCGGACTGCTCGACGGACGGCGCGCCACCACCCACTGGCACTACGCCCGCGCCCTGGCGGCCCGGCACCCGCTCGTCCAGGTCGACGAGAACGTCCTGTTCGTGGACGAGGGCAGCGTCCTGACCTCGGCCGGCGCCGCCTCCGGCATCGACCTCTGTCTGCACATCCTGCGCCGCGACCTCGGCGTCGCCGCCTCCAACCACGCGGCCCGGCGGCTGGTCGCCGCCCCCTACCGCAGCGGCGGACAGGCCCAGTACGTGCCGCGCAGCGTGCCCGAACCGCTCGGCGAACGGTTCGCCGCCACCCGCGAATGGGCCCTGCACCGGCTGGACGAACCCCTCACCCTGGAGACCCTCGCCCGGCACGCCGCCGTCTCCCCGCGCACCTTCTCCCGCCGCTTCGTGGAGGACACCGGCTACACCCCGATGCAGTGGGTGATGCGCGCCCGCATCGACCGCGCCCGTGAGCTGCTCGAACGCTCCGAACGCGGGGTGGAGCAGATCGCGAGCGACGTCGGCCTCGGCACGGGCGCCAATCTGCGGCTGCACTTCCAGCAGATCCTCGGGACCACACCGAGCGAGTACCGGCGCACCTTCACCCAAGGTGCCTAGAAGCGCGGCCTGGCGAGATCCTTGCGAACCATGGCGCTCACGCCTCGGCCACGGGCGGGCGCGGCGCGCGAGGCTTGGTGGCGAACGGAAGGGACACCATTCATGACTCGCATCGCCATCAACGGATTCGGCCGCATCGGCCGCAACGTGCTGCGCGCGCTCCTGGAGCGCGACACGACCCTCGAGGTCGTCGCCGTGAACGACCTGACCGAGCCCGCCGCCCTCGCGCGCCTCCTCGCCTTCGACTCGACGTCCGGCCGGCTGGGCCGCCCGGTCACCGTCGAGGACGGCGCCCTGGTGGTCGACGGCCACCGGATCAAGGTGCTCGCCGAGCGGGAGCCCGCGCAGCTTCCCTGGGCCGAGCTGGGCGTCGACCTGGTGCTGGAGGCGACCGGCCGCTTCACCTCCGCCAAGGCCGCCCGCGCCCACCTCGACGCGGGCGCGAAGAAGGTGCTGGTCAGCGCGCCTTCCGACGGTGCGGACGTCACCCTGGCGTACGGCGTGAACACCGACGCCTACGACGCCGAGCTGCACACGATCGTCTCGAACGCGTCCTGCACCACCAACGCGCTCGCCCCGCTGGCCAAGGTCCTCGACGACCTCGCGGGCATCGAGCACGGCTTCATGACGACCGTGCACGCCTACACCCAGGAGCAGAACCTCCAGGACGGCCCGCACCGCGACCCGCGTCGCGCCCGTGCCGCCGGGGTCAACATCGTGCCGACCACGACCGGCGCCGCCAAGGCGATCGGCCTGGTGCTGCCGAACCTGGACGGCAAGCTGTCCGGCGACTCGATCCGGGTGCCCGTGCCGGTCGGCTCGATCGTCGAGCTGAACACGACCGTCGCCCGTGACGTGACCCGCGAGGACGTCCTCGCGGCCTACCGCACGGCGGCCGAGGGGCCCCTGGCCGGTGTCCTGGAGTACTCCGAGGACGCGCTCGTGTCGTCCGACATCACCGGCAACCCCGCCTCCTCGATCTTCGACTCGGAGCTGACCCGCGTCGACGGCCGCCACGTCAAGGTGGTCGCCTGGTACGACAACGAGTGGGGCTTCTCCAACCGTGTGATCGACACGCTGGAACTGCTCGCCCGCTGACCGGGCCGCCGTCAGTCCTCTTCGGCCGGCAGCGCGTACAGCCCGGGCAGGTTGACCACGATCGCCTCCTGGGTGCTGCGGGCGATGACCACGACGGCCTCCTCGGCCGGATCGGGGTTCTCCTCGCGGTGCGGGACGAACGGCGGGACGAAGATGTAGTCGCCGGGGGAGGTGCGCAGCCGTATCTCCTCCGGACGCTCGCCGGAGTCGTCCAGGAACACGAACTCGGGGTGTCCGCTGACGATGTAGATGGCCGTCTCCGACTCCCCGTGGTGGTGGTCGGAGGACGAGGTGGCGGGCGCGACATGGGTCTGGCCCATCCACAGCTTCTCCGACCCGACGGTCCGTCCGCTGACGGCCGCGAACCGGCGCATGCCGCCGGTCTGGGCGGTGTCGCCGTCCAGGGCGTCCGCGCGGACGTGGTGCAGCCGGGCGCGCAGCGGGGTCGCCGACGGCCCGGACACGTCGTGCAGATGGGGATGGAAGCCTTCACCGGGGGCAGTCAGCGGCTCGCTCATGAGCCGGGACGCTAGGCGGCCCCCGAAAAGGATGTCAAGAGGTGTCCATTACGGTTCACCTGCGGCAATGTTCCCGCAACGTTGGGGGAGAACCCATGGAGACCCCTCGGCCGGGCCGTCCGTCGGGCATGATGTGGGCATGCATATCTCCGCGAAGGCGGACTACGCCGCGCGGGCCCTTCTGGAGCTCGCCCGCGAACCCTCCCGCCCGCTCAGTTGCGAGGCCATCGCCTCCGCCCAGCAGATCCCGTTCCGGTTTCTGAAGTCCGTGGTGGGCGAACTGCGCAGGGCCGGCCTCGTCCGCAGCCGGCGCGGCTGCGAGGGCGGGTACTGGCTCGGCCGGCCCGCCGCCGAGATCACCCTCCTCGACGTCGCCCGCGCGGTCGACGGCGACCTGATCACCCTGCGCGGCGAACCCCTGGACACCCTCGCCTACCCGGGCCCCGCGACCGGCCTCCCCGGCGTCTGGCGCCAGGTCGAGGCGGACGCCGCGGCGGTCCTCGGCGGCGTCACCCTCGCCTCCCTCCTCCCGGCGGACATCGAGCCCCTGGCCGGACAGGGAGCCGCGTGACGGCCCCGAAAGACGCCCCGTCGCCGGCCGGCGGGCTGCCCGAAGTCGTCGAGTACACCGACCCGTTGTGCCCCTGGGCCTGGGGATCGGAGCCGGTGTTCCGCCAGTTGCGGGCGGCCCTGGACGGACGGGCGCGCTGGCGGCGGGTGTTCTGCATCCTCTTCGACGAGGACGACGACCCCGCGCCCGACCCCGCCGCCGAGACCGCCTGGTACGCCCGGTACGTCGAGGAGATCACCGCACACACCGGAGCCCCGCGCGCGGTCCGGCTGGACCGGGTCGCCGCGAGTTCCTGGCCCGCCTCGCTGGTCGCCAAGGCCGCCGAACACCAGGGCGCGCAGGTGGCCGACCGGGTCCTGCGCCGGCTGCGCGAGACGGTGTTCGTGCTGGGCGACCCCGCCGACACCCCCGAACGGGCCCTCGCCGCGGTCGGCGGCGTCCCCGGTCTCGACCTGCCGCGGCTGGCGGCCGACGCCGCGTCGTCCGCCGTACGGGAGCGGGTGCGTGCCGACCGGGCCGAGGCGCGGCGGCCGGTGCGCGAGGTGCTGGCCGCGCAGAGCGGCTCCCCGCACGCCGGCACCGCCAAGGAGACCGACGACGGCCACCGCTACGCCCTGCCGACCCTCCTCGTGCGGGTGCCGGGCGCGTACCGCGCGGTGCCCGGCTGGCGGACGTACGACGAGTACGCCGCCGCCGTCGACGCCCTGTGCCCGGGGCTCCTCGTGCCGCCCGAACCGCTCGCCCCGGCCGAGGCGCTGGCCCGCCACCGGACCCTGACCGAGGTCGAGGCCCGGCTGCTGTCCGCGGGGCCGTGGCCCCCGGCCGGCACCCCGCGGATCCCGACCGGCAACGGCCCGTTGTGGCTGCACCCGGCGGAGGCCGCGGTGCACCCCGCCGCCCCCTCGCGGCCACCGTCCGCGCCCTGACCCGGCTCTGACCTGGCGTTAGTCGCCGTCCCACCGAATGAGACACCTTTTGGTGTCCATTGACAGCCGGTGACGGCTGCCCCCAGGATGTGCAGCATGCTCACGACGCACCCCGGCGTGGTGTGCCGCTACGTGGACCTGCGGCGCACCTGTAGCGCCCTCTGTCGCTGACCGACCGCCGTCCCGGCTCTCCGGGCGCCCGGCCCCCGGCCGGCACCGGCCCGCAGGTTTCCCGCCGCGCCCGCCGCTCGCGCCCCGTCCGACGCGTTCCCCGCGTTCCACCGCCGCTTCACGGTCCCTCTCCCGTCGCGCCCTCCGACGTCCCGCGCCCCGCCCGGGCCCCGCCGCACCCCCGTGTGCGTGCTCGGCCTGCCCGCGGCGGCCGGACGGCGGTGCGCGCCGTGCGGACGGACCGTCCCCGCCGCCGATCCCGCGAGCCCCGCGCGGGTCGGAGCCCTCGAAGAGAGAACGAGATGTCCGCACGCCTCACGCCCCGTCCCGCCGCACCGACCGTCCGACCCGCCCGCGCCCGCCGGCTGCGTACCGCCGCACTGAGCGCCGGCCTCGCCACCGTGCTGGTCGCCGCGCTGAGCGCCTGCGGCGACGGCGCCTCGGCCTCCGCCGGGGGCTCCACCCTGAAGTGGACGTCGTCCTACTTCCCCTCCCACTGGGACCCGGTCGTCTCCGGCAGCGGCGCCCAGTTCCGTGAACTCGCCCTGGTGTACGCCTCGTTGACCCGTACCGACGAGAAGGGCAACGCCGTGCCCGACCTGGCCGAGAGCTGGGAGTACAACGACAAGGGCGACCAGATCACCTTCCATCTGCGGGAGGGACTGAAGTTCAGCGACGGCGAGCCGGTCGACGCGAAGGCCGTCAAGGCGGCCGTGGAACGCGCCCAGAAGCAGAAGAACTCCGCGCTGTTCGGCGACCTGACGTCCATCAAGTCCGTGACGGCGAACGGCCTGGACGCGGTGATCGGCCTCACCCAGGTCGACTACCAGATACCCCAGCTCCTCGGTCAGCGCGTGCTCCAGATCGCCAGCCCCAAGGCCGCCGCGTCCCCCACCGAACTGGACCGCGCCCCGGTCGGCGCGGGCCCGTTCGTCGTCACCCAGCTCGTGCCGGGCACCAAGGCGGTCCTGAAGAAGAACCTGGACTACTGGGACGCGGAGAACATCCACATCGACAACGTGGAACTCACCTCCGCCCCCGACGCCTCCACCGTCGTCTCCGGACTCCAGACCGGCGTCTACAACTTCGCCGACATCGACCCCAGCCAGGCCGACGCCGCCAAGAAGGCCGGTCTCGACGTCTTCGTCCAGCCCGGGTTCAACGCCTCCAACCTCAGCCTGAACATCAACAAGGCGCCCTTCGACGACGACCGTGTGGTGGACGCCGTACGGCACGCGATCAACCGTCAGGAGTTCGTGGACAAGCTGACGTTCGGCTACGGCGAGGCCACCGACCAGCCCTTCCCCAAGGGGTACGTGGCCTACGACCCCCAGTCGGCCGACACGTACGCCTACGACCCCGAGAAGGCGAAGAAGCTGCTCGCCGAGGCCGGTCACAAGTCCGGTGACATCAAGCTCGACCTGGTCATCCCCGCGGAGGACCCGCAGGCCGAGATCGTGCAGTCGCAGCTCGCCAAGGTCGGCATCACCGTCACCATCAAGATCGACAAGAACTGGGCGACGCCGTTCTTCGCCAAGAACCTCACCTTCTCCCTCTACGGCACCACCGGCCGGGACTCCGCGGTGCAGACCCTCACCGCCCACTTCGGCCCCAACGGCCCGCTGAACCTCAGCTCCCCCTACGAGCCCGCCGGCTTCGAGGCCGCCGTCGCCAAGGTCCGCCAGACCCCGCTGGACGCCCCGGACTACACCGAGGTCCTGCGGTCCGCGACCCGGGCCGGGCTGGAGAGCAAGGCGCTCGTCTTCACCTACTCCTCGCCCAACCTCATCGCCAAGAGCAAGAACATCTCCGCCCTGCCGAAGAACCCCGCCCACATCGACTGGACCGGAGTGACCATCTCCGGCGGCAACTGACACCCGTCCCGGCTCCCACCACAGGCCCTCCACCACAGGCCCTCCCACCACAGGCCCTTCCACTACAGACAAGGGGCAACCCATGACGACGACCGAGGCACAGGCCCCGCCTGTCCGACGTCGCGGGGTCGTGGCGGCCAGGACGCGGCGCACCTCGCTCCGCGTCCTGGCGACCCTGGCCCGATCCGTTGCGATCTTCATACCGGTCTTTCTGGTCGCCACGTTCGTGACGTTCGCACTGCGCTCCCTCAGCGGACTCAGCCCGGCCAGGATCCAGTTGGGCGAGGACGCCACCCCCGAGGCCATCGCCAGGATCGAGGCCGAATGGGGCCTCGACCGGCCCTTCCTGGTCCAGTACGGCGACTGGTTCTCCGGCGTCCTGCACGGACAGCTCGGCACGAGCTGGACCAACGGCGCCGACATCTCCACCCTCATCGGCCTCGGCCTCGGCGTCAGCCTGTCGGTGGCGACCTTCGCCCTCCTCATCGGCGTCGTCGTCGGCTTCGTCCTCGGCACCGTCGCCGCCCTGCGCCGCACCACCTGGGTCGACCGCGCGATCACCGGCTTCGTCACCGTCATCTCGGTGATGCCGGCGTTCGTCGTCGGCATCGTGCTGGTCGCCGTGTTCGCCGTCGGCCTCGGTCTCTTCCCGTCGGCCGGATACGTCCCCGCCGAGCAGGGGTTCGGCCCCTGGCTCGCTCACATCACCCTCCCGGCGGTGGCGCTCAGCTTCGACGTCGTCGCCGACGTCGCCCGCCAGCTCCGCTCCAGCCTCGTCGCCGCCTACCGCGAGAACTACGTGACCGGCGCCGTCGTCCGGGGGCTCGGCCCGCGCCGGATCTTCTTCCGGCACGTGCTGCGCAACGGCCTCGGCCCCGCCCTCGCCACCCTCGGACTGAAGTTCCCCGCGCTGGTCGGCGCCTCCGTCGTCACCGAGTGGATCTTCGGCCTCCAGGGCTTCGGACGGTTCGCCAACGACGCCGCCCAGGCCGGAGACGTGCCCGCCGTCCAGGGTGTCCTGGTCGTCTCGATCGTGCTGGTCGTCTCCTTCAACCTGGTCGTCAACCTGGTGCTGGCCCGCGTCATGCCGGCCGCCCGACGGGGAGTGTGAACCATGGTGCGCCGCGTCCTCTCCCTCACCTCCGGGCGGATCGCGGTGGCGGTCCTCACCGTCATCGCCCTGCTCGCCCTCCTCGGCCCGCTGCTCGCCCCGCAGGACCCCCTCGCCACCAGCGACACCACCCTCGCCCCGCTCTCCGGCGCCCACTGGCTCGGCACCGACTACCTCGGCCGCGACGTCCTCAGCCGCCTCCTCGACGGCTCCCGCGTCAGCGTCCTCGGCTCGCTGGAGGTCGCCCTCACCGCGCTGCTCGTCGGAGCGGTCCCCGGCATCCTCTCCGTCCATCTCGGCCGCGTCTTCGAATGGATCACGCTGCGGCTGACGGACACCCTGGTCGCCCTGCCGTTCCTGCTGTTCGCGGTCGCCGTCATCGCCCTGCTCGGCAACGGCCTCACCCAGGCCATGCTGGTCACCGGCGTCCTCGTCTCACCGCTCTTCTACCGGGTGGCCCGCGCCGCGACCCTGGCCGTCGCCCGCTCCCCGTACGTCGAGGCGGCGCTCGTCTCGGGCGCCTCCGTCGGCTGGATCGTCCGCCGCCACGTCTGGGGCAAGGTGCTGCCGCCGGTCGCCGTCGCGTTCGCCCAGACCGTCGGCGTCGGCTTCGTCATCGTCTCCAGCCTGACCTTCCTCGGTATCGGCGTGCAGCCCCCCGCCCCCACCTGGGGCGGACTCCTCGCCTCCGACCTCGGATATCTCAGCCACCGCCCCTGGGCGCCGCTCGTCCCCGCCCTGCTGATCATGGCCACGGTCTGGGCGGCCAACCTGCTGGCCGACGCCATCCGCGATGTGTCCGGCGAGGCGGGCCGCGCCCTCGTCAACGACCGCAAGGCCCGCGCCCGGCGCCGCGACCAGGCAGGCCCCGCCCCCTCCGGAGGTGCCGCGTGACCCCCCTGACCTCGAAAACAGCCCCGGCCCCGGCCACGCTGCCCGCAGCCGCTCCGGCGCCCGCGCCCCCGGCCTCCCCCGTCCTCTCCGTACGCGACGTCCGGATCACCGACCGGGCCGGCGGCCGCGAGATCGTGCACGGCGTCAGCTTCGACCTCACCCCAGGCCGCGCGGTCGGCATCGTCGGCGAGTCCGGCAGCGGAAAGACCCTCACCTGCCGCGCCACGCTGGGCATCCTGCCGCCCCACTTCGAGGTGAGCGCCGGCACGGTCGAGATCGGCGGCACCCCGATCGACACCCTCACCCCCCGGCAGTGGACCGAGCTGCGCGGCGCCACCATCAGCGCCGTCTTCCAGGACCCCGCCTCCTACCTCAACCCCTCCCTGCGCGTCGGCCCGCAGATCGCCGAGGTCGTCCGCGTGAAGAAGGGCCTGGGGCGCCGCCCCGCCCGGCAGCGCTCCCTCGACCTGCTGCGCGCGGTACATCTGCGCGAACCCGAACTGGTCTACGGCCAGTACCCGTTCGAACTCTCCGGCGGCATGCTCCAGCGCGTCCTGATCGCCGCCGCCGTCGCCGCCGACCCGCAGATCCTCATCGCGGACGAGGCCACCACCGCGCTCGACGTCACCGTCCAGGCCGAGATCCTCGACCTCCTCGACGACCTCCGCGAACGCACCGGCCTCGCGCTGGTCGTCGTCTCCCACGACCTCGCCGTCGTCGCCCAGCTCTGCGACGAAGTCCTCGTCATGCGCCAGGGCGAGGTCGTCGAACAGGGCCCGACCCGCTCCGTCCTCCACACCCCGCACCACCCCTACACCCGCCTCCTGATCGCCGAACACGAGCAGTACGGCCTGGAGAGGTTCCGCACCCCGAAGGAGCCGGCGTGACCACACGACCCACCCGAGCGGGGCTTTCGCCCGCCACGCCAGCCGGGCCGAAGGCTTCACCTGCCGCGCCTGCCGCGCCTGCCCGGCGGGAGGTTTCGCCTGCCGCGCCTGCCCGTTCGGAGGTTTCGCCCGCCGCGACCTCGCCCGAGCCCCGCTCCGCCACTCCGACCTCGCCGGAGCCCCGGCCCGCTGCCCCGACGCCGCCTGGGCCGCCGCCCGTGCCGGCTCCGACCGAACTTCCGTCCGTGCCGAGGCCGACCGAGTCGCGGGTGGCGTCGCCGTCGGCCGCCCTGTTCCCGCCCGGCGGGCCGACCTCCGGGCCCGCAGCCGAGTCCGGCTCCGCGTCGGCTTCGGCCGAGTCGCAGGTGGACTCGCCGTCCGTCGTCTCTGCCCCGCCCGGCGGACCAGACTTCCGGACCTCGGCCGGGTCCCCGTCCGCGCCGACTTCGACCGAATCGCAGCCGTCGTCGCCGGATGCCTCGTCCCCGTCCGGCGCGTCGGGCTCCCGGCCCTCCGGCGGGACCTCGTCCGCGTCTGCCCCCGCCGAGTCCGCGATCGTGCCGCCCGCGCCCACCGCACCCGTGCTGGAGATCACCGGCCTCGACGTGCACTACGGCCGCCGCGCCGCGCTTCGCGGGGTCACCCTCGCCGTCGCGCCCGGGGAGACCGTCGGGATCATCGGGGAGACCGGGTCCGGCAAGTCCACCCTCGCCCGGGCCGCCCTCGGTCTGGTGGGCGCCTCGGCCGGGTCCGTGGTCGTCGCCGGCCACGACGTCACCGGCTACCAGCACCGCCAATGGCGCGCCCTGCGGCGCAAGGGTGTCCTCCAGTACGTCTTCCAAGACCCCTTGCGCAGTCTCGACCCCGATCTCACCGTCGTCGAGTCGCTCACCGAACCCCTGGTCGTCCAGGGCGTGCCGCAGGCCGAGGCGGTCGAGCGGGCGCGGGCGTTCCTGCCCCGGGTCCGTCTCACCGAGGACCTTCTCGAACGGCTGCCCGGTGAACTCTCCGGCGGCCAGCGGCAGCGGGTCGCCGTCGCCCGCGCCCTGGTCACCGAGCCCCGGCTGATCATCCTCGACGAACCCGTCAGCGCCCTCGACTCCGCCAACCGCGTCCAGATCCTGGAGATCCTGAAGGAACTCCGCGGCGACGGCGTGGCCCTGGTCTTCATCTCCCACGACCTCGGATCCGTCGCCGGGATCGCCGACCGCATCGCCGTCCTCTACCAGGGCGAGCTGGTCGAGGACGGCGCCACCGCCGACGTCGTCAACCGCCCGCAACACCCCTACACCCGGCTGCTCCTCAGCTCCGCGCCCACCCTGCACGGCACCCGCTCCGACCGTGCCGAACGCGACGCCCTGCGAGCCCTGTTGCACGCCTGACCCACCCAACACCCCCCGCTCACTACAGAACAGGACCACCCATGCCCCGCACCCTCCACCTCGCCCTCCACCCCTACGGCGTCGGCGGCCCCGGCCAGCACGGCCTGTGGAAGGACCCCCGGGTCGCGAAGAACTCCAGCATCGACATCGACTACTACATCCGTCTCGCCCAGGCCGCAGAACACGCCCTGTTCGACGCCCTGTTCATCGTCGACAGCCAGTTCATCAACGCCACCTACCCGGCGCACTACCTCAACCGCCTCGAACCCCTCACCCTGCTCTCCGCCGTGGCCACCCACACCCGGCACATCGGCCTGGTGGGCACCGCCAGTTCGACCTACAACTCGCCCTTCAACCTCGCCCGCCGCTTCGCCTCGCTCGACCACATCAGCGGCGGCCGGGCCGGCTGGAACGTCGTGACCAGCTTCGACACCGGCACCTCGAAGAACTTCGGGCTCGACGAACACCTCGACTACACCACCCGCTACGGCCGCGCCCTGGAGTTCGTCCAGGTCGCCCGCGGCCTGTGGGACTCCTACGAGGACGACGCCTTCCCCGCCGACGTCGCCCGCGGCGTCTTCCTCGACCCGGCCAAGCTGCACGCCCTCGACCACACCGGCGAGCACTTCAAGGTGGCGGGCCCGCTGAACCTCTCCCGCTCCCCGCAGGGCCAGCCCGTCATCTTCCAGGCCGGCGTCTCCGAGGAGGGCCGCGACCTCGCCGCCCGCGTCGCCGAGGGCATCTACGCACCCGGCGGCACCCTGGAACAGGCCCAGGAGTACTACGCCGACATCAAGCGCCGCACCGCCGCCTACGGCCGCGACCCCGAGCACATCAAGATCTTCATCCACGGCGGCCCCGTCGTCGCCTCCACCGACGAGAAGGCCCGGCTGCGGGAGCGCGAGATCTTCGACGAGGACAACGACTTCGACCGCAACCTCGCCCTCCTCGGCCGCTCCTTCGGCGCCTACGACTTCAGCGTCCACGACCTCGACGCCCCCTTCCCCGACGTCGCCCACCTCGCCGAGAAGGGCGGCCGCACCGGCGCCGCACAACTCATCGAGCGCGCCCGCAAGGAGAACCTGACCCTGCGTCAAGTCGCCGAGTCCGTCAACCAGTTCCGCCAGTCGCCGTTCGTCGGCGCGCCGGACACCGTCGCCGACACGATCGAGCGCTGGTTCCGCGCGGACACCCTCGACGGCATCAACCTCGCCTTCCGCACCGAGGAGGAACTCGCGTACTTCGTCGACGGCGTCGTACCGATCCTCCAGAAGCGCGGCCTGTTCCGCACCGAGTACGCCTCCGACACCCTGCGCGGCAACCTCGGACTGCCCGTGCCCGCCAACCGCCACACCCGCGAGCCGCAGCTCGTGGACGACTGAGGGCCGCCCCCGATGACCGCACCCGCTCAAGCACCCGCCCCGACGCCCGCCACCGCGCTCTCCCCGACCGGCGGCCGCGACGTCCACACCGTCCGCTTCCCCGCGGGCCCGCCCCCGGCCGCCGTCGACGTCCTGATCGTCGGCGCCGGGCCGGTCGGCCTCGCCGCCGCCGTGGAACTCACCCTCCGCGGCGTACGCACCGCCGTCGTCGACCGGGCCCGCACCGCCACACTCGTCCGCGCCGGCGCGATGGGCCACACCCCGCGCGTCGTCGAACACCTGCGCCGCTGGCAGCTCCTCCAGCGGGTCCGCGACGCCTGGACCTACCCGCCCGAATGGCACCGCGGCATCCGGCTGGTCACCTCCCTGGCCGGCCATGAACTCCTCCCCACGCCCGCACCGTCGTTCACCGCCCGGACCACCGGCACCCGGCACAGCCTCGACGAGGCGCTGCGCCGCCCGCAGACCGTCTTCCAGCACGTCTTCCTGGAGCGCCTCGCCGAACTGGGCACCGGCGTCCACGGCGGCCAGGAACTCACCGCCCTGCACGAGCACGCCGACGGCGTCGACGCCGAGGTCACCGACACCGCCACCGGGACCGTGCGCACCGTCCGCGCCGCCTACGTCCTGGGCACCGACGGCGGCGGCAGCACCACCCGCCGGCTCGCCGGCATCGGCCGCGAGGGCGAACACGCCACGGAGAAGCGGCTGCGGCTGATCGTGCGCACCGGCGACATCTCCGCCCGCGTCGGCGCCGCCCCCAGCGCCACCAACATCGTCGTCAACGACCGGGCGTCCGGCTTCCTCGCCGCCGTCAGCACCCGCGAATGGCGCGTCTACGCCGGCCCCTACCCGCTCGACCACGAACCCGACGAGAAGGACCTCCTCGACGTCGGACGGGCCGCCTTCGGATTCGACCTCGACCTCGAACTCGTCTCCGCGACGACCTTCTACCACGCCACCCGGATCGCCCGGACCTTCCGCCGCGGCCGGATCCTCCTGGCCGGCGACGCCGCCCACGTCCGCACCCCCGGCGGCAACCTCGGCGAGGGCATCGGCGACGTGGTCAACCTGGGCTGGAAGCTGGCCGCCGTCCTCGCGGGCCAGGCCCCGGCGGCCCTGCTCGACTCCTACGACGAGGAACGCCGCCCCCACAACCGGCGCGTCGCCGCCCACGCCCTGGACCGCTCACGGCGCGCCCAGGACACCCTCGCCGAGATCCGCGCGGGCGGCATCCCCGACGACACCGACCTCGGTCCCGACGCCGTCCGGCGGCGCGCCGAGATCGGCGACCGGCTGCGCCGCGACCACTCCGGCGGCGAGGGCGTCGCCTTCGACGAGCGCTACGACGCGTCCTCCGTCATCTGGTACGAGCCCGGCCAGCGGGAGACCGAACGGCCCTGGCGTGCCGACGTGTACGAGGACGACCCGCGCCCCGGCCACCGCGCCCCCGACGGCCCCGTGGACCCCGGCGGCGGCACCCTGTACGACCGGCTCGGCCACTCCTTCGGTCTGCTCGTCCTCACCGAGGACCGCACCGTGGAGCACGCGCTCGTCGCCGAGGCGGCGGCCCGCGGCCTGCCGTTCACGGTCGTCCACCTCACCGACCCGGCCGCCCGCGCCCTGTACGGCAGCCCCTACGTCGTCCTCCGCCCCGACCAGCACGTCGCCTGGCGCGGCACCCGCCTCCCCGAGTCCGGCGCCGCGGCCGTACTCGACCACCTGCTCGGCCACGGCACCGGCCCGGCCCCCATCACCCATGAGCCGGCCCACGAACCCGCACCGGCACCGGCCCCGTCTTCCGCTGGAGTATGAGATGACCGAGTACACCGACCACCACGGCCCCGAGGGCCTGCTCGTCCGGGGCACGGTCGTCGTGGTGCCGGGGCGGGGGGAGACCCGGGCGACCTACGGGCGGTTCGGCCGGCGGCTCGCCGCCGACGCCTACCGGGTCCGGGTCGTCGACGCCCCGCGGCCGGACCCCGACGACCCGGAGGGCGCCCTGACCCGGTTCGCCGCGCTCCTGGCGGACGCGGTGGCGGGCGCCGCCGGTGCGGAGGGCGTCGCCGAACCCGTCGTCCTGGCCGGCGCGGACGAGGGCGCCGCGGCCGTCGCCGCGCTGCTCGCCCGACCGGAGCCGTTCCTCCCCGCCGGACAGCCGCACGCCGTCGTCCTCGCGGGGCTGCCCGGCCCCGACACCGCCTTCACCGGCGGCGGTTGGGACGACGAACTCGACGCCCGCACCTCCTGCCCCGCGCACCGCGGCACGCTCACGGGGGACGAGCGGGTCCGCCGCGGCTCCCTCGGCGAACCCGTGCCCGGGGCGCTGCTCGACGCCGCCTACGGCGGGGACATCGCCGTACCCGTGCTGCTTCTGGCCGGTGACGCCGATCCGCTGGCCGACCACCCCGCGCTCGCCCGGCTCGCCAAGGCACTGCCCAAGGCCCGGCTGTCCGTGGTGCGCGGCGCCCACCACGACGTCCTCAACGACCTCCAGCACCGGTCGGTCGCGGCGGAGGTCGTCACGTTCCTGGAGGCCCTGCGCAATGAACTGCGGCCCCTGGTCGCGGTGGAGTCGAGCGCGTGGTGAGCGCCCGTACCGGCCGGCCGGCCGTCTGACACCCCGTCGTCCCCGCGCGGCAGGCGCCCCGCACGCCGACCTCCTCGCCCCGCTCGTCGACCGCCCGTCCTCCCCGCGCGGCAGGCGCCCGCGTCCCACGCCCCTGCCCGCGCCCCGCGTCCGTATCCGCAACCGGAAGGTCCCGCCCATGCCCGCCGTCCTGTCCGTGTCCGGAAGCCCTTCCGCCACCTCCCGCACCACCGGCCTGCTGCGCCACCTCGACGACCGCCTCCGGCTCCAGGGGCACGAGGTGACCACGCTGGACGTGCGCACCCTACCCGCCGAGGCCCTGCTCGGCGCCGACTTCGCCCACCCGGCGATCGTCCGGGCGGCCGCCCTGTTCGAGCGGGCCGACGGCATCGTCATCGGCACGCCCGTCTACAAGGCCGCCTACTCGGGGCTGCTGAAGGCGCTGCTCGATCTGCTCCCGCAGTACGCCCTGACCGGCAAGACCGTCCTGCCGCTGGCCACCGGCGGCAGCACGGCCCATGTCCTGGCCATCGACTACGCGCTGCGCCCGGTCCTCACGTCGATGGGCGCCGCGCACATCGTGCCGGGCTGGTTCACCGTCGACAAGGACGTCACGCTCGGCGCGGACGGTACGGCGACGGTGGCGCCGGCCGCCGCCGAGGCGCTGGCCGGGGTCACGGACACCTTCTCCGCCGCCCTCCACGCCCGCCGCCCGGCGGCGGCGCTGGCCTCCACCGCCTGAACAACCGTGCACTGACTCTTGGTCAGACTCTTGTCAGTCCCTCGCGGTGACCCTATCTTCTCGGGGAGAAAGCGCTTTCCCTCATTGAGGCGCACACATCGCCCCGGGGGATCGGGTCGCCGCGGCGGCCGTCCTTCGCACCGCCCCTCCGCCCCGGCGGAGGGGGCACTTCCCGAACCGACGGTTCACGGACGAACGACGGACGACGGACGAGGAGACGACGATGAGAGCACGACTCGCGCTGCGCCTGTGCGCCGCGTCGGGGGCCCTGGCGCTCGCGACCGCGGTCGGGGTGACGCTGGCGGGACCCACCGCGTCGGCGGCCACCGGCACCGCCACCGGCTACGCGACCCAGAACGGCGGCACCACCGGCGGAGCGGGCGGACAGACCGTGCGCGCCACCACCGGCACCGCGATCCACCAGGCACTCTGCTCCCGCGCCGCCGCCGACACGCCCCTCACCATCGAGGTCGAGGGGACCGTGAACCACGCCAACACGGCGAAGGTGTCGGGCAGTAGCTGCAACACCGCCGCCGGTGTCATCGAACTCAAGCAGATCAGCAACGTCACGATCATCGGTGTGGGCGGCGGGGCCGTCTTCGACCAGCTCGGCATCCACATCCGCGAGGCGCGCAACATCGTCATCCGCAACGTGACGGTCAGGAACGTGAAGAAGTCCGGCTCGCCCACCTCCAACGGCGGCGACGCCATCGGCATGGAAAGCGGTGTCCACAACGTCTGGGTCGACCATGTCACCCTGGAGGCGTCGGGCGGCGAATCGGAGGGCTACGACGGCCTGTTCGACATGAAGGCCGACACCCGGTACGTCACGCTCTCCTACAGCGTCCTGCGCAACTCCGGCCGGGGCGGCCTCATCGGCTCCAGCGAGAGCGACCTCTCCAACGGGTACGTCACCTTCCATCACAACCGCTACGAGAACATCGACTCCCGCACCCCGCTGCTGCGCGGCGGCACCGCTCATCTGTACAACAACCACTACGTGCGCCTGAACGAGTCCGGCATCAACTCCCGGGCCGGCGCCAAGGCCCGCGTCGACAACAACTACTTCGAGGACTCGAAGGACGTCCTCGGTACCTTCTACACCGACCAGGCGGGCTACTGGCAGGTCGCCGGGAACGTCTTCGACAACGTCACCTGGTCCGCCCGGGGCACCGAGAACAACCCGGCGGGCCCCGACCCGCAGTCCAACACCACGGTGGCCATTCCGTACGCCTTCACGCTCGACGCGGCCGCGTGCGTACCGGACGTGGTGAGCCGAACGGCGGGCGCGGGCAAGGGACTTCAGGTGTCGGACGGCAACTGTGCGGCCCAGTCGCCCAGTACGACCCCGAGCGCCTCGGCGAGTCCGACGGCCACCCCCACCGCGACGCCGACCCAGCCCACCGGCACCAATCTCAGCCTCGGGGCCGGCGCGGACGGCTCCAGCAAGGCGAGCGGCACCAGTTACGGCAATGTCCGTGACGGCGACCTGACCACGTACTGGTCACCGGCCGGCACCACGGGCTCCGTCTCGGTCAAGTGGGGTTCCGCCACCGCCGTCTCCTCGGTCGTCATCCGTGAGGCGTCGGGATCGGGTGGCGTGATCGGGGCCTGGCGGGTGCTGAACGCCGACACCGGGACCGTCCTCGCGTCCGGCAGCGGTGCCGGGACGATCACGTTCGCGCGCACCACGCTGAGCAAGGTCACGTTCGAGATCACGGGCTCCTCGGGCACGCCGAAGGTCGCGGAGTTCGAGACCTACGCGTAGGGGACCTGCGCGTAAGAGACCTGCGCGTAGGGGACACGGGACGGCACCCGGGTGCGCCACACCCGGGTGCCGTCCGTTCGCGGTCAGCGGTGCTTGCAGTCCCAGTGGCCCTTGACCCACTCCTTCTCCCAATGGGCGGGCACGTAGACCCACTTGTACGTGACCTTGTACTCCCAGTGGCCCTTGTGCCAGTTGCCGTGCCGGTCGTGGTGACCCTTGTGCCAGGTCTTGTGGACGACCCGCTTCTTCTCCCAGTGGCCCTTGACCCACTCCTTCTCCCAGTGGCCCTTCTTCCACTCGCACTTGTCGTGGTGGTGACCGGCCGTCGCCACCTTGCTGACGGTCGACGCGGGTGCCGGAGCCGCGCCGGCCGTGCCGGACAGGCCCAGCGCCGCTCCACCGCCCAGCAGTCCCGTCGCCGCGGCGCCCGCCACCAGGCGGCGCGCTCGCAGGGATGCCGTCATCGCACCCATCTCCCTCGAAGAGTTCGGCTGCATCGGACGCGAGGGATTCGGAGCCGTCCGCGGCACGGATGAGGCAAGATGAAGAAAAGGTGAGAAACCGCTGGAAATCGGCATCCGTGGCCGCCCCGGCCACGAATCCCCGGTGAAACGAAGCCGTCCCGGACGAGCTGTTCCAGGGAGCGCTCATGTCCACCACCACGTCACCCCGTACCGCCCAGTACGCCGTCGAGCTGCCGCACACCCGGCAGGCCCCGTCCATCGCCCGGCACGCCAGCGAGGACTGGCTGACGGAGAACGAACCGGTCGATCCCGGGCACGGCGACGGCGTGCCGGACGACCGTGTGGCGGACGCGGTCCTCGTCGTGTCCGAGCTGGTCACCAACGCGGTGCGGCACACCCAGGACCCCTGCCTGCTGACGCTCACGCTGGAGGACGGCCTGCTGGACATCGCCGTCGCCGACCACAGCGAGGATCTCCCCGATCTCCACGACGCGCGCGGGGACGAGCGCGGTGGCCTCGGCATGGACGTCATCCGCGGCCTCGGCGGTCGCATCCGCCTGGTCCCGGCCCTCGGCGGCAAAACCGTCCACGTCCTCCTCGACGCAACCCCCGACAAGGGCCCCGGCCGAGCACCCGAATCCGACGCCGCCCCCGGCCCCCGGGAGCGGCCGTGAGCATCACGCGTGCGGTCGCGGCGGGGGTGCGGTGCCGGACGGGCGCTGCCGGGCGGGGACTCCGGAGGCCGGGTCCGCCGGTGAGGAGCCCTCGTCGCGCGCGTGCCGTCGCGGCCGTGGTGCAGGGTCCGGCGGGCGGTGTCACCCCCGGACCCCTGACTCCGGGACCGGCCG
This sequence comes from Streptomyces sp. CAI-85, assembly GCF_013363615.1. Taxonomy (NCBI): domain Bacteria; kingdom Bacillati; phylum Actinomycetota; class Actinomycetes; order Kitasatosporales; family Streptomycetaceae; genus Streptomyces; species Streptomyces sp. CAI-85. The sequence continues at coordinate 365,829 of NZ_JAANNX010000001.1, read as the reverse complement.
CGCGCACCCCCCGTCCCGCGACCGCCCCCGTGGCCGTCGTGCAGGGCCCGCTCGGCGGTGCCACGATCGAAGTCCGGACAGGGGGAGCCGCGGTCGGGTCGGTGGGTCGTGGCATGAGGCACGAGGGGAGCACGGCGTGCCGGACAGCGCCGAGCGCGGCGCACGCGTGGAGGACCTGCTGGCCCGTGTGGCCGGCGGGGACCAGGACGCGTTCTCCGGGGTCTACGACGCGCTGTCCGGGACCGTCATGGGGCTGGCCTGCCGGATCCTGCGGGACGCCGCCCAGGCGGAGGAGGTGACCCAGGACGTCATGGTCGAGGTCTGGCGCACCGCGGGCCGCTACGACCCGGACCGGGGCACGGCGAAGGCATGGGTCCTCACCCTCGCCCACCGCCGGGCCGTGGACCGCGTCCGTTCCGCGCAGGCGAGCGCCGACCGGGAGCAGCGCAGCGGAGTGCTGGAGGCGGACCGGGAGTTCGACGAGGTCGCCGAGGCCGTCCAGGACCGTGACGAACAGCGCCGCCTCTACCGCTGCCTCGCCGAGCTGGCCCGCCAGCAGCGGGTGCCGCTGGTGCTCGCCTACTACCGAGGGCTGACGTACGTCGAGGTCGCCGACGCGCTGTCCACCCCGGAGGGCACCGTGAAGTCCCGGATGCGCGCCGGGCTCCGGCAGTTGCGGGCCTGCCTGGAGGACGGCCCATGACGACCGGACAGGAGCCTCACGCGGCCGTCGGGGCGTATGTCCTGCACGCCCTCTCCCGTGCCGAGGAGGCCGCCTTCGAGAACCATCTCGCGGGCTGCGACGCCTGCCGCCGTGAGGTCGCGGACCTCAGGGAGACAGCCGCGCTCCTCGGCGCGCGCGAGAGCGTCCCCATGCCGCCCGACGCCCGCGAGCGCACCCTGCGCACCGTCGCCGGCACCCGTCAGGACCTGGTCCGCGGCCTCCCCGGCCCCCGGACCGGGCGGATCCTGCGCCCGGTCCTCGCCGCGTGCGCCGCCCTGGCCGTCGCCCTCGGCGGGATCGCCGTCTGGCAGCACGGCGAGGCCGACGACGCGCGCGCCCGCGCCGACCGGGCCGAGCAGCGGGCCGACACGGCGCGCGCCGCGTACGCCGCCGTCCTCACCGCCCCCGACGCCACGCTCCACACCGCCGAGCTGTCCGAGGGGGTCACCGCGGCCGTCGTCGTCTCCCGTTCCGAGGAGCGCGCCGTCTTCACCGCCCAGGGCCTGCCCGCCCTCACCGACGGCAAGGTCTACGAACTCTGGTACGCCGCCGAGTCCGGCGAGCTGGTCCCGGCCGGCCTGATGCCGGGCACCGGGAAGGTCGACGGCCGGGTCATGGAGGGCTCCCCGGCCGGCGCCGCCGCGGTGGGCATCACGGTCGAACCCGCCGGCGGATCACCCCAGCCCACGAGCGAACCCCTGGGCGTCGTCCCCCTCACCACCTGATCGCGGCCCGCCCGCGCATCCGCCGGACGCCGAAAACCGGAAGACCGGAAGAGAAGGTACGAGACGGGCAACGCCGCGCGGGAGGCACCGGACATGGCACAGAGCGGAGCGAACGGCGGGCGCCGCGGCCGTACGGAGTGGGACGTCGTGGTCGTCGGCGCCGGGCTCGCGGGCCTGGCCTGCGCGCACGACCTGATCGCGGCCGGGCTGGACGTGCGGGTGCTGGAGGCCGGGGACCGGGTCGGCGGCCGGATGCGCACCGACCGGATCGACGGGTGCGTGGTGGACCGGGGGTTCCAGGTCTTCAACACCGCCTATCCGCAGGTACGACGACGACTGCGCCTGCGGAACCTGCGGCTGCGCCCCTTCACCCCCGGCTTCCTCGTGCACACCGGGCACCGGCGGCTGCGGTTCGCCGACCCCACCCGCGCCCCCGGGGCCGCGCTGCGCGGGGTGGCCGAGGGGCTCGCCGGGCCGCGTGACCTGGCCGCACTGGCCGCGCTGACCACCTGGGACGCGCTGGCGCCGGCCGCGCTGACGCTCCGGCGGCGGGACACCGGGACACGGCGGGCGCTGCACGCGGCGGGGTTCACGGACGGTTTCGTCGAGCGGTTCTTCCGGCCCTTCCTGTCCGGTGTGTTCCTGGAGGAGGACCTGGAGACCTCCGCCCGCTTCTTCCATCTGGTGTGGCGGAGCATGGCCCGCGGCACGATCTGCCTGCCGGCGGACGGCGTCGGCGCGGTGCCCGAGCTGCTCGCCGCCGCGCTGCCGCCCGGCACGGTCGCCCTGGAGGAACCGGTCACCGCGCTCACCGACGACGGGGTGACCGTCGCGGGAGAGCGGACCGTCACGGCGCGCGCCGTGGCCGTCGCGGCCGGACCGGCGACGACTGCCTGGCTGCTGCCCGGCCTAGCCCTGCCCCCGTACCGGACCGTCACCACCTACCACCACGTGGCCCCCCGCTCCCCGCTGCGGGAACCGACCCTGGTGACGGACACCCGCCGCCGCTTCCTGAACACCTGCGTCCTGACCGAACTGCACCCGCACCACGCACCCCGGGGCCACGCCCTGATCGCCACCTCCGTGCTGGGCGGAGACACCCCCGGGCGGGAACGAGCCGTACGGGCGGCGCTCGCCGACTGCTACGAGACCGACACCGCCGACTGGGACCGGCTCACCGCGCGCACGGTGGAGCAGGCACTGCCCGCGATGCCGGCGGGTCTGCCGCTGAGCAGGCGGACCCGGCTGGGCGGCGGACGGTACGTCTGCGGGGACCACCGGGCGACCGGATCCGTGCAGGGCGCCCTGGCATCCGGGGCGCGGGCGGCCCGGGAGATCGCGGCCGACCTCACGCGCCGCTGACCCTCAAGCCGTCGCCCGGTCAGCCGGCCGCCGGTCCCGCCGTCAGGACCGACACCCGCGCCGCCTCGATCGCGGCGAGTTCCTCGCGCGGGGCGGACGCGTCGGTGACCAGGGTGTGCAGCGCCGACACGGGGGCGACGAACGCATGGGCGGTGTGGGCGAGTTTGCTGCCGTCCGCCACCGCGACGACCCGCCGGGCCGAGCCGATGGCCGCCTGCTTGACCACGGCGTCGTCGAGGTCGTACGCCGTCAGCCCCTGGTCCGCCGCGAGGCCGCAGCAGCCGATGACGGCCGTGTCGAAGCGCAGGGCGGCGAGCGAGGCGAGGGTGAGGGGCCCGGTGAGGGCGCCTTCCCCGGGCCGGGGCCTGCCGCCCGGCACCAGGAGCGTGGTCCGCCCCGGGTTCTCGCCGAGCAGGTGCACCGCCTGGAGCGACAACGGCATCACCGTCACCCGTCGGCCGCGCAGCACCTTGGCGACCTCCAGACAGGTGGTGCCGCTGTCCAGGACGACCGTCTCCCCGTCGGCGATCAGACCCGCGGCCTCCGCGGCGATCAGGGCCTTGCTCTCGACCCCGTCGTGCGCGCGCAGCGCGAAGGGGGGTTCCTCGCCGCGCAGGACCGTGCTGCGGGCACCGCCGCGGACGCGTTCGAGCACCCCCTGCGCGGCGAGCGCGTCCAGATCGCGGCGGATGGTCATCTCCGAGGCGCCGGTGAGGGCGGCCAGCTCGCCGACCGTGGCGCTGCCCGTCGCGCGCACGGCCTCCCTGATCCGGCCGAGACGGTCTGCGTTACCCATGGCGTGATTCAACACCACCCACGATCGAACAATTCATGTGTGAGAAATAGCGACTTCTGAACACGATACATGTTCGATATGTTGTCCCCATGCGACCGGAACGATCACTGCGCGCGGCCCGCGCCGCGACCTTCACCTACTTCGTCCTCAACGGGACCCTGCTGGGGATGTGGGTCGTGCAGATCCCGCCCATCGAGGAGCGGGCCGGCATCGGGCACGCCGTGCTCGGCGGCTTCCTCGTCCTGCTGGGGCTGGGCGCGTTCGCCGGCATGCAGGTGGCGGGCCCCCTCGCCGACCGCCTCGGCACCCGCAGGGTCGTCCCCGTCTCCGCCGTGCTGTGCGCCGCGACCCTGGTGCTGCCCGGCCTCGCGGCCGACCCGTGGGCGCTCGCGGTGGCCCTGTTCGCCTTCGGCTTCGGCAACGGCTGCCTGGACGTCAGCATGAACGCCCACGCCGTGCAGGTCGAGAAGGCGTACGGCCGTCCCGTGATGTCCGCGTTCCATGCCACGTTCTCCGTCGGCGGGGTGCTCGCCGCCCTCGCCGGCGCCGCCACGGCCGGGCTGGGCTGGGGGCCCGCGGCGACCCTGGGCACGGCCGGGGCGCTCGCGGCGCTGATCGCCCTCGGCGTCGCCCCGAACCTGCTCCCCGCCGAGGACCGGCCGGCCGACGCCCCGCATCAGGCGTCCGGGCGCCCCGACAGGACGCCCACCCGTATCTGGATCCTGGCCGTGCTCGCCCTGCTCGTCATGCTCTGCGAGGGCGCGGCGAACGACTGGAGCGTGCTGCACCTGAAGACCGTCCTCGGCGCCTCCGACAGCCTCTCCGCCTTCGCCTACGGCACCTTCGCCGCCGCCATGACCGTCGGACGGCTCCTCGCCGACCGGATCGCCGCCCGCTTCGGCCCCGTCGCGATCCTGCGGCACGGCGCCGCGACGGCCGCCGTCGGCATGACCGCGGTCGCCCTGTCCCCGTGGATCTGGCTCGCGCTGGTCGGCTGGGCGCTGTTCGGCGCCGGTCTCGCGGGCTGCGTCCCGCAGTTGTTCAGCGCGGCGGGGCACGCCGACCCGGCGGCCGCGGGCGCCAACGTCTCCCGGGTCGCCGGCCTCGGCTACCTCGGCATGCTCGCGGGGCCCGCCCTGATCGGCTGGCTCACCCACCTCGTCCCGCTCAACCTCACCTTCCTCCTGCCGGCGGCCTTCTGTGTCGTCGCCGCGGCCATGGCCGGGGTCCTGCGCGGGCACACGGTCACGGAGCCGAAGGTCGCGCAGCCGCTGTGACGGGCCGGCTCCGGCGACGGGCCCTCTTCGGGCGCCGGGTCAGGAGCCTTCGCCGCCCGGCTCCTCGATGACCGACAGCACATTGCCCGCGGGGTCGGTGAACCACGCGATCAGCGGGCCCTCCTCGCGGTGGATCCCCTTGTCGTCGGTGGGGAGGTGGTCGTACCGCTCGAAACGCACCCCCCTTCCGCTCAGCTCGTCGACGGCCGCCTCGATGTCGTCGACGAGGAAGTTGAGGGTCGTGTAGGACGCCGGGGTGTGGTCGGGCTTGGGGTAGACGAGGACGTCCCGGCCGCCGGCGAGGTGCAGGGTGAGGATGCCGTTCTCCTCGGACAGGCCGACGCCCAGCGTCTCGCCGTAGAACTTCCTGGCCGTGTCGAGGTCGTCCACCGAGAAACTGCTGAACGTCTTGGTCGTGCCGAACATGATCGCCTCCGGGGAGGGGGTGCGGACCCTGGTGGGCTTCCTCTCTCAAGGACCGGCCGGCCGCCGGAAACTCATCGGTCGCCCGGGGCGCGCCCGCGGTTCCGTGCCGAGTCCCGCCTCGACGCGGGAGAGCTGACGGGTGAGGCTGGTCAGCCATGAGTCGAGGTCGACGAGGGTCGGGAGGGGGAGGGGCGGCGGGGGCCGGGACAGATCCGGGCGCTCCAGGACAGGGCTCTCGGTCCCACCCCCGCCCACGGCACTGCCGCCCCGGTCGCCCTCGACGCACAGCTCCGCCAGCCGGTACGTCCGCCCCGCCACCGTCCGCGCGTCGGCCCTGGCCCACTCCACCGCGTCCGGGGGCAGCGCACGGCCCGGCATGTCGAACCGGGGCAGCCACTGCGCCCCCAGCAGGATCTGGTGGGCCGCGATGAGCAGTGCGTGCCAGTCCGCGCCGGACGATCCCTCGGGCGCCGGTTCGCTGCGGAACTGGGCGTAGGCGGACTCGGCGAGCCGCAGCCGGTGCAGGGCGGGCAGGGTCTGGGCGGGCGGGGCGGAGCCCGGCGGGACGGCCGTCAGCGTGGTGGCGGTGCCCTCGATCAGCGGACCGCACGCCCGCAGCAGCCCCGCCATGGTCCGCCGTACCTCCCGGCGGGCCCCGGCCGGCCAGGCGAGCAGCCCGCACAGCAGCCCGATGGCGCTGCCCGTCACCACGTCCACGATCCGGGCCTCGGCGAGCTGCCAGGAGGCGGGGGCGATCTGGGCGAACGCGGTGGCCACCACCAGCGTGAACAGCCCTTGCGCCCAGGCGATCCCGAGCAGCGGTCCGAGCGCGAAGGCGATCAGCATGCCCGGGGCGAGGAGCACGGCGTCGGTGTCGGTGTGCTGTCCGACGGTGATGAGCAGGGCCCCCGCCGCGACGGCGCCCACGAGGTTCCCGGCCACGGCCGCGCGGATCGCCGTCCAGGTCTCCCCGACGGTGGTCCGGCTCAGGGTGAGCACCGCGAGCAGCACCCAGAAGCCGTGGGTGAGGTCGAGCGCCCCGGCGACCAGACGGGCCGCGCCGAGCGCCAGGGCGATCCGGACGGCGTTGTGGAACTGCACCGAGCGCGGCGTCATGTTGCCGACGAGCCGGCGCAGCCACAGGCGGGGCGCGCTCGCCTCGGTGTACCAGAACAGCTCGCGCGGCTCGATCGGCGGGGTGCGCCGGCCGTCGAGGGCGACCCGTACGGAGATCTCCAGGACGCGCACCGACTCGGCGGCGGCCAGCAGCCCGGCCTGCCGGCGCAGCACCGGGACCGGGACCTCGTCCGCCGCCGGGTCCGCGGTCTGCCGTACGCGCATGTCCTGGAACGCGCCGATCGCCTCGTCCAGGCCGCGCGGTCCGGGAACGGCCCGCCCCGTCCGCAGTCCCTCGGCGCACTCGCCGCACCGGCCGGCGACCCGCGGCAGCAGCCAGCGGGCCGGGGAGTCGGTCCGGTCGGCGGCCCGGAGGAGATCGCGGAGCTGTCCCGTCTCGGCGAGATGGGCGAGCTGTTCGAGGAGCCGGCGGGCGGCGGTGCCCGCCTGGGAGAGCGCGCGGTCGGCGCGGCGCGGGCCGGCCGGGCGTTCCGCGGGCGGCACGTTCGACAGCCGCAGCCGCGCGCCCTCCGCGCGCAGGGCCTCGGGCGTCAGGACGGTCCGGCCGGCGAGGACGTCACCGGCGGTCTCCACGGCCCGCGCGAGACTGTGCCGGTACGTCTCGCCCGGCGGCTGCGGCAGCAGGAACGCCTCGCACAGCGCCAGCAGCAGCACGCCCGTGGTGAGCCCGGCCAGGCGCAGGCCCAGGGTGTCCGGGGCGTACGGCGGGAAGCACGCCAGGATGTAGAAGAGCTGGAGTCCGGGCGCCGCCCCGGCGGGCCGCGGTCCGGCGACGGCCGCGTACGCGAGGACGAAGCCGACGACGAGCATCCCGGCGACCGCCGCCCAGGTCTCCACCGCCAGCACGGTCCCGAGCGTCACCAGCACCAGGCCCACCGGCAGCGCCTTCAGCATCACCGCGGCCCGCTGCCGCCCCGAGCCCGGGATGGAGGAGAGCAGTCCGAGGGCGATGGGCGCGAAGAGGGAGTACAGCGCGAGCAGCGGTTCGTCGAGGCCGTACAGGAAGGTGTAGAAGCCCGCGGCGGCGGCCAGGGTCACCCGGAGCGACCGGTGCACGATCCGCGCCCGCTCGGCCCGCGAAGACTCAGCGCGCATGAGCAGGTGTCCTCTCGACGCGTTCCTCCCATTGTCGGCCGCCCCCGTACGCCCCGCAGCCCGGCGGCGGGCCGGGTGCCTGTCCGTTCCCGCGCTGGGTAGGTGAACGGCATCGGGAACGCCCCGACACCAGGGAGGGACCACGATGAGCAGCCTCATCCGCCGTATCAAGGACTTCGCGAGGACCCCGCAGGGCCGCCGCGCCATCGACCAGGCCCGCCGCGCCGCGTCGGACCCCCGCCGCCGGGCCCAGGCCCGCACCTTCCTCAGCCGCTTCCGCACCCGCCGCTGAGGCTCCGCACTGCCTCCGCGCCTGCCGGCAGTTCCCCACTTGGGCCCCAGAACTACGCTCTGTCCTCGTTCAGTTGGCACGCCGTGAGTGACAGGCAGGGGGATACCGTGAGTGGAACCGACGAATCGCCCGGCATGCAGGCTCTGCCGTTCTGGGTGTCCTACGACACCGAGGACGAGGCCGAGGAGGCAGGCGCGGGAGGCGCCGGGGGCGGAGGCGATTCGATGGGCCTCTTCGGTTCCGAGGACGTCGAGACACGGCTGAGAAGCGTGCCGCTCGGCCCTCTGCGCAAGAACCTGGCCGAAGCTGTTGACGCGTTGCAGGAGGTGTTCGCGGAGGCGGCCGCACGCGGCGGGCCCCTGCCACTCCGGGAGGCGCACCTGTCCTTCCAGGTCACCGCGAGCGGTGGCGTGCAGTTCATCGGGAGCGCCCAGGTGCAGCGGGGCAACGGCATCGTTCTGGTCTTCAAGCAGTGAACGGCGCGTGATGGGGCGTCACAGAGCGCTGCTCATCGGGACCAGCGAGTACGACATGCGCGGGGTCGCGTCGCTGCCCTTCATCCCCGGTGACCTCGCCCGCCTCGGCGCGGTGCTCAGGGACCGCGGCTTCGACGAGGTCCAGGTCCTGGCGGGGCGCGAAGGAGGCAAGCAGGTCTCGGCGAACTACGTCAACGGCCGCGTGGTCGGCTTCCTCCGCCGCGCCCGGCCGGGCGACACCCTGTTCATCTTGCTCAGCGGCCACGGGGTGCACGCCAAGGGACGGGACTACCTCGTCCCGGAGGACATCGACGAGGACACCCACCCCTTCGAGTCGGGGTGCGTCGCGATCGACTGGCGTGAGCACCTCGACGACACCCCTGCGAGCCAGGTGGTGTTCCTCATCGACGCCTGCCGGGAGGGCATCGAACCCCAGTCCATGGGCGTCGCGTCGGTACGGCAGTGGAGCCGGCAGAAGGTGAGTGCCGCCCTGCGCCGCAAGGTGGCCTACGTGTACGCCTGCTCGCCGGCCCAACTCGCCCTGTTCGTACGCCCGCACGACGTACCGGGTGACCCGGTGACCGACGCACGGCCCGGCGACTCGTTCAGCCTCTTCTCCCGGTCGGTCTCGGACGTCATCGGCGCCTGTCCCGACCTTGCGCCCCTCACCCTGGACGCGTTCAGGGAAGCAGTCCAGGACCGGGTCACGGCACTGCACCGCGCCTACCACAAGGCGGGGTCGCCCCAGACGCTCAGAGTCGTGACCGACATCCCGTCCGACAGCTTCGCCTTCCTGCCTACGCCCCCCACCCGCCCGCACCATCACGACGACACCCCGCAGGACGCGGGCGCGGCGATGTCCGTCGGCCCGGCCGCGCCACCGCCCGACCCCCGTCGTCGTACACACCGACGGGTTCTTCCCGCGTTGGCACTCCTGGTCGTGCTCGCCAGCGCGGCCTGGGCGGCGGTCCACTACGGCGGCGACGGGGACGAGGGCGGCGGGCGGGACGGCAAGGCCGTCTCCGCACTGTCGACCACACCCCGTCCGTCCGCCTCCCCGTCCCCGTCCTCGTCTCCATCTCCGTCTCCGTCTCCCCGTCCTCGTCGCCGCCCCCGTCCAAGTCCTCCGAGAAATCCGTTCTGCCCACGTGCACCGCCGACTCGGTGTCCTTCGCCCTGCGCAGTGCCGCCGACAGCTTCGCGGCGAACCAGCGACCCGTTCTCCGGATCACCGTCGACAACCGGACCGGCGCCGACTGCTCGATCGATCTCGGCCCGGGGAAGACGGTCGTGACCATCACCAGGGCGGGTGACGACAGCCGCGTCTACTCGACGGCCGACTGCCCCGAGGGCGACGGAAGCGAGCTCGTGCGCGTCGGGGCCAAGAGGAATGTCGTCTGGACAGTCACCTGGGACCGCCGACCCACCTCCCCCTCCTGCGGATCCGCCGCGGCCCCTGCGGGCCCGGGCACCTATCTCGCGGAGGCCGAGCCGCCCGGACTGGCCAAGGCGATGACGTCGTTCGTGCTGGAGGCGGACTAGGGGCGGACCGGTCCCAGGACAGGGGTCCCGCCCGCCGGTTGCGTGCCCTCGTACGTGCGGGGAGCATGGAAGGGGAGATCCTTCAGCTTCGGCGCCGCTGTGCTCGGCGTCGCGAACCGGCGGGAAGTCTCTTCATGAGCAGCGACGACCGCGGTGACGACATCCCGCGTGTGGGACAGCAGCCGGGCCCCGACGGTCCGGATCAGGACGTCTTCTCCCCGCTCGGGATCCGGGAGTTCGCGTTCGCGGGCGCGTTCGGTGAGCTGGGCGCGGCGTTCCTCGGGGCGCTGCGGGCCACCGGTGCGGTGGGGGAGTCGGCCGAGGCGGAGTATCAGCGCGCGCTGGACTCCGTACGCGGGTATCCGGCCGAGGACGTGGACCGGTTGGCGCGGCGGGGCTGGGAGGAGCTGCCCGAGGAGGCGTATCTCGACCGGTGGGCGCTGGTGCAGGTGCTGACGGACCTTCGGCTGGCCGGTACCGCCGACGCCCTCGCGGCGGTCGTGGCGACGCCCGTCCCGCCGGAGCGGTATCCGGAGGGCGCGCACCGGTACTCCACGGTCGGCCAGGAGACCGTCATCAGGACCACCGCCGTGGAGGGGCTGGCGCGGCTCGCGGCGGACGGCTCGACGAGCGCCGTCGACACGCTCGTACGCCATGTCGACGACGACCGGCGCGGGGTCCGGGCGGCCTGTGTGCTCGCGCTGCGCGAACTCGCCGCCCCGGTCGACCTGCCCGGGCTGATCCGGTCCGAGGACGCCGATCTGCTGGAGGTCCGCCGCTACGACGTGCGGGACGTACCGCAGGTCACGCGCGTGGACCACATCCGTTACCCGGGGGCGGGTGCCGATGTGCGGCCGCCGCCTCCGTGATATCCCGTCAGGAGAGCGTCATGGCCACCTGTTCCGCCACCGTCCCGGATCTGAACGGCTCCGGTGACGCCTTCTACGGCCCGCTGTGGAACTCCAGCCAGCCCCATGTCGACTACTTCTGGACCACCTACGGGTTCGCCGGCAACAAGGCGTACTGGGACGACGGGTTCGGCTGGGAGGACCCGGGGAACATCGGCCTGCCCCTCGGCCGGACCTTCAACTCGCTGTGGCTGCTGACGTATTCGGCGGAGGACTGGGAGAACGACGCCTACGAGGCCACCGCGTTGAACTGGGGACGCCGCTACGTCCGGGAGAACATCCGTGATCTGCGCGCCCGGTGCGGCGACGGCACGGCGGTGGCCGCGGCGGACGGCACGCTCGTCGAGCTGTACCTCGACATGTGGTACGGCCAGGCGGTGCCGGAACGGGCGTCCACCTTCATGCACGAGGCCCGGCACGTCGGCGGCAAGGACCACAACGACAAGTTCCCGGCGGGGTCGGTCTTCGGCGCCGGGCAGCCCGGCGCGGACTCGGACTGGAACTACGAGGGCGCCTGGATGTACGAGACGCTCTATCTGTGGTGGTACTTCGCCGCCGGCACCCCCATCACCTCCGCGATGCGCGAACGCGCCCGCCAGATGGGCAACCTGTACCTGGACAACGTCTTCGCCTCCAGGCCGCCGTTCCGCATCTGAGCCCCCGGACCGTCGTGCGGGTCTGCCGGACGGTCGTACAGGTCTGTACCAAACCCTTGACACGTCCATTGCTCACTTCTTAAATCACATAGTGAACTAAGCCCTCCCCAGGGGCTGTTCCTCACCCCCCACCCACCTGGCGCGGTCTCGGATCGGGCTCCGCCGCGCCCGGCTCTGTCATGCACCTGCAATGTCGAGCCGTGCTGCTTCATGAAGGGAGAGTCATGGACTCCCCGCGCACCTCCCGGCGCCTGCTCCTGTCGCTCGCCTCGCTGCTCGCCTTCGCCTCGCTGTCCACCGGCCTCGCCCAGGGCGCCGCCCCGGACGCGTCCTCGTCGGCGAAGTCCCCCACCACGGTCACCGTCACCCAGGCACAGGAACAGGCCCAGGCCGCGGCCGCCGCCGTCACCTTCTCCGACGAGTTCGACGGACCCGCCGGCGCCGCCGTGGACGGCGGCAAGTGGCTGATCGAGACCGGCGACAACGTCAACAACCACGAGCGGCAGTACTACACGGCCGGAAACCGCAACGCCGCCCTCGACGGCCAGGGCCATCTGGTCATCACCGCCCGCCGCGAGAACCCGGGCAACTACCAGTGCTGGTACGGGCGGTGCGAGTACACCTCCGCCCGGCTGAACACCTCGGGACGGTTCACCACCACCTACGGCCGGGTCGAGGCCCGGATGAAGGTCCCGCGCGGACAGGGCATGTGGCCCGCGTTCTGGATGCTGGGCAACGACATCGGCCAGGTCGGCTGGCCCAACTCCGGTGAGATCGACGTCATGGAGAACGTGGGCTTCGAACCGTCCACCGTCCACGGCACCCTGCACGGCCCCGGCTACTCCGGCTCCGGCGGCATCGGCGCCGGCTACACCCTGTCCGGCGGCCAGGCGTTCGCCGACGCCTTCCACACCTTCGCCGTCGACTGGAGCCCGAACGCGATCACCTGGTCCGTGGACGGCACCGTCTACCAGCGCCGCACCCCCGCCGACCTCGGCGGCCGCCAGTGGGTCTTCGACAAGCCGTTCTTCCTCATCCTCAACCTCGCGGTCGGCGGCTACTGGCCCGGCGACCCCGACGGCAGCACATCCTTCCCGCAGCAGCTCCTGGTCGACTACGTCCGGGTCACCACCGACACCGGCCAGCCCGGCGGCGGCGGTCCGATCACCGGCCTCGCGGGCAAGTGCGTCGACGTGGCGGGCGCCAACAGCGCCAACGGCACCCCCGTCCAGCTCTACGACTGCAACGGCACCGCCGCCCAGCGCTGGACCGTCGGGGCCGACGGCACGATCCGCGCGCTCGGCAAGTGCCTGGACGTCGCCTCCGGCGGCACCGCGGACGGCACCCCCGTGCAGCTCTACGACTGCAACGGCACGGCCGCCCAGCAGTGGGCCGTGCCCGCCGCGCGGGACATCGTCAACCCACAGGCGAACAAGTGCCTCGACGTCGCGGGCAACAACTCCGCGAACGGCACCCGCCTCCAGATCTGGACCTGCACCGGCGCCGCCAACCAGAAGTGGACGGTGACCCGTTGATCCGCGGCCTCGCACGCCCCCGCGCCCTCCGCGGACTCCTCGGCACGGCGGCCGTCACCGCCCTCCTCACCGGCCTCACCGGCACCCCCGCGAGCGCTGCCGCGGCGCTGCCCACGAGCTGGTCGACGGTGGTCAACGCCGGCAGCGGCAAATGCCTGGACGCCCGGGCGGCGGCGACCGTGAACGGCACCGCCGTGCAGCAGTACACCTGCAACAACTCCACCGCCCAGCAGTGGAGTTTCACCGCCACCGGCGACGGATACGTACGCATCGGCAACCGCAACGACGCCCAGCAGGTCGTGGACGTGAGCAACGTGTCCACCGCCGACAACGCGGCCGTGCACCTGTGGACGTACGGTGGCGGCGACAACCAGCAGTGGCAGCCCGTCGACGAGGGAGGAGGCGCCTACCGGTTCGTCAACCGGCACAGCGGCAAATGCCTCGACGTGCCCTCCGCCTCCACCGCCGACAGCGTCCAGCTCGTGCAGTACACCTGCAACGGCACGGCCGCCCAACGATTCCAGGTGACCCCCGTGACCACCGCGCCCGGTGACGTCGACCTCGGCCCCAACGTGGTCGTCTTCGACCCGTCGATGCCGTCCGCGACCATCCAGAGCCGGCTGAACCAGATCTTCCAGCAGCAGGAGACCAACCAGTTCGGCTCCCAGCGCTACGCCGTCCTGTTCAAGCCCGGCACCTACAGCAACGACGTCAACGTCGGCTTCTACACCCAGGTCCTCGGCCTCGGACAGTCACCCGACTCGGTCACCATCAACGGGGCCGTCCATGTGGAGGCCGACTGGTTCCCGCCGCAGAACGCCACCCAGAACTTCTGGCGCGGCGCCGAGAACCTGTCGGTCAACCCGACCGGCGGTACCGACCGCTGGGCCGTCTCCCAGGCGTCCGGCTACCGGCGCATGCACGTCCGCGGCAACCTGGAGCTGAGCGACGGCGGCTGGTCCAGCGGCGGCTTCATGGCCGACAGCAAGATCGACGGCCAGGTGCGCTCCGGCACCCAGCAGCAGTGGCTCACCCGCAACTCCCAGCTCGGCAGTTGGACCGGCTCCAACTGGAACATGGTCTTCGTCGGCAGCCAGGGCGTACCGGGCAACACCTTCCCCAACCCGCCCTACACCACCGTCAACCAGACCCCGACGGTCCGCGAGAAGCCCTTCCTGTACGTCGACAACACGGGCGCCTACCGGGTGTTCGTGCCCGCGCTGCGCACCAACTCCACCGCCACCACCTGGGCGAACGGAACCGCCCCCGGCAGCTCGCTCGGCATCGACCAGTTCTTCGTCGTCAAACCCGGCGCCACCGCCGCACAGATCAACGCGGCCCTCGCCGAAGGCAAGAACCTGCTGGTCACCCCGGGTGTGTACCACCTCAACCAGACCCTGCGGGTGACCCGCCCCGACACCGTCGTCCTCGGTCTCGGCCTGGCCACCTTCGTCCCCGACAACGGCATCACCGCCATGACCGTCGCCGACGTCGACGGAGTGAAGATCGCCGGTGTCCTCTTCGACGCCGGGACCACCAACTCCCCGACCCTGGTGGAGATCGGCCCGGCCGGCTCCGCCGCCGGCCACGCCGCGAACCCCACCTCCCTGCACGACGTCTACTTCCGGGTCGGCGGGGCGGCCGTCGGCAAGGCCACCACCAGCCTCGTCGTCAACAGCGACCACGTCATCGGCGACCACATGTGGATCTGGCGCGGCGACCACGGCAGCGGCATCGGCTGGAACAGCAACACCGCCGACACCGGCCTCGTCGTCAACGGCGACCAGGTCACCATGTACGGCCTGTTCGTCGAGCACTACCAGAAACACCAGACGATCTGGAACGGCAACGGCGGGCGGACGTACTTCTACCAGAACGAGATGCCCTACGACCCGCCCGACCAGGCCGCCTGGATGAACGGCTCCACCCAGGGCTACGCCGCCTACAAGGTCGCGAACTCCGTCACCAGCCACCAGGCGTACGGGCTCGGCAGCTACTGCTACTTCAACGTCAACCCGTCGGTCACCGCCGAGCACGCCTTCGAGGTGCCCAACAACCCGAACGTCCGCTTCCAGAACATGGTGACCGTCTCCCTCGGCGGCACCGGCACCATCCGCCATGTCGTCAACGACCGCGGCGGCCCCTCCAACTCCGCAACCAACGTCGCCAACCTGGTGAACTACCCCTGAAAATCAGGGAGTTCCACCCGTGAGGACCACGAGCTGCCGTGTCGCCCGCGTCATGGCGACGTAGTGGTCGACCGCTCCCTCGACACCCGGACCGAAGTCCCGCGGGTTCACGAGGACGACGAGATCGAACTCAAGTCCCTTGCAGAGTTCGGGAGTCAGGGAACGGACCCGGTCCCTCGGCCGGAACGCGGGGGCACCGATCACACAGACGGTGCCCTCCGCGTGCTCGGCCAGCCAGCCGTCGAGCACCGCGTCGAGGTCCGCGGCGGACCCGTGCACGACGGGCACCCCGCCGCTGCGCACCGACACCGGCACATTGGCGTCCGGCAGCACGGCCCGGATCACCGGCTCGGCCTCCGCCATGATCTCCTCCGGCGTACGGTAGTTGACGCTCAGCGACGCCAGCTCGATCCGGTCCAGGCCGACCCGCGCCAGCCGCTCCCGCCACGACTCGGTGAACCCGTGCCGGGCCTGCGCCCGGTCCCCGACGATCGTGAAGCTCCGCGACGGGCAGCGCAGCAGCAGCATCTGCCACTCCGCGTCGGTCAGTTCCTGCGCCTCGTCCACGACCACATGCGCGAACGGCCCGGCGAGCAGGTCCGGTTCCGGCACCGTCAGCGCGCCCTCGTCGACCAGACTGTTCCGGAGATCCTCGCCGTGCAGCATCGTCACCGCGCCCTCACCGTCGTCGTCGACTTCCAGCAGGCTGTCGATCACCCGGGACATACGGGCGCGTTCCGCGGCCAGCGCGGCGGCGTCGCGGCGCTTGCGCAGCGCCTCCTCGGGGTCGCCGAGCCGCTGCCGGGCCGCGTCCAGGAACGGCAGGTCGGACACCGTCCAGGCATGGGCGTCCGCGCGCTGGAGCCGGCGCACCTCGTCCGCGTCGAGCCAGGGCGCGCACAGCCGCAGATACGCGGGCACCGACCAGAGGTCCCCGACCAGGTCGGCCGCCTCCAGCAGCGGCCAGGCGCGGTTGAACGCGGCCCGCAGCTCCCGGTTGCCCAGCAGGGACCTGCGCAGCAGCTCCGGCGCGGCGTCGCCGTCGTGCTTGTCGACCAGGAGGGTGAGCAGCTCCTGCCAGACCTGCTCCCGGGCCTCGTTGTGCGGGGTGCCGGGTTCGGCCGCCTCGAAGGCCGTGGCCCAGTCCTCGGGGCTCAGCCAGATGTCCGACCAGTGGGTGGCTACCGTCATGCCCTTGGCGGGCGGCTCCTCGTAGAACCGGACTCCCGTCTCGACCGCCCGCACCAGCCGCGCCGACGCCTTCAGACGGGCCACCTCCGGATCGCTCTCGACCGCCGCCCCGGCGCCCTCGGCGACCAGGTCCCGCAGGATGCAGGTCTGTACCCCCTCCTCGCCCAGACTCGGCAGGACATCGGCGACGTACGCCAGATACGGCCGGTGCGGGCCCACGAACAGCACCCCGCCCCTCCGGTGCCCGAGACGGGGGTCGGAGTACAGCAGATAGGCGGAGCGGTGCAGGGCGACGACCGTCTTGCCGGTGCCCGGGCCGCCGTCGACCACCAGCGCGCCGCGCGACCCCGCGCGGATGACGGCGTCCTGGTCGGCCTGGATCGTGCCCAGCACGTCCCGCATCCGCGGCGACCGGTCGGCGCCCAGGCTCGCGATGAACGCGGACTGGTCGTCCAGTGCGGCATGCCCGGCGAACCCGTCCGAGGTGAACACCTCGTCCCAGTAGTCGCCGATCCGGCCCCGTGTCCAGCGGTACCGGCGGCGGCTCGTGAGCCCCATCGGGTCGGCGTGGGTGGCGCCGAAGAACGGCGCGGCCGCGGGGGAGCGCCAGTCGAGCAGCAGCCGGCGGCCCGTGCTGTCGGTGAGGCCCAGCCGGCCGACGTAGACGGGCTCGGCGCCGTCCGCGCCGACCATGCGGCCGAGACACAGGTCGAGGCCGAAGCGGCGCAGGGCGCGCAGCCGGGTGGTGAGCCGGTGGATCTCGGTGTCCCGGTCCATCGCCTGCCGGCCGACCCCGCCGGGCGCGCGCCGTTCGGCGTCGAGACGCTCGGACACCTCGGCGATCGACTGCTCCATGCACCGCGCGATCGCCGCGAAGTGCCGCTCGTCGTCGGCGATCAGCGCCGGGTCGGCCTTCGCGGAGAGCCGGTCGGGAAGGGCGAAGGCACTGTCGGCCAGGGGGTTCATCTGAGGGGCTCCGAACGTGGGGTCACCGGAGGTGAACGCGGACGGCCCCTCCCCGTCGATCGTAACGGCAGCCCCGCACCCGCCTCACCCACATGATCCACGCCCGGGGGATCACGTCTCGCGTCGGTCCTTCACCCGGCGCAGCTTGCCCAGGGAGCGCTCCAGGGTGTCCGGTTCGACGATCGTCACCTCGACGCTGACGCCCACACCGTCCTTGACGCCCTTGGCGATGGCACGCGCGGCCGCGTCACGGGCCTCGGCGGGCGAGTCCGGGCGGGACTCGACATGGACCGTCATATGGTCCATCCGCTCGCGCCGGGTCAGCTCGATCTGGAAGTGCGGGGCCACCCCGGGCGTGCGCAGCACGATCTCCTCGATCTGGCTGGGGAAGACGTTCACCCCGCGCAGGATGATCATGTCGTCGCAGCGGCCGGTGATCTTCTCGATCCGGCGGAACGCCGGCCGCGCGGTGCCGGGCAGCAGCCGGGTCAGATCCCGGGTGCGGTACCGGATGATCGGCAGCGCCTCCTTGGTGAGGGAGGTGAACACCAGCTCGCCCTCCTCGCCCTCGGGCAGGACGTCGTCCGTGAAGGGGTCGACGACCTCCGGCAGGAAGTGGTCCTCCCACACATGCAGGCCGTCCTTGGTCTCCACGCACTCCTGGGCCACGCCGGGGCCGATCACCTCCGACAGGCCGTAGATGTCGACGGCGTGGATGTCCATGCGCTCCTCGATCTCCCGGCGCATCGCCTCCGTCCACGGCTCCGCGCCGAAGATGCCCACCTTGAGGGAGGTGGAGCGCGGGTCGACGCCCTGGCGCTCGAACTCGTCCAGCAGGGTGAGCATGTAGGACGGGGTGACCATGATGATCTCGGGCCGGAAGTCCTGGATGATCTGCACCTGGCGCGCGGTCATGCCGCCCGAGGCGGGGATCACCGTGCACCCGGCGCGTTCGGCGCCGTAGTGCGCGCCGAGGCCGCCGGTGAACAGGCCGTAGCCGTAGGAGATGTGCACCTTGTGACCGGGCCGGCCGCCGGCGGCGCGGATCGAGCGGGCGACCACGTCCGCCCACATCGACAGGTCGTTCTCGGTGTAGCCGACCACGGTCGGGCGGCCCGTGGTGCCGCTGGAGGCGTGCACCCGGCGGACCCGGTCCATCGGGACCGCGAACATCCCGAAGGGGTAGGTGTCGCGCAGATCGGCCTTGGTGGTGAAGGGGAACCGGGCCAGGTCCTCCAGCGCGCGGCAGTCCTCGGGAGTGACACCGGCCGCGTCGAACTTCTTGCGGTACAGCTCGACGTTGTCGTAGGCGTGCCGCAGGGTCGTGCGCAGCCGGCGGAGCTGGAGGTCGCGCAGTTCCGCGCGCGACAGGCGCTCGGCGTCGTCGGCCAGCCCCTCGGGCAGGGGCTCGCCCCGGCGGGCGGGGGTCGGCGCGGGGCTCTCCGGCTCGCTGGTCATGGCTGCGGCTCCTTCGGGGTCGTACTCCTGAGGCTGCGACAGCGGCCGCGGAACTCCGCGATCACGGTGTCGCCGCGCAGGACGCGCTCCTTGTGTACCGACCGAACATTCGGTTAGCGTGCGGCAGGGTCAACTTACCCAGCGACGAACCGCGCCTGTCAAGAGGTGGACGCGTGGCGCGGGCGGCGCCCGCCCGGTCACCGCAGAGGAGCCCGCACATGCCCGACGAGGTCTATCTGATCGACGGCGCCCGCACCCCGCAGGGCCGCTACGGCGGCGCCCTGGCCTCCGTACGCCCCGACGACCTGGCCGCCCTCGTGGTCGGCGAGGCCGTGCGCCGCGCCGGGATCCCGGCGGAGGCCGTGGACGAGGTGATCCTCGGCGCCGCCAACCAGGCCGGTGAGGACAACCGGGACGTGGCGCGGATGGCCGTACTGCTGGCCGGGCTCCCGCACACCGTGCCCGGCTACACCGTCAACCGGCTCTGCGCCTCGGGCCTGACCGCCGTCGCCTCCGCCGCGCAGACGATCCGTGCCGGTGAGGCGGACCTGGTCGTGGCCGGGGGAGTGGAGTCCATGACCCGCGCGCCCTGGGTGATGGCCAAGCCCGGCACCCCGTGGGCCAAGCCGGGCGAGGTGCACGACACCTCCCTGGGCTGGCGCTTCACCAACCCGCGCTTCGCCGCCGCCGACCGGGCCGTGCCCGCCGGCGCCGGACCCGAGGCGGTGCGGACGACCCTGTCGATGGGCGAGACCGCCGAGGAGGTCGCCGCGCTCGACGGCATCACCCGCGCCGACTCCGACGGCTTCGCCCTGCGCAGCCACCGACGGGCCCTCGCGGCCCAGGAGGCCGGGCACTTCGACCGCGAGATCGTGCCGGTCCCGGTGAAGGACGGCGAGGTCACCCGTGACGAGGGGCCGCGCGCCTCGACGACCCTGGAGAAGCTCGGCACGCTGCGTACGGTCTTCCGCGCGGACGGCGTCGTGACGGCGGGCTCCGCCTCACCGCTGTCCGACGGCGCGGCCGCCCTCGTGGTGGCGAGCGCGGCGGCCGTCGAGCGCCACGGGCTCACCCCGCGCGCGCGGATCGTCACCTCCGCCTCGGCCGGAGTCCGGCCCGACGTGATGGGCCTCGGTCCGGTGCCCGCCACCGAGAAGGCCCTGGCCCGCGCCGGCTGGGGCGTCGGCGACCTCGACGCGGTCGAGCTGAACGAGGCGTTCGCGGTGCAGGCCCTCGCCGTGATCCGCCGCCTCAAGCTGGACGAGGACAAGGTCAACGCCGACGGCGGCGCCATCGCCCTCGGCCACCCGCTCGGCTGCTCCGGCGCCCGCATCCTGCTCACCCTGCTGGGCCGGCTGGAGCGCGAGGACGCCCGCCGGGGTCTCGCCACCCTGTGCGTGGGCGTCGGCCAGGGCGTCGCGATGCTGGTGGAGCGGGTGTGAGCACGGAAGGGACGTCGGACATGACCACGGACACGAGCACGGCCCCCGCGGTCGTCGGGGTGATCGGCGGCGGCCGGATGGGCGCCGGGATCGCGCAGTCCTTCGCGGCCGCCGGTTCCACGGTCACCGTCGTGGAGAGCGGCGCCGAGGCGGCCGCCGCCGCCCTGGACCGGATCGCCGCCGGTCTGGAGCGGGCCGCCGCGCGCGACCGGCTGACCGAGCCCGCCGACCGGGTCCTCGCCCGCGTCCGCACCGCCCGGTCCGTCGAGGAGCTGCCCCCGGACGCCGACCTGGTCGTGGAGGCCGTCCCCGAGGACGCCGCCCTCAAGGCCACGGTCCTGGCCGCCGCCGAGCGCGCCGTGAGCGCGACGACCGTCCTGGCCAGCAACACCAGCTCCCTCTCCGTCACCGAGCTGGCCGCCGCGCTCACCCGGCCGGGACGCTTCCTGGGCATGCACTTCTTCAACCCGGTGCCCGCCTCCGAGCTGATCGAGATCGTCCTCGCGCCGGACACCGACGACCGCACCCGGAGGGCCGCCCTCGACTGGACGCGGAGCCTCGGCAAGCAGGACGTCGTGGTCAAGGACTCGCCCGGCTTCGCCAGCAGCCGCCTCGGTCTCGCCCTCGGTCTGGAGGCGATCCGCATGGTCGAGGAGGGCGTCGCGGAACCCGAGGCCATCGACGACGCGATGCGGCTCGGCTACAAGCACCCGATGGGCCCGCTGCGCCTGACCGACCTGGTCGGCCTCGACGTCCGGCTCGCCATCGCCGAACACCTCCACGCCACCCTCGGCGACCGCTTCGCACCGCCCCGGCTGCTGCGCGAGAAGGTCGCCCGCGGCGAACTGGGCCGCAAGACGGGCCGCGGCTTCTACACCTGGAGCTGAAGGACGTACACCAGGAGCTGAAGGACGGCCGGACCTGATGCTCACCCCTTGTGTGAACCGGGGGGCCGCGTCGTATGATGAACCGAACGAATGGTCGGTAGGGGACGTAGGGGAGATGGCATGAACGACGGACCGCCCGTCCTCGCGGCGCCCGAGGAGTACGAGGAGTACTTCGAGGCCACCATCGCGCGCGACCAGCGCATCGAGCCGCGCGACTGGATGCCCGACGGCTATCGCAGGACGCTGATCCGGCAGATCGCCCAGCACGCGCACTCGGAGATCATCGGCATGCAGCCGGAGGGCGAGTGGATCACGCGCGCGCCCTCGCTGCGCCGCAAGGCGATCCTGTTCGCGAAGGTCCAGGACGAGGCCGGTCACGGCCTCTACCTGTACTCCGCCGCCGAGACCCTCGGCGCCGACCGCGCCGACCTCACCGAGCGGCTGATCGAGGGCCGCCAGAAGTACTCGTCGATCTTCAACTACCCGACGCCGACCTTCGCCGACGTCGGCGTGATCGGCTGGTTCGTGGACGGCGCGGCCATCTGCAACCAGGTCCCCCTGTGCCGCAGCTCCTACGGCCCCTACGCGCGGGCCATGGTGCGCATCTGCAAGGAGGAGTCCTTCCACCAGCGGCAGGGCTACGAACTGCTGCGCACCATGATGTCCGGCACCGACGCCCAGCGTCAGATGGTGCAGGAGTCGGTGGACCGCTGGTGGTGGCCGTCCCTGATGATGTTCGGACCGCCCGACGAGAACTCCCCCAACTCCGCCGCCTCCATGGCCTGGAAGATCAAGCGGCACAGCAACGACGAACTGCGCCAGCGCTTCGTCGACATGACCGTGCCGCAGGCGGAGAAGCTCGGCGTCACCCTCCCCGACCCCGACCTGCGGTGGAACGAGGAACGCGGCCGGCACGACTTCGGCACCCCCGACTGGGACGAGCTGATGCGGGTCATCAAGGGCGACGGACCGTGCAACGCGCAGCGCGTCGAGCGCCGCCGCACCGCCCACGAGGGGGGCGCCTGGGTCCGGGAGGCGGCCGCGGCCCACGCGGCGAAGCAGACGGCACGCGCACAGCAGGGAGCGGCGGTATGAGCGGCACGCAGGACAACACCCCGGGGACCAGAGCGAACTGGCCGCTGTACGAGGTGTTCGTGCGCGGCAAGCGCGGCCTCAACCACGTCCACGTCGGCTCCCTGCACGCCGCCGACGACCGGATGGCCCTCACCCACGCCCGGGACCTGTACACCCGGCGCAACGAGGGGGTGAGCATCTGGGTCGTCCGCTCGGAGCACATCGCGGCCTCCACCCGCGACGAGAAGGACCCCTTCTTCGCCCCCAGCGCCGACAAGGTGTACCGCCACCCCACGTTCTACGACATCCCCGACGACGTCCCGCACATCTAGGACACATCCAGGAGCAGGGCATGAGCAGGAGCAGGGCATGAGTGAGGACCACGTCTATCTGTCCCTCGCCGAGGGGCACGACGACGGCGACGCCCGCTGGGCCTTCGGCACCGGCTTCGAGGACCCGCTGCACGGCGTGGACACCGACGTCCCGGCCGGCGTGGACCGGGCGGAACTCGCCGCGCTCTGCCTCGCCCTCGGCGACGACGCGCTGGTCTCGGCGCAGCGGCTGGCCGAGTGGACCACCCGCGCCCCCGAGCTGGAGGAGGAGGTCGCCCTCGCCAACATCGGCCTCGACCTGCTCGGCCAGGCCCGTCTGCTGTACGCGCGCACCGGCCACGCCGACGGCACCGGCCGCGACGAGGACGCCTACGCCTACCACCGTGACGCGCCCGCCTTCCGCAACGTCCGGCTGGCCGAACTGCCCAACGGCGACTTCGCGTTCAGCGTCGTACGGCTGCTGGTGCTCTCCAGTTGGCGGCTCGCGCACCTCCAGCGGCTCACGGGCACCGCGGACCCGGTGCTCGCCGCGATCGCCGTCAAGGGCGTGAAGGAGCTGACGTACCACCGGCAGTGGGCCGCCGAATGGGCGGTGCGGCTGGGCGACGGCACCGAGGAGTCGCACCGCCGGATGCGGGCCGCCCTGCGGGACGTCGCCCCGTACCTGCCCGAGCTGTTCGCGGCCCACGACGTGCGCGGCGAGGTCCTCGCCGTCCTGGACCAGGTGGGGGAGGCGACCGGTCTCGCCCTGCCCGCCGTGCAGCCGCTCGCCGGATCCGGCCGCGACGGCGACCACACCGAGCACCTCGCCCCGCTGCTGGCCGAACTCCAGTCCGTGGCCCGCGCCCACCCGGGGGCGACATGGTGACCACCCTGCCGGACGTCCGGCGCGCCCGGGACGTCGCCGAGCACGTCCCGGACCCCGAACTGCCCATGCTCACCCTCGCCGACCTGGGCGTCCTGCGGTCGGTCGAGGTCGGCGCGGACGGCACCGTCGTCGCGAGCCTGACCCCCACCTACTCCGGCTGCCCGGCGATGGCCGAGATGCGCGCCGCGGTCGCCGCCCGGCTGACCGCCGCAGGCTACCCGCGCGTGGAGGTCCGTACGGTCCTCGACCCGCCGTGGACCACCGACTGGATCACCCCCGCGGGCCGCCGCAAGCTCGCCGAGCACGGCATCGCCCCGCCCGGACCCGCGCCGCGTCACGCGCCAGGGCCGGTACCGCTGGTGCTGTCGCCGGTGCGCCGCGCGGTGGCCTGCCCGCGCTGCGGCTCGCCGGACACCGAGGAGACCTCCCGGTTCGGCGCCACCTCCTGCAAGGCGCTGTGGCGCTGCCTCGCCTGCCGCGAGCCGTTCGAGTACGTCAAGGAGATCTGATGGCAGAGCTGCTGAGCCCCGCCCCCGCCCCGGCCCGGGCGGTCCGCCGTCGGCCCGCCTTCCACCCGCTGCGGGTGGCCGGCGTCCAGCGGCTGTGCGACGACGCGGTGGCCGTGGCCTTCGACGTGCCGGACGAGCTGGCCGGCGAGTTCGCCTTCGCCCCCGGCCAGTCCCTCACCCTGCGCCGTGAGGTGGACGGCCGCGACGAACGCCGCTCGTACTCCATCTGCGCACCGGCCGGCGCCCGCCCCCGCATCGGCGTGCGCGAGGTGCCCGGCGGGCTGTTCTCCTCCTGGCTGGTCCACGAGGTCGGCCCCGGTGACGTCATCGAGGTCATGGCGCCCACCGGCGCCTTCACCCCCGACCTCACCACGCCCGGACACCATGTCCTGGTCGCGGCCGGTTCCGGCATCACCCCGATGCTGTCCATCGCCGAGTCCGTCCTCGCCGCCGACGACCGCTCCCGCGTCACCCTCTTCTACGGCAACCGCCGCACCGACTCGGTGATGTTCGCCGACGACCTCGCCGACCTCAAGGACCTGCACCCCACCCGCTTCCAGCTCGCCCACGTCCTGTCCCGCGAGCCCCGCGAGGCCGAGGTGCTCAGCGGACGGCTCGACGGCGACCGGCTCGCCGCCCTCGTCGAGGGCCTGGTAGACGTCACCGAGGCCGACCACTGGTGGCTGTGCGGCCCGCACGGCATGGTCCGCGACGCACAGCGCGTCCTGACCGGTCTCGGGGTGCCCGCGGACCGTGTCCACCGCGAGCTGTTCTTCGCCGACGACGAACCGGTGCGCGAGGTCCGCCACGAGGACGCCGTCACCGAGGGCCCGGTCAGCCAGGTCACCCTCACCCTCGACGGCCGCTCCACCACCGGCCCGCTGTCCCGCGCCGCGACCATTCTCGACGGCGCCCAGAAGACCCGCCCCGACCTGCCGTTCGCCTGCAAGGGCGGCGTCTGCGGCACGTGCCGGGCCCTGGTCGTCGACGGCGAGGCCGACATGCGCCGCAACTACGCCCTCGAACCCGCCGAGGTCGACGCCGGCTACGTCCTGACCTGCCAGACCTTCCCGGTCTCCGAGACCCTCACCGTCGACTTCGACAGCTAGGACTCCGCACCTCGCC
Source organism: Streptomyces sp. CAI-85 (assembly GCF_013363615.1). Lineage (NCBI taxonomy): Bacteria > Bacillati > Actinomycetota > Actinomycetes > Kitasatosporales > Streptomycetaceae > Streptomyces > Streptomyces sp. CAI-85. The sequence goes on along the minus strand of NZ_JAANNX010000001.1, from coordinate 340,837 downwards.
GTCGACTTCGACAACCAGGGCCCCGCACCTCGCCGGCCCGTCGCTCCCTCCGCACACCGGGGGCGACGGGCCGGACGCGTGCCCGCGTCTCAGGCCGCCTCGGGTGCCCCGGAGCGGGCGCCGTTCTCCCGGCGGAGCAGGCTCGACAGGGCGAGCGCGCCGGGGCCGTAGAACACCAGGAGCAGGAAGCCCCAACAGAACAGGACGGGGGCGAGGCCGCCGTTCTGGAGGGGGAACAGGCCGTCCTTCTGGTGCTCGGTGAAGTAGGCGAACGCCATGATCCCCGAGCAGAGGAAGGCCGCGCCGCGCGTCCCGAGGCCCAGGAGGACCAGGGCGCCGCACACCAGCTCGATGACCCCGGCGTACCAGAACGGCCAGTCGCCCACCGGACTGGCCGTGCGGTCCAGCACCCCGAAGACCGTGGCGGCGCCCTCGCTGGTGAAGAGCAGGCCAAGGACGATGCGGAACAGACCCAGCACGAGGGGCTGGCGCGTCGTCAGCCCGTCGCTGAGGCGCGAAGTGGTCATCGGTACTCCTCGAACGTGTGGTGTCGGATCGGGCGGAACCGCGGCCGGCGGGCGCCGGGCACGGAGTCTCCCGGTACTCCGTACGGCTGTGGGACCCGAGCGGTTCAAGCCGACGGGGGCCACTCTTCCGCGCCGTGCTGGGTGGCCCCCGGGGAGCGTGCGGGGCACGATGGAGCGAGCCGGTCAAAAGGCATGAAATGTCATGGAAAACTCCACGAAGGGTCCGGTCCCATGAGCGACGGCGTGTCCGAGGCGAAGTCGAAGCTGCTGCGCACCCGCGCCGCGTCCGCCGTCGTCGGCGTGGTCATGACCGTCGTGGGCGCGACCGCGCTGGTCGCGTGCGGCGACGACGGCGGTGACGGCGACGCCTCGGTCACCCCCTCGGCCCCCGACACCGCCTCCTTCAGCGGCCCGGTGCCCTCCGCCCTCTCCTCGCTGGGCGCGTCCGTCAAGGAGTCCGCCCGCGCGGCCGCCTCCAGCGCCGCCGCCTCCGCCTCGGCACGGGCCTCGGAGTTCGAGGCGTCCGTCTCCGCGGAGGTGGCGCGCGCCAACCGGGCCGCCGAACAGGAACTCAAGGACGTCGACGGCAAGGGCAACGCCACCGCCGACGTCTCCCTCACCGGAAAGCCGCGCTCCGAGACGAGCGGTCTGCTCGCGGTCGTCGTGAACATCACCAACCGCACGGACGAGACGGCCTCCTACGCCGTGCAGGTCGACTTCCGCGACGCCGACGGCAAGGTCGTCGAGACGCGGTTCGTCGGCGCGGAGGACCTCGCGCCCGGCGCCCGGGCCACCCCGCTCGCCATCAGCCGCAAGCCCCCGGAGCCCCCGCTGACGGCCGAGGTCGCCAAGGCCCAGCGCTACTGACCGCGGCGGCCGTCACGGCTCCCTCGACGTGTTTCGCATGACGCCCCGGATTGCGTGAAGCGCAACTGATTCCTCCGGTCGGGCGTGGCCTGTGGACTCCTTGACAAGGGTTCAGGGGCAACTCCAGACTGACGTTGCGCTTATCGCAATCCGTTTCGTTATACGCACCGAGGTGTCATGATGATTCCCGCGTGCCGTCTTGCGGATCTCCCGCGGGGCGAGGCTCTCCGGCTCGACATCGATCCGCCGGTCTCGGTGTTCCATACCGACGACGGCGAACTGTTCGCCATCGACGACACCTGCACCCATCAGGACGCCTCGCTCGCCGACGGCTGGCTGGAGGGCTGCGAGGTCGAATGCCCGCTGCACGCCTCGAAGTTCGACCTGCGCACCGGTGCCGTGGACGCCCCGCCGGCCAAGCACCCGGTCCGCACGCACGAGGTCGTCGTCGCGGACGGTGTGATCCATGTACGGCTCTCCGCGGAAGCGCCCCGTCTGCCGCCCTGCGTCGCGAGCCGGCTCGCCGGGGGCCCCGCGTGAGGACGGTCGCCGTCGTCGGGGCCTCCCTGGCGGGCCTGTCGGCGGCACGCGCGCTGCGCGGGCAGGGCTACGACGGACGGCTCGTCGTCATCGGCGAGGAGGCCCATCGCCCCTACGACCGGCCGCCGTTGTCGAAGGAGTTCCTGTCCGGCACCGTCGGGGAAGCCGAACTCGCTTTGGAGACGGACGGCGAGGACCTGCGCGCGGAGTGGCTGCTCGGCGTCCGCGCCACGCGCCTCGGCACGACGTCCCTTCCCGGTGCCACGGTTCACCTCTCCGACGGCCGGAGCGTCCGCGCCGACGGCGTCGTGATCGCCACCGGCGCCACCGCGCGCACCCTGCCCGGCAGTTCGGGCCTCGCCGGGGTGCACACCCTGCGCACCCTGGACGACGCCCGCGCCCTGCGCGACGAACTGGCCCTCGGCGGACGGCTGGTGGTGATCGGCGCCGGATTCATCGGCGCCGAGGTCGCCGCCACCGCGTCCGGCCTCGGCCTGGACGTCACGGTGATCGAGGCCGCCCCGACCCCGCTCGCCGGACCGCTCGGGGAGACCATGGGCGCCCTCGTCTCCGCCCTCCACACCGACCACGGCGTACGGCTGTGGTGCGGGGTGGGCGTCAAGGGGCTCGGCGGTGAGGCCCGGGTCGACGCCGTCCTGCTGGAGGACGGCCGCAGTGTCCCGGCGGACCTCGTCGTCGTCGGCGTGGGGGCCCGGCCGTGCGTCGCATGGCTGGAGGGCTCCGGCCTCCGTCTGGACGACGGCGTGGTCTGCGGCCCGGACGGCAGGACCGACCTGGCCGGGGTGGTCGCGGTCGGCGACTGCGCCGCCTGGTGGGACCCGCGCACCGGCGCCCACCGCCGGGTCGAGCACTGGACCGGCGCCCGGGAACGGCCGGCCGCCGCCGTCGCCGCCCTGCTGACGGGCGGCACGGTCCCACCCGGCGTGCCCAGGGCGCCGTACTTCTGGTCGGACCAGTACGGCGTACGCGTCCAGTTCGCCGGGCACGCGGCCGGCGCCGACAGCGTGACGGTCGAGGCCGGCACCCCCGAGGGGCGTGACGTGCTGGCCGTCTACCGCGGCGCCGGACGGCCGGTGGCCGTCCTGGGGATGAACCAGCCCCGGCTGTTCACCCGTTGGCGCAGGCAACTCGCCTGACCACGCGCGCAATCCACTCGCTCCCCCTCCCGACGACGTTCCCCGAGGAGCGCACCGTGACCTCCACCGGCCTGCCCGACAGCCTGATCGCCACCCTCCCCGGCGCCTCCTACACCGACCCCGGGATCTTCGCCCAGGAACAGGAGCGCATCTTCGAGACCATGTGGTTCTGCGTCGCGCGCTCCTCCGACCTGGCCCGGCCCGGCGCCTTCCGCACGGTCGACGTGGGCCGCGAGAGCGTCCTCGTCACCCGGGCCCGCGACCACACGGTCCGCGCCTACTTCAACGTCTGCCGGCACCGCGGGGCGAAACTGCTCACCGAGGAGTCCGGCGAGGTCAGACGGGCCTTCCAATGCCCGTACCACGCCTGGACCTACGGCCTGGACGGCACCTTGGTCGCCGCGCCCAACCTCACCAAGATGCCCGACGTCGGCCGCACCGCGTACGGCCTGGTGAGCGTCGCCACCCGGGAGTGGCTCGGCTACGTCTGGGTCTGCCTCGCCGAACAGCCGCCGTCCTTCGAGGAGGACGTCGTCGGCGAGGTCGTCGGCCGGCTCGGCGACGTCGAGTCGATCGAGCACTACGGCATCGAGAACCTCTCCGTCGGCCGGCGGATCGTGTACGACGTGAAGGCCAACTGGAAGCTCATCGTGGAGAACTTCATGGAGTGCTACCACTGCGCCACGATCCACCCCGAACTCACCGAGGTGCTCCCGGAGTTCGCCGACGGCTACGCCGCCCAGTACTACGTGGGCCACGGCGCCGAGTTCGGCGCGGGGATAGAGGGCTTCACGGTCGACGGCTCGGCCGGCCTGGACCGGATACCGGGCGTCGCCGAGGAACAGGACCGGCGCTACTACGCGATCACCGTCAAACCGCAGGTGTTCATCAACCTCGTGCCCGACCACGTCATCCTCCACCGGATGTACCCGGCGGCCGTCGACCGCACGGTCGTCGAGTGCGACTGGCTCTATCTCCCGCACGTCGTGGAGAGCGGCCAGGACGTCAGCCGGTCCGTGGAACTGTTCGACCGGGTCAACCGGCAGGACTTCGAGGCGTGCGAGCGCACCCAGCCCGGCATGAGCTCCCGGCTGTACGCCAAGGGCGGTGTGCTGGTGCCCAGCGAGCACCACATCGGCGCCTTCCACACCTGGGTGACCGAACGCCTCGGCACGGCGGGGCGACCGTAGCCGCTCAGCCCAGGTGCCCCATCCGGTGGCTGATCTCCCCCGCGCCCTCGAGCAGCAGCGGCGCCAGCTCGTGCAGCCGCTCCTCGGTGAAGCGGTACGAGGGCCCCGAAGCGCTGAGCGCCGCGACGACATGACCGTCCCGGTCGCGGATCGGCGCGGCCATGGCGTGCAGGCCGATCTCCAGCTCCTCCAGCGTCCAGGCGTAGCCCCGCTCCCGCGCCTCGGCGAGGTTCTTCTCCAACCTGGTCTTCGCGGTGATGGTGCGCGGGGTGACCTTCTTCAGCCCGGCGTCGGTGAGCAGCGCGGCGCGCTCCTTGGCCGGGAGATGCGCGAGCAGGATCTTGCCGCTGGACGTGGCGTGCAACGGGGTGAGCTGGCCGACCCAGTTGTGCGCGGTGACGGCGCCGGGGCCGCGCACCTGGTACAGGTTGATCGCGTACCGCTCCTGCATCACCGCGATGTTGACGGTCTCGCCGATCTCCTCCGCGAGGCGTTCGCAGACCGGGCGGCCCTGCTGGGTGATGTCGATACGGCCCGTCACCGCGCCGGCCAGCCGGACGATGCCGAACCCGAGCCGGTACTTGCCGCGTTCGCCCGCCTGCTCCACCAGACCGCGTGCCTCCAGGGCGCCGAGCAGCCGGAAGGCGGTGGACTTGTGAACGTCGATCTCGCCCGCCACCTCGCTGACGCCCGCCTCGCCGCGCTGGGCCAGGATCTCCAGGACGCTGATGGCGCGGTCCACCGACTGGACCCCGCCGGCCTGCGGATTCGACGATTCGGTGTCAGTGCTGTAGTTGCTCACAGTGAAACTATAGGCGTAGTAAACAACGCGATCGCAAGTAACGGCCCTGAAATACGGGGTCGGTAGGTTGCGCGGTCCGCAACCTGGTGCACATTGTGATGCCGGTACTAGCATGCCTGGCGTATCGACGGCGCGAGCGGGACGAGGCCCCATGGCTCCTTTGCAGTACGACTTCGTCATCGTCGGCGGCGGATCGGCCGGCAGCGCACTGGCGAACAGGCTCTCGGCGGACCCGGCGAACACGGTGCTGGTCCTGGAGGCCGGCCGCCCCGACCGTCCGTGGGACGTCTTCATCCACATGCCCGCGGCGCTGACCTATCCGATCGGCAGCCGTTTCTACGACTGGAAGTACGAGTCCGAGCCCGAACCCCATATGGGCGGCCGCCGCATCTACCACGCGCGCGGCAAGGTGCTGGGCGGGTCCAGCAGCATCAACGGCATGATCTTCCAGCGCGGCAACCCCCTGGACTACGAGCGCTGGGCGGCCGGTCCGGGCATGGAGACCTGGGACTACGCGCACTGTCTGCCGTACTTCCGGCGGATGGAGAACTGTCTCGCGGCCGGCCCCGACGACGAGTTCCGCGGTCACGACGGCCCCCTCGTCCTGGAACGCGGCCCGGCGACGAACCCGCTCTTCGGCGCCTTCCTCGCCGCCACCCAGGAGGCGGGGTACGCGCCCACCGACGACGTCAACGGCTACCGCCAGGAAGGCTTCGCCGCCTTCGACCGCAACGTCCACCGCGGACGCCGGCTGTCCGCCTCGAAGGCGTACCTCAAGCCCGTCAGGCGCCGCCCCAACCTCACCGTGCGGACCCGGACGCTCGTCACCCGCGTGCTGTTCGAGGGCAGACGCGCCGTCGGCGTCGAGTACCGGCGCGGCAAGGGCGCGCCGCGCCAGGTCCGCGCCCGCGAGGTGATCCTGTGCGGCGGGGCGATCAACTCCCCGCAGCTCCTTCAGCTTTCCGGCGTCGGCAACGCGACGGAACTGGGCGCCCTCGGCATCGACGTCGTCCACGATCTGCCGGGCGTCGGCGAGAACCTCCAGGACCATCTGGAGGTCTACGTCCAGTACGCCTGCCGGCAGCCCGTCTCCGTGCAGCCGTACCTGGCCAAGTGGCGCGCCCCCTTCATCGGACTCCAGTGGCTGTTCCGCAGGGGCCCGGCCGCCACCAACCACTTCGAGGCCGGCGGATTCGCCCGCAGCAACGAGGACGTCGCCTACCCCAACCTGATGTTCCACTTCCTGCCGATCGCCGTCCGCTACGACGGCTCGGCCCCGGCCGGCGGCCACGGCTACCAGGTGCACGTCGGACCGATGTACTCCGACGCCCGCGGCTCGGTGAAGATCAAGAGCAAGGACCCGCGCGAACACCCGGCGCTGCGCTTCAACTACCTCTCCACCGCGCAGGACCGCCGCGAATGGGTGGAGGCGATCCGGGTGGCCCGCAGAATCCTCGCGCAGCCCGCGCTCGCCCCCTACAACGACGGCGAGGTCTCGCCCGGCCCCTCGGTGGAGACCGACGAGGAGATCCTCGCCTGGGTCGCCCGGGAGGGGGAGACGGCCCTGCACCCGTCCTGCACCTGCCGGATGGGCACCGACGACATGGCCGTCGTCGACCCGACGAGCCTGCGCGTCCACGGAGTCGAGGGCCTGCGGGTCGTGGACGCGTCGGTGATGCCGTACGTCACCAACGGCAACATCTACGCGCCGGTGATGATGATCGCCGAGAAGGCCGCCGACCTGATCCTCGGCAAGGAACCCCTCGCGCCGTCGCGGGCCGCCTACTACCGCCACCCCGGTGGCCGGAAACAGACAACCCCTTGACGTCTGTCAGGACATTCGCCAAGGTGTTCCACCACAAGCAATCGGATGCACAATGCGCAACGCACTTCGGTGGAAAGGCTCGGCGCGTGGCAGACCTGTACGTGGACGGCGCATGGCGGGCCCCGGTGGCCGGCGGCCTCCGGGACATCCGATGTCCCGCCGACGGCACCCTCGTGGCGAGCGTCTCCGAGGGAACCCGCCCCGACACGGAGGCCGCGATCGCCGCCGCCCGCCGGGCCTTCGACACCGGACCGTGGCCGCGCACCCCCGAACGGGAGCGCGGCGCCCTGCTGTTGCGCACCGCCGCCCTGATCGAGCGCGACGCCAAGGAGTTCGCCCGCGCCGAATCCCTCGACACCGGCAAACGGCTGGTGGAGAGCGAGTACGACATCGCCGACGTCGTCTCCTGTCTGCGCCACTACGGCGGCATCGCGGGCACCGACGCGGGCCGGGTGATCGACACCGGCAGGGACGACGCCGTGAGCCGCGTCGTGTACGAACCGGTCGGCGTGTGCGGACTGATCACCCCCTGGAACTACCCGCTGCTCCAGGCGTCCTGGAAGGTCGCGCCCGCCCTGCTGGCCGGCAACACGCTCGTCCTCAAACCCAGTGAACTGACTCCCTCCACGGCCGTGTTGCTCATGCGGGCGCTCGAAGAGGCCGGGCTCCCGGCCGGCGCCGCCAACCTCGTCCTCGGCGCCGGACCCGAGGCCGGGGCGCCCCTCGCGGACCACCCCGACGTCGACCTCGTCTCCTTCACCGGCGGCCTCGCCACCGGACGGCGGATCATGGCCGCCGCCGCGGCGGGCGTGAAGAAGGTGGCCCTCGAACTCGGCGGCAAGAACCCCAACGTGGTCTTCGCCGACGCCGACTTCGACACCGCGGTGGACTTCGCGCTCACCGCCGTCTTCCTGCACTCCGGCCAGGTCTGCTCCGCCGGCGCCCGCCTGATCGTCCAGGACTCCCTGCACGACCGCTTCGTGGACGAGGTCGTCGCCCGCGCCCGCAGGATCCGCCTCGGCGGCCCCTTCGACCCCGACGCCGAGACCGGGCCGCTGATCTCCGCCGCCCACCGCGACAAGGTCGAGGCGTACGTCGCGGCCGGCCTCGCCGAGGGCGCCGTCCTGCGCTGCGGCGGCCGCCGCCCCGACGACCCCGCCCTCGCCGCCGGCCACTACTACCCGCCGACCGTCCTCGACGAGTGCCGGCAGGACATGGACGTCGTGCACGAGGAGTCCTTCGGACCCGTGCTCACCGTCGAGCGCTTCACCGACGAGGACGACGCCGTCCGCATCGCCAACGACACCGACTACGGACTCGCCGGAGCCGTCTGGACCCAGGACGCCGGAAAGGCCCAGCGGGTCGCCCGCGCGCTGCGCCACGGCACGGTGTGGATCAACGACTACCACCCCTATGTGCCGCAGGCGGAATGGGGTGGCTTCGGGCACTCGGGTGTGGGCCGGGAGCTGGGACCGACCGGCCTGGACGAATACCGGGAACCCAAACACATCTGGCAGAACATCCAACCCCGGCCGCAGCGCTGGTTCCGCGGCTGAACGCCGAAAAGAGGTCGATCGTGACCCCCACCCGGACCGAGGTCCCCCCGCCGCGCGGCACCGCGCGGGACGCGTCCGCCACCCCGGTCGTCTCCGTGCGCAATCTGTGGAAGGTGTTCGGGCCGAAGGCCGAACGGGTCCCGGACTCCGAGGAGTTGCGCGGTCTGACCCGCCGCGAACTGCTGGACCGCACCGGCTGCACCGCCGCCGTCCGCGCCGTGGACTTCGACGTCCGGCCCGGCGAGGTCTTCGTCGTCATGGGACTCTCCGGATCCGGCAAGTCCACCCTGGTGCGCTGTCTGACCCGGCTGGTCGAACCCACCGCCGGCCTGATCGAGTTCGAGGGCGAGGACATCCGCCGCGCCGACCGGGCCCGCCTGCGCGAGCTGCGGCGCAGCAAGTTCTCCATGGTCTTCCAGCACTTCGGCCTGCTGCCGCACCGCCAGGTGCTGGACAACGTCGCCTTCGGCCTGGAGATCCGCGGCACCGGCCGGGCCGAACGCACCCGGCGGGCCAGGGAGGTCGTGGAACTCGTCGGACTGGCCGGCTACGAACACGCCTACCCCGACCAGCTCTCCGGCGGGATGCAGCAACGCGTCGGCCTCGCCCGGGCGTTGGCCGGCGACCCCGACGTCCTCTTCTTCGACGAGCCGTTCTCCGCCCTCGACCCGCTGATCCGCCGCGACATGCAGAACGAGGTCGTCCGGCTGCACCGCGAGGTCGGCAAGACGATGGTGTTCATCACCCACGACCTCTCCGAGGCCCTCAAACTCGGCGACCGCATCCTCATCATGCGCGACGGCCGCACCGTCCAGTGCGGCACCGGCGACGATCTCGTAGGCGCCCCCGCGGACGACTACGTACGCGAGTTCGTCAAGGACGTGCCCCGCGGCGACGTCCTCACCCTGCGCCGCATCATGCGCGCCCCCACCGACGACGACGCCCTCGACGGCCCCGAACTCGGCCCCCACGTCGTCGTACGGGAGGCCACCCGCGCGGTCCTCGCCGCCGAGAAACCCGTCAAGGTCGTCGAGAACGGCGAACTGCTCGGCATCGTCGGCGACGAGGAGATCCTCGCGGTGGTCGCCGGCCGGGAGGGCGACGGGTGACCGCCGTCGTCGAGAAACCGAGGGCGGCCGGCCCCGCGCCCGCCCCCGTCCGGCGCGACCGCCGGATCGGCCGGCCCCTGCTGGTCGCCGTGATCCTCGGCGTCTGGCTGGTGCTGTTCGCCGCGCTGCGCGGCCGGCACACCCTGTCCCTGGCGGCGGCCGACCTCACCGGTCTGCACCGGTGGTTCAACGACGTCAACGACGCGATCGGCGCCGACCGCGACTCCAACCCGCTCTTCCTCTACTTCTTCAACGAGATCCGCCTCGTCGTCGACACCCTCGTGACGTTCGTCCAGGAGCTGATCTCCCAGCCCTCCGCCGACCGGCCCCTGCCGCAGATCGGCTGGCTCGGTGTCGTCGGCCTCGCCGGCTATGTCTCCTGGGCCGTGGGCAACTGGCGGGTCGCGCTGCTCGCGGTCGCCGGGTTCACCTTCCTCGGGCTCCAGGGCCTGTGGCAGGAGAGCATGGACACCCTGGCGCTCACCCTCTCCGCGGTGGTGACGGCCCTGCTGTTCGCGATCCCGCTGGGCGTGTGGGCGGGCGTCTCCGACCGCGTCGACCGGGTCCTGAAGCCGTTCCTGGACTTCATGCAGACCATGCCGACCTTCGTCTACCTGGCGCCGCTGACGCTGTTCTTCCTCATCGGCCCGGCCTCCGCCACCATCGCCACGGTGATCTACGCGGCGCCGCCCGCCGTCCGGATCACCGCGCACGCCGTACGGTCCGTGCCGGAGACCACCGTCGAGGCCGCCGAGTCGCTCGGGGCGACCCGCGGCCAGGCCCTGGTGAAGGTCCTGCTGCCGCTGTCCCGGCGGACCGTGATCCTCGGCGTCAACCAGTCGATCATGGCGGCGCTGGCCATGGTGACCATCGCGGCCCTCATCGACGCGCCCGGCCTCGGCAAGACCGTCGTCCAGGCGCTCCAGTCGCTCGACGTGGGCACCGCCTTCAACGCGGGCCTGTCCATCGTCGTCATGGCGATCGTCCTCGACCGGGTCACCACCGCGGCCGGGGTGCGCGCGGAGGCCGCCCGGCGCTCCGGCAGCCGCTTCGCGGCCTGGCGGCGGCCGCTGCTCGGCGCGGGCGCGGCGGTCGCCCTGGTCCTGGTCTACCTCTCGCACACCTATGTGTGGGCGGCGGAGTTCCCCGGCGAGGGCGGCGTCGGACGCTCGATCGCGAGCGCGGCCGACACCGCCACGCTCTGGGTGCAGGACCACCTCTCCGGGCTCACCAACACCGTCCGCGACGTCCTCACCGAGGGACTGCTCAACCCCTTCCAGACCCTGCTCACCGACTCCCCGTGGTGGCTCGTCGGCGCCGTGCTCGTCGCGCTCGGCACCGTGTTCGGCGGGCGGCGCGCCGGGATCACCGCTGCCGTGTGCGTGGGCCTGCTGGTCGGCACCGGGCTGTGGTCGGACGCGATGACGACCCTCGCCTCGACGCTCGTCGCCACGGTGTTGGTGATGCTGCTCGGGGTCGCCCTCGGCGTCTGGATGGGGCGCAGCGCACTGGTGGACCGGCTGGTCCGGCCCACGCTCGACGCGGCCCAGGTGATGCCGCCGTTCGTCTATCTCGTGCCGTTCCTCGCCCTGTTCGGGGCGACCCGCTTCACGGCGATCGTCGCCGCCGTCGTCTACGCCGCCCCCGTCGCCACGAAGATCGTCGCGGACGGGGTGCGGCAGGTGCCCGCCGCCACCGTGGAGGCGGCCACCGCGGCCGGGTGCGGCACCTGGCAGCTCATCACCAAGGTCCAGCTCCCGATGGCCCGCGGCGCCCTGACCCTCGCGACCAACCAGGGCCTGATCTACGTCCTGTCGATGGTCGTGGTCGGCGGTCTGGTGGGCGCGGGCGCCCTCGGCTACGACGTCGTGGCCGGTTTCTCGCAGGGCCAGTTGTACGGGAAGGGGCTCGCCGCGGGGCTGGCCATCGTCCTTCTCGGTGTCATGTTCGACCGGATCACCCAGGCAGCGGCGCGGCGTACCAGCGCGTAAGGAGCTACGGACCATGGCAAGGCAGGCAGAACACCTCAGAGCCGGTGCGGTCGGCGTGGCGGTCCTCGCCCTCGCCGCCGCCGGCTGCGGCGGCGCGAAGGTCGGCGACGGTTCCTCGGGCGCGGACGGCTCGTCGGGCTCCGGCTCGTGCGGCACCTTCAACCTGGCGGTCAACCCGTGGGTGGGGTACGAGGCGGACGCGGCGGTCGTCGCGTACGTCGCGGAACACGACCTCGGCTGCAAGGTCACCCAGAAGGATCTCAAGGAGGAGATCGCCTGGCAGGGCTTCGGCACCGGCGAGGTCGACGCGATCCTGGAGAACTGGGGCCACGACGACCTGAAGAAGAAGTACGTCACCGGCCAGAAGACCGCCGTGGAGGCCGGCCCGACCGGCAACAAGGGCATCATCGGCTGGTACGTGCCGCCGTGGCTGGCGAAGGCCCACCCCGACATCACCGACTGGAAGAACCTCAACAAGTACGCGGCGAAGTTCAAGACGTCGGAGTCGGGCGGCAAGGGCCAGCTCCTCGACGGCGACCCGTCGTACGTCACCAACGACGAGGCGCTCGTCAAGAATCTGAAACTCGACTTCAAGGTCGTGTACGCGGGCAGCGAGACCGCGCTCATCCAGGCGTTCCGCAAGGCCGAGAAGAACAAGGAATGGGTGATCGGCTACTTCTACGAGCCCCAGTGGTTCCTGTCCGAAGTGCCTCTCGTCAAGGTCGAGTTGCCGCCGTACGAGGAGGGCTGTGACGCCGACGCGGAGAAGGTCGCCTGCGACTATCCCGTCTACGACCTGGACAAGCTCGTCAGCGCGAAGTTCGCCAAGTCCGGCAGCCCGGCGTACGACCTGGTCAAGAACTTCACCTGGACCAACGACGACCAGAACGTGGTCGCCAAGTACATCGCGGTGGACAAGATGACCCCGGAGGCGGCCGCGAAGAAGTGGGTCGACGCCAACCGCGCGAAGGTCGACGCCTGGCTCAAGTAACCCATGCGGTAGGGCGGTTCGAGGATGCCCGGAGGGCGGTGCGCGTCGTGTCGCGCCGCCCTCCGGGCATCGCCGTGTCCGGGACCGTTCCCCCGCGTCCCGGGCCTCTTGACACCCCCTTCCCCGGACGGGCACGCTGAGTTGCGCAACCTGAGTCATGTTGCGCACACAGCAACTTCGCTTCGGACCGGAGGTGCGGCGATGGCGGGACCCCGCGTGGTCATCATCGGAGCGGGGGTCGTCGGCGCGGCACTCGCGGACGAACTCTCCGCACGCGGCTGGACCGAGGTGACCGTGGTCGACCAGGGGCCGCTCCCCGCCACGGGCGGCTCCAGCTCGCACGCCCCCGGCCTGGTCTTCCAGACCAACTCCTCCAAGACCATGACCGAGCTGGCCCGCTACACCGTCGAGAAGTTCAGCTCCCTCGACGTCGACGGCGAGCCGTGCTTCCTCCAGGTCGGCGGCCTCGAGGTCGCGACCACCCCGGAGCGCCTCACCGAACTGCACCGCCGGCACGGCTGGATCACCGCCTGGGGCGTGGAGGCCCGGCTGCTGACCCCCGCCGAGTGCGTGGCCCAGCACCCCCTGCTCGACCCGGACCGCGTCCTGGGCGGCCTCCTGGTGCCCACCGACGGCATCGCCAAGGCCGTCCTCGCCGTCGAGGCACAGCTCCGCCGGGCCGGCGCACGCGGCGTGCGCTGCCTCGCCCGCCACGAAGTCCTCGACATCCTGCGGGAGGACGGCCGTGTCACCGGCGTGCGCACCGACCGGGGCGAGATCCCCGCCGACGTCGTGGTGTGCTGCGCCGGCATCTGGGGCCCGCGCATCGCCCGCATGGCCGGGATGAACCTGCCGCTCACCCCGCTCGCCCACCAGCTCGCCTGGACCGGCCCGATCCCCGCGCTCGCCGGCCAGAAGGAGGAGGCGGTCCGCCCGATCCTGCGCCACCAGGACGCCGACCTCTACTACCGCGACCGCTTCGACGGCCTCGGCATCGGCTTCTACGGCCACCGCCCCATGCCGGTCGCCGCCGACGACATCCTCCCCTTCGACGACGCCGCCACCATGCCGTCGGTCCTGAAGTTCACCGAGGACGACTTCACCGACGCCTGGACCGAGACCACCTCCCTGCTGCCCGCCACGCAGGACGCGGCGATCGAGGAGGGCGTCAACGGCCTGTTCTCCTTCACCACCGACAACTTCCCGCTGCTCGGCGAGTCCCCGGACCTCAAGGGCTTCTGGGTCGCCGAGGCGGTCTGGGTCACCCACTCCGCCGGTGTCGGTCGGGCCGTCGCCGAATGGCTGGTCGACGGCCACTGCTCCTCGTTCGACCTCCACGAGTGCGACGTCAACCGCTTCGAACCGCACCAGCTCGCCCCGGAGTACGTCCTGACCCGGGACTGCCGCAACTTCGTCGAGGTCTACGACATCCTCCACCCCCTCCAGCCCTCCGGCGACCCGCGCCCGATCCGCACCAGCCCCTTCCACCCGCGGCAACAGGCGCACGGCGCCTACTTCCTGGAGGCGAACGGCTGGGAACGCCCGCACTGGTACGAGGCCAACGCCCGCCTGGTGGAGGGCCGCGACATCCCCACCCCGAACGACTGGGCCGCGCGCCACTGGTCGCCGATCGTCGGCGCCGAGGCGCAGATCACCCGCGAGACCGTCGCGATGTACGACATGACGGCCCTCAAACGCCTGGAGGTGACCGGCCCGGGCGCCGCCGCCTTCCTGGAACGGCTGTGCACCGGCAAGGTCGCCAAGTCCGTCGGCTCGGTCACCTACACCCTGCTGCTCGGCCACGACGGCGGCATCCGCAGCGACATCACCGTGGCCCGCCTCGCCCCCGACCGCTTCCAGGTCGGCGCCAACGGCAATCTCGACCTCGACTGGTTCCGCCGCCATCTCCCCGCCGACGGCACGGTCCAGGTCCGCGACCTCACCCCGGGCACCTGCTGCGTCGGCCTGTGGGGCCCGCTGGCCCGGGAGGTCCTCCAGCCCCTGACCGACGACGACTTCAGCAACGACGGCCTCAAGTACTTCCGCGCCGGACACACCTACCTCGGCAGCGTCCCGGTGACCGCGATGCGGCTCTCCTACGTCGGCGAACTCGGCTGGGAGCTGTACACCACCGCCGACCAGGGCCTGAAACTCTGGGACACCCTGTGGCGCGCGGCCGAGCCGCTCGGCGGCGCCGTCGCCGGGCGCGGCGCCTTCAACAGCCTCCGCCTGGAGAAGGGTTACCGCTCCTTCGGCACCGACATGACCTACGAGCACGACCCCTACGAGGCCGGCGTCGCCTTCGCCGTCAAGCCCGACAAGGGCGACTTCATCGGCAGGGCCGCGCTGGAACGCCGTAGAGCCGACGTCCGGCGCAGACTGACCTGCCTCACCATCGACAACCCGCGGTCGGTCGTCATGGGCAAGGAGCCGGTGTACGACGGCCCGCGCGCGGTCGGCCATGTCACCAGCGCCGCCTACGGCTACACGATCGGCAAGGGCATCGCCTACGCCTGGCTCCCGGCCGAACTCGCCGTCCCCGGAACCGCGTTGGACATCGGCTACTTCGACCGGCGGGTGCCCGCGGTCGTCGCCGAGGAGCCCCTGTTCGACCCCGCGATGTCCCGGCTCCGCGGCTGAGAGAGGAAGGCGTCCGATGAGCCCCCGTACCCCCGGCGACGGCCTCCCCGAGCACCCCGACCGGCTGTGGCGCAACCCCGAGCCCAAGACGTCGTACGACGTGGTGATCGTGGGCGGCGGCGGACACGGCCTCGCCACCGCCCACTACCTCGCCCGCAACCACGGCATCACGAACGTCGCCGTGCTGGAGAAGGGCTGGCTCGCGGGCGGCAACATGGCCCGCAACACCACGATCATCCGCTCCAACTACCTGTGGGACGCGAGCGCCGGCATCTACGAGCACGCCCTCAAACTGTGGGAGGGCCTGGAGGAGGAACTCGACTACCCGCTCCTCTTCTCCCAGCGCGGCGTGCTCAATCTGGCCCACGGTCTCCAGGACGTCCGCGACAGCGTGCGCCGCGTCGAGGCGAACCGGCTCAACGGCGTGGACGCGGAGTGGCTGGACGCGGACGGTGTGCGCGAGGTCTGCCCGATCGTCAACACCTCACCGGACGTGCGCTATCCGGTCCTCGGCGGCACGTACCAACCCCGGGGCGGCATCGCCAAGCACGACCACGTGGCGTGGGGCCTGGCCCGCTCCGCGGACGCGGCGGGCATCGACATCATCCAGAACTGCGAGGTCACGGGCCTGGACGTTCGCGACGGCCGGATCGTGGGGGTGCGGACGAACCTTGGCTCCATCGCGGCCGGCAAGGTGGCGCTCTGCGCGGCCGGCCACACCTCGGTCCTCGCCCGCATGGCCGGCATCGAACTCCCGCTCCAGAGCCACCCGTTGCAAGCCCTGGTCTCCGAACTCCTCGAACCCGTCCACCCGACGGTCGTCATGTCCAACGCGGTACATGTGTACGTCAGCCAGGCCCACAAGGGCGAACTCGTCATGGGCGCGGGCATCGACGCCTACACCTCGTACACCCAGCGCGGCGCCTTCCACGTCATCGAGGACCAGATGGCCGCCGCCCTGGAACTGTTCCCGGTGTTCGCCCGCGCCCATGTGCTGCGCACCTGGGGCGGCATCGTCGACGTCAGCCCCGACGCCTCGCCGATCGTCGGGCTCACCCCCGTCGCCGGCCTGTACCTCAACTGCGGCTGGGGGACGGGCGGTTTCAAGGCCACCCCGGGTGTCGGCTGGGTGTACGCCCACACCATCGCCCACGACAGCCCGCACGCCCTCAACGCCCCCTTCTCGCTGGACCGTTTCACCACCGGCGCGCTCGTCGACGAGCACCGCGCCGCCGCCGTGGCCCACTAGGGAACCGAACCCCACCGGGGAACCGAACCATGGGAGCCGAACCATGCTGCTGATCCCGTGCCCGTGGTGCGGGCCCCGCGACGAGACCGAGTTCCACCACGGCGGCCAGGCCCATGTGCCCTACCCGCAGGACCCCTTCGCCCTCAGCGACGAGGAATGGGCCCGCTACCTGTTCTTCCGCGCCAACCCCAAGGGCCCCTTCGCCGAACGCTGGAGCCACACGGCGGGCTGCCGCCGCTGGTTCAACGCCGTGCGCGACACGTCGACGAACGAGATCCTCGCGGTGTACCGGGTGGGGGAGGCGCGACCGGAGGCGGTGCCGCGACGGCCGGTCCCCCCGCGCCCGACGGTCGCTCTCGAACCGCGTCAGGCACTCCCGGCCCCGCCCCCGGACCCCGTGCCCGCGCCCCCGGCGACGAGCCTGCGCCATCCGGCCCGCGGCCTCGTGCACCGCGACGAGCCCCTCACCTTCCACTTCGACGGCACCGCCTACCAGGGCTTCCGCGGCGACACCCTCGCCTCCGCCCTGCTCGCCAACGGAGTCGTCCGCACCGGCACCGGCGTCAAGCTCGGCCGCCCCCGCGGCATCTTCTCCGCCGGGGTGGAGGAACCCAACGCGCTCGTCCAGATCGAGGCCCCCTTCCCCGAGCCGATGCTCCCCGCCACCACGGTCGAGCTGTACGACGGCCTGGTCGCGAGCGGTCTCGCCGGACGCGGCCGCCTCGCCTCCGCACCGGACCCCGCCCGCTACGACGCCGTACACACCCACTGCGACCTGCTGATCGTCGGAGCGGGCCCGGCCGGCCTCGCCGCCGCGGCGGCGGCAGCGGACAGCGGCGCGCGGGTGATCGTCGCCGACGACCGGCCGCGGCCCGGCGGCAGCCTCCTGGACACGGCCGAACACCTCGACTGGGCGGACGAGATCACCGCACGGCTCGACGCGGCCCCCGATGCACGCCTGCTGCGCCGCACCACCGTCTTCGGCCACTACGACGACAACCACCTCCTCGCCGTGGAACGCCGCACCCATCACCTCGGCGCCGCCGCCCCGCCCGACGTCTCCCGCGAACGCGTCTGGCGGATCCGCGCCCGCCGGGTCGTCCTCGCCACCGGCGCCCACGAACGCTCCCTCGCCTTCGCGGACAACGACCGGCCCGGTGTGATGCTGGCGGCGTCGGCCCGCGCGTACGTCAACCGGTACGGCGTCCTGCCCGGCCGCCGGGCCGTCGTCCTCACCACCAACGACAGCGCCTACGCGGCGGCCCTGGACCTGGCCTCGGCGGGCGTGCACATCGCGGCCGTCGCCGATCTGCGCGCGGACCCGGGGGAGTGGGCGCGCCGCGCCCGGGCGGCCGGCATCGAGGTGCTGCCGGGGCACGCGGTCATCGGCACCCGGGGCGACGACCGCCTCACCGGCGTGACCCTGGCGCCGTACGGGGAGTCGACGGGCGGCCGGGACGTCGACGCCGATCTGCTGCTGGTCTCCGGCGGCTGGAACCCGGTCGTGCATCTGTTCAGCCAGGCGGGCGGCACCTTGCGCCACGACGAGACGCTCGGCGCGTTCGTCCCCGACACCTGTTGGCAGGCCGTCGAGGTCGCGGGCGGTGCGAACGGCGCGTTCGACGCTGCCACGGTCCTGGCCCAGGGCGCGGCCGCGGGCGCCCGGGCGGTGGCGGCCGAGGGCTACACACCCGGGTCCCCCCGCCTCCCGGTCCCGGCCACCGGGCCCCACACCCCGGCCCGGCACGTGTACGCCGTCCCCGGCATCCCGGGCGCGCCCCGCTTCGTCGACCTCCAACGGGACGTGACCGTCGACGACCTGGCACGCGCGACCGGCGCCGGTCTGCGCTCGGTCGAGCACACCAAGCGGTACACCACGGCGGGCACCGGCGCCGACCAGGGCCGGACCTCGGGGGTTCTGGCCGGTGGTGTGGTCGCCGAGCTGCTCGGCGTGGACGTCTCGGCGCTCGGCACGACCACGTTCCGCCCGCCCTATGCCCCCGTCTCCTTCGCCGCCCTCGCGGGCCGCGACCGGGGCGCGCTGCACGACCCCGTGCGCACCACCGCCCTGCACGCCTGGCACGAGGCGCACGGCGCGTTGTTCGAGAACGTCGGCCAATGGAAACGCCCCTGGTACTACCCGCGCGACGGCGAGGACATGACGGCCGCCGTACTGCGCGAGTGCGCCGCCGCCCGCAAGGGCGTCGCCCTCATGGACGCCTCCACCCTCGGCAAGATCGACGTCCAGGGCCCGGACGCCGCCGCCTTCCTCGACCTGCTCTACAGCAACCTGATGAGCACCCTGAAGGTCGGCATGATCCGCTACGGCGTGATGTGCCGGCTGGACGGCATGGTCTTCGACGACGGCACGGTCATCCGCCTCGCGCCGGACCGGTTCCTGGTGACCACGACCACCGGCAACGCGGCCGCCGTACTGGACTGGATGGAGGAGTGGCTCCAGACCGAGTGGCCCCATCTGCGCGTCCACTGCACGTCGGTGACGGAACAGTGGGCGACGGTGGCCCTGGTGGGCCCGCACTCGCGCGCGGTACTGGGCGCCCTGGCCCCTCAACTGGCCGTCTCCAGCACCGACTTCCCCTTCATGGCGTGGCGGGACACCACGGTCGCGGGGATCGCCGCGCGCGTCTGCCGGATCAGCTTCTCCGGCGAACTCGCCTACGAGATCAACGTGTCACCGTGGCACGCCCTCGCCCTGTGGGAGGCGCTGTACGAGACCGGCGCCCCGTACGGCATCACCCCGTACGGCACCGAGACCATGCACGTCCTGCGCGCCGAGAAGGGCTACCCGATCATCGGCCAGGACACCGACGGCACGGTCACCCCGCAGGACCTCGGCATGAGTTGGGCGGTCTCGAAGAAGAAGCCCGACTTCATCGGCAAGCGGTCCCACAGCCGCGCCGACACCGTCCGCGCCGACCGCAAACACCTGGTCGGCCTGGTGCCGGAGGACCCCGGCGCCCTCCTCCCCGAGGGCACGCAACTCGTCGCCGACAGTGTGCTGCCGGCCCCGCCCGTCCCGATGCTCGGCCATGTCACCTCCAGCTACCGCAGCGCCGCCCTCGGCCGCACCTTCGCCCTCGCCCTGGTCGAGGCAGGCCGCGAACGCGTCGGCGAGCGCCTGTACGCCCCGGTGGGCGACCGGTTGGTCCCGGTGACCGTCACGAGCCCCGTCCACTACGACCCCGAGGGAGCCCGCCGCGATGGCTGACCCGACACGGCGCCGCGCGCTGGCCGCCGCCACCCGCGCCTCCCGGGGCGCGATCCGCCTCGCCGAACTCCCCTACCTCGCCCAGCTCGACATCCGCCTCGACCCCAAGGACCCGGCGGCGGACGCGGTGAACCGGGCACTGGGCCTGGACCTCCCCCTGGAACCCAACTCGGCGGTCCACACGAGCCGTTCCTCGGCACTCTGGCTGGGCCCGGACGAATGGCTGCTGCTCGGCCGCCCGGGAACCCAGCAGAAGACGGAGGCGGGCATCCGGGAGGCGGCCGGCGACGCACCCGTCTCCGTCACCGACGTCTCCGCCCAGCGCACCACGTTCCTCGTCTCGGGCCCCCGAGCCCGCGACCTCCTCGCCCACGGCTGCTCCCTCGACCTCCATCCCCGCGCCTTCACCCCCCGCCGCTGCGCCCAGACGACCCTGGCCCGCACGGGGATCACCCTGATCTCCCGCGACCACCCCGGCCAAGGCTTCTGGCTCCTGGTCCGCTCCTCCTACGCCCCCTACCTGACGCACTGGCTCCTGGACGCGGCGACGGAGTACCTGGTGGCCTCAGGGGCACCCTCCGGCTAGGCCCGCAGCGCCGCGTCCAGTTCGCGCATGAGGGCTCCCACCCGGCCGCCGCCGACGGGGGCTTCGGGTAGGCGGGCGAGTACGTCGGTGACGGCGCGGGGAGCGTGGTGGCGGGCCCAGTCGAGGGTCCCCGGGGTGGCGAGGGCCAGTTCCTCCGCGCGGGCCGCGTGGGCGGCGGCGCCGAGGACGTGCTTGACCTGGTGGGCATCGGCCAGGGGGTGGAGGTACGCGGCGGCGGCCGCGTGGCTCGCCGCGCGTGCCGCGTCTTCCGCCGCAGGCGTCGACGCTTCCCGGGCGGCCTTGAACGCCGCCCAGGCGCGGTTGCGGAGAGCGGTCGTCCGGCGGCCACCGGAGGCGAACGCGAGGGCGGCGTCGAGGGCTTCGCGTGGGCGTGGGTCGGTGGGGTCGGACTGCTCGAAGATCGGTAGGGCGCGGTGGGCGCAGGCGGCCGCGTATGCCGTGATGTCCCGCAGTTCCTGTTCGGTCAGCTCGATCTTCGCTGACTGGTTCTTCTTCGGTTCCGTCGGCATGCGGTCATCCTGCCGCAGGGGCCGGGCCCGTCGTCATGGGATGTTGACCGCGCGGCGGATCGCCGCCAGGGTGCGGCGCACGTCGTCGTCGGTCGTGGACCAGTTGCTCACCGAGATGCGCAGGACGCGGTGGCCGTGCCAGGTGGAGCCGGTGATCCAGGCCGTGCCGTCGGCGAGGAGGCGTTCGAGGACGCGGTCCGTGCGGGCGTCGTCGCCGAAGCGGGCGCAGACCTGGGTGAAGACCACGTCGTTGAGGACGGTCGCGCCGTCGATGTCCGCGATGCCGGTGGCGAAGGCGCGGGCGTGGCGGCAGAGCCGGTCCACGAGGTCGGCCACGCCGGAGCGGCCCAGGGAGCGCAGCGCCGCCCAGACGGTGAACGCCCGCCCGCGCCGGGAGAGTTCGGGCACCTTGTCGATGGGGTCGCCGTGCTCGTCGTGGATGAGGTAGGCGCCGTGAAGACCCATCGCCGCCCGCAGCGCGGCCGGGTCGCGGACGACGGCGAGGCCGCAGTCGTAGGGGACGTTGAGGGTCTTGTGGGCGTCCGTCGCCCAGGAGTCGGCGGCCGCGCAGCCCGCCGTCAGCGCGGCATGACGCGGGGAGGCGGCCGCCCACAGCCCGAAGGCGCCGTCCACGTGCACCCACGCGCCGGCCTCGCGGGCGGCCGGGATCGTCTCCTCGAAGGGGTCGAAGGCGCCGGAGTGGATCTCTCCGGCCTGGAGGACGACGAGGGTGGGACGCCGCACCGGTCCGCCGTCCGCCAGGGACCGCCGTAGCGCTGTCGGGTCCATGCGGCCCTGGGCGTCGGACGGCACCGGTTCGGGCTCGCCCAGGCCCAGGTAGCGCAGCGCCAGGTCGACGGCCAGGTGGCGGTGTTCGCCGGCGAGGACGCGCAGACGGGGGCCGCCGGTGAGGCCGTCCCGGGCGACGTTCCAGCCGGCCCGGCCCAGCAGCGCGTCGCGCGCGGTGGCGAGGCAGGTGAAGTTCGCCATCGTGGCGCCGGTGGTGAATCCGACGGCGCTGCCGCCCGGCAGCCCCAGCAGGTCGAGCAGCCACGCCCCGGCGATGTCCTCCACCGCCGAGTGCGCGGGGGAGACGGCGCGCATGACGCTGTTCTGGTCCCACGCGGCGACCAGCCAGTCCGCGGCCAGCGCGGCCGGTTCGGTGCCGCCGACGACGAAGCCGTAGAAGCGTCCGCCGGGGAACGCGGTGAGCCCCGGCTCGCAGGCGGTGGCCAGCAGGTCGACGACCTCGGCGGGCGGGCTGGGCCCCGCGGGCAGCTCCGCGCCGAGCGCGCGCACGATCTCCTCGACCGGGGCGCGGGCCGGAACCGGACGGTCGGGCAGGCTCGCCAGCCAGCGCACCGCGTGGTCGTGCGCCCTGCGGAGCGCCGCCTCGCGCTCATCCATACCTCGGACTATGGGACGGCCGCCGCGGCCCCGCAACCGGCCGCGGCCCGCCGTCCCTGTCCCACGGCCCGGTCAGCCGCTGTGGTGCAGCCAGCGGTGCAGGGCGGCGTTGATGCTCTCGGACAGGGTGCTGAGCTGGTCGATGGCCTCCTGGTCCTCCGGGTGCGGCGGGATGCCGGCCGCCGTCAGCGCCGCGTGCAGGTCGAGGCGGCGCTGGTCGCTGGGGTGGAGGGTGTAGTGGAGGCGCTCCGCGGGCCGCGGGGGCGGCAGCAGGAAGTCGGTGTCGGGGTGCGATCCGGCCGGGACCGGCCACACGACCTCGGGGGTGTCGACGGCGTAGGGGTCGACGAAGGCGCGGGGCGAGTGGTGCTCAACGGTGGTGGTCACGGGTGTCTCCTCACCGGCAGCGGGTGGTTGTGCGGGATGAGAGGGCCGCGGGGCGGTCCCCGGTTGCGGTGGGGCGCGGAAGTCACGCCGACGGCGTCATCGGCGGGTCATCGGCTCGTCGGAACAACAGCCCCGAGGGCTTCCGCAACCGCCCCACGCGTTTCGGCCGTTGCGTCGGGGATCTGGGCAGCAGAGGCGCCGATGGGTTAGGTTAGGCATACCTAAGTAGCTATACGGTCTGGAGAGCCCGGATGCGCCGTTCCCACCCCCTCGCCACCGCACCGACGGCCGCCGAGCGCACCCGCTCGATCCTGGCCGCCGCCCATTCCATGACCGTCGTCAGCGACGGCCGGCACGCCGAGGTCCACCGGCTCGACGGGGAGGGCGCCATGGGACACGTCCACCTGCACGCGCCCCTGGAGACCGGCGAGCACCGCACGGGCACGCCCTTCCCGGTGAAACTGGAACTCACCGACATCGCCCCCACCCCGGTGCGCGACCGGCTGCGCGCCCGCGTCACCCTGACCGGACTGCTCGCCGGCCCCTACGACCCCGCCGCCACCGGCAGCACCTGCATGGAGTTCGGCCAGGCCATCCTGGAGGACGCCGCCGGGCGCACCTACATCACCCTCCAGGAACTGGAGGACGCCGAACTCGACCCCGTGGCGACCAGCGAGGCGTCCCTGCTGACCCATCTCCTCGACGACCACAGCGACCTCGTCCCCCGGCTGCTGCGCCTCGTCCGCCCCGCCCCCGACACCGGCGTCCTGCGCGCCCTCCCGGTGGCGCTCGACCGCTACGGCCTCACCCTGCGCCTCGAATACCCCCGCACCCACCGCGACGTCCGCGTCCCCTTCCGGACCCCGCTGGCGCACCTCGACCACATCGGCCCCCAGATCCACGCCCTGCTGTCCGCCGCCCGCCGCCTCTCCCACACGGCCCATCTGCTGCCCTGACCGCTGCCGGAACGGCCATAGCGCTCAGGGCCGTTCACAGAGCTGGAGGACACCGGCCAGGGAGAAGCAGGCCGCGCCGGTGAGCGTGCCCCAGTTGGCGATGTCCGCGTTGACGAGGCTGTCGGTGGTGGGGCGGGTGAACGCGGTGACCGCCGACACCATGAACAGCACGGACCCGAGCTGGTTCACGGCGACGATCCACCAGCCGAGGCTGCGCGGCAGGACGCGCGGGCGGCCGTGGCACACCTCGACGAAACCGAGGTGCCCGGCCACCAGGAAGAGCATGCAGCCGACCACGTCCGGCACCCAGATCAGCCGGTTGACCTGCTGGACGCTCAGCCCGTGCAGAAAGGAGTCGAGCAGGTCGACGGCGAAGACGAGGGTGCCCGCGAACAGCACGAACGCGCTCAGCCAGTCCACCCGCATCGGCTCGTAGCTCCACCACCGCCACCCCCGGGTGACCAACCGGCCCTCGCCGCCGCCGACATGGCGCGGCGCGTTCACCACCTGGAGCAGCGAGACGTATCCGCCGGTGTTGAAGAACAGCCCGCCCGCGAAGTAGATCGAGGCGCACTCGGTGGCGTCGCCGGAGCCGAACTGCGCGACGCCCGCGCCCACCGCGAACAGCGCCCCGCCGACGACGAAGGCGAGCGAGGCGATGACGTTGAGCCGGCGCAGCCGGGCCAGCGAGACGGCGTCCGCCCGGGTGCGCGTGCTGTCCGCCGCACCGGGCGCGCGGACGGCGAGCACCCCGCGCCGGCGCGCGAGCCGTGACTCCCACACCGCCGTCCCGCCGTCGGCGAGACGCCAGGTGAGCCGGGTCGTGAACGGTCCCGCACCCTCGGCGCGCTGCTCGGTGCGCTGTTCGGCCTGTCCCATGGGCGTGCCGTGCCGTGCCGTGCCGGGGCGTCAGCGCGCGGGGATGGCGGCCTCGGCGGCGCTCTTGATCCGCTGCCCGAACGCGTCGGCGTCCTTGCGGGCGGCCGACAGCGCCAGACCGATCAGGAGCTTGCCCAGACCGTGGCCCTCCAGGACGTTGAAGATACGGACACGGGTCTTGGCCTCGCCCAGCGACTCCAGGTCGTAGCCGCCCTCGCGCGCCGTCACCGTGTTCTTGGAGATCTCGGCCCACCGGAGCGTCACCGGCGCCTCCAGGGTGGTGATGCGGAACTCCCTGGCGCTCTTCATCCCGGCGTCCTTGACGGTGCTGCGGAAGACGGTGCCCACGGCGGTCGGACCGTCCGGGACCCGCTCGATCTTGAGCACCCGGGGGCTGAACTGCGGATCGTTGCGCCCGTCCGCGAGGTAGGCGAACACCTCGTCGATGGGACGGTCGACGTCCACGATCGCTTCGAACTGTCCTGACATGGGGCACTCCTGATCCGTCGAGTGATCCGTCGAATGATGGGTCGAGTGATCGGTCCGAGCCGCCGTCCGTGCCCGCGCGCGCGAGAACGCGCCGTACCGTCGTCCCGGACCATCCGGCCTGGAGCGGCGGCACCGCGTGCACCCGCGACCCTACGGGATCGCCGGGTGTCCCGCGCGGCGAACGCACGGCCCCGCGGCCCACGGCGCGCGGGAGCCGGCCCGCCCGTCAGCGCAGGGCGTCGAGCGCGTACAGCGCGCCGAGCGCGGTGGCCAGGGTGCCGAGCAGCAGGCGCAGGAGCACCTCGGGCAGATGCGGCTGGAGCCGGGCGCCGAGATAGCCGCCGAGCAGTCCGCCCAGGCCGCAGGCGAGACCGAGGGACCAGTCGGGGGCGATGCTGCCGGTGGAGGCCAGGGACAGCAGCGCGTAGGTGCCGGCGCCGACCACCGAGGTGGCGAACGTGGAGGCCAGCGCGGCGGGGGCGACCTGGGCGACGGGCACGCCCCGCCCGACGAGGACCGGGCCGAGGACCGAGCCGCCGCCGATGCCGTACACCCCGCCCACCACCCCGACCACGAGCGCCAGGCCGGTCACGGTCCGCGGCGCGGGCGGCGGGCGCCGGATCCCGGCGGGCGCGGGCGCAGGGTCCGTACGATCAGCCAGGCGCCCAGCGGCAGCATCAGCGCGGCGACCAGCAGCCGGAAGACGTACGGGCCGGGTACGGCGAACACGCGGACGACCGCCCCGACGACCACACCGGGCAGCGTGCCCAGCACCAGCCGGCGCACCAGCGGTCCGCCCAGGGTGCCGGCCCGCCGGTGGCGGAGCAGGGCGCCGGGCCCCGCCACCACGTTGTAGAGCAGGTTCGTCGGGGTGACGGCCGGGTTCGGCACCGCGAAGACGCTGAGCTGCACCGGCAGCAGGAACACCGCCCCGGACACCCCGACCGGCGCCGTCACCACGGCGATCACCATGCCGACCGCGACCCCGGCCACGGCCGGTCCCCACTCCACCCCGTCGCCCCCGTGCCGCCGTCGAACCCTGTCATCGCGCCGTCGCGCGGCACCACCGTAGAGCGCGGCGCGGGACCGCCTCGCGGGCGGGGGTCACTTCGGGAAGCCGTACTTGAGGTGGGTGGCGAGCGGCGTGTGGATCACGCTGAGCGGTTCGAGGGCGCGCGGTCCGGCCAGGGCCGGGCCGTCGAAGAGACGCAGCCCGCCCCCGAGGAGGGCGGGGACCACGTGCAGATGCAGTTCGTCGATCAGCCCCGCCCCGAGGTACTGCCGTACGGTGCTCGCGCCGCCGGCGATGTCGACGTTGCGGTCCCCGGCGGCGGCCCGTGCCCGGTCGAGCGCGTCGTGGACGCCGTCGGTGACGAAGGTGAACGTGGTGCCGCCCTGCTTGACCAGGGCCGGGTGGGGGCGGTGGGTGAGGACGAAGACCGGGGCGCGGAAGGGCGGGTCCTCGCCCCAGAAGTCCGCGCCCGTCTCGTACATCGTCCGGCCCATGACCACGGCCCCGGTGGCGTCGAACCACTCGCGCATCAGCTCCGAGTCGCGGTTCTCCGCCCCGCCGGCCAGGCCCTGGCGCTCCCGCCAGCTCGCCAGGCCGTGGATCCACTCGAAGAGCGGCTCGGCGCCGTCGCCGCCCGGGTTGTCGAGGCTGACGTTCGGGCCGGCGACGTAGCCGTCGAGAGAGATGGCCAGGTCCGCGGTCACGGTCATGGGGGGCTCCTGGAGTGCTCGGGTGTACTGCCTTCACTCTCCCGTCGATCGGGAGACGGGCGGTTCGACACTCCGGAGCACCCGGATCCGGTTCAGCAGTAGAGGTTGCCGCCCGCCGAGGTGCCCAGGATCCCGACGAACCGCTGATAGGCGTCGACCCGGCTCTGCACCTGCGCCGGGTTGCGTCCGTCGCACTCCAGGGAGCCGTTGATGGAGCGGATCGTCTGGCCGAATCCGGCGCCGTTGACCATCGCGTTGTGCGGGGTCATCGTGCCCGGGCCGTTCTGTGTGTTCCAGTACCAGAGCGCGGTCTTCCAGGCGACGGCGGAGTCGTTCTGGACCAGCCAGGGGTTGCCCAGCAGGTCGATGCCGAGCGCGTCGCCCGCCGCCTTGTAGTTGAAGTTCCAGCTCAACTGGATGGGGCCGCGCCCGTAGTAGGCGGCCTGGCCCGCCGGGCAGCCGTACCACTGGCTCCAGTCGCAGTAGTGCGGGTAGTTGGCGGTGTTCTGCTCGACGACGTGCACCAGACCGCCGGTCTCGTGGTTGACGTTGGCGAGGAAGGCCGCCGCCTCCTGCTTCTTGACGGTGTCGCTGCCGGTGGTGGCGAAGCCCGGGTAGGCGCTCAGGGCGGCCTTGAGACCGCTGTACGTGTAGAACGAATTCCGGTTCGGGAACATCTGGTTGAACTGCGCCTCGCTCACCACGAAGCCGCCCGAGGGGTTCGTCGGGCCGTTGTCGCAGGCGTAGGGCTCCCAGAACCAGGTGCTGATGATCGGGTCGTAGCCCGGGTTGTCGTGCTCGGCGATGTACGCCTTGCCGTCGGTGTAGCGGACGATGTCGCCGGTGACGTACGACCGGCCGGCCTGCCAGCTCGGGTAGCTCGAACAGGACGCGGCGGACGCCTCGGTGGCCGTGGTCAGGACCGGTACGGCGGTCGCCACGGCGACGGCGGCGAGCAGGGCGGAGAGTCGGCGCTTCGACACGGGATCAGCTCCTCGCGGTGGTGCAGTGGGGGGTGTGGGGGGTGTGGAGCCCACTCAACCGCTTTGGTATGTACCAGTCAAGGGTATAGACCAATAGGATCTGGCGACCGAGGGAACGGAAGCTGACGTAACGGAAGTAAACGCAAGGGGAGTTGAGGGTCCGTCAGGAGGTGCGCGCCGCCGGCGTCAGCTCCCACAGCCGGTGGTCCCAGCCGATGTCCCGCCGTGAACGGACCCGCAGACCGGCCCGTTCCACGAGTCCCGCGACCTCGGTCTCGGAGCGCAGCCCCGACCCGAAGGCCGCCGCCAGCCGCAGATGGTGCAGCGCCGCCTCGCCGTCCGCGCCGAACCCGTCCGGGCCCTCGACCTGCTCGACGAGGAGCAGGGTCCCGCCCGCCGCCAGCGCGGCCGCGTTCTCCCGCAGCGTCAGCACCGCGTCGTCGTCCGCGCACACGTCCAGCGCCTTGCACAGCAGCACCGTCTCCGCACCGGACGGCACGGGCCCGGTCCGCGCGACCAGTTCGACGCGGGGGAGCGCCGCCGAGTCCAGGACGCCGTCCGCCACCGTCCGCAGCACCGACGGCAGCGCCGAGATCCGGATGCCCAGCTCCGGGAACGCCGGGGCGAGGGCGTTGGCCACCGCGCCCGCCCCGCTGCCCGCCAGCGTCACCGAACCGGCGGACGCCCAGTCGTACCCGTCGCGCACCCCCGGCGCGATCCACGCCGCCTCGTCCTCCACGGCCGCCCGCGCCGACCCGCCGAGCCGCTCGTCGGCGGCGAGCGCCCCGGCCAACGGCAGCCCGGAGACCGTACGGAACCCGGGCCGGCCCGTGCGCAGTGCCTCCGGGAGCCCGGACAGCGCGAGGTCGAACGCCGCCTGGGCGCCCGTCAGGTCGTACTCCTCCAGCGAGTGGTCGTCCTCCACCAGCTCCTCCCCGACCGGGGTGAGCCGATAGCCCTCGGCGTCGAGCGCGAACACCTCCAGGTCGACCAGGTAGGCGAGCAGCGCGGACAGGGTCCGCTCCCGTGTGCCGGTACGGGCGGCCAGTTCGGAGACCGTGCGGGCGCCCCGGTAGACGTGGTCGACCAGGCCGACCGTGACCGCCGCGCGGATCACCAACCCCGGTGCCAGATCGGTCAGTTCATGCAGCCGGCCGTGCGGGTCCGGCTCCTCCTCGTCATGGACCGGCGCATCCGCCCCCGCGTCCGGCCGTCCCGCATCCGGCAGCCCCGCGGGCGGTGCCGGCTGTTCGGCGCGGCGCCAGTAGCCGGTGAGGTCGGTCCGCTCGCGGGGCACCCCGCGGTCCACCCGGAGATGACGGCGGATGCCCTTGAGCGTGACGCCCTCCCCGGCCGCCCACACGAACACCTCACCGGGCGGCCACTCCATGGCGCGCACGGCGTCCTCCAGCAGGGTGGTGGTGCCCGCCGGGGCCCCGTGCCGCACCAGCCAGGTGATCTGCGCGTCGGCCCGGGTCGGCAGCTCCTGCCGGTGACTGTCCTCGCCGACCTCGACGAACACCCGCGCCCGGGTCCCGGCCGGCATCTCCGCCAGCCACCGCCCGATCGCCGGCAGCGCCGTCTCGTCGCCCAGGACCAGCAGCCAGTCCGCGCCCTCCGGATGCCGGTGCGACATCTTGGGCCCGGCGATCCAGGTGACGTCCCCGGGGCGGGCCGACTGAGCCCACGCCGAGGCGACACCGCCCGCGTGCTTCACGAAGTCGAAGACGATCTCGCCGCGTTCGGCGTCGTACCGCACCGGCGTGTAGTCCTTGGCCAGCGGCCGGGCGTCGGCCGGCCAGTCGAGGCTGGACACGTTCTGCCCCGGCAGGACCGGGGCGTCGGCCCCCTCCTCGGCGAAGAAGAACTTCACATGGTCGTCGAACCCCTCGCTGCGCAGCGCGGGCAGATCCAGACCGTCCTTGTGGAACGCCCCCAACTGCGGGCCGCCGAGCGTCACCCGGCGCATGCCCGGCGTGACGTCCTCGACGCCCAGCACGGTCAGCTCCCTCAGCACGATGGGGAACGTGACGACCGAGCGGGGATTGCGGGTGGGCACACGGGCGGACATACGGGCGGCTCCTTGGACATCCGGGCGGACCGGCCCAGGCTAGGCGGGGCGGACGCGCGCGGATCCAACCCGCCGTCCCGATCCCTCGCACTGCGGGCACGCGCGCCAGGGTCCGGCCGCCCGCTTCGACGGATCGGCCCGGCCGCTTCGACCCGGCCCGCCGAAGCGCCCCTACGGTGCGGTGATGCCCCTCCCCACCCGCCCCGGCGCGGCGTCCCGCACGGCGGGCGCGGCGCTGCTGCGGCACTGTCTGCGCCACGCCCGCCCGCAGGTCCTGCGCTCCGTCGCCTGGGCCGTCCTGCGCCAGTGCTCCTTCCTCGCCCTGCCCTGGCTGCTGGGCCTCGCCCTGGACGCCGCCGTCCGCCGCGCCGACCCCGCACGGGCCGCCGGGTATGCCGCCGCGCTGTGCGCCGTCGCGCTCGCCGAGTACGCGGGGATGCGCGGCTGGCAGCTCTGGAGCAACCTCGCCGAGGCCCGCGCCGCCGCCTGGTTGCGCACCCGCCTGCTGCGCTCGGTCCTGGAGAATCCCGCCCGGCCCGCGCACGGCGACGGAGGGGACGAGGGGGAAGCCGCCGGGGACCTCGCGACCCGGGCCGGCCGTGACGTCGAGACCGTCGTCTACTGGGTGCACGGCCTCACCACCTGGGTGGTGATCGGCACGACCGTCCTGGTCCTGGTGCCGTCCCTGGCCGGCCTCGATCCCGCGCTGCTGCTCGTCGCGGCGGCCACCGTGCCCGTCCTGCTGCTGGTGAACCGCGTCTTCCCGCCCCTGTACGGCGTCCGCGCCGAGGCCCTGTCCCGCGCCCACGCCCGGCGTTCCGGCACCGTCGAGGAACTGCTGTCGGCCCTGCTGCCGTTGCGCGGGGTCGGCGCCGACCGGCTGATGGTCGCCCGCCACCACCGGCACAGCGCCGACGTCACCCGGCACACCCTGCGCCTCGGCGCGGTCTCCGCCCTGTGGGAGGCGACCGCGTTCGCCGTGCCCCGCCTCGCCGTCGTCGCCGGACTGCTCACCGGCGGGCGGGCCGCCCTGGACGGCCGGATCACCGTCGGCCAGCTCACCACGTTCGTGCTGTGGATGGGCACGGTGTCCGTCGCCGTGACCGCCGCCGTGGCACGTCTCGGCGACCGTACGGACGCGCTCGTCGCGGCGGACCGGGTCGCCGCCGTCCTGGACACCGGGGGAACGGTCCCCGCCGCCCGGACACACCAGCCGGACCCCGTGACCGGCGAATCGGTCCTCCAGGTCGCCGGGCTGACCATGCCCCGCCCCGGACGGCCGCCCCTGGGGCCCCTCACCCTCACCGCCCGCCCCGGCGAGTGGATCGCGCTCACCGGGCCGACCGGCAGCGGCAAGTCCACCCTGCTGCGCGCGCTCGCCGGACTGGCGCCCGCCGAGGGCTCGGTCACCCTGGCCGGACGTCCGCTCCACACCTGGCCGCACCTCACGGTGGGCCTGGTGCCCGAGGCGCCGCTGCTGATGCGCGGCACGGTCACCGACAACCTGCTCCTCACCGGCGACCACCCGCCCGACGCCCTCGCCCGCGCCTGCCGTACCGCCGGACTCGACCTGGCGCTGGCCGGGCTCAAGCACGGCACCGACACCGACGTCGGCGAACGCGGCCGCGCCCTGTCCGGCGGACAGCGCCAACTCGTCGCCCTCGCCCGGGCGTTGCTCCACGACAGTCCCGTCCTGCTCCTGGACGACGTCACCTCCGCGCTCGACACGGCTACCGAGGCGGAAGTGCTGCGCCGGCTGCGCCGGGACACCGCCGGGCGCGTGGTCGTGTGCGCGACCCACTCACCGGCCGTACGCGCCCTGGCCGACCGCGAGTTCGCCCTCACCCTCCCTCTGACGGAGCACCTCCATGTCTGACCCGGCCACCCCCACCGACGCCGCCCCGGCCCACGTCTTCCGCCGTGTCCTGCGGCTGGTGCCCGGCCGGCTGCGGCTCGCCGTCGTCGGCACCGGCCTGCTCACCCTCGCCGGAGCCGCCCTGGCCGTCGGCGCCACCGCCGTCACCGGTCTCGTCGTGGACGCCGTCGCGGCCGGCGACCCGCCCGCCCTGCTGCGCAGGCTGCTCCTTCTGCTGGGCCTCACCCTCGTGGCCTCGGCGCTGGTCTGGCTGTCCCGGACCACGCTGGTCCGGGTGGGGGAGCGGATCCTCGCCGTCCTGCGCGACCGGGCCACCGCCGCCGTCGGGGCCGCGCCGCTGCGTTTCCTGGAACAGCGGCGCGCGGGCGAACTGCACCGCAGGCTCACCGGGGAGATCAGCGGGC
Organism: Streptomyces sp. CAI-85; assembly: GCF_013363615.1. Taxonomy (NCBI): domain Bacteria; kingdom Bacillati; phylum Actinomycetota; class Actinomycetes; order Kitasatosporales; family Streptomycetaceae; genus Streptomyces; species Streptomyces sp. CAI-85. Next base: position 308,874 of record NZ_JAANNX010000001.1, on the reverse strand, counting down.
TCGCCGCGTTCGCCGGCGGCACCCTGCCCGATCTCTTCGCGGCCGCAGCGGTGTTGCTCTTCACCGTCGTGCTGCTGCTGGTGTCCTCCTGGCCGTTGGCGCTCGCCCTGCTGGCGCTGTTCGTGCCGGCGGCCCTGGCGGTCGTCCGGGCGTTCCACCGCCGTTCGGGACCGGCGTACGAGCGGCTGGCCGACGCCGAGGCGGATGTCGCCGCCACCTTCGGTGAATCCCTCCCGGCCCGCGAGCAGTTGTGGACCAGCGGCAGTGTGCCGCGCTGGCTGGAGCGGTTCGGCCGGGACAACGACCGGCTGCTCACGGCCCGCACGGTCCAGGTGCGGGCCGAACTCGTCCTGAACCGGCTGGCGTTGGTGCAGGCGGGCGCGCTGGCCCTGGTGCTGGTCCTCGGCGCCGCGCTCGCCGGACGGGGGCTGCTCGGCGCCGGTACGGCGGTGGTGTTCGTGCTGGCGACCCGGGACGTGCTGCTGCGCTTCGAGGACCTGGCGGGCTCGGTGGGCGACGCCCGCGAGGCCCATGTCCGGCTGGGCCGGCTGCTCGGCCTGATCGACGCCGTCGCCCCCGAGGCACCCCCGGGCACCCGCCATGAGGTGCCCGTGCGGGGTGAACTCCGCGCCGAGGACGTCTCGTTCACCTACCGGCCCGGCGGCCGCACGGTGGTGGACGGTCTCACCCTGACCGTGCCGCCGGGCGACCGGCTGGCCGTCGTGGGGGAGACCGGCTCGGGCAAGTCGACCCTCGGCAAGCTGCTGACCGGCCTGTATCCGCCCGACCGCGGCCGGATCACCTTCGCCGGGCACGATCTGGCCGCGCTCGACCCGGAGACGGTCCGCGCCCGGATCGCGCTCGTCCCCCAGGAGGTGGCCCTCGTGGACGGCACGCTCGCCGAGAACCTGGCGATGACGGCGTGCGTACCCGGTCGCGCCCGGATCTCGGAGGCCCTCGAACGGCTCGGCCTGACCGCCTGGACGGGGACCCTGCCGGACGGTCTGGACACCCCGGTGACGGACCGGAGCCTGTCGGCCGGTGAACGCCAACTCGTCGCGATCGTACGGGCCTTCCTCACCGACCCGGCCGTCCTGGTCCTGGACGAGGCGACCGCGGGCGTCGACCACGACACCGCCGCGCGCATCGAGGAGGCGCTCGCGGCGGCCGCCGAGGACCGCACCCTGATCGTCATCGCCCACCGCACGGACACCATCGCCCGCGCCCACCGCACCCTCACCCTGCCGCACGGCACGCTCACCCCGCCCCACTGACGGGCGCGCACACGCGAGGGGGCCCGGTCACTCCCCTGTGGTGACCGGGCCCCCTCGCGCATACACGGCGGCGGTTATGCGCCGGCGGCCGCCTTCGCCAGCAGCGGCGTCAGCTCCTCGACCACCCACGGGGCGCTCAGCGCGTCCGGGTAGGCGAGGGCGGAGGCCAGCATGTTCTCCCACGGCACGACCACGAAGTGGCCGTTCTTCACGGCCCCCAGGGACCGGAACAGCTTGTTCTTCTCCAGCTCCTCGGGGCTGAGCACCCCGCGGTCACCGAACGGGTAGGAGACGAGCAGGACATCGGCGTCGAGCTGGTCGACGTTCTCCAGGCTCACGCCGTTCTTGTCCGGCGCGTAGTTCTTCGCCTTGTCCGTCTTGGTGAAACCGAGCTGCTCGAAGACGCCCGGGTCCTGCTCGGCGTAGGACATGAAACTGATCTGCTCGGGGTGGACCACGGCGTAGGTGTACGTCCTGCCCTTGAACTCCGGGTGCGCCGCCGCGGCGTCGGCGGTGACCTTCTCCGTCGCGGCGATCACCTTCTTCGCCTCCGCTTCGAGGCCCAGCGCCCGGGCGGCCGTCTCCAGCCGCTCCTGCCAGGTCATGGTGTCGGCCTGCTTCTTGTCGGTGAAGGTGACGACCGGCGCGATCGGGGTGAGCTTGTCGTAGTCCTTGTCCATCTCCCAGGTGTTGACCCCGAGGATGACGTCGGGGGCCGCGGCGGCGATGTCCTCGTAGGCGGTGCCGTCGGTGTCGTCGTACATGGTCAGCTTGTCGACGCCGAGCTTGTCGAGGGCGCGCTGCTTGTACGCGGGGAGCTTCGCGCCGTCCTCGACGTCCGGGCTGATCACCGGGACGACTCCGAGGGCGAGCGCGATCGAGGTGTCGCCGTCGGAGAGCGTGGCCACCTTGACCGGCTTCTTCTCGACCTCGGTGGTGCCCCAGGCGTTCTTCATCGTGACCGGGAACGAACCGCCGCTCCCCTTGCCGGAGTTCGTCGCACCGGTGGCGGAGGAGGAGTCGGAGCCGCCGCAGGCGGCGAGCAGCCCGATCGAGAGCGCGGTGGTCAGGGCGAGGACGCCGCGGCGCAGTCGGCGGCCGGGGGTTCTGCCGGCGGGACGGTTCAGCACGGGTGGTTCTCCTGCGGGGTGTCGAGGTGCCGGCGGCCCATCGGGAAGATCTGGGGCCGGTCGGACCGGGGATGGGGAACGATCAGACAGTCGAGTCCGAAGACCTCGGAGACCGTCCGCTCGGTGAGGACCTCGTGGGGCGTGCCCTGCCGGACGATCCGGCCGTCGCGCATCGCGACGATCGTCGACGCGTACAGGGCCGCCTGATTGAGGTCGTGCGACACCAGGACGATGGTCTTGCCGGTCCGCTCGTTGAGATCGGCGAGCAGATCCATGACCTCGATCTGGTGGGCGATGTCGAGATAGGTGGTGGGCTCGTCCAGCAGCAGCGTCGGCGTCTCCTGGGCGAGGGCCAGCGCGATCCACACCCGCTGGCGCTGACCGCCGGACAGCTCGTCCACGGGCCGGGCGGCGAGATCCTCGGTGCCGGTGGCCCGCAGCGCCCGCGCGATGACGAGGTCGTCGGCCGTGCCGCGCCGGGCGCCGAACCGCTGGTGCGGATGGCGGCCGCGCTGGACCAGGTCCGCGACGGTGATGCCCTCCGGGGCGAGCGGCGACTGCGGCAGGATGCCGAGCCGCCGGGCCACCTCCCGGGTGGGCAGCGCGTGGATGTCCCGGCCGTCGAGCAGGACCGTCCCGGCGGCGACCGGCAGCAGCCGGGCCAGCGACTTCAACAGGGTGGACTTGCCGCAGGCGTTGGGGCCCACCAGCGCGGTGATCCGGCCCCGCGGGACGTCCAGGGACAGACCGTCGAGGACGGTACGGCCGTCGTAGCCGGCGGTGACCGAGCGGGCGGCGAGGGCGGGGGAGGACGCGGTGCTCATGAGGGGGCTCCTGATCGGCGCCGGAGGATCAGCCAGACGAAGTACGGGGCGCCGAGCAGCGCCGTGAGCGCGCCGGTGGGCACGGGGGAGACCAGCGGGGCGTGCCGGGCGGCGACGTCCGCGCCGAGCACGATCACCGCTCCCACCGGGGCGGCGAGGACGAGGGCGCGTTCGGTACCGGCGAGCCGGGCCGCGATCGGGCCGCTGATGAGCGAGACGAAGCCGACGGGTCCGGTGACGCTGGTCGCCAGCGCGGCGGCGGCCGCCCCCAGCAGCAGGGTGGCGATCCGGGCCGCCGGGACCCGGGTGCCGAGCCCGGCGGCCAGGTGGTCGCCGAGCGCCATCGTCCCCAGCGCCCGGCTCAGCGGCAGCGCGACGAGCGCGCACAGCGCGAACCCGACGGCCAGGGTGGTCACCCCGTCCCAGGTGGCGCCGCTGACGCTGCCGACCAGCCAGCGCATCACCTGGGCGAGGCTCTGGTCCCCGGCCAGTGTCAGCAGGTAGTTGACGTACGCCGTGCAGACGGCGGCCATGCCGATGCCGATGAGCACCAGCCGGTAGGTGTCCACCCGGCCGCCGCGCCGGCTCAGCGCGAGGACCGCGCCGACCATCACGAACGATCCGCCGATCGCGCCGGCCTCGACGCCGAAGGGGACCAGCGGCGCGAAGAGCAGCACCGTGACCGCCCCCGCCCCGGCGCCGGCCGAGATGCCGACGATGTCCGGGGTGGCCAGCGGGTTGCGGATCAGCCGCTGGTAGAGCGCGCCGGTCAGTCCGAACAGCGCCCCGGAGAGCAGCGCCACCAGGGCGCGCGGGAACCGGATGCCGTGCATGACGTAGTCGGCGAGCCCGGTCCGCATCCCGAGCGCCGCGGGCACCACGTCCCGCCCGGACATCCCGCGCAGCCCGCCCAACAGCAGCGACGCCGCCAGCAGGGCGAGGAGTACGACGGTCAGCAGCGCGCCGGTGAGGACCGTACGCCGGACCGCGGCCCGCCGCGCGGCCCGCAACCGCGCCGCCGTCCGGTGCACGGAGTCGCCGTCCCGCACGGAGGCGGGGCGGTACGGCGCGGCCGTGGCCGTGTCGCCGAGGGGATTCCGCACGGCCGTCACATCCGTACCAGGTCGCGGCGGCGGGCCAGCCACACGAAGAACGGCACCCCGACCACCGCCGTCATCACCGACACCTGGATCTCCCCGTGGTCCAGCACCAGCCGGCCCACGGTGTCGGCCCCCACCAGCAGTCCGGCGCCGACCGCCATGGACAGCGGCAGCGCCCAGCGGTGGTCGGCGCCGACCAGCAGCCGCGCCCCGTGGGCCGCCACCAGTCCGACGAACACCACCGGACCCACCGCGGCCGTGGCGGCGGCGCACAGCAGGACCGCGACCGCCGCGCTCACCAGCCGGGCCCGCTCCACGCGGACGCCCAGGCCCCGGGCGGTGTCGTCGCCGAGCGCCAGGATGTTCAGGGTGCGGCCCAGCGGCAGCGCCAGCAGCAGCCCGACGGCCGCGAACGGCGCGATCTCGTCCAGCACCTGCGACCGGCCGCTGAGCTGCCCCGTCGACCAGAAGCGCAGGGAGGCGTAGACGGCCTCGTCCCGCACCACCAGCAGGGTCACCACCGAGGCGAGGACGGCGGCCACCGCCACCCCGGCCAGGACCAGCCCGACCGTACTGCTCCCGGAGTTGGTGCGGGTGCCGATCGCATGGACCACGGCGGCCGTGACGGCGGCACCGGCGAGCGCCAGCCAGAAATAGGTGCCCGCGTCCTGCGCGTCCAGGTACAGGATGCCGAGCACGACCGCCATCGCCGCGCCCTGCTCCACCCCGAGGATCCCCGGATCCGCGAGCGGATTGAGCGTCACGGCCTGCATGACGAGCCCGGACGCGCCGAGCGCGGCCCCGACCGCGAGACCGAGCAGGGTCCGCGGGATCCGCTCGGTCCACAGCACGTCGTGGTCGTAGCCGGAGCCCCAGGGGTCGAGGACGATGTGGACGATCTGGAGCGGCGAGATGTCCCGGGCGCCCAGCCCGACACTCGCCACCACGATCGCCGCCAGTAGCGGGCCGGCGAGCACCAGCGCGGTCGACCCGCGTGCGGCACGGGTGTGCGCGGGGGTCTCGGGCGGTGGCACCGTCGGCGGGGCCGTTGACTTCATGATGGTTCCGGGGCTCCTCGGCTGGTGCGGTGGCGGTTAGGTTAGCCTTACCAGCGCGTCGTCCGGTCCAAGGGCGGAGTCGGAGCGATCGCAGCGAGGGGTCAGAAAAGGAGGCCCTCCGTGAACGGAGACCTGGGGGCGTACATGACCACGAGCACTCTGCGCGGCGTCCGTGACACCGCGGACCCGGCGGCGGGCCCGGCCGTTCCGGAGAGCCCGGCGGTGCCGGCGCAGGCGGCGCTCATGGACGACGACTTCATCGCCGCGGGCGGCCATCCGCCGCACGTCCACGACTTCCACCAGTTCCTCTATCCCGCCCTGGGCCGGATCACCGTGTCCGCCCTCGGCCAGGACCACGAACTGTCGTCCTCCGTCGCCCTGTGGATCCCCGCGGGCGTCGTGCACAGCGCGCGGTTCAGCCCGGACGCCGTGATCGTCGTCGAGACCTTCGACGCCGACCGGTTCACCCTGCACTGCGCCCGGCCCGCGCCGGTCAACGTGACGGACGCGCAGCGGCTGCTGCTGCTCGGCCGCACCCGCGCCTCCGAGGCCGACTGCGACGACCCCGCCGTGTTCGCCGCCCTGTCGGCGGGCCACCCCGACAGCCTGCCGCTGCCCCAGCCCGTCACCCCGGCCGCGGCGGCCGTCGCCGGCGCGCTCACCCGCACCCCCGGCGACCCCCGCACCGCCACCGAATGGGCCGCCGCCCTCCACACCAGCTCGACCAGCCTGCGCCGCGCCTTCCGCGCCGAGACCGGCATGGCGTTCTCCGAATGGCGCACCCGGCTGCGCCTGAACCACTCGCTGGCCCTGCTCGACCAGGGCCAACTGGTGGGCGCGGTCGCCGCCCGGGTCGGCTTCGTCAGCACAAACGGCTACATCCTCGCCTTCCGGCGCCACTTCGGACGCACCCCCGGGGCGTATGTGCGCGAGGGCCACGAGCGCTCGGCGTAGCGGACGCGTTCGCCGGAGCCCGGACAGGGCCGGTCGGCCCCCGCCCTGGCCCCGAAGTCCCGTGGCGGGGGACGGCCGCCGGGGCGAGTCTGGAGGTGCGGGACAAGGCATCCGAAGGCGGGAGACGCGATGAGCCACTTGGTGGTCGTGGGTGTGGACGGTTCGGCGCCGGCGCTGGCCGCGGTCGAGACGGCCGCACGGGAGGCCGGACTGCGCGGGGCGGCTCTGCGGGTGGTGCACGCCTTCGCCTGGCCCTCCTCGCACGTGCCCCTCGGCCCCTCCCAGCCCGGCCCGGCCCACGAGATCCGCAGGACGGCGGAACACCTGCTGGCCGAGGCGGTGGCACGCGCGCACGCCGTGGCCCCCGGGATCGAGGTCGGCCACGCCCTGGTGACCGGCGACCCGCTCGGCGTCCTGGAGGCGCAGTCGCGCTCCGCCGATCTGGTGGTCGTCGGATCCCGCGGCACCAGCGAGTTCGTCGGGCTGCTGGTGGGATCGACGGCGGTCCATCTGGCCACGCACGGCCGCTGCCCGGTGCTGGTGGTGCGCGAGCAGCCCGGCGCGGACGGCCCCGTCGTGGTCGGCGTGGACGGGTCGGCCGCGGGCGAGGCGGCGGTGGACTTCGCCTTCGCCGAGGCCGCGCTGCGCGGCGCCCCCCTGCTGGCGCTGCACGCCTGGACCACCTGGAACGCGCCGCTGCTGCCCCCGCCGCAGGACGCCTCGGCGCCGTACGCGAACCCTCCGGGCGCGCTCGCCGAGGAGGAGGAACGCCTGCTGTACGAGGTGCTGGCCGGCCACCGGGAGAAGTACCCGGACGTGGCCGTGGAGCACCGGGTGGTCCAGGGCAGGACGCGGGAGGCCCTGATCGGGGCGAGCCGCTCCGCGCAGCTCGTGGTGGTCGGCGCCCGCGGCCGGGGCGGGTTCGCCGGACTGCTGCTCGGCTCGGTGAGCCAGGCAGTGCTGCACCACGCCCACTGCCCGGTCGTCGTGGTGCGCGGCACGGACCCGCGCCGCTGAACGCCGCCCATGGACCGGTCGGCTGCACCGGTCGGCCCCGGAACGGGACCTCCCGGCCCCTGACGGAGCGTCGGCCCCGGTCGCAGGCTGGTCGTGGACGGCGGAACCGCCGTCGTCACAGTCGTCGTTGGGGGTGCCGCGATGCTTCTTCCCGTTGTCGCCGGAGTGGACGGATCCGCCGAGAGCCTGGCCGCCGCCGCGTGGGCGGCCCGCGAGGCACGGCGCCGCGACCGGAGGCTGCACCTCGTGCACGTCCGGGAGGGCGGGGCCGCGGGCGCCGCCGGACGGCATCTCGCCCGTGGCGCCCTGCGGCGCGCGGAGGACACCGTCCGCGCCGAGTGCCCGGACGTCCGGCTGTCCGACGAGCAGACCGACGGCCCGGCCGTCGCCGCGCTGGTGAAGGCCGCGGACCAGGCCGAACTGACGGTCGTGGGCTCGCGCGGACTGAGCGGCTTCACCGGGTTCCTCGTGGGGTCCGTCGCGCTCGGCCTGGTCGCGAGGTCGACCCGACCCGTCGTCCTCGTCCGCGCCGGCGAGGAGGCGGCCGACGAACATCTGCCGGCGGACGACGGCACCGCCTCGACCGGCACCGGATACGCCGACGTGGTGCTGGCCGTCGACCTCACCGAGGCGTGCGACGAGGTGATCGAGTTCGCCTTCGAGGCGGCCGGGCTCCGGCGGGCGCGGCTGCGGGCCGTGCACGCCTGGCAGGAGCCCGGCGCGCTGGGCCTCGGCCCCGGTGACATCGCCCTGGTCGGGGAGGCCCGGCGGGGCGAGGAGTGGCTGGGCTTCCTCAAGGCCGTGCTCCAGCCCTGGCGCGACAAGTTCCCCGAGGTGGAGGTCCTGGAGACCGTCGTCGCCGACAAGCCCACGACCGCGCTGGTGCGGGCCTCGGCCGGAGCGGGGCTCCTGGTCGTCGGGCACCGGCTCGCCGAACGTACGGTCGGCCCCCGCACCGGGCCCGTCACCCACGCCGCGATCCAGCACGTCGGCTGCCCCGTGGCGGTCGTCCCGCATCTGTGAGGGGAGAGGCCGCCGACGGAGGCGCACCTCCGTCGGCGGCCTCCGACGCGCCCCTATAGGGTCGGCCCCGGGCCCGTCCGAGTCCGAACCGCCGCGACAGAAAGCCGAGGCCATGGCGCTGGACCTCCCCGCCCTCCGGGCGCACTTCCCCGCCCTCGACAGCGGCCTCGCCTTCTTCGACGGGCCCGGGGGAACGCAGACACCCCGGCCCGTCGCCGACGCCGTCACCGCGACCATGACCGGCCCGCTGTCCAACCGGGGCGCCGTCAGCGTCTCCGAGCGGAACGCCGCGCGCGCCGTCGAGGACTTCCGCGCCGCCTACGCCGACCTCCTGAACGTCCCCGCCGACGGCGTCGTGCACGGACGCAGCGCCACCCAGCTCACCTACGACTTCTCGCGCCATCTGGCCAAGGACTGGCGGCGGGGGGACGAGATCGTCGTCAGCCGGCTGGACCACGACTCCAACGTCCGCCCCTGGATCCAGGCGGCCGAGTGCGCCGGCGTGACCGTCCGTCACATCGAGATCGACCCGCTGACGACCGAGCTGGACCTCGACTCCTACGAGCGGGCCCTCTCACCCCGCACCCGGCTCGTCGCCGTCACCGCCGCCTCGAACGTGCTCGGCACCAAGCCGCCCGTGCGCCGGATCGCCGACCGCGCCCATGAGGCCGGCGCCCTGGTGTACGTGGACGGCGTGCACTACGCCGCCCACCATCTGGTGGACGTGCCGGCCCTCGGCGCCGACCTGTTCGTCTGCTCGCCGTACAAGTTCCTCGGGCCGCACTGCGGTGTCCTCGCCGCCGCGCCCGGCCTGCTGGCGGGCATCCGCCCGGACAAGCTGCTGCCCTCGCCGGACACCGTGCCCGAGCGCTTCGAGTTCGGCACGCTGCCCTACGAGATCCTCGCGGGCGCCACCGCCGCCGTCGACTTCCTCGCCGCGATGGACCCGGGTACGGCGGAGGCCCCTGCCACGCGCCGGGAGCGGCTGGCCCGGTCCCTGGACTCCCTGCACGCGCACGAACGCGCCCTGAGCGCCCGGCTGGCGGACGGGCTGCGGGCCCTCGGCGACGCCGTCACCGTGCACACCCGGGCCGCCGACCGCACCCCGACGGTCCTGATGACCCCCGAAGGCCGCGACGCCCGGGACGCGCAGGCCCATCTCGCCGCCCGGGGCGTGGTGGCGCCCGCCGGGTCGTTCTACGCCCACGAGGCGTTCGCCGCGCTGAAACTCCCCGACCCGGCCCTGCGGGTGGGCCTCGCCCCCTACACCACCGCCACCGAGGTGGACCGGCTGCTCGACGGTCTCGCCGGGTTCCTCTGAGACAGCAGGGAGCCGTCAGCCGTTCGTGGTCGACCGGCGCACGACGACCGACGTCGGCAGCACGGCCGGCGGCCCCGGCGGCGCCCCGCCCGTCAGCCGGGCGAGGAGCATCCGGGCCGCCGTCTCGCCCATCTCCCGCATCGGCTGCCGTACGGTCGTCAGCGCGGGCTCGGTGTGACCGGCCAGCGGGATGTCGTCGAAGCCGATCACCGCGACGTCCTCGGGCATCCGCAGCCCGGCCGCGCGCAGGGCGGCCATCGCGCCCACGGCCGCCAGGTCGTTGTGGGCGAAGACGGCGTCGAAGTCCCGCCCCTCGGCGAGGAGCCGGCGCACCACCTCGCGCCCGTCCGCTTCGGTGAAGTCGCTCTCCACGATCAGCGCGGGATCGAGCGGGTGCCCGCCGTCGGCGTAGGCGGCCCGGAACCCGTCGAGGCGCTCGCGGACACAGCCGAAGCGCAGCGGACCGGCCAGCACGAGCGGCCGGTGCCGTCCCACCGCCAGCAGATGACGGGCCGCCGAGGCACCGCCCTCGCGGTTCGCGGCGGTGACATAGGGAAACTCGGGGTGGCGGCCGCGGTCGTCGATCAGGACGACCGGAAGTCCCCGCCGGTGCAGGGCGGTCAGCATGGCGAGGGTGTTCTCGGGCTCCACCACGAGCAGCCCGTCGAAGGCCCGCGCGGACACCTGGCTGGTGAACCGTTCGACGGACTCGGTGCCCCGGTTGCAGGTGAACAGCAGCAGCCCGAACTCGGCCGCCTCCACCGTGTCCACGACCCCCTGCACGACCTCGCCCATCCACGGCCAGGTCAGCGAGGGCACCAGCATGCCCACCGTGCGGCTCTGCCCCCGGGCCAGGCCGACCGCGCCCGAACTGGGCACATAGCCGAGCTGGTCGATGACGTCCCGGACCCTGGCCGCGGTCGAACGGTCCACCTCGTCACGGGTGTTGAGCACCCGGGAGACGGTCGTCTTGCTCACGCCCGCCATCCGGGCCACGTCCGCGATGGTGACTCGCATCGCAACCCCTCCGCCGTGCGGGACCCCCGGACCCATCGCCGCCACCGGTGACCGGTACCGCTCCCGGTGCGACGCCCGAGTGAAACAGCGGGGTCCGGGCGACGTCAACACCGCCCGAAGCGGGCCGCGTTCGCAGGCCGAACGCAGAAGTACCCACCGCTGCCGTCAACTTGTGAAGGCACCGATGGTCCGGACCGTACCAATCCCTACGAGAAGTATTGACGCCTGCATGACACATCGCTTCACTCTCGCCAAGGCCCGGAACCGGTTCCGGAACCGGTTCCGGCCGTGCAGCCCCACCACATCCCTGATCTCCAGGAGGAGTGCTGTGCCGAGCCGTTCCCCCCACCCGTCCCCCGACCGTCCCCGAAGGCGACGCGTCTGGCCGGCCGCCCTCGCGGCGCTCGGCCTGTTGCTCGCCACGCTCTACGGCGGCTCCACCGCCGCCTCCCGGCCGGGCGCCGACGACCTGGACGCCGTACCGCAGGGCGCCCAGGTGGTCCGTGTCGCGGAGTTCCTGGCCGAGTGCCCCTACAGCCACCGGCTGCCGGACGACCCGATCGTCTTCCCCGGGCTGCCCGGCGCGTCCCACATGCACAGCTTCTTCGGCAGCCGGGTGACGAACGCCCACACCGACGTCACCGACCTGCTGGGCTCGTCGTCCACATGCAGCCCGGCCATCGACACGTCGTCGTACTGGGTGCCGACCATGTACCGCGACAACCAGCCCGTCGAACCGACCGGCACCACCTTCTACTACCTGGGCGAGGGCGTCCGAGACGATGTGATCCAGCGCATCAGGCCCTTCCCGCAGGGCCTGCGGATCGTGGCCGGCAACGCCAAGGCGACCGGGGTCGACGACCCTTCCTCGGTGGCCCGCTGGTCGTGTCTCCACCACGGCGAGGTCAACCCGTCCAAGGACTTCGTCACCTGCCCGCCCGGCTCCATGCTGGAGTCCTACCTGGACTTCCCGCAGTGCTGGAACGGCCGGGACCTCGACTCCGCCGACCACAAGAGCCACATGTCCTACCCGGTGAACGGGGAGTGCCCGGCCACCCATCCGGTGCCCGTGCCCAAGCTGCGGCAGGTGCTGCGCTACCCCGTCTCGGGCGGCACCCAGGGCCTGCGGCTGGCGTCCGGACCCGGCTACACGATGCACGGTGACTTCTTCAACGCCTGGCCCGAGAACGAGCTGGCCCGCCGGGTCACCAACTGCATCAACGTCATCGTCAAGTGCGGAGCCGACGGCAACCCGTCCTGACCGTCCCCCCGATGCACCGTCCCTCCACCGCGCCGGACGCCCCGGCGCGGTGCCGACCCGAAGGAGCGGACATGGCGGACACCGCGGCCGGCGAGCCGAGGAAGCGCCCGCCGGCCGCGGTGCTGCTGTGCGCGCTCACCGTCCTGACCGCGGCGGCCTGCGCGGGGCCCGTACCCGCCGCGGACCCGACGGCGAGCACGGCCGCCGTCGCCACCGCGAGCGGCCGGCTCAACGCCACCGACATCGGCTGGATCCAGCTCATGATCGCCATGGACGACCAGGCCCGCCGGATCCTCGCCCTCGCACCGGACCGGTCCGGCGACCCCCGCCTCGTCACCTGGGCTACCGGTGTCGCCGAGGACCACCGGCACGCGCTCGCCGCCCTCCGGGGCCTGCTGGCCGACGCGGGCGTCGCCGACGACGACCCGCACGCCGGCCACGACATGCCGGGCATGGTGAACACGACGGAACTCCGCGCCCTGGAGCACGCCGACGGCCCCGACTTCGACCGGCTGCTGCGCGCCGCCCTCCACGAACACCTCACCCAGGCCGCGAAGTTGGCCGACGCCGTGCAGAAGGCCGACGCCGACCCGGCGGTGAAGAAGCTGGCGCGCGAGGTGGCGACGACCACGGCCGACTCCCGGCGCCGCCTGCCGTCCGCCGGTACGGACTGACGGTCCCGCTACGCCGGCCTGGTGCAGCGGCCCGTCGGGTTCGCGGCCGGTGGCCGGCACTGGAGGGGAGTGTCGGCCGGGTCGGTGCTGAGGTAGCGGCCGATGCAGCCGTTCGCCGAGGTCCGGCCGCGCTCGGCGCAGAACGTCAGTGCGGCGCGGCCGTCGGCGAACGGGCCGGGCGCGTAGACCACCCAGTAGCCGGGGCGCAGTGAGGCGTAGTCGTCGCTGCGCAGGACGAGCGCCTCGGGCACGGTGGCCCGGACGGCCGCGAGACGCCGGTCGCGGGCCGCGGTCCCGGAGGAGACGGGCTCGGAGTACAACTGCGCGATCCAGCGGCCCCCGGCCGCCGGCGGTTCGGACGAGGGCGAGGGCGACGACGAGGGCGAAGGCGTGGACGAGGGGGACGCCGACGGCGGCGACACGTCGGCCGCCGTGCCGGGGGTCGTGCTGCGCAGGGGCGACGAGGACCGGGGCGGCGCCGTGGACCCGGCCGAGACGCTCGCCTCGCTTCCGGCGCCCGCCCGGCCGCCGGGCTTGTCGTCGTCGAACAGACGCAGCGTCAGGACGGCGACGGACGCCGCGACGACGGCCACGGCGGCGGTCACGGCGACGAGCACCGGCCTGCGACGGCGGGACGGCCCCACCGGCGGCGGCGGAGGATCGATCCGGGTCCGGGACGTCGGTGTCGGTGTCGGTGTCGGGGTCGGGGTCGGTGTGGGTGTCGGCGGTGGTGGCGGTGTCGGTGGCGCCGGTGCCGTCACCGTCGGCGGGTCCCAGCGCGGGGCCGCGCCGGACTCGGCCCGCGCGAGCAGCGCGTCCAGCCGCGCGGCGTCGGGGCGGGCGGCCGGATCGCGGACCAGCAGGGCTTCCAGGACCGGGGCCAGCGGACCGGAGCGCACCGGCGGCGGCACCGGGTCGTCGAGGACGGCGGCCAGGGTGGCGAGCGTGGTCTCGCGGCGCAGCGGGCTCACACCCTCCACGCACACGTACAGCACCAGCCCGAGGGACCACAGATCGCTCGTGGGGTCGTCGCCATGCCCCCGGATGCGCTCGGGCGCCATGTACTCGGGGGAGCCGACGAGTTCACCCGTGACGGTGAGCCCGGTCGTGCCCTGGAGCGCCGCGATGCCGAAGTCGGTGAGCACGGCCGTGCCGTCGGGGCGCAGCAGGATGTTCGCCGGCTTGACGTCCCGGTGCTGGATCCCGGCCGTGTGCGCGGCGCTCAGCGCGGCGAGCACCTGCCGTCCCAGACGGGCCGCCTCGGACGGATGCAACGGGCCCTCGGCCAGGCGCTGTTGGAGCGACCGGCCGGGCACCAGCTCCATCACGATCCACGGGTGCGGGTCGGCCTCGATGATCTGGTGCACGGTCACCACGTGCGGATCGTTGAGCCGGGCCAGCGCCCTCGCCTCCCGCAGCACCCGCTCCCGTACGACCGGGGAAGCCTCGGCGTCGGGGCGTACGGCCTTGAGGGCGACGTCCCGGTGCAGCATGGTGTCGGTGGCCCGCCACACCGTGCCCATCCCCCCGCTGCCGAGCCGTTCGATCAGCTCGAAGCGTCCGTCGATCATGTCCCCCGGTGCGTTCATGCGGGTCAGGTTAGGGCAGGACACGACCCCTCAGAGACCGAACCGGGGACTGGACCGGAGGCCGAACCGGGGACTGGACCGGAGGCCGAACCGGAGACCGGACCGGAGACGGGACCGAGGCTGCGGGGACTTCCCCCGAGGCCCCGTGGCTTGCCATGATCCGCCCATGGGGAAAGACAGCTCACCGGTGTACGAGGCACGCTACGGCTGGGACCGCAGAACCGTCGGGGTGGTCGCGGGCAGCGCCGTGTTCACCGCCGCCCTGCTGCTCCCCGGCATACCCCTCTTCGCCCGCGTCCTGGGCCTGCCGCTCTTCGGCCTGGGCGGGCTCTTCATGGCGTACGTGGCGCTGAGCCGCAAGGTCGCCTTCCGGGTGGACGGGACGGGCGTCCTGCTCGGCGGCAGCCCCGCCCGCTACGGCGCGACCACCGCCCATGTGCCCTGGGCCGACATCACCGGGTTCGTCCTGTGGCGCCAGCAGGCGGGCGACGCGTCGGTGCCGTATGTGGGGGTCACCCGGAGGGAGGGCGCTCCGGCCCTGCCCGGCGACGGTCCGAGGGCCCGTGCCGTCCTCACGCATCTCGTCCCGGTTCCGCCGGAGGTCGTCATGTCCTCGCGGGCGCTCACGGGATGGCACCTGGACCGGGAGCGGCTGCTCGGCGCGGTCGCCCACTTCGCTCCCGGGACCCCGGTGCACGACGTCTCCTGAGGGGATCTTGGCGTCGGACGCGGGTAGCCGGAAGGGGACCGACGGGGACTGAGAGGGCCCGAGGGGCCTGAAGGAGGAACGCCATGACGACCTACGTCATCTCGGTGCCGGGAACCTTCACCGGCACGGCCGGGCCGCGGACCCGGGACGAACTGGCGCGGGCGCTGCGCCCCGCCGACCCGCACCGCACCCGGCTGGGCGACGAGGAGGATCTCGACGTCCTGACCGTGAACGACGACGACACGTTCACCGTCCGGCTCACCGTCGAGGCCGGCAGCGGCCCGGAGGCGGAGCGGGAGGCGCACCGGCTGGCCCGGTCGGCGCTGACCGCGGTCGGCCTGGACGACGGCGCCGCGCCCCTGGGCCCGGCCGTGGTCACGGGCATCGACTCCGACGAGAGCTGACATCGACATGGGGGCGCCCCCTCGCAGCAGCGAGGGGGCGCCCCCATGTCCGCACCGGCCCGGGTGTCAGACCTTGCGCCAGCGGGCCATGAAGAACGAGAACACTCCGAACAGCACAAGCCCCGCCGCGACCCCGGCCAGCAGCCCCGGCCCGACGGGCGTGTGGGCGAAGGAGCGGAGCGTGTCGTCGAACCCCTTGGCCCGGTCCGGGCGGTAGTCGACGGCGGCGCGCACCGCGAAGCCGCCCGCGGCCGCGAACACCAGACCGCGCGCCGCGCCGCCGCCCACCCCGGTGACGTCCACCAGGCGCCGGACCCGCCGGGACATCGCGCCGAGGCGCAGCTTGTCGTGGTACGACCGGGTCACGGCACGGAAGCCGATCCACAGTCCGGCGACGGCGACTCCGGCCCCCGCCAGCCCCACGAGCCACTGTCCGGCGGGCAGTTCGAGCGCGCGGGCGGTGACGTCCTTGGACTGCCGGTCGCTGGAGCCGCCGCCGTCCCCGGAACCGACGGCGAGCGCCAGCACGGAGTACGCGACGAAGGCGTAGAACACGGACCGGGCCAGGGCGGGCAGCCGCTTCTTCCAGGTGCGGCCCTCGGATCCGGCCGCGCCGAACGCCGCCTCGGACAGCCGCCACAGCGCCATCCCGGCCAGGCCGACGCCCAGCGCCCACAACACGACCGCCCCGAAGGGCTGTTGGGCGATCTCGCCGAGGGCGCCCTGCCGGTCGGCCTGTTCCCCGCCGTCGCCGAAGGCGATCTGGAGGGCCAGCACCCCGACGAGCAGATAGATCACCCCGCGTGCGGCGAAACCGGCCCGCGCGGCACCCTTCACCACGGACCCGCGCGCGGCCCGTTCCACCTGGGCCCCGCCGTTGTTGCGCACCGACACGCTCGCGTCCATCGCGACCTCCCTGCTCCGCGTGAGTTCGGAGTCCGACTGCCCCGCGACCGGGGGGACACACCCGGGCGGACACGACGGTGCTGCGGGCCGGCGACGGCCGGCCCGCAGCTCATGGGTGTCGGTCGCGGGTGATCGGCTCACCCGCCGGGGATCACGGGAACTGTGTGATCTTGGAGGGGATGGTGGAGGTGCCCGAGGTCGGTGCCCCGGTGTTGTTGACGACATGGGCGTACTGGCCCATGCCGCCGAGCGAGATCACCTGGAGGCTGTGCAGCTTGACGCCGGGCTTCACGGGGACCTGGAAGCCGTGCTGCTGCACGATGGACGGGTCGGAGGTGTAGTTGCAGTAACTGCCCAGACCCCACGCCTCGTGGACGTTCACCGAGTCGGCCACCTTGTAGGCGGCGTATCCGACGATGCCGTCATGGGTGATGGCGGCGGCGTTCGGGGCGTCGTACGCCTTCTCGTTCTGGAAGAAGATCGTGCGGCCGCGTTCGCCGTTCCAGACGACGTCGTACTTGTTGAAGTGCTCGACGAACAGGCCGGTGGCGAGCACGTCGTCGCCGTTGACCCGCAGTCCGTAGTCGGCCCGGTTGGTCTCCCAGCCGACGCCCTCGCCGTGGTCGGCGCGCCAGATCCAGGTGTGGTCGATGACGACGTCGTCGCTGTTGACGACGACCGAGTCGGTGGCCAGGCCGGGGCCCGCGCCGCCGATGCGGATGAACACGTCCTGCATCGTGGTGGGGTTGGCGGCGTGGTCCGCGCTCGCGCCGGCCGGGCCGAGCTGGAGCAGGGTGTCGGACCGGGTGGCCCCCGCGTCGATCAGGAACCCGGCGAGCCGGACCCCGTCGACGTCCGCCACGTGCATCGCGTCGACACCGCCGTCGGGGATGATCGTGGCGAGGCCGAGACCCAGCACCACCGTGTTGGCGCGGGTGACGTTGATCGTCTGGTTCAGGTGGTAGACACCGGGCGTGAACAGCAGGTTGAGGCCCTGCGAGAGCGCGGTGTTGATGGTGGCGGCCGTCGCGCCGGGCTTGACGATGTAGAACTGGCTCAGCGGAAGCGAGGTGCCCGCGTTGGCCGGCCAGGACACGCCCCGTGCGTTGGTGCGCTTGGCGGGCACGAAGACCTTGTACTCGTTGCCGTCGAGGTAGAGGAACGGCTTCTCGCGCGAGATCGGCGTGGTGTCCAGCGTGGTGTACGGGCCGGTGTCGAAGTTGGTGGCCGGGGCGCCCTGGACACCGGTGAACGTCATGTTCCACACGCCGTTGGTCCAGCCGCCGACCGAGCTGTCCCGGGTGTACCACTGCTGCTGGGAGTACGGGCCGACCGTGCCGTCGATCTTCGAGTCGGCGATGTAGCCGCCGGAGGCCCAGCCGTAGCCGTTGGGCGCGAGGTTGAGGCCGCCCTTGACGTGGATCCGGCGGAACGGCGCGGCCTGGGCGACGGCCCAGCGGTCGGTGCCGTTGGACGGGGTGATCGCCAGGTTCTCCGCCGAACGCCAGAAGTTCTGCGTGGCGTTGCCGTTGAACCAGCCCGCGTCCACGGTGATGTCACCGTTGATCTGGGTGTCGTCGGGGTTCAGGCCGAGC
The DNA here is from genome assembly GCF_013363615.1 of Streptomyces sp. CAI-85. Lineage (NCBI taxonomy): Bacteria > Bacillati > Actinomycetota > Actinomycetes > Kitasatosporales > Streptomycetaceae > Streptomyces > Streptomyces sp. CAI-85. Next base: position 291,018 of record NZ_JAANNX010000001.1, on the reverse strand, counting down.
CCCGACACCGAGGTGTAGAAGCCGAGTTGGGCGTTGATGCCGTTGTAGGTGCCCGGCTTCAGCAGGAACTGGTAGCGCCCGGCGCCGAACTGCGCGGACTCCTGCTGGGCGAAGACCTGGTCGAACTTCTGCTGGAGGTTGGGCGTCGAGGGGTCCACGACGATCACGTTCGGGCCCAGGTCACCGCCGCCCTCGACCGGGGGCGTGCCGCCGGACGTGGTGTGGACGGCGACCTCCCACAGGGAGTAGCCGTAGCCGGTGCCGCGCGCGGTGCCCAGGACGCGGACGTAGCGGCCCGAGCCGCTGACGTCGTAGGAGGCCCGTCCGCCGGTCGCGCCGGTCACGGTCTTCAGGGTGTTCCAGCTCTGGCCGTCGGCGGACGCCTGGATCTGGAAGTCCTTGCCGTACGCGGCCTCCCAGTTGAGGTCGACCTTGCAGATGTCCTGGGACGAGCCGAGGTCGACGCGCACCCACTGGGGGTCGGACGCCTGGCTGGACCAGCGGGTGGCGTCGTTGCCGTCGAACGCGGCGGACGCCGGGGTGCCGGCGTTCTCCGTCGAGGACGCGGTGGCGGACTTGCCCTGGGCGGCGTTGGCGGTGCCGCAGGTGCCGGGCTGGGTTCCTCCGGTGGTCCCGAACACCTGGAACTCCCACAGGGAGTAGCCCCAGGGGGTGGCCCGGTGGACGCCCTGCATCCGGACGTAGCGGCCCTGGCCGGAGACGGTGAGGGTGTCGTTGCCGCCGTCCCCGCCGGTCACCGTGCGCAGGTCGGTCCAGGAGCCGCCGTCCGCGGAGACCTGGATCTTGTAGTCGGAGGCGTAGGCCGCCTCCCAGTCGAGGACGACCTGGCTGATCGAGGCGGTGGCCCCGAGGTCGACCTGGAGCCACTGGTTGTCGGTCGCGGCGGAGGACCAGCGCGTTCCTTGGTCGCCGTCGACCGCGGCGGCCGCCGGAGTCCCGGCGGTCTCGGTGGAGGACGCGGTGGCCGATCTGCCCTGGGACAGATTGGCGTCGGCCGCCGCGGCCGACGGTGGTCCGAAGACCGGCAGAGTGATCAGCGCCGCCGTGCTGGCGAGCGCGACACCCAAGGATCTGAATCTCATGCCATGTTCCCCTGGGGGTGCGATGGAGGGATGGACGCGAACGGGAGCCGTGCCGTGACAGTCGTGCGGTGCGGGAGGTGGAACGTGCAACGAAGCGGGCACACCACTTAGTTCACGACTTGATTTAAATAATGACTTCCTCGATCGGCAAGCCCTCTGACACCAGAATTCCTGCAACTTGTGCACGCCGAAGGAGTGTTGACACGAGGACAGCGTTCAGCGCGTGACGCCGGGAGTGCCGCGCAGGCATGAGCCGGCGCGTCGGGGGCAACCGGTCCGCACACACCCGTCACGACCGAAGGGACCACCTCATGCTGGCTGTCGGTGCCGCGATCCTGTTCTTCATCGCCTTCCTGATCAACGCGGCCGAGATCTCGACGAACGACGCGTTCACCTCGGTGAACCTGATGCTGCTCGGCCTCACCGCGCTGGCGCTGCACCTGGCCGGCGTCGGCGGCGGCTGGTCGGTGCGCGGCCGCAGACGCTGACGCGCGCGGAGGCCCGCCGTCAGGCGGTGGCCGCGCGGATCCGGGCGAGCAGGGCCCGCAACTGGGCCCGGTCGTCCGCGTCGAGCGCGGCCGTCGCCTCGGCGAGCGCCCGCCGGTCCACCTCCTCCGCCTCGCGGTGGCAGCGCAGCCCCTCCTCGGTCAGCCGCAGCAGAAAGGCGCGCCGGTCGGTCGGATGGGGCAGCCGCTCGACCAGACCGTCCCGCTCCAGGCTGTCCACGATGCTGGTCGTGGTCCGCGCGGCGACCCCGGTCAGTTCGCTCAAGTCCCGCATCCGCAAAGGCTGTTCGGCGCGGGCGAGCATCCGCATGGCGCGCAGCCGGGCGACCGAGGCGCCGCCCGAGCGCAGCCGCGCCTCCACGAACCGGCGCAGCCCGTGGGTCGTCTCGTACAGCTCGTCGATCAGGACGTCACTGCTGCCCTGCACTGCCATCGCCGCTCCGCTCCCCGTGGCCCCGGACGGTCCCGGAGCGTTCCGGAAACCGATTCTACTGAGCAACCACATAGTGAGTATGCTCAGCATGTGCTCACACGTCGTCCCCGCCCGTCCGCCCGCCGCCTCCTCAGCCAGCGGCTGGTCGTCCCCGTCATGTGCGCCGCCGTGACCTTCATCGCCATCGCCGACGGGGCGATCACCACGGTCGCGCTGCCCTCCATCGCCCGCCAGTTCGGGCTGACCACGGCCGCCCTGGACGGCGTGGTCGTCGTCTACCCGGTCTGTCTGGCCATGGCGATCCCCGCCTCGGCCTGGCTGGTCGAACGGTTCGGCGGCAAACGGGTCCTGCTCACCGCGCTCACCGCCTTCCTCGGCTCGTCGCTGCTGTGCGGCGCGGCCGCCGACCTGCCCCAGCTCATCGCCTGCCGCGCGGTCCAGGGACTGTCCGCCGGTGTGCTCTTCCCCGCCTCGGCGGCCCTGCTGTTCGCCACCTTCGACGCCTTCGAACAGGTGCGGATAGCGCGGTACATGATCATCCCGCAGCAGATCGCCCCGGCGGCCGCCCCCGTCCTCGGCGGACTCCTCGTGGACCATCTGTCCTGGCGCTGGGTCTTCTACGTCAACCTGCCCGTCGGCGTGCCCGTCGTGCTGTTCGGCGTGCTGTTCCTGGCGGAGCACCGCGGCCACCGGCCCGGCCGGTTCGACCTGACCGGCCTGCTGCTGAGCGCGGCCGGCCTGGGCGCCGCGATGTTCGGCGTCAGCGAGGGCCCCAACCGGGGCTGGTCCTCCGCCGCCGTGCTCACCGCGCTGGCCCTGGGCGCCGTACTCCTCACCGCCGCCGTCGTCCACCAACTGCGGGCCTCCGAACCGTTGCTGAGGATCCGGCTCTTCGCCGACCGGCTGTTCCGCGACACCAACCTGATCAACCTGGTCGGGCTGATCCCGATCCTCGGCGCGATGTATCTCGGGCCGCTCTTCCTCCAGCAGGCGCAGGGCCGCACCGCCCTGGAGTCCGGCACCGGCACCTTCCCCGAGGCGTTCGGCGTGCTGCTCACCGTCCAGGTGGCCGGGGTGCTCTACGCCCGCGTCGGCCCCCGGATCATCGTGGGCAGCGGTCTCGTCGGCGTCAGCGCGGTCCTCGTGCTCTTCGCCCAGTGCGACGAGGACACCGGCCTGTGGACCTTCCGCGCCTATATGTTCCTGCTCGGCGTCGCCATGGGCGGGGTGTTCATGCCGACCACGGTCGCCTCGCTCGCCAACATCGCCCGCGGCGACCTCGCCCAGGCGTCCACCCTCAACACCGTCGTACGCCAGACCGGCGGTGCCCTCGCCCCGGCGGCCGTGACCACCGTCCTCGTCCTCGGCACCCCCGCCGGGGCCGCCGCCGAACCCCCGCTCGGCGCCTACCGGTCCGCCTACTACGTCCTGGCCGTGATCGCCGCCGTGACCGCCGTCTTCGCCTTCACCCTCCCGGACGGCCCGGCCCGCGCCGCCGCGGCGGCCGGGTCCCGGAACCGCGCCACGCGAACGGCGCGGAATGTTCCGTGCGACGGTGTGCGGAAACCGTGAAACGGGGTACCTGTCCCCGATCGGTCAGCGTGTTCATCAGTCGAAGGCGCGTGGTGAAGAGCCTGATAGCGTTTCTGCTCATGCCAGTTGCCGTTCGGGCCGCCGATGGGGGCGGGCAAGCGGAGTGGGAAAACCAGGACAATGGTGACGTCGGAAGCGGAAATCGTCGGTTCGGCCTCTCCCGAGCGAGACGGACCCGACACGGTGTGGGAGTGGCGCGAGCCCTCCGTCCTCCTCATCGAGGACGACGCCGGTGACGCCCTGCTGGTCGAGGAACTCGTCGCCGACAGCGCCCTGAAGATGCGCCTGCGATGGGCGCGTTCGATGGCCGATGCCCGGCACGTCCTGGCCCAGGAGACCCCCGACTGCGTCCTGCTCGACCTCAACCTGCCCGACGCCCACGGCCTCGAAGCGGTCTCCCAGGTCCGCACCCACGCCGACCGGATCGCCGTCGTGGTGCTGACCGGCCTGGCCGAGGAGGAGACCGCCCTCGCCGCGGTCGCCGCCGGCGCCCAGGACTACCTGGTCAAAGGCCGTGTCGAACCCGACCTGTTCGGACGGGCCGTGCGCTACGCCATCCAGCGCAAGCAGGCCGAACAGGCGGCGGTCGCCCTCCAGGCCGGCCAGATGCAGGCCCAGGAGAACGCCCGCCTCGAACGCGGCCTGCTGCCCCGCCCGTTGCTGCGCGGCGACGGCATCGAGGCCGTCGCCCGCTACCGCCCCGGCCGCTCCCAGGCCCTCCTCGGCGGCGACTTCTACGACATCGTGCAGAGCACCGACGGCACCCTGCACGCGCTCATCGGCGACGTCTCCGGACACGGCCCCGACGAGGCCGCCCTCGGCGTCGCCCTGCGGATCGCCTGGCGCACCCTGGTCCTCAGCGGCGTCACCGGCGCCGAACAGGTCGCCCGCCTGGAGGAGATCCTCGTCGCCGAACGCGTCCGCAGCGAGGCGTTCGCCACCCTCACCAGCCTCACCGCCGCGCCCGGCGCCCGCGAGGTCAGCATCATCCGGGCCGGACACCCCGGCATGCTGCTGCGCTCCGCGGGCCGCGTCGAATGGGTCGAGGTACCCGGCGGCCCCGCCCTCGGCGTCATCCCCGGCCTCGCCACCTGGCCGGTCGAGGAGTTCGCCGTACCCGACGGGGCGGCGCTGGTGCTGTTCACCGACGGCCTCTTCGAGGGCTACGTCGGCCGGGGCAAGGAGCGGCTGGGCGAGGACGGACTGCTGCGCCTCGCCCGCGAGATCGCCGGACGGGAACCCGAGGCGTTCGTCGACGGGCTCATCGAACGCGCCGAGGGACTCGCCGAGGCCCAGGGCGGCCTGGACGACGACGTGGCCGTCGTGCATCTGCGCCGGCACCCCGAAAGGACACAGGAGCGGCGGTGACCAGGAACGACGCCCGCACACCGTGGATCGGCCGCAGGCTGACGGTTCAGGGCTGGTTCCACCTGGCCCTCGCCGTCATGGTCCTGCTGGTCCTCGTCGGCAGCGTCATCGGCGCGCGCCTGCTCGACCGGACCGGCGAGACCAGCGACCGGCTCGCCGACCACACCCTGCCGGCCCGCACCGAGGCGTACCGCCTCCAGTCCGCGCTGGTCAACCAGGAGACGGGCGTACGCGGTTACGTCATCACCGCCGACCCCCGGTTCCTGGAACCGTACACACAGGGCACCCGCGAGGAGGCCCGCTCGGCCGCCCGCCTGCGCACCCTCGTCGGCGACCGGGCCGCCCTCCTGCACGACCTGGAGGCCGTCGAGCAGCGGGCCGCCGCCTGGCGCCGCACCTACGCCGAACCCCTCGTCGCCGGTGTCACCGCCGGCGAGCCCGGCACCATCGACGCGGCGACCGCCGAACGCGGCAAGAAGCTCTTCGACGAGGTCCGCGCCCGCGCCGCCGACCAGAACACCGGCCTGACCCGGGCCGTCCGCGACGACAAGGACCGGCTGGAACACGTACGGACCCTGCGCACCGTCATCCTCAGCGCCCTCGTCGTGGTGTTCCTGCTGGCCGGAGCCGTCCTGGCCGTACTGATCAGGCTGCTCGTCGCCCGCCCGCTCACGGTCCTGCGCGAATCCTCCCGGCGGGTCGCACGCGGCGACTTCGGCCATGTCATCACCGGCGCCGGACCACGCGACCTCACCGCCGTCGCCACGGACGTCGAGTACATGCGGCGGCAGATCGTCGCCGAACTCGACGCCTCACGCCGCCAGCAGGAGAACCTCGCCCGGCAGACCGCCGCCCTCGACGCCCAGGCCGTCGAACTGCGCCGCTCCAACGCCGAACTCGAACAGTTCGCCTATGTGGCCTCCCACGACCTCCAGGAACCCCTGCGCAAGGTCGCCTCCTTCTGCCAGCTCCTGGAGAAACGGTACGGCGACACACTGGACGACCGCGGCCGCCAGTACGTCGACTTCGCCGTGGACGGCGCCAAGCGCATGCAGGTCCTCATCAACGACCTGCTCACCTTCTCCCGGGTCGGCCGCGTCAACGACGCCCGGCTGCCCGTGTCCCTCGACGAGGCGCTCGACCGGGCCCTCACCAACCTGGACACCGCCCTCACCGAGACCGGCACCCGCCTCGAACGGCCGGAGCACCTGCCCCGCGTCCTCGGCGACCCGCTGCTGCTCGCCATGCTCTGGCAGAACCTCATCGGCAACGCCGTCAAGTTCCGCAGTCCCGACCGCACCCCGCACGTACGGATCACCTGCGCACCCCATCCCGAGGAGCCCGGCACCTGGCTGCTGGACGTCACCGACAACGGCATAGGCATCCCGCCGGAGTTCGCCGAGAAGGTGTTCGTCATCTTTCAGCGGCTGCACGGCCGGGACGCCTATGGTGGCACCGGGATCGGACTCGCCCTGTGCAAGAAGATCGTCGAGTACCACGGCGGGCTGATCCGGATCGACACCGACCACACGGAGGGCACCCGGTTCCGCTTCACCCTGCCCGTCCTCACCACGACGCCGGACCCCGCACAGCACACCCCCGAGAAGGCCCTGACATGACCACTCCCGCCGCCACCCCGGTCGACGTCCTCCTGGTCGAGGACGACCCGGGCGACGAACTCATGACCCGCGAGGCGTTCGAGGACAACAAGATCGGCAACACCCTGCACGTCGTCCGCGACGGCGAGGAGGCACTCGACTTCATCTACCAGCGCGGCGCGCACACCGGGGCGCCCCGGCCCGATCTCATCCTGCTCGACCTCAACCTGCCCAAGTACGACGGCCGTCAGGTCCTGGAGAAGATCAAGTCCGACCCGGCGCTGGCCCACATCCCGGTGGTGGTGCTCACCACCTCCGCCGCCGAGGAGGACATCCTGCGCAGCTACAAGCTGCACGCGAACGCGTATGTCACCAAGCCCGTCGATCTGGACCAGTTCATCGCCGCGGTCCGCCAGATCGACGACTTCTTCGTCCAGGTGGTCCGGCTGCCCCGCGCCCAGGGGTGACGCGGGTCACTTTCGCCGGTGTCACAAAGCACCGGGCCCGTCTCGTCCAGTGAGTGAACACAGAAACACAGACACTCACCACCACGAGGAGCACCCCATGGACGCGCGACTGAACTTCTTCGGAGACCCGGCCGTCGGTCAGGTCCTCAAGCCCTTCATGGCGGCGGGCAAGGCGATCAAGTCACTGCCGCTGCCGGCCTCGACGCACGAGCTGGTCGCCCTGCGCGTGAGCCAGATCAACGGCTGCGCGTTCTGCATCGACATGCACACCAAGGAGGCCGAGGCGGCGGGGGAGACCTCGGTACGCCTCCACCTGGTCGCCGGCTGGCGCGAGGCCACGGTCTTCACCGATGCCGAGCGCGCCGCGCTGGAACTGGCCGAGCAGGGCACCCGGGTCGCCGACGGGGCGGGCGGGGTCGACGACGAGGTGTGGGCGGCCGGCGCCAAGCACTACGACGACGAGCAGCTCGCCGCACTGGTCGCGATGATCGCCTTCATGAACGCCGCGAACCGGCTGAACGTCATCACCCGCCAGCCGGCGGGCGGTTACAAGGCGGGCCAGCTCCACTGAGGGAGTGCGGGGGCGGGCCGGCAGGGGCGCGTGGCGGTTGCGGAGTGGCCCTGGAAGACCACGCCCGATTGGCCCTGTCGACCGCCCCCCGCCCCCACCAGACTCCCCCCATGACGACATCCCTCTCCTACGTCCACGGCTACTCCGACCACGAGGCCCGCCGCCTGGAGGACCAGGCGGACACCCTCGCCGCCCTGCTCCACGGGGGCACGTCCTACCCCGCGGGAAGCCGGGTCCTGGAGGTCGGCTGCGGGGTCGGCGCGCAGACCGTGCACCTGGTGGCGGCGAGCCCCGAGGCCGAGTTCGTCGCCGTGGACATCTCCGCGGAGTCCCTCGCCGAGGCCAGGGCCCGGGTGACGGACCAGGCCCCGGCGGCCCGGGTGACCTGGCTGCGGGCGGACCTCTTCCAACTCCCTTTCCCCGAAGCGTCCTTCGACCACATCTTCGTCTGCTTCGTCCTGGAACACCTGACGGCCCCGCAGCGGGCGCTCGCCACCCTGCGCCGCCTCCTCAAGCCCGGCGGCACCCTCACGGTCATCGAGGGCGATCACGGCTCGGCGTTCTTCCACCCCCACAGCACCTACGCCCGCGCGGCGATCGACTGCCAGGTCCGCCTCCAGGCCGACGCGGGCGGCAACGCGCTGATCGGCCGCGAGCTGTACCCCCTGCTGACCTCCGCCGGCTACACCCGGGTGACGGTCCGCCCCCGCACGGTCTACGCCGACAACTCCCGCCCGGCGCTGGTCGGCGGCTTCACCCGCAGCACCTTCATCGGCATGATCGCAGCGGTCCGCGACCGAGCGGTGGCCGCGGGCCTGACGACCGCCGCCGACTGGGACCGGGGCATCACGGACCTGCACCGCACGACGGACGCGGACGGCACGTTCCACTACACGTTCTTCAAGGGCGAGGCGGTCCGCCCGGAGTCGGACTGAGCGGGGATCGCCCGGCGGGGCCCTGGGCCCCGGGCCCGAGCCGACGGTGAGCCCTCCCGAGGAGGGGAAGGCGACGCGCCTGGGCCGAGGGACGGACTCCCGCGGTGCGGTGGGCAGTCGGGTGACATCGGTGGGAGCCCTGGGGGGGGCGGCGATCACTGCGGGCGGGGGCGGGGCAGCCGGCCCCATGCACCCGGGCCGCCCCGGCCCGCCCGACGCGACCACCGACGGACCCCACCCGGCCGGGCGGCGAACGGGAGCCGGGTCCCCTGGCGGGACACCCCCGGGCAGGCTCACCCGGCGATGCCGGACCGAGGCTGAGCGCGAAGTCCCGGGTGACGCCGATCCGGTGCGGCGCTGTGGCCGGTGAGCAGCGTCTTGGCGCGCCGGATCGTCTCCCGGCTCCCTGTCGGCGCGGTCGACGGAGCCGGGGAGGGCGGCGATACCCGGATCGAGGCTGAGCGTGATGTCCCGCGGCCGCCGTTCGCGCCCTGGGCGACGGGGCCCGTGCCGCGCTGTGGCCGGTGATCGGCGTCCGGCGCCGCCGCATCGCCTCCCGGCCCCCGGTCGGCGGGGCCGGGAGGCGGACGTGTCGTCGACTACGCGGCGGACGAAGTGCCGCGGCCTCGCCCCCGGCCCCGGCCGCCGCGGCCGTTGGCGGGGTTGCCGGTGCGGCCGGTGCCGTTGGCGGGCGGGTTGGAGGCCGTGCGGCGGCCCGTGCCCCGGGGGCTCGTGCCGGTCGCGTTGCCCGTCGGCTTGGCGGTGGGCGCGTCGGGGGACGCGGAGCGTCCCGTTCGCCGGGTGCCGTTGCCGCCCGTCGTGCCCGTCGAGGCGCGGCGGCCGCCGCCACCGTCCGCGGCGGCGGGCCGGCCGGCGCGGCCGCGGCCGCCGGAGGCACCGCCGGCCGCGGCCCCGGACGTGCCCTCCGCACCCGCCGCGCCACGCGAACGGCGCCGGCGGTTGGGACGCTTGCCCGTGCCGGGGAGAGGAGCCTCCGCCGCCGGGGGAGCGGGGACCTCGATGACGACCGGGACGCCCGAGGGCTCACGGGCGCCGGTGATCGTGGTCAGGGCCGGGTCGCCGGAGGTGATGCGGGCCGTGCGCGGGGTGATGTCCGCGTCCGACATCAGCCGGGTGACGTCCCGCTTCTGCTCCGGCAGGACCAGCGTGACCACGCTGCCCGAGCCGCCCGCGCGGGCCGTACGGCCGCCGCGGTGCAGATAGTCCTTGTGATCGGTGGGCGGGTCGACGTTCACGACCAGTTCGAGATCGTCCACGTGTATGCCGCGGGCCATGACGTTCGTCGCGACGAGCGCGGTGACCTGGCCGTTCTTGAACTGCTCCAGGACACGGTTGCGCTGCGGCTGCGAACGGCCGCCGTGCAGCGCGGCCGCGCGGACGCCGACGGACAGCAGTCGCTTGGCGAGCCGGTCGGCGGACCGCTTGGTGTCGAGGAAGAGGATGACCCGCCCGTCGCGCGCGGCGATGCGGGTGGTGACCGCCTTCTTGTCCGTCTCGTCCAGGACGTGCAGCACATGGTGCTCCATGGTCGTCACCGCCCCGGCGGACGGGTCCACGGAGTGCACGACCGGGTCGGAGAGGAAGTCCCGGACCAGACGGTCGATGTTGCGGTCCAGCGTCGCCGAGAACAGCATGCGCTGCCCGTCGGGCCGCACCTGCCGGAGCAGCTTGGTGATCTGCGGCAGGAAGCCCATGTCGGTCATCTGGTCGGCCTCGTCCAGCACCGTGATGCCGATGCCGTCGAGCACGCAGTCGCCGCGCTCCACGAGGTCGTTGAGACGGCCGGGCGTCGCCACCAGCACCTCGGCGCCGCGCCGCAGCGTGGCGGCCTGCTTGGTGATGGACAGCCCGCCGACCACGGTGGCCAGCCGGAGGTTCACCGCCGTCGCGTAGGGGGTCAGCGCGTCGGTCACCTGCTGGGCGAGTTCCCGGGTGGGCACCAGCACGAGCGCGAGCGGCGCCCTGGGCTCCGCGCGCAGCCCGGCGGTGCGGGCCAGGAGCGCCAGGCCGAAGGCGAGGGTCTTGCCGGACCCGGTGCGCCCCCGCCCCAGCACGTCACGTCCCGCGAGCGAGTTCGGCAGCGTGGCGGCCTGGATGGGGAAGGGGGTGGTCACCCCCTGCGCGGTGAGGGTCTTGAGCAGCGCCGCGGGCATGTCCAGGTCGGCGAAGTCCTCGACGGCGGGAAGGCCGGGGGTCGTGCTCACCGGCAACTGGAATTCCCTGGACGGCGTCGCGGCCGGCCGGGGCGACGAGGAACGACGGTTCGGCTTCTGGAACCTGCGGGCCATGCGGTGCTCTGCCTTTCTGACAACAACAGAGACCGGGGTCCGCACCAATGCTGGTACGGACCCCGGTCTGCGACTCGCGTCCGGGGATCAGGCGGGGACGATGTTCTCCGCCTGCGGGCCCTTCTGGCCCTGCGTGACGTCGAAGGAGACCCGCTGGCCCTCCTGGAGCTCACGGAAGCCCTGCGTCGCGATGTTCGAGTAGTGAGCGAAGACGTCGGGGCCGCCGCCGTCCTGCTCGATGAAACCGAAACCCTTTTCAGAGTTGAACCACTTCACGGTTCCCTGTGCCATGACATTCTCCTTCTGTAGGCAGAGAGGCCCCATCCGGAGAAGCCGGAAAAAACGAAAACGCCCGGAGGAGAATCGGTCCCCCCAGGCGCAAAGGTTCATGGGTACCACAACTACAACTCTGCAAGCCTAACACACCCCACCGCCCGAATGCGGATCATCGGCGCGTCGCACCGCGTGTGGGCGGGTCGCGGAAGGGAACCCGGCGTCCCGGACGCATCCCATCGCGAGGAGGGGCACCATGCCTGCCGGATCGAACGCGAAGCGCGAGCGACAGTACGAGCACATCAGGAAGAGCGCCGAGGACCGCGGAGAGCCGACCGGGCGCGCCAAGGAGATCGCGGCTCGCACGGTCAACAAGGAGCGGGCGAGGTCGGGCGAGTCGAAGACCGCGAGCAAGACCTCCACCCGCGACCCGAAGTCCGCGTACCGGCGCGGCGGCGAGCGCTCGCACAGCGGCGCCCAGGGCCCCACCCGGGACCAGCTCTACGAGGAGGCGAGGAAGCGCGACATCCACGGCCGCTCCTCGATGAGCAAGCAGCAGCTCGCCGACGCCCTGGGCCGCTGAACCACGACACGACGGACTGGACACGCGTCGGCCCGTCCGGCACCGGACACCCGGGTGCGGACGGGCCGACGCGCGCGCGGCCGTCAGTGCCGCTTCCTGACCTCCAGGGCGACCAGCAGCGCCGCCAGCGCGCTCGCCGCCGCGATCAGCGGCGTACGGTGCGACCGCGCCAGACGCATGCCCTGGTCCGCCTTCTCGCGTGCCCGGGCCTTGACGTCCGTCCTGGCCGCGAGCGCCTGCACGGTCCGGCCCAGTTCCTCGCGGGTCGCCTCGACCTGCCCGCGCAGCTCCTCGGGTGTCTGCCGCTCGTCCTTGGTCATCGGTGTGCCTTCTCCTTGATCTCGGCCACATCGGCCCTGACGCTGTCCATGGTCTGTTCCGGCTTCGGCGGGGACGCCTTGGCGAACTCCTTCCTGCCGAGCGCCGCCATGACGGCGGTGACGCACGCCAGGACACCCGTGACGATCAGCGCGGCGGCCCACACGTCGAGCACCAGCGACAACGCGGCGATCGCCGTGGCGACCAGGGCCTGAAGGGTGATGACGGCCATCAGGCCGGCGCCGCCGAAGAGGCCCCCGCCGCGTCCGAAGCGTTTGCCCTTCACGGTCATCTCGGCCTGCGCGAGACGCATCTCGTCGCGCACCAGTTGCGACAACTGCTGCGTCGCGCGCTGCACCAGTTCGCCCACCGGTTCCTGCGCCCCGGCCTCCGTGCGGTGCGGCGCGTCCTGGGTCACCTGGGTCATGAGTGCTCACCTGTCTTTCGTCCGTTTCGAAGGGAGGTCATCCGCCGAGCCGGCGCCGGTCCTCGTCGTCCCACGTCCTCGTGTCACGCGGCTCGACGTACGGCTCCTCGTCGGCCGGCCGGCCCCCGGCGACGGCGCGCTGACGCACCAGTTCGGCGTCGAACTCCAGGCCGAGCAGGATCGCCAGATTGGTGATCCACAGCCAGACCAGGAAGACGATCACGCCGGCGAGGGTGCCGTAGGTCTTGTTGTACGAGGCGAAGTTCGCCACGTAGAGCGCGAAGCCGGCCGACGCGGCCATCCAGATCACCAGCGCCAGGAAGCTGCCCGGCGTGAGCCAGCGGAAGCCGCGGACCTTGGCGTTGGGGGTCGCCCAGTACAGCAGCGCGATCATCAGCGTGACCAGGACGACCAGGACCGGCCACTTCGCGTACGACCACACGGTCAGGAACGTGTCACCGGCCCCGAGCGTGCTGCCGGCCTGCCGGGCGAGACTGCCCGTGAACACCACGATCAGGGCGCTGAACACGGCCAGCACCATCAGCACGACGGTCACCCCGACCCGCACCGGCAGCACCTTCCACACCGGACGGCCCTCGGGGAGGTCGTAGACCGCGTTGGCGCTGCGGATGAACGCGGCGACATAGCCCGACGCCGACCACACCGCGAGCACCACGCCCACGACGGCCATGACCGAGCCCAGACCGCCCCGGCCCTGCATCTGCTGCACGGCGCCGCGCAGGATGTCCTGCGCGGGCCCCGGGGCCAGCTTCTGGATGTTGTCCAGCACCGCCCGGGTCGCCGACTCGCCGGTCAGACCCAGCACCGACACCAGCGCGAGCAGCGCCGGGAACAGGGCGAGGATCGAGTAGTAGGTCAGGGCGGCGGCCCGGTCGGTCAGCTCGTCCTTCTTGAACTCCTTCAGCGTGCCCTTCAGGGCCGCGCCCCAGGAGTGCTTGGGCAGGTCGGTCGGCCCCTTGAGTGTCCGTGCCATTCCCGCCGGGTATCCGGATCGGGCCGTCCGTATCCGGTTTCCTCACGGAACCTGCTCGTCCGGCGCGTAGTGCAGGACGAGTACGGCGATGTCGTCGGCGCGCCGGCCGGCCGCCGGGGAGTGTCCGAGGAGATGGTCGATCAGCAGGTCAGGGGCCCGCGGGCCGGCCCGGCCCAGCTCCACCGCCAGGTCGGCGATCGCCTCCTCGATGTCGGCCCCCGGGGTCTCCACCAGCCCGTCGGTGTAGAAGGCGAGGACGTGACCCGGGCCGAGCGCGACATCGGTCACGGGGAAGGACGCGTCGGGGTCGACGCCCAGCAGCGGCCCCGGGACGACGTCGAGCGGCCGGGCGGAACCCTCCCGCCGCACCAGCGGCGGGGGGTGTCCGGCGCTCGCCAGGGCGGCGCGTCCCGACGCCAGGTCGAGATGGGCGTAGAGACAGCTCGTGAACAGCTCGGGGCCGAAGCCGGCGAGCAGCCGGTTGGTGGCGGACAGCACCTCGTCGGGGTCCGCGCCGCGGGCCGCGTAGGCGTGCACGGCGGTGCTGACCTGTCCCATCAGGGCGGCCGCGGCGGCGTTGTGGCCCTGGACGTCCCCGATGACGGCGGCCACGGCGCCGTCGCCGAGCGGGATCAGGTCGTAGAAGTCGCCGCCGATGTCCATGCCCCGGGTGGCGGGCAGATAGCGGGCGGCCACCCGCAGCCCGGGGACCGTGGGCAGGGTGCGCGGGAGCAGCGCCGCCTGGAGGCTGTGGGCGAGCGCGTGTTTGGCGTCGTAGAGGCGGGCGCGGTCCATGGCCTGGGCGACGAGCCCGGCGAGCGAGGTCAGGACGGCCCGGTCCTCGGCGGTGAACGTGTGGGGACGGTCGTAGGAGAGGATGCAGCAGCCGACGGGGCGGCCGGAGACGATCAGCGGCAGGAACGCCCACGCGTGCTTGTCGCTCATCCGCTGGGCCTCGGGGTAGGCCCGCCGCAGTTCCTCGGGGTCGCCGAAGAACGCGGGCACGCCGCTGCTCAGGGCCTGTCCCGCGGGGGTCAGCGTGGTGTCCACGGGCAGGCCGTCGAGGCGGCCGACGGTCACCGGCGGATAGCCGCGGGTGCCGGTGATGCGCAGCCTGCCGCCCTCGGCCGCGGACAGCACCAGGCCCTGGGCGCCGAAGGCGGGCATGATCTGGTCGGCGACCAGGTCGATGACGTCCTGGACCCCGACGACCTCGGTCAACCCGGCCGCCAGGTGCACGAGTTGGTAGAGCCGGCCGACCCCGGCGGGCCACACGGGCCGCTGCTCGACGGGCGGCACCGGCTCCGGTGTGCCGGTGGGCGTGACGCGGACGCTGATGCCGCTGGCGTCGGGGTAGAGGTGGAAGTCCAGCCACCGGTCGGGCGGGCGGCACGCGGTGAACGTCACCGGCCGCCGGCTGAGCAGGGCGGCCCGGTAGCGCTCCTCGTGGACCGGATCGTCCAGCCAGCGCAGGGAGTGCCAGGGCAGGGTGCCGAGCAGATGGTCGGCGTCGCGGCCCAGCAGTTCGCAGGCGCCCGAGCTGAGATAGGTGAACCGGCCCTCCAGGTCCAGGGCGCAGCTCCCGCCGGGCAGCCGCTCGGCGAAGTCGGCCGCGGCGGCCGCCGGGCTCGCGGGACGGCCGCCGGCCGCGACCGGGACCACCCGCGGCGGCCCGGCACCCCGGCCGGACACATCGGCCGGCCGGTCCGCGTCCTCCAGCAGCCGGGCCAGCCGACGGCAGCCGGCCATGATGTTGGCCCGTTCGCGCGCGGTCATGTGCGGCGGGCGGCTGTCGGTCGGCCACAACAGCAGCAGCGCGCCCCACCGCCGTGCCCCGGTGACCGGCGCGGCGGCCAGCGAGAGGGGGTACGGCAGCGCCATCGCGCTGCGCGGATAGGCCCGCACCAGTTCGTCCCGGCCCGCCATCCAGACGAGACGCTCCTCGCGGACGGCGGTGGCCACCGGGGAGGGCGCGTTCACCGTGACCGTCGCCCACGGCGCGGCGACCTCGGCCGACGCCCCGCACAGCAAAGACAGGCGCAGGACCCGCTCGTCGGGGGCGAGCAGATACAGGGCGCCCAGGGACGCGCCGGTGCCCCGGACCGTGTCCGCGAGCGCGGCGTCCGGGGGAGCGTCCCGCGGGCCAGGATCATCCACGCTCGACACCGGACACCTCCGCACCCGACCTGATGCCCGTAGGGCTGCCCATAGGGGGACGCTACGCCCCCGCCGTGCCACCGGCACGTCACCCGGCGCCCGCCCCGCGCCCGGCCCCTCCCCGTGCGCGCGCCCATGCCGGACACTGGAGGCGAGGCGAGAGGCTCGGGAGGAGCGGCGATGCTGACGGACGTGCGTGAGCTGCTGGGCAGAAGCCTGTTCCACCGGGTGGCGGGCCCTGACGGACCGGCCACCCGCGCCCGCATCCACGGCACACCCGGACCCCGCTGGTTCGGCCCCGACCGCCCGATCCGCACGGTCCACGGCGACGCCTCCATGTTCATCGGGGGCATCGCCGCCCTGCTGCTCCAGTCCCTGCACCCGCAGGCCATGGCCGCCGTCGCCGCCCACTCCGGCTACCGCGGCGACCCGTGGGGGCGGCTCCAGCGCACCAGCACCTTCCTCGCCGTGACGACCTACGGCACCGCCGACGACGCCCAGCGGGCGGTGGACCACGTCCGCGCCATCCACGAGCGGATCCGGGGCAGGACCGCCGAGGGCCTGGAGTACCACGCGGGCGACCCGCATCTGCTCGGCTGGGTGCACGCGGCCGAGACCCACTGCTTCCTGCGCGCCCACCGGCGCTACGGGGCCCACCCCCTCGACACCGCCGGCTACGACGCCTACGTCGCCGACACCGCCCGGGTCGCCGAGGCCCTCGGAGTCCTCGACCCGCCCCGTGACCTGCGGGAGCTGTCCGAGCGTCTCACCGCCTACCGTCCCGAGCTGCGCGCCGGCGCCGACGCCCGGGCCGCCGCCCGCTTCCTGCTGGTGCGGCCGCCGCTGCCCTTGGCGGCACGCCCGTTCTACGGCGGGCTGGCCGCGAACGCCGTGGCGCTGCTGCCGCCGTGGGCCCGGTCGATGCTGTGGCTGCCCCGGCTCCCCGTGGTGGACGCCCTCGCCGTCCGCCCGGCCGGGCACGCGCTCACCCGGACCATCCGCTGGGCGATGAACCCGCCCCCGCAGCGTCGGGACGGGGACTGAAACAGCCCTAAGGCAACGTCAGGTGGTGGCCGCCCCCGCCTCCAGCGCACCCCGGGCGATGTCCAGTGCCGTGGCGCGGTCCTCGGGGACCAGGCCGATGCGGGTGCGCCGGTCGAGGAGGTCGGCGGGGTCGAGGGCGCCCTCGTGGCGGACGGCCCACAGGAGTTCGGCCCGGGTGACGGGGTGGCCGTCGAGCACGGGTGCGGCGAGGTCGGGGTCCGCGGCGGCGAGCGCGTGGACGGCCGGGGCCTCGGTGCCGTAGCGGTGGACGAGACGGCGGGGTGCCCGGAGCGCGCCGAGGACCTGCGGTGACGCGGCGCCGATCAGCGGCAGGGACGCGGTGGGGGAGGGGCGTGAGGTCAGGCCGTGGACGGCGGCGGCGGTGTCGACGGCGTCCTCGGCCATCCGCCGGTAGGTGGTGAGCTTGCCGCCGACCACGGTGATCACGCCCTCGGACGAGGTGAGGACCGCGTGCCTGCGGGAGATGTCGGCGGTGCCGCCCGGCGCGCCGGAGCCCGCGGCCCCGCCGGTGTCCAGCAGGGGGCGCAGTCCGGCGAAGGCGCCGACCACGTCGTCCCGGTGGACGGGGATGTCGAGGGCCGAGCCCAGGACGTCGAGGAGGAAGCCGATGTCGGTCTCGGGCGCCTCGGGGACGTCGGGGATGTCGTCCCCGACGGGTTCGTCGGTGAGCCCGACGTACGTGCGGCCGTCGCCCTGGGGCAGGACGAGGACGAAACGGTTGGTCTCGCCGGGGATCGGGATGTGCAGCCCGGCCGGGAGGGCGCCGAGCCGTGCCGTGCGCAGGACGAGGTGGGTGCCGCGCGAGGGCCGGATGCGGACGCCGTCCACCAGACCGCCCGCCCACACCCCGGAGGCGTTGATCACGGCGCGGGCCCTGATCTCGCCCTCCTCGCCCGTGAGTTCGTCGCGGACGCGGGCGCCGGAACGGGTCAGTTCCAGGGCCCGTACCCGGGTGAGGATCCGGGCGCCGTGGGCCGCGGCGGTGCGCGCGACGGCGGTGACCAGACGGGCGTCGTCGGTGACCCGGCCGTCCCAGGACAGCAGGCCGCCGCGCAGCCCGGCGGAGCGCAGCGCGGGGGCGAGATGGCGGGTCTCCGCCGCCGACAGCCGGCGCGGCGCGGGCAGGGTCGCGCGCGCGGTGCGCGCGGCGAGGCGCAGGGTGTCGCCGGCCCGGAAACCGGCCCAGGCCAGGGCCGCCTGGGGACGGGAGACCAGCGGGGTCAGGGGCAGCACGAACGGCTGGGCGCGCACCAGGTGGGGTGCGGTGCGCTCCATCAGGACGCCGCGTTCGCGGGCGCTCTCGTGGGCGACGTCGAGCTGGGCGGAGGCGAGGTAGCGCAGTCCGCCGTGGATGAGCTTGGAGCTCCAGCGCGAGGTGCCGAAGGCCAGGTCGTGGGCGTCGACGGCGATCACCGACAGACCGCGCGCGGCGGCGTCCAGGGCGGCCCCGGCGCCGGTCGCGCCGAGTCCGACGACCAGGACGTCCACGGCCGGGCCGCCGACGGCGCGTTCGAGGTCGGCGCGCCGGCGCGCGGCGGTCAGGGACGAGCCCGGAGCCGGGCCGGCGGACGGGGCCGTGCTGCTGTGGCTCATGGGGCTCGTGGGGCTCATGGCGTCAGGGTCCTCTCGAGGATGGTGCGCAGTTCGGCGGAGAACGCCTCGGCACTCAGATCGGGGTCGTCCTCGTCGGTCATCGTGCGCAGCGACAGGGTGAAGGACTGGGCGACCAGGAGCAGGGCGCGGGCCTGGCGCTCGGGATGGCCGGGGCGCACCGATCCGTCGGCGTGCCCCTCGCGCAGGGCGTCGTGCAGCAGGGCGAGCAGGGCCTCCTGGCTGGCGCCGCGCCGGTCCAGGACGTAGGGGAGGAGCAGTTCGGGGTCGACGTCGACGATCTTGCGGAAGAGGGGGTGCGCCCGGAAGGCGGCCACCCCGCTCACCAGGCCGTCGACGATCCGGGTGCGGGCGCCGGAGCCGGGGACCGGGTCGGGCATCGCGCCGGTGGCCGCGTCGATCCACTCCCGGGTCATCAGGTCGCCGACCAGGGAGCGCACGTCCGGCCAGCGGCGGTAGAGCGTCATACGGGAGACGCCCGCGCGGCGGGCCACGTCGGTGAGGGTGGTGCGCCGGACGCCGACGGCCAGTACGCAGTCGCGCACCGCGTCGAGCACCGGGTCGTTGGCCGAGCCGTTGTCCTGGGCACCGCCCTGAGCGTTGCCCTGACCGTCGCCGCTCTGGGCGTTGCTCTGGGCGTTGTGACGAATAGGCGTCATGTGTCACAGTGTAACGCCTGCACGGCCGTGCAGGAGACGGCACTTCGTTTTCCGCAGGTTCCGCGAGTACGCGACCCCCGCGACTCCGTGACCGGGCGACTTCGTAGCCTGTGCGAACCCGCGACGACCCGCGACGACCGGTGAGGACAAGAGATGGACATGCTGTGGAGCGGCTGGGGCGACCCGGCCAGGGCGACACCGCTGCCCGAGACGGTGACCGGGCTGCTGCGCGACCTGCTCGGGGTCAAGCCCCGCGGCACCGAGCCGGTCGCCCTGGCGGACATCACCGTCCCCGAACCGGCGCTCGACCCCGCCGCGCTGCGTGAACTCGCCGACGCCGTAGGCGGCCAGGACCATGTCCGCACCGACGCCGAGACCCGCGTCCGGCACACCCGCGGCAAGTCCACCCCCGACCTGCTGCGCATCCGCACCGGCGACGTCTCCGACACCCCGGCGGCCGTCGTCCTGCCGGCCACGCACGACGAGGTCCTCGCCGTCCTGCGGGTGTGCGTGGCACACCGGCTGGCCGTCGTGCCGTTCGGCGGCGGCACCTCGGTGGTCGGCGGCCTCGCCCCCGAGGCGCGCGGCCCGTTCGTCGCGCTGGACCTGGCCCGGATGGACGGCCTGCTCGCCCTCGACCCGGTCTCCCGCACCGCCACCCTGCAACCCGGCCTCAGGGCCCCGCAGGCCGAAGCGCTGCTGGCCGCACAGGGCTTCACCCTCGGCCACTTCCCCCAGTCCTTCGAGTGGGCCACCATCGGCGGGTTCGCCGCCGCCCGCTCCAGCGGACAGGCGTCCGCCGGATACGGCCGCTTCGACGAGATGGTCCTCGGCCTCACCGTCGCCACCCCCGCCGGCACCCTCGACACCGGCCGCGCGCCGCGCTCGGCCGCGGGCCCCGACCTCCGTCAGCTCGTCCTCGGCTCGGAGGGCGCGTTCGGCGTCATCACTTCGGTGACCGTGCGGATCCGCCCGCTGCCCGAGACCCGGATCTACGAGGGCTGGCGGTTCGCCTCCTTCGAGGAGGGCGCCGCCGCCCTGCGCCGCCTCGCCCAGGACGGACCCCGGCCGACCGTGCTGCGGCTGTCGGACGAGACCGAGACACTGATCGGCCTCGCCCAGCCCGACGCCATCGGCTCCTCCGGACTGCCCCAGGACGCGGGCTGCATGGCGATCGCCGGCTACGAGGGCACCGCGGAGGACACCGCGTACCGCCGTGAGCGGGCCGCCGCCGTGCTGCGCGACTGCGGTGGCACGTACCTCGGCGAGGAGCCGGGCGACCGCTGGGCGCACGGCCGCTACTCCGCGCCCTACCTGCGCGACAGCCTGCTGGACGCCGGGGCGTTCGCCGAGACGCTGGAGACCGCCGGGTTCTGGTCCGCGCTGCCCGGGCTGTACGCCGCCGTGCGCACCGCGCTCACCACGACCCTCACCGAGTCCGGCACCCCGCCGCTGGTGATGTGCCACATCTCGCACGTCTACGAGAACGGCGCCTCCCTGTACTTCACCGTCGTCTCGGCGCAGGGCGAGGACCCGGTGGCCCACTGGACGCCCGCCAAGCACGCGGCGAACGAGGCGATCCTTGCCGCCGGCGGCACCATCAGCCACCACCACGGGGTGGGCGGCGACCACCGCGACTGGTACGTCCGGGAGGCCGGCCCCCTCGGCGTCGACGCCCTGCGCGCGGTCAAGGGACGGCTGGATCCCACGGGGGTGCTCAACCCCGGGATCCTGCTGCCCACCGACTGAACCCACCGACTGAACCCACCCCCGGGTGCACCCCGGCGCACCCGGTTCCCCACCCGGCGCTCCACCCCGCTCCACCCGGCGCTCCACCCCGCTCCACACACAGCGCTCCACCCAGCGCCACCCGCCCAGTCCGCGCACGACCCGTCAGCCGCCCTCGGAGGCACAACCGATGCGACAGTTCACCGCCATCGTCAACCCCACCGCGGGCGGCTCCACCGGGGTCGCGGCACTGCTGCGGGTGGCCCGGCTGCTGCGCGAGGCCGGGGCCGGGCTGGAGACCGAGTACAGCCGCAGCCTCGCCCACGCCCAGGAGCTGGCCCGCGAGGCGGGCGGGCGCGGGCGGACCGTGCTGGCCGTCGGCGGCGACGGCATCGCCGGCGGCATCGGCGGCACCCTCAGCGGCACCGGCACGGTGCTCGGACTGATCCCGGCCGGCCGGGGCAACGACTTCGCGCGCGCCCTGGGACTGCCCACCGACCCCGAAGGGCTTGCCAAGGTGCTGCTGGAGCACGAGCCCAGCCCCGTCGACACCATCGAGGTGGAGTCCGCGCAGGGCCGCGCCGTCGCCCTCGGCAGCGTCTACGCGGGCGTGGACGCGCTCGCCAACCGCCACGCCAACCACACCAAGGTGCTGCGCGGCTCCGCCTCCTACTACCTGGGCGGTCTGCGCGCCGTCACCACCTGGCGCCCGGCCGCCTACCGGGTCACCGTCGACGGCGAGGAGCACACCCACCGCGGCTACACCGTCGTGGCCGCCAACTCCGCCTACTACGGCTCCGGCCGCCTCATCGCCCCCGACGCCCGGCTCGACGACGGGCTCCTCGACGTGGTGATGATCCGGCACGCGCCCCGGCACCTGTTCTTCACCCTGATGAACGAACTCAAGACCGGCGCGCACGTCCACCGCCCCGAGGTGCGGATCCTGCGCGGCCGCGAGATCCGCATCGAGGCCGACCGGCCGGTCCCCTACGGCACCGACGGCGAGGTCGACGCCGTCCTGCCCGTCGCGGCCCGGGTGCTCCCCGGCGCCCTGTCCGTGCTCCGCTGAACCGGCCGCGACGGCACGGACGTTCCCGCGGGAATCTGCCGGGCATGATCGCCGCGGCCCGGGGTACCCGGAGTGACGTCCGCCGCCGAAAGGCCGTACGAGCCCCGAAGCGGCGGACCGACACGGTCGGTTGAATCCGGGAGGGGAAACACGATGGCGCTCATGGGCACGGCCACGACGGCGACGACGGCCGAGGCGGCCACGACGGACACGCGGACCGGGAACCTGCCGGAGATCACCGACCCCACCAAGGTCGCGCCCAAGGACGCCCGGCAACTGTCCCGCCTCTTCTTCGACCAGTTGGCCGTCCTGGAGGAGGGCACACCCGAACACGCCTACGCCCGCAACACGCTGATCGAGATGAACATGTCCCTCGTCCGCTTCGCGGCCGGCCGGTTCCGCAGCCGGGGACCGGAGGAGATGGAGGACATCGTCCAGGTCGGCATGATCGGCCTGATCAAGGCGATCGACCGGTTCGACCTGTCCCGCGAGGCGGAGTTCACCTCCTTCGCGATCCCCTACATCGTGGGCGAGATCAAGCGGTTCTTCCGCGACACCACCTGGGCCGTGCACGTGCCGCGCCGCCTCCAGGAGGCCCGCGTGCAGTTGGCGCGCGCCACGGAGGAACTCAGCAGCCGGCTGGGCCGCACACCGACCGTCAAGGAACTGTCCGAGCTGATGTCGCTGTCCGAGGACGAGGTGCGCGAGGCCCGCCTCGCCTCCAACGGCTACAACTCCTCCTCCCTGGACGCCGCGATCGGCGGCAGCGAGGACGGCGAGAGCGCCCTCCAGGACTTCATCGGCAACGAGGACACCGACCTCGCCCTGGTCGAGGACTTCCACGCCCTGGCCCCGCTGATAGCCGAACTCGGCGAACGCGACCGGCGGATCATCCACATGCGGTTCGTGGAGGAACTCACCCAGGCCCAGATCGGCGAACGTCTGGGCGTCTCCCAGATGCACGTCTCCCGCCTGCTGTCGCGCACCCTCGCCCGGCTGCGCGCGGGCATGATGGTCGACTGACCCGCCCGCTCGACCGACCCGTCCGCTCGTCTGACCGGCCCGCGCGGGCGGCTCGCGGGATTGCTCCACCCGTGGGTGGAGACCGCCCGAACGGCCGTATGTCGCCCCGCGCAGCGCTTCCCTCCCGCGCCCCAGCCGCCAGGATGTCCGATGACTTCCACCTTTGCGGGGGTGAAGCGTGAGCATCGGAGAAACACCCTGTGACTACTCTCAACGGCCCTGAGCGGCAGGCCGTCGCTCCCTACGACAGTGAAGTGCCGGTCAGGGGCAGGCAGCCGGGCAATGTCGTCGTGAAGTGGCTGACGACCACCGACCACAAGACGATCGGCACCCTCTACCTCGTCACGTCGTTCGCGTTCTTCCTGATCGGCGGCGTCCTGGCGCTGGTGATGCGCGCCGAACTGGCCCGTCCGGGCGAGCAGATCGTGTCCAACGAGCAGTTCAACCAGGCGTTCACGATGCACGGCACCGTGATGCTGCTGATGTTCGCCACCCCGCTGTTCGCCGGCTTCACCAACTGGATCATGCCGCTCCAGATCGGCGCGCCGGACGTGGCCTTCCCCCGGCTGAACATGTTCGCCTACTGGCTCTACCTGTTCGGTTCCACGATCGCGGTCGGCGGCTTCCTCACCCCGAACGGCGCGGCCGACTTCGGCTGGTTCGCCTACACCCCGCTGTCGGACGCCATCCGGTCGCCCGGGCTCGGCGCCGACCTGTGGATCATGGGCCTGGCCTTCTCCGGCTTCGGCACCATCCTTGGCGCGGTCAACTTCATCACCACCATCATCTGCATGCGCGCGCCCGGCATGACCATGTTCCGGATGCCGATCTTCGTGTGGAACGTGCTGCTGACGGCCGTCCTGGTCCTGCTGGCCTTCCCGGTGCTGGCGGCCGCGCTGTTCGCGCTGATGGCGGACCGCAAGTTCGGCGCCCACATCTACGATCCGGCCAACGGCGGCCCCCTCCTGTGGCAGCACCTCTTCTGGTTCTTCGGCCATCCGGAGGTGTACATCATCGCGCTGCCGTTCTTCGGCATCGTCACCGAGATCATCCCGGTCTTCTCCCGCAAGCCGATCTTCGGCTACATGGGCCTGGTCGCCGCCACCACGGCGATCGCGGGCCTGTCCATCACCGTGTGGGCCCACCACATGTACGTCACCGGCGGGGTGCTGCTGCCGTTCTTCTCCTTCATGACGTTCCTCATCGCCGTCCCCACGGGCGTGAAGTTCTTCAACTGGATCGGCACCATGTGGAAGGGCTCGATCTCCTTCGAGACACCGATGCTCTGGGCGACCGGCTTCCTCGTCACCTTCCTCTTCGGCGGCCTGACCGGCGTCATCCTCGCGTCACCGCCGATGGACTTCCACGTCTCCGACTCGTACTTCGTGGTCGCCCACTTCCACTACGTCGTCTTCGGCACCGTCGTCTTCGCGATGTTCGCCGGATTCCACTTCTGGTGGCCGAAGTTCAGCGGCCGGATGCTCGACGAACGCCTCGGGAAGATCAGCTTCTGGACGCTGTTCGTCGGCTTCCACGGCACCTTCCTGGTCCAGCACTGGCTGGGCGCCGAGGGCATGCCGCGCCGCTACGCCGACTACCTCGCGGCCGACGGCTTCACCGCGCTCAACACCATCTCCACGATCAGCTCCTTCGTCCTCGGCCTGTCGATCCTGCCGTTCCTCTACAACGTCTGGAAGACCGGCAGGTACGGCAAGAAGGTCGAGGTCGACGACCCGTGGGGTTACGGCCGCTCCCTGGAGTGGGCGACCTCCTGCCCGCCGCCGCGCCACAACTTCACCGCTCTGCCCAAGATCCGCTCCGAGTCCCCGGCGTTCGACCTCCACCACCCCGACATCGCGCGGGCCGAGGCCGAGGCCGCGGGGGCCCACTGATGGCCGGTCCCGGCGCGGACATGAGCGGGGCGCCGCAACAGGGATCCACCCGGACCGGTCTCGGCGACGAGGTCGAGGGATACCTCCTGTGGCAGGCCACGATCGCGGTCGCGCAGGAACGCGCGCGTGAGTTCGTCCGGCCCATGGACTGGCTGACGACCTCCCAGAAGGACGAGATCGAACGCCACTACGTGGACGACAGCCTGCTCAGGGCCCGCCAGGACCTGGAACGGATCGCGGCCCGCTGCCGTTCGCTGCGCGGCGAGTACGAGCGCCGCTACCGCACCCTGCGGCTGCGCTGCGTGGCCTGGACCCTGGCCGGCGGCGCGGGCCTCACCGCCCTGGCGGCCGTACCGCTCCTGCGCTGACACCGCCGCCCCCGGCCCCCGCCCCGCCGACCGCGGCGAGGCGGGGGCCGAGCACGAGTGCGCTGGTCACCGCCGGGTAGAGTGCGGCACTGTCGCCCCCGAGACCCGAGGTACCGCGCAGTGACTCCCGTACGTCCAGGACCGCCGCTCGCCGTCACCGTCGTCGGGATCGGAGCCGACGGATGGGACGGCCTCACCGACGCCTCCCGGGCGGCCCTGCGCGACGCAGAGGTGCTGATCGGCGGCCCGCGCCAGCTCGGCCTGCTGCCCCCGCCGTGCGCGGGCGAACGCGTCGCCTGGCCCTCGCCGCTGCGCCCCGCCGTCGCCGGACTCCTCACCGCCCACGCCGGCCGCCGCATCGCCGTCCTGGCCAGCGGCGACCCGATGTTCTACGGCATCGGCCGCGCCCTCGTCGAGGAGGGCGCCGCCCCGCACGTCCTGCCGCACCCCTCCTCCGTGTCCTACGCCGCCGCCCGGCTCGGCTGGCCGCTGGAGGACGTCGAGGTCGTCACGCTCGTCGGCCGGCCCGCCGCACGGCTCGCCGCCGCCCTGCACCACGGCCGCCGGATCCTCGTCCTCGGCGCCGACGCGACCGCCCCCGCCGCCGTCGCCGCCCTGCTGCGCGACCACGGCTTCGGCCCGAGCCGGATGCGGGTCCTCGAACAGCTCGGCGGCCCGCAGGAACACGTGACGGACGAGGACACCGCCGCCCGGTGGGAGCGCCCGCCCGGCGACCCCCTCGCCGTCGTCGCCGTCGACTGCCGCCGCGCCCCGGACGCCCTGCGCCTCGGCGCCGTACCGGGACTCCCGGACGACGCCTACGAGCACGACGGACAGCTCACCAAACGGCATGTCCGCGCCGCCACCCTCGCGGCGCTCGCCCCCGCCCCCGGCGAACTGCTGTGGGACATCGGCGGCGGGTCCGGTTCGATCGCCGTCGAGTGGATGCGCGTCCACCCCTCGTGCCGGGCGGTCAGCGTCGAGCGCGACCCCGTACGGGCGGAGCGGATCGCCCGCAACGCCGACCGGCTCGGCGTGCCGGGACTGCGCGTGGTCACCGCCTCCGCGTCCGACGCGCTGCCCGGACTCCCCACCCCCGACGCCGTGTTCATCGGCGGCGGACTCACCTCGCCCGGTCTCCTCGACGCCTGCTGGGCGGCCCTGCCGGCCGGCGGACGGCTGGTCGCCAACACCGTGACGCTGGAGTCCGAGGCCCTCCTCGCCGACGCCCGCAGGCGCCACGGCGGCGAACTGGTCCGGCTCGCGGTGGCGCACGCCGTGCCCGTGGGCGGCTTCACCGGGTGGCGGCAGGCCATGCCGGTCACCCAGTGGTCGGTACAGAAGACCCCCGACACGTTGTCAGGAGCAGACGAATGACCGTGTACTTCATCGGCGCGGGACCCGGTGCCGCCGACCTGATCACGGTGCGCGGCGCCCGTACGCTCGCCGCCTGCCGGGTCTGCCTGTACGCGGGCAGCCTGGTCCCGCGCGAACTGCTCGCCGAATGCCCGCCGGACGCCCGCCTGGTGGACACCGCCCAGCTCGATCTGGACCAGATCGTCGCCGAGTTGGTGCGCGCGCACGAGGAGGGGCACGACGTGGCCCGGCTGCACTCCGGGGACCCGTCGGTGTTCAGCGCGGTCGCCGAGCAGATGCGCCGCCTGGACGCGGCCGGGGTGCCCTACGAGGTCGTGCCCGGTGTGCCCGCCTTCGCCGCCGCCGCGGCCGCCCTCAAGCGGGAGTTGACCGTGCCGACCGTCGGCCAGACCGTCATCCTCACCCGCGTCGCCCAGCAGGCCACCGCCATGCCCGACGGCGAGGACCTGGCCACCCTGGGCCGCAGCGGCGCCCTGATCGTGCTCCACCTGGCGGCCCGGTACGTGGACCGGGTCGTCGCCGAACTGCTGCCGCACTACGGCGCCGACTGCCCGGCGGCCGTCGTGGCGTACGCCTCCCGCCCGGAGGAGCTGATCATCCGGGGCACCCTCGACGAGATCGCCGGGAAGGTGAAGGAGGCGGGGGTGCTGCGCACCGCCGTCATCATGGTCGGGCGGACGCTGGGCGCCGAGCAGTTCCGCGACAGCCACCTGTACTCGCCGGAGCGCGAACGCCACGTCTGCTGACCGCCGTCCGGGCTCAGGCCACCGTGCTGCGCCCCACCACCGTGCCCGCCCGGTCGATACAGATGACGTCGACCGCGACCGGCGCGCCCCGCAGCACGGCCAGCGCCTGGTCGCGGGCCGCCGTCGCCACCAGATCGCCGAGCGGCACCCCGGCCGCCCGGCACAACTGGAGCGCCGCCAGACCGGTGTTCGCCTCCGCGACCTCGGCGGCCAGCGCCGGGTCCGCGCCGCCGCGCCGGGCCAGACCGGCGAGGAAGCCCTTGTCGACCTGGGAGCGCGCCGAGTGCAGGTCCAGATGTCCGGCGGCCAGCTTGGACAGCTTGGCGAAACCGCCGCAGACGGTGAGCCGCTCCACCGGATGACGGCGGACGTACTTCAGCACGGCCCCCGCGAAGTCGCCCATGTCGAGCAGGGCGTCCTCGGGCAGCCCGTACTCGGCGACGACCGTCCTCTCCGACGTCGACCCGGTGCACCCGGCGACATGCGTACGGCCCGCCGCCCGCGCCACGTCGACACCCCGCCGGATCGAGTCGATCCACGCCGAGCAGGAGTACGGCACCACGATCCCGGTCGTCCCGAGGATGGACAGGCCCCCGAGGATGCCCAGGCGCGGATTCCAGGTGGAGCGGGCGATCTCCTCGCCGTGGTCCACGGACACGGTGATCTCCACGTCCCCCGGCGCCCCGTACCGGGCGGCGACCTCGGCGACGTGCTCGCTCATCATCCGGCGCGGCACCGGGTTCACGGCCGGCTCGCCGACGGGCAGCGGCAGTCCGGGGCGGGTGACCGTGCCCACCCCGGGACCCGCCCGGAACACCACCCCGGCCCCGGCCGGCAGCCGCCGTACCGTGGCCCGGATCAGCGCCCCGTGCGTGACGTCCGGATCGTCGCCCGCGTCCTTCACGACCCCCGCCGTCGCGGACCCGTCCGCCAGCTCCTCGGCGGCCAGCGCGAACGACGGCGTCTGCCCCCGGGGCAGCGTGATCGTCACCGGGTCGGGGAACGCGCCGGTCAGCAGGGCCGTGTACGCGGCGGTCGTCGCCGCCGTCGCACAGGCACCGGTGGTCCAGCCGGGCCGCAGCCCGGTGTGCTTGAGTTGGGCGGCGCGGCCGCCCCGGGCCGCACCCTCGCCTGTCACGTCACCGCTCACGATCGGAACCGGACTCTCTCGTGCATGTACTGATTCTCGGCGGGACCACGGAGGCCCGCCGTCTCGCCGAACTGCTGCACGGCACGCCCGGCCTGCGCCTCACCAACTCCCTCGCCGGACGCGTCGCCGCGCCCCGGCTGCCTCCGGGCGAGGTCAGGATCGGCGGCTTCGGCGGCACCGAGGGGCTGACGGCCTGGCTGCGCGAGCACGCGGCCGACGTGCTCGTCGACGCCACCCACCCCTTCGCCGGGACGATGAGCTTCCACGCGGCAGAAGCCGCCGCAGACGCCCGAGTTCCCCTGCTCGCCCTGCGCCGCCCCGGCTGGGCGCCCGTCCCCGGGGACCGCTGGCGGGAGGTGGACTCGCTGGCGGAGGCGGCCGCGGCGCTGCCGGGGCTCGGCCGCCGTGTCTTCCTCACCACCGGCCGCATGGGCCTGGCCGCCTTCGCGGACCTCCCCGCCGACCTGTGGTTCCTGGTCCGCTCCGTCGACGCGCCCGAACCGCCGTACCCGGCGCGCACGGAGGTCCTGCTCGACCGGGGCCCCTTCACCCTCGACGGTGAACGCGACCTGCTGCGCCGTCACCGGATCGACGTCGTGGTGACGAAGGACAGCGGGGGAGCGGCCACCGCCCCCAAGCTCACCGCGGCCCGCGAGGCCGGCGTCCCGGTGGTCGTGGTCCGCAGACCGCCGGCCCCGGAGGGCGTCCCCGTCGTACCGACCCCGGAGGACGCGGTGACCTGGCTCCTCGCCCACCCGGGCCACCGCCTCCCGCCCGGCTGACAAGACCCGGCCCCGCCGTCCGCTCACGCCTCCGGGTACCGGCGCGGCGTCCAGACGATGTCCCGACCGTCGTCCCGCCGTACGGCCCGCGTCTGGGAGGAGCCGACGAGGAGGATCGTGCGCATGTCGACCTCGGCCGGGTCCAGATCGGCCAGCCGGACGATCCGCACCCGCTCCTCCGGGCCGCCGACATCGCGTGCGACCACCACCGGGGTGTCCGGGGCCCGGTGCTCCAGGAGGAGTTCACGGGCCTTGCCCACCTGCCAGGTGCGGCTGCGCGAGCCGGGGTTGTACAGGGCGAGCACCAGGTCGGCCGCGGCGGCCGCCCGCAGGCGTTCGGCGATGACCTCCCACGGCTTGAGCCGGTCGGAGAGCGAGATCGTGGCGTAGTCGTGGCCGAGCGGGGCGCCCGCGCGGGCGGCCGCCGCGTTGGCGGCGGTCACCCCCGGCAGCACCCGCACCGGGATGTCCGCGTACTCCTTCTGCGCGGCGGCCTCCAGGACGGCGGTCGCCATCGCGAAGACGCCCGGGTCGCCGCCGGAGACGACGGCCACCCGCCGCCCGCGCCGCGCCAGGTCCAGGGCGAACTCGGCGCGCTCGGACTCCACCCGGTTGTCCGAGCCGTGCCGTGCCTGCCCGGCCCGCGACGGCACCCGGTCGAGGTAGGTGGTGTAGCCGACCAGGTCGTCGGCGGCGGCCAGCGCGCCCCGCGACTCGGGCGTCAGCCACAGCGGCCCCGCAGGACCGGTCCCGACCACGACGACCTCGCCGCGCTCGCGCGCCGCGGGCCGCTCGGCGTCGACCTGGCTGGGCAGTACGGCCACCGCGAAGTACGGCACCGACTCCGCGTCCACGTCCGCCAGTTCGGCGACCCGCTCCCCGCTCATCGTGGCCCGCTCCACATACCGCGTCTCGGCGAGCCGGCCCGAACGCTCCAGCGCCCGCCGCACCTTGGGGAAGGTACGGCCCAGCTTCATCACCACCGCCACGTCCGTGGCGGCCAGTCGCGCGGTCAGCTCCTCCTCGGGCAGCGTGCCCGGCAGGATCGTCAGCACCTCCTCGCCCTCGGCGAGCGGCGCGCCCAGCCGGGCGGCGGCGGCCGACACGGAGGTGACACCGGGGATCACCTCGGTGTCGTAGCGGTCCGCGAGCCGCTTGTGCATGTGCATGTAGGAGCCGTAGAAGAGAGGATCGCCCTCGGCGAGGACCGCCACCGTGCGGCCCGCGTCCAGGTGCGCGGCGAGCCGGGCGGCCGACTCGGCGTAGAACTCCTCCATCGCCCCCTGGTAGCCGCCCGGATGGTCGGTGGTCTCCGTGGTGACCGGGTAGACCAGCCGCTCCTCGATGTGGTCGTCGCGCAGATGCTTGGCCGCGATCGAGCGGGCGATGGACCGGCCGTGCCGGGCGCTGTGGTAGGCGATCACATCGGCCTCGCCGATGACCTCGACCGCGCGCACCGTCATCAGGGACGGGTCACCGGGGCCGAGCCCCACCCCGTAGAGCTTCCCGCTCATTCTTCCTCGCTCGCGATCGCGTTGAGAGCGGCGGCGGCCAGGGCGCTGCCGCCCCGGCGCCCCCGCACCACCAGGTGGTCAAGACCGGACGGGTGCGCGGCCAGCGCGTCCTTGGACTCGGCGGCCCCGATGAACCCGACGGGCACCCCTATGACGGCGGCGGGCCGGGGAGCGCCCTCGTCGATCATCTCCAGCAGCCGGAAGAGCGCGGTGGGCGCGTTGCCGACCGCGACGACCGAGCCTTCGAGGCGGTCCCGCCACAGCTCCAGCGCGGCGGCGCTGCGGGTGGTGCCGAGCTTCGCCGCCAGCTCGGGAACGGCCGGGTCGGACAGGGTGCACAGCACGTCGTTGCCGGCGGGCAGCCGCTTGCGGGTCACCCCGCTGGCCACCATCTGCACGTCGGTGAAGATGGGCGCGCCGGCCCGCAGCGCGGCGCGGGCCCGGGCCACCACGGCGGACGAGTACGAGAGGTCCCGCACGAGGTCGACCATGCCGCAGGCGTGGATCATGCGCACCGCGACCTGGCTGACGTCGGCGGGCAGCCCCGCGAGGTCCGCCTCCGCGCGGATGGTGGCGAAGGACTGACGGTAGATGGCCGCGCCGTCCTTCTCGTAGTCGTAGCTGGTCACGGTGTTCGTCTCGCTGCTCTCGGTGGTCGGACGGCTCATGAGGTGATCGCCGCCAGGGCGGCGGCGAGATGGGAAGCGTCGGTCGTCGCGGCGGTGCGCGGTTCCCGGCCCGGCCGGGCGGTGGTGAGCCGGTAGCCGCCGCCCTCGGCCGCGACCACGTCGATCCGGTCGCCGTGCGGACGACCGCAACGGCGTTCACAGCCGGACCAGTACAGCGGCAGGGGGCTGAGCCGGGCCGCGTCGAGAGCGTAGGCCGCGTCCGCTCGGACGTCGGAGTGGGATTTCGCACACCCGGGATGTCCCACACACGCGCCGACGCGCGGCCAGGGGGAGTCCGGGTCGGTGACGAGCCCGGCGGCGGACAGCCGGGTCAGCGACTCGGCGACCCGGGCCGGGCTCCTGCCGGGGACGGGGACGACGGCCCCGCGCCACGGGGTCAGCCGCAGTTCGTCGTCGGCGACGGCGGTCAGCGTGCTCCACTGGCCGGCCGAGAGGCGGCCCAGCGGGATGTGCGCGGACAGGGCGCCGCCGGTCACGCCCGGCGCCGGTCCGTCCGTGCGCGCGGTGGAGCCGGTGCGCTCCTCGTGGGCGATGCCGGCGGCGGTCAGTCCCCGCCGGACCCGGTCGGCCAACTCCTCTTGAGGCAAGCCCAGTTCGGAGACCCGCCAGGCCCGTCCGGTGGTCTCCCGCGCCGCGTCCAGGAAGGTCTCGGCGGTCACCAGAGCGGCCCGCGGCGCGTCCTGCGCCGACACCCGGATCCCGCCGGGGCCGAGCCAGGCGCCCCCGTCGTCGGTGGCCCGCAGCGTCACGTCCGCACCGAGCCCGGCCACGTCCCCGCGGCCGTCGTCCAGCGCGAACAGGAACCGCCCCGACAACTCCCGGGCCCGCCCGCTCGCGCACAGCGCCGCGTCGAGGCCGGTGAGCCAGGGCCGTACGTCACGCAGACCGCGCCCGTCGAGACCGGACAGCGGCGAGGCCACCACGTTGCGCACCCGCTCGTGCTCCGGTGAGGGCAGCAGCCCGGCCGCGCCGAGCAGTGCGGCCAGTTCGGCGCCGCAACC
This sequence comes from Streptomyces sp. CAI-85, assembly GCF_013363615.1. Classification (NCBI taxonomy): domain Bacteria; kingdom Bacillati; phylum Actinomycetota; class Actinomycetes; order Kitasatosporales; family Streptomycetaceae; genus Streptomyces; species Streptomyces sp. CAI-85. The sequence continues at coordinate 258,709 of NZ_JAANNX010000001.1, read as the reverse complement.
GCCGTCCAGACCGCGCAGTTGGACGTTGCCGCGCGAGGTCAGATGCAGATCGCCGTCGCCCAGGAGCCGGGCCGCGTCGCCCAGCGCGCGGGCCTGGCGGACGGTCAGCACACCGCCCGGCAGCCGGACCCGGGCCAGCGCCCCGTCATCCGCCGCGTGCAGCCGCAGCGTTCCCGGGCAGGCGTCACCGCGGTCCCGGGAGACCGCTGTGGCCTGGGGCGATGAGGGGACGGCAGGGGTGGACACGGCGGCGAGCATACCCACCGCCCCGGTGGACGTATGCCACGCCCCAGTTCGCCGCCCCTTACTATGCTCCCTGGTGGATCACCCGGTCCGCCATCGCCACGACGGCGACAGGGGAGGAAGCCCGGTGCGACTCCGGCGCGGTCCCGCCACTGTGAGCCCGTCCCCCAGGGGACGGGTGAGCCAGGAACTCCCGCCGTCCGACACCACCCGGGGCGCGGACACCCCGAGGAAGGCCGACGCCGCATGATCCTCCTGCTGTCGACGTCCGACACCGACCTGCTCAGCGCGCGCGCCGCCGCCGGCCCGGTCGCCTACCGCTTCGCCAACCCGGCCCGCCTCCCCCTCGACGACCTGCCCGCCCTCCTGGACGGCGTGGACCTGGTCGTCGTACGCCTCCTCGGCGGGCTGCGCGCCTGGCAGGACGGCCTCGATCTGCTGCTGGCCGACGGCCGCCCGGTCGTCGTCCTCACCGGCGAACAGGCCCCCGACGCCCAGTTGATGGCCGCCTCCACCGTCCCGGTCGGCATCGCCGCCGAGTCGCACGCCTACCTCGCCCACGGCGGCCCCGCCAACCTGGAGCAGCTCGCCCGCTTCCTCTCCGACACCGTGCTCCTCACCGGCCACGGCTTCGAACCCCCGGCGCCCGCCCCGACCTGGGGGCCGCTGGAGCGCCCGGAGCGCGAGCTGCCCGAGGGCGGCCCGACGATCGCCGTGCTCTACTACCGCGCCCACCACATGAGCGGCAACACCGCCTTCGTGCACACCCTGTGCGACGCGATCGAGGCGGCCGGCGGCCGGGCCCTGCCGCTGTACGTGGCCTCGCTGCGCGCCCCCGAGCCCGAACTGATCGACCGGCTCCGCCCGGCCGACGCCATCGTGACCACCGTCCTCGCCGCGGGCGGCACCCGGCCCGCCGAGGCGTCGGCCGGCGGCGACGACGAGTCCTGGGACGCGGGCGCCCTCACCGCCCTCGACGTCCCCATCCTCCAGGCCCTGTGCCTGACCTCGTCCCGCTCCGACTGGGACGCCAACGACGAGGGCGTCTCCCCGCTGGACGCGGCCAGCCAGATCGCCGTGCCCGAGTTCGACGGCCGGCTGATCACCGTGCCGTTCTCCTTCAAGGAGATCGACGCCGACGGCCTGCCCGCCTACGTCGCCGACCCCGAGCGCGCGGCCCGCGTCGCCGGCATCGCCGTACGCCACGCCCGGCTGCGCCACATCCCGGCCGCCGACAAGCGGCTCGCGCTGGTGCTGTCCGCCTACCCCACCAAGCACTCCCGCATCGGCAACGCGGTCGGCCTGGACACCCCCGCCAGCGCCGTCGCCCTGCTGCGGCGCCTCAAGGAGGAGGGCTACGACTTCGGCGGCGCCGACGTCCCCGGGCTCGTCTCCGGCGACGGCGACGAGCTGATCCGCGCGCTCATCGAGGCCGGCGGCCACGACCAGGAGTGGCTGACCGAGGAGCAGCTCGCCCGCAACCCGGTGCGCATCCCGGCGGCGGACTACCGGCGCTGGTTCGCCGGCCTGCCCGAGGAACTGCGCACCGCCGTAGAGGAGCACTGGGGTCCGGCGCCAGGCGAGATGTTCGTGGACCGCAGCCGCAATCCCGAGGGCGACATCGTGCTCGCCGCGCTCCGCTTCGAGAACCTGCTGATCCTCATCCAGCCGCCGCGCGGCTTCGGCGAGAACCCCATCGCCATCTACCACGACCCGGACCTGCCGCCCTCGCACCACTACCTCGCCGCCTACCGCTGGATCGCCGCCCCCGCGGCCGACGGCGGCTTCGGCGCCGACGCGATGATCCACCTCGGCAAGCACGGCAACCTGGAGTGGCTGCCCGGCAAGAACGCCGGCCTGTCCGCCGCCTGCGGCCCCGACGCCGCCCTCGGCGACCTGCCGCTGATCTACCCGTTCCTGGTCAACGACCCCGGTGAGGGCACCCAGGCCAAGCGCCGCGTCCACGCCACCCTCGTGGACCACCTGGTGCCGCCGATGGCCCGCGCCGACTCCTACGGCGACATCGCGCGGCTGGAGCAACTCCTCGACGAGTACGCGCAGATCTCCGCCATGGACCCGGCGAAGCTGCCCGCGATCCGCGCCCAGATCTGGACCCTCATCCAGGCCGCCCGGCTCGACCACGACCTCGGCCTGGACGACCGCCCCGACGACGACGGCTTCGACGACTTCCTCCTGCATGTCGACGGCTGGCTCTGCGAGGTCAAGGACGCCCAGATCCGCGACGGCCTGCATGTGCTCGGCAATCCGCCGGCCGGCGCCGACCGCGTCAACCTCGTCCTGGCGATCCTGCGCGCCCGCCAGATGTGGGGCGGCACCACCGCCCTGCCCGGACTGCGCGAGGCGCTCGGTCTGGACGAGTCCGCGGCCACCCGCACCACCGCCGACGAGGCGGAGGCCAAGGCCCGCGCCCTGGTCGAGCGGATGGAGGAACTCGGCTGGGACCCCGACGCCGTGCCCGACGAGCACGGCGAACAGGTCGCCGCCGTCCTGGAGTTCGCCGCCCGCGAGGTCGTCCCGCGGCTCGCCGCCACCACCGCCGAACTCCAGCACACCCTGCACGCCCTGAACGGCGGGTTCGTCCCGGCCGGCCCCTCCGGCTCCCCGCTGCGCGGACTGGTCAACGTCCTGCCGACCGGCCGCAACTTCTACTCCGTCGACCCCAAGGCCGTGCCCTCGCGCCTCGCCTGGGAGACCGGCCAGGCCCTCGCCGACTCCCTCCTGGAGCGCTACCGCACCGACAACGGTGAATGGCCCACCTCCGTCGGTCTGTCGCTGTGGGGCACCAGCGCCATGCGCACCGCGGGCGACGACGTCGCCGAGGCCCTCGCCCTGCTCGGCGTCCGCCCCGTCTGGGACGACGCCTCCCGCCGTGTCACCGGCCTCGAAGCCGTCCCGCACGAGGAGTTGGGCCGCCCCCGCATCGACGTGACCCTGCGCATCTCGGGCTTCTTCCGCGACGCCTTCCCGCACACGGTCGGCCTCCTCGACGACGCCGTACGCCTCGCCGCGTCGCTGGACGAGCCGGCCGAGGCCAACCACGTCCGCGCCCATGTGCAGGCGGACCTGGCGGAGCACGGTGACGAACGCCGCGCCACCACCCGGATCTTCGGCTCCCGCCCCGGCACGTACGGCGCCGGGCTGCTCCAGCTCATCGACTCCCGCGACTGGCGCACCGACGCCGACCTCGCCGAGGTCTACACGGTCTGGGGCGGCTACGCCTACGGCCGTGAACTCGACGGGCGTCCGGCGCGCGACGAGATGGAGACGGCGTACAAGCGGATCGCGGTGGCCGCCAAGAACACGGACACCCGTGAGCACGACATCGCCGACTCCGACGACTACTTCCAGTACCACGGCGGCATGGTGGCCACCGTCCGCGCGCTGCGCGGCACGGCGCCCGAGGCGTACATCGGCGACTCCACCCGCCCCGAGACGGTCCGCACCCGCACGCTGGTCGAGGAGACCTCCCGCGTCTTCCGCGCCCGGGTCGTCAACCCGAAGTGGATCGAGGCGATGCGCCGCCACGGCTACAAGGGCGCCTTCGAACTCGCCGCGACCGTGGACTACTTGTTCGGCTACGACGCCACGACCGGCGTGGTCGCCGACTGGATGTACGACAAGCTCACCGAGACGTACGTCCTGGACCCGGCCAACCGCGAGTTCCTCCAGCAGGCCAACCCCTGGGCGCTGCACGGCATCGCCGAGCGTCTCCTGGAGGCCGAGTCGCGCGGTATGTGGGCGAAGCCGGATCCGGCGGTCCTCGAGGAGCTGCGGCGGGTGTTCCTGGAGACGGAGGGGGACCTCGAAGGCGACGGCTGACGAACGGCCGGGGGGCTCCTGATTCGACAGGATGTTCCATTTATGGCGGGTGGCGGGTTAAGGTCGTTCCGACGATCTTGTACGGAGGTGCCAGGATGGAGAACACCGTGCCCGCCCTCAGGGGCCGCCCCCCGGGCCCCCAGTCCCCGCGGGGCGAGCTGACGCAGCGGCAGTCCGCCATCGTCCGCTTCATCACGGAGACCGTCGAGCGGCAGGGCTACCCGCCGTCCATGCGGGAGATCGGCCAGGCCGTCCGGCTCGCCAGCACCTCCTCGGTGGCCCACCAGTTGACGGCCCTGGAACGCAAGGGCGTCCTCTACCGCGACCCGCACACCCCGCGCGCCTACCGCGTACGGCCCTCCTGGGCACCCGACCTGGCGGACCGGGACGACACCCGGATCGACGTCCCGCTCGTCGGCCGGATCGCGGCGGGCGCGCCGCTGCTCGCCGAGGAGATGATCGAGGACGTCTACTGCCTGCCCCGCCAGGTGGTCGGCGAGGGCGAGCTGTTCGCCCTGACGGTCTCCGGCGACTCCATGATCGAGGCGTCGATCTGCGACGGCGACATCGTGACCGTCCGCCGCCAGGACAGCGCCGACCACGGCGACATCGTCGCCGCCCTCCTGGAGGACGAGGCGACGGTCAAGGTCCTGCGCCGCCAGGACGGCCAGGTCTGGCTGATGCCCCGCAACCCGGCCTACGCCCCGATCCCCGGCGACGGCGCGCAGATCCTGGGCAAGGTGGTCGGGGTGCTGCGCCTGCTGTAGCCGGCGGCCCCGCGCTCAGCCCGGGGTCTGCTCGGCGTCCCACGCCTTCGGGCCGCCCCCTCGCCATTCGATGCGGGGGGACGTCTCGACGTACGTCTCGTCCGCGTCGTCCACACCGGCGTCGCGCAGGAACTCGGCGATGTCCAGCAGGCCGTACGCCATGCCCAGGAAGTGCGCGCCGGACCGCACCCGGCGGCCGCCGTCCGCCGCCGGCGGATAGACCACGACTGTGTACGGGGTAGCCATGCCACCAGCCTGTGCCCTGTCCGGGCGGCGCGCATGCCGTCAGCCCCGCTCGTGCGCCGTGAACTGCTCGACCAGGCCCGCCATCGGGTCGGGGCCGAACATCTGGGTGAGCCAGGTCGCCGACTCGGTCGCCGAGGCTTCGCCGCGGGGGAAGAGTTCCTTCTCGTAGGCGGTCAGCGCGGCCTCGGTGTCGTCGGGGTGGTCGGCCAGGGCCAGGCCCAGGAGGGCGCCGTCGAGCATGGCCAGGTTGGCGCCCTCGCCCGCGAAGGGTGACATCAGGTGCGCGGCGTCGCCGAGCAGGGTGACGCCGGGGACCCGGTCCCAGTGGTGGCCGACGGGCAGCGCGTGGATACGGCGCGGTACGAGGGGGCCGTCGGCGTCGGCGATCAGGGTCCGGAAGCGGGGGCTCCAGTCGGCGAAGGAGTCGAGCAGCGCCTGCTTGGCGAGCGGGGTCTCCCCGTCGGCCACGGTGAAGTCGATGCCGTCCAGCCAGTCCTCGTCGGCGCGGTGGGCGGCGTAGACGTGCAGGCTGCCGTCGGTCTCGCGGTGCGCGAGGAAGCCCTTCCCGTCGTGCAGGGCGATGAAGAAGCCGCCGCCGATCAGGTCGGCGCTGTCGGGGTGCCGGGTGTCGGCGTCCAGCAGGTCCAGCTCGACGAAGCTGATCCCGGTGTAGGCGGGGTCCGCGGCGGACACCAGGGGGCGGATCCGGGACCAGGCGCCGTCGGCGCCGATCAGCAGACCGGTGGTGACGGCGGTGCCGTCGTCGAAGGTCACCTCGTGCCGGCCGTCGCCCAGGGCGCGGGCGCCGGTCACCTTGCGGGACCAGCGGACCGTGCCGTCGGGGAGGGAGTCCAGCAGGAGGTCGCGCAGGTGTCCGCGGTCGACCTCGGGACGGCCGCCGTCGCCGTCGTCCCCGCGCTCCAGGACGACCGCGGCGTCCCGGTCGAGGAGCCGCATCGCCTCGCCGCCGGGGTGGACGAGCGCCCGGAACGGCTCGTACAGGCCGGCGGCGCGGAGCGCGGTCTGCCCGGAGTCCTCGTGGATGTCGAGCATGCCGCCCTGGGTGCGGACGTGCCGCCCGGCTTCCAGGTCGAACACGGCCGCCTCGATGCCGCGGGTGTGCAGGACGCGGGCCAGGGTCAGACCGCCCAGTCCGGCGCCGATGATCGCGATGGGGTGGTGGGGGTGCGTGGTCATGGTCGTTCTCCTCTGCGGGTCCACCCGCCCGGAAACCGAGACGGGTTCATTCGTGCAGTCGCTCTAAAACCATAACAGCTTCACTTTCGAAGTCGTTCTGTCCGGTTCGGTAGACTCGCGGACATGACCGACGTGACCGGGGTGACCGAGGCGGCAGTGGGGCGCAGGGCGCGGAAGAAGGCCGCGACCAGGCAGGCGATCGCGGAGGCCGCCCTCGGGCTGTTCCTGGAGCGCGGCTACGACCGGGTGACGGTCAAGGACGTGGCCGAGGCCGCCGATGTGTCGATGAGCGGTCTGTTCAAGCACTTCCCGACCAAGGAGTCCCTCGTCTTCGACATCGAGGACGACCTCCAGGCGAGCCTGACGGGCGCCGTGCGCGACCGGCCCGAGGGGACGCCGGTCCTGGAGGCGCTCAGGTCCTGGCTGCTCGAACGGATCGAGGCGGCGTCCGGCGACCCCCGGCACGCGGAGTTCCAGCGGCTCGTGTCCGGCACCCCCGCCCTGGCCGACCACGCCCGCCGGATGTGGCTGCGGAACGAGGAGGAGCTGGGCCGGGCGATCGCCGAGGCGGGCCCCGACGCGCCGGGCGCCGCCGTCGCCGGCCGGGCCCTGGCCCGTTTCCTCCTGGACCGCGCCCGGCCCGGACAGGACGTCGACCCGCGCCGCACCCTCGACGCCGCGGTGACCCTGCTCGCCGACGGCTGGCCCGCCCCCGAACTCCGCAGACCGCCGCGCGAGGCGCCGCCCGCGGAGGCCGCGTCCCCCGCCCGCCCGCCGGGACTGCGGGAACGCAAGAAGGCGGAGACCCGGGCGGCCATCAACCGGGCCGCACTGGATCTGTTCGAACAGCACGGGTACGACGCCGTGGGTGTCCGCGAGGTGGCCGACGCCGCCGGAGTCTCCCTCGCGACCCTGTTCTCCTACTTCCCCGACGGCAAGGCCAGCCTGGTCTTCCCCGGCGGCCGGGCCGACCATGTCGCCGCCCTCGTCCGCGCGGTGCGGGAGCGCCCCGTCGGACACGGTGTGCTGCGGGCCCTGCACGACCACATGGCGTCCCGGGGCCCGTTCGAACGGAACCCCGACCCGGACGTCCGGCGGACCCTGGAGCTGGTCCGGGCCACCCCCGACCTCGCGGACCACGCCCTCCGCACCTGGACCGTCGCCGAGGACGACCTCGCCGCCGCCGTGACCGAGGAGGCCGGGCTGCCCGCCGACGACCTCACCGCCCGGCTGCTCGCCCGCTACGTCCTCCAGATCCCCGACCTGGCCCGCACCGAGCCGGACGCCCGCCGCACGCTGGACGTCGTCCTCGGCCTGCTCGCCCGGGGCTGGCCGGCGTGCCTCACCGAAACCGGCTGACGACCGCTCGCTGACCGTCGGCGGGACCACCGGCCCGGCGTGGCGTCCGCCCGCCGGGCGTCCCGCGCTGTGACGATGGCGGCCGGTCGGTCCGGTCGTGGGGAGTGCTCGTGGCGGTGCAACGTGTCGGTCTGGTCGTGCACGGAGGGCGCGCCGAGGCGCGGGCCGCCGCCGAGGTGGTGCGCGGGTGGTGCGCCGACCACGGGGTGGCGTGCGCGGAGATCGACGTGTGGGGCAGCGGACGGCACAGCGCCCGCGAGGAGATGGCCGAGGCCGGCGACCCCGATCTGATCGTCACCCTGGGCGGGGACGGCACGTTCCTGCGCGGGGCCCGGCTGGCCGCGGTGGACGACGCGCTGGTGCTGGGCGTGAACCTGGGCCGGGTCGGCTTCCTGACCGAGGTGCCGGCGGACGCGGTGCGGTCCGCGCTGGACGCCGTGCACGAGGGCCGGATGACGGTCGACAGCCGCATGCTGCTGACGATGCGTGCCTCGCGCCGCCTCGAAATGCCGCCGGACATGGGCGCGTTGCTGGAGTACGGCCGCGGCCCCGTGCCACCGCCGCCGCAGGTCCGCGACGACTGCGAGGCCGACGCGGAATGGGGCGTCGCGCTCCAGGTGGCCGCGCTGAACGACGTCGTCCTGGAGAAGATCTCCCGGGACCGTCAGGTGTCCGTCGGCGTGTATCTCGCGGGACGGCTGCTGGCCGCCTACTCCGCCGATGCGCTGCTCGTGGCCACCCCGACGGGATCGACCGCGTACAGCTTCGCTGCGGGCGGCCCGGTGGTGTCACCGCGGGCCGACGCGCTGATCTTCACGCCGGTCGCGCCGCACATGGCGTTCAACCGCTCGGTCGTGGCCGCGCCGGACGAACCGGTCGGGCTGCGGCTGCTCGAACGCTCCGGATCGGCGGCCGTCAGCGTCGACGGGCAGGTGCGCGGGGTGATCCGGCCGGGGGAGTGGATCGCCGTGTACGCCTCCCCGCGCCGGCTGCGCGCGGTCCGCCTCGGACCGATGGACTTCTACGGCCGTCTGCGCCGCCGCATGAACCTCACCGACGCCCCGGCCGCCGTCGCCGACGGCACCTCCGCCCCCCTGTGGTCGGTGACGACACCCCCACCGGGCGACCTGGCCCACCTGGAGCTGTCCTCGGTGTGGGACGGACCCTAGGGTGGTGTGGGCGTGGTCCTGCCGGCTGTCCTTCGGCAGGACCACGTTGCCTGGGTGGGTCGGCAGGGCTACGCGGCCAGTCGGTCCGCCAGTTCCTTCGCCTTGGCGGCCGCCGCCGTCAGGGCCCGCTCGCGCGACGCCTCGTAGAGGGGGACCAGCTCGGACATGGCCGGGTTGTGCGGGGCCATGGTGAGTTCCGGGACGATGAACTCCAGGTCCATGGCGAGGGTGTCGGCGAAGACCGTCGTCAGGTAGGTGCGCACGTATTCGTACGACTCCCGCGGCGTGCCCGGCTCGTAGGAGCCGCCCCGGCTGGCGATGACCGTGACCGGGGTGCCCTTGGCCGTGGGCGTCTCGCCCGCCGTGCGGCCGAAGAGGATCACGTTGTCCAGCCACGCCTTCAGGGTGGACGGGATCGCGAAGTTGTACATCGGGGCGCCGATCAGCACGGCGTCGGCCCGCTCCAGCTCCTCGATCAGCGTCAGCCGTTCGGCGAAGGCCGCGGCCTGCCCGGGCGTGTGCCCGGACGGATCGGACAGTCCCGCGGTGTGGGCGTCGGCGGTGAGGTGCGGGACGGGTGCGGCGGAGAGGTCGCGGTGGATCACCGTGCCGTCCGGGTGCTGCTCCGCCCAGGCCGAGCGGAACGCCTCGGCCACGGCGCGGGAGGAGGACGCGGACGTGGGGAACACGGACGAGTCGATGTGCAGAAGGGTGGCCATGTGATCTCCAACAGGACGCGAAGGGGCGAGGTGCGGCGGGTGCGCCGGACCGGCACGACCCACTGACCATTCGTACTCAGCTATAGATAGCACATGGACTTACTTTTTCTCACCTCCCTACGTCAGGGGCAGTATCCTGGGGCCATGGCGGTGGAGCAGAGGCACGACGAAGCGGCATGCAGGCAGGTCGACGGAGGCATCACCCGCGTCTTCCAGTTGCTCGGGAAGCGCTGGACCGGGCCGATCGTCGCCGTGCTCGTGGAACAGCCCGCCCACTTCGCCGACCTGTGCAGGGCCGTGCCCGGCATCAGCGAGCGCATGCTGTCCGACCGGCTCACCGAACTGGGCGCCGCAGGTCTGGTCGTCCGTGAGGTCGACGAAGGGCCCCCGCTGCGGGTGTCCTACCGGCTGACCCCGTCCGGCGCCGCGCTGGAACCCGCCCTCAGGGAACTGGGCAAGTGGGCCGAGGAACACCTCCCGGAGAGCGGGCCCTGCACCGGATGACGACGAGGACGGAGGCGTGATGACCGGCATGTCGCGCCCGTCGGACCCGCCGGCCGCACCGCCCGCCGAACGGGCCGAGAACAGCGCGCGGATCCGGGCGCCCCGCAGGGGCGAGGTGGTCTGGCGCCGCTTCGGTGACATCCGCGGCACGCTCATGGCCCCGCAGCTCCTGCTGCTCCAGGTCGCGCACCCCGTCGTCGGCGCCGGGGTCGCCGACCACAGCAACTTCCGCGCCGAACCCTGGCCCCGCCTGATCCGCACCCTGCTCTCGCTCACCACCGTCGTCTACGGCGGTCAGGAGGCGGCCACCGCCGAGGCGCGCCGACTGCGCCGGATGCACGCCGGGATGAAGGGCACCGACGCGGCGGGCCGCCCGTACCGCGCGCTCGACCCCGAGGCGTACCACTGGGTCCACGCCACCCTGGTCAAGGGTCCCGTGGACGCGCTGACCGTGTTCGGCAGGGGCATGTCGGAGGGCGAACTGGAGGAGTACTACCGGGGGATGCGGGACGTGGGCCGCGTGTGGGGCCTGAAGGAGCGTCAACTGCCCCCGGACTGGCCGTCGTTCCTCGCCTACTACGACGACATGGTCACCCACCGCCTGGAGTACAACGCGTCGGTGCGGGACGTCCTCGCCGAACTCGCCCACCCGGCCAAGCCGTTCAACCGTCTGCCCGACCCGCTCTGGACCCCGGTCGCCCGACTCGTCGCGCACTACGCCTTGTTGGTGACCGTCGGCACCCTGCCGCCCGTCCTGCGTGAGCGGCTGCACCTGAGCTGGAGCCCGCGGCAGGAGCGCGCCCTGCGCCGGTTCGCCCGCGCCGTACGCGTCCTGACGGCCCTCGTGCCGCCGCCGCTGCGGCTCACCCTGGCCCTGGTCCTCGCCCGCCGGGCGGCGGGCCGCTCTACTTGACCTGCACGATCTGGATCAGGTTGCCGCAGGTGTCGTCCAGGACGGCGGTGGTCACCGGGCCCGCCTCCACCGGCTCCTGGGTGAAGCGCACCCCGAGGCCGCGCAGCCGGTCGAACTCCGCCGGGACGTCGTCCACGGCGAAGGAGGTGGCCGGGATGCCGTCCGCGACCAGCGCCGTCGTGTACGGCCGTACGGCGGGATGGCCTGCGGGTTCGAGCAGCAGTTCGGTGCCGTCGGGGTCCTCCGGGGACACCACGGTCAGCCACCGGTCCACGCCCAGCGGGACGTCGTGCTTCTTCACGAAGCCCAGCACATCGGTGTAGAAACGCAGGGCCTTCTCCTGGTCGTCGACGAAGACGCTCGACAGATGGATCCTCATGGGCCCATCAAAGTCGGGCGCCGCCCGGTCCGCTACCCGGCCGGTGTCACAGGTAGTCCTCCAGGCGGGCCACGGTGAAGCCCTGCTCCTGGATGCGGCGCAGCATGTTCGCCGTCATCTCGGTCATCGTCGTGCCCTTCAGCTCGGACGGTCCCCGGAAGTGGGCCAGGATGATGTCACCGGGGTGGAGCTTCTTGTCGCCGCGCTGGTACTGCATGTTCTTGATCTGCATGGACTCGCGCCACAGGACGATCGCCTCGATACCGCAGGACGCCGCGGCGGTCCGGGTGTCCTCGTTCCAGTTGCCGTAGGGCGGGCGCAGCAGCCGGGGCGCGGTGCCGTACCGGTTCCTCAGCTTCTCCTGCTGGCCGCAGATCTCCTGCTTCTGGGCGGCCGCGCCCAGGGTGCGCAGATTGGGGTGGGTCAGCGTGTGGTTCTGGACGCCGGCGCCGAGGTCCTGGAGCTTCTCGAAGTAGCCGTAGTCGGAGCTGATGGCGGAGTCCGTGAGGAACGTCGTGAAGGGGATCTTCAGCTCGCGCATCATCGTCACGAACTCCGGGTCCTTCTCGGCGCCGTCGTCGAAGGTGAGGAAGACGATCTTCTCCTCGGTGGGTATGTCGCTGATCACCGGCACCCCGCCGTCGCCCGTACCGCTCGTCCCGCCCGTTCCGCCCGCCGTCCCCGGGCTCGCGGGCTTGTCGGCCGGCGGGGCCGGGGGCGCCGCCAGCGGCTCGATCCCCCACTTGCGGTAGGCCGCCTCGGTGCCGGTCCGCGCGCCCGCCTCGGTGCGGGACGGCCGGGCCTCCGGCGCGGAGGGGCGCGGGGAGGAGGTGGGGGAGTCCGCCGCGCGCCCGGTCCCGCACCCCGTCGCCAGCCCCGTCACCAGCAGGAGACCGGCCAGCGCCGCCCCCATGATCCGCCTGTCCACCGCGTGCCACCCCATGCCGTTCGTCCGCTCGCACCGTTCGCACTGCTTGACGGCGAACATGTGTCCGAGGTTCCGTCCGGGAGGGGACGCTGACGCTCCGGGAGGGATCCCTGACGCAGGGGAGTGGACCCGGGGCCCGGTCCTGACCGATCGTGGGCGGCATGAACGATCACCACACGGCCCGCGCCGACATCCCCGGCGACAAGACCGACGAGATCGAGGAGGTCCGTCGATTCTGGGAGCGGCTCGGGCTGCCCGGGCTGATCGACGTCCACACGCACTTCATGCCCGAGCGCGTCCACAGCAAGGTGTGGGAGTACTTCGACGCGCTCGGGCCGATGACCGGCGGGCTGGAGTGGCCGATCACCTACCGGCAGGAGGAGGCGGAACGCGCGGACCTGCTGCGGCGGTTCGGCGTACGGGCCTTCACCGCCATGCTCTACCCGCACAAGCCCGGCATGGCCCGCTGGCTCAACGGCTGGGCGGTCGACTTCGCCCGCCGCACCCCCGACTGCCTGCACACCGCCACCCTGTACCCCGAACCGGGCGTCGAGGCGTACGTCCGGGAGGCCGTCGAGGCCGGGGCGCGCGTCTTCAAGGCCCATGTGCAGGTGGGGGCGTACGACCCTGCCGACGAACTCCTGCTGCCCGCCTGGGGGTTGCTCGCCGAGGCCGGGGTGCCCGTGGTGATCCACTGCGGCTCGGGACCCGCCCCCGGCAAGCACACCGGGCCCGAGCCGATCGCCCGGGTGCTGGCCCGGCACCCCCGGCTGCGGCTGATCGTCGCGCACATGGGGATGCCCGAGTTCGAGGAGTTCTTCGGCCTCGCCGAGCGGTACCGGGAGGTGCGGCTGGACACCACGATGGCGTTCACCGACTTCACCGAGTCCTTCATGCCGTTCCCGCGCACGGCCCTGCCCCGCCTGGCCGACCTGGGCGACCGGGTCCTCCTCGGCACCGACTTCCCCAACATCCCCTATCCGTACGCGCATCAGCTCCACGCGCTGGAACGGCTGGACCTCGGGGCCGACTGGCTGCGCGCGGTGTGCCACGACAACGCGGCGGAGCTGTTCGGCACGGCCGCGCCCGGTCAGGCGGGGGTCTGAGAGGCGTCCCGAACGATGATCTTGCCCAGGTTCTCGCCGCGCAGCATCCCCAGGAACGCGTCCACGATGTGCTCGAAGCCGTCCACCACCGTCTCATCGAGAGCGAGCCGGCCGCTCCGGAGGTGCGGCACCGCGAACGCCTCCAACTCCTCCTGCACGTCACGGTAGTTGCTGACCAGGAAGCCCTCCATGCGGATGCTCTTCTCCACGATGTCCGCATGGTCGAAGCGCGGCGGCGGCGCGTCCGGGGTGTTGTACTGGCTGATCGTGCCGACCCGGACGATCCGTCCGAACTCCCGCAACGCGCCCACCGCCGCCGCCAGTTGCTCACCGCCCACGTTGTCCACGAACACGTCGAACCCGTCCGGCGCGACCTCGGCGAGCAACGCGGCGGCCGGTCCGGCATGGTGGTCGAAGACGGCGTCGTAGCCCACCTCCCGCGTCAGATACCGTGCCTTGGCCGCCGAACCCGCGCTGCCCACCAGCCGTCCGGCGCCCAGCAGCCGGGCGAACCGGCCCGTCGCCGTACCGACACCGCCCGCCGCGGCCGACACGAAGAGGTCGTCGCCCTCCCGGAGCCGGGCGATCCGGGTCAGCCCCACATAGGCGGTCAGGCCGGTGCCGCCGAGGACGCTCAAGTGTGCGGTCAGGGGCACCCCGTCGAACCGGGGCAGTGTCCGGCTCTCCTCCGGAGTGACCACCGAGTGGGTGCGCCAGCCCCGCCGGTGGAACACGATCTCGCCCTCGCGCAGCCCGGGCGTGCGCGAGGCGACCACCCGCCCGAGGGTCCGGCCCTCCAGGGGCGCGCCGAGCGCGAAGCCGCCGGGCACGTCGTCCATCATCTCGCGGTGGTAGGGGTCGACGGACCAGTAGAGGTTCTCCACGAGCGCGCTGCCGGGCGCGGGTTCGGGCAGCGGGGACTCGACGAAGGCGAAGTCGCCGCTGGTGGGGAAGCCGTGGGGGCGGGCGGTCTGCTGCACGGTGAGCGCGATGTCGTTCATGCCGGGACCGTAGGACGGGAATGCCCGGCCCCGGCAGCCGGTTGGGTTCATGCGACCCGCCGTTTCATGAGCCGTACTCATACACCGAGGTGAGCGCCCCGTGGCCCGCACGACCGACTCCGATCTCGCCCCGCGGGAGCTGCGGGTCCTGGTGGCCGTCGCCGACACCGGCGGCTTCTCGGCGGCGGCCGGCGCCCTCGGTCTGACCCAGTCCGCGGTCTCCCACTCGGTGCGCGGCAGCGAGCGCAAGATCGGCGCCGTCCTCTTCGACCGAGGCCGCGGCGGCGCCCGCACCACACCGGCCGGGGAGCGGGCCGTCACCCACGCCCGCCGGGTGCTGCGGCTCCTTGACGTGCTGGCCGCCGAGGCGCGCGGCGCGGCCCGGCCCGACGCGGCGGAGGGGGTGGTGCGCATCGCGGCGTTCCGCAGCGCCGCCCTCCATCTGCTGCCTCCCGTCCTGCGGCGGCTGCGCGACCGGCACCCCGGTATCGAGCCGCGGGTGCGGGTCGTCCGCGAGGTGGGCCGGGGCACCGCGGGCGAGGTGGCCGACGGCAGGGCCGACCTGGCCGTCGCCACCCTGGGCGGTTCGGCGCCGCTGCCGCCGGGACTGGTGGCGCACGGGCTCCTCGACGAGCCGTACTCCCTCGTGCACGCGCCGGGGCACCCCGCCCCGCGCTCGCTGCCGCTGGTCGACTGGGTGGAGAACTGCGGCTCGTACACCCGCGACTGGTGGGCCGCCCAGGACTGGATCCCGAAGGCCACCATCGAGGCCGAGGACGACGGGGCGGTGCTCTCCCTGGTGAGCGGCGGCCACGGCATGGCGATCATGCCGGCCCTCTCCCTGACCGGAGCGCCCGACTCGGTACAGATCACCGACCTCGGGCCCGGCCGTCCGACCCGCCGGGTCGGCTATGTCACCACCTCCGAACTGGCCGGCTCGGCCGTCGTCCGCGCGCTGGTACGGGAACTGCGGGCGGCGCTCCCCGCGGGCCGGGGAGCGCCGTAAGTCCTTCGCGCTGTGGGCTAGTTGGCGGGCACGGTGTCCTCGAACGCGGTCCCGGCGGCCCGGTAGGCGTTGACCTTGGCGGTGACCTGGGCCGGGGTCAGCACCTGGTCCTTGACGTGGAGCACGTAGTCGACCTGCTGGTCGTAGGAGCGGGCGGTGGTGGAGCTCTGCCCGGCCAGGTCGATCAGCCAGTGGTTGAAGTTGATCGACATGGGCCGCTCGGGCAGATAGGCCGCGTCGTGGGTGCCGAAGTGCTGCCCGTCGACGTAGTAGGTGATGGCGCTGTTGTCGATGGTGACGACCAGGTCGTGCCAGCCGGCGTAGCTCTGGCGGGACTCGGTGTGCTGGTTGACGGCCTGCCACGGGTCCGGGTTGTAGGTCTCCCAGGACGTCGTGTAGAGGATGTTGGAGGGCTCGCCCCAGCCGCCGTTGGGCAGATACTCGAAGTCGTACTCGGCGTAGTCGTCGGCCATCGGGGCCTTGAGGTCGTTGATGGTGAAGAACGTCTGCACCAGGTGGTCGCCGTCGGGCCCGGACACCGGCGCGTCGGAGAACTTGACCCGGGCCGCGTAGGTGCCGTTCTTGAACTTCGTGGCCTGGGTGAGGATTTCGGTCTGCTTGGTGCTCGCCGCCGTGCCCGCGGTCGAGGTCCGCAGGTTCATCACGGAGTTGCCCGCCGAGGTGGCGAAGGTGACGTTCTCGGGGGCCCAGGTGGCGCCGGGCACGCCGGGGCCGCCCGCGTTCGCGCGGACGCTCCAGCCGTTGGCGGCGATCCTCGGGTCGCTGGAGGTGGTGTAGGTGAAGTCGTCGAACAGGGTCTGTCCGCCGGTGGGCGGGTCGGTCGGCGGATCGGTGGGCGGGTCCGTCGGGCCGTTGCCCTCGGGGGCGGTGCCCCACACCGTGCTGCCGGACAACTGCGCGGTCACCTTCGACCAGTCGGCGTACGTCGTCTGCGTCGGCCCGAACGAGTAGTCGTCGCTCTGCCGCAGGACCTGCCAGTCGGCGCGGTGGAAGCGCAGTTGCATGTCCCCGGTGTCGGCGCCGGGCGCGAGACTGCCCGCCCCCGGCGTGAAGCCGATCTCCAGGTAACGGTCGGCGGTCGCGGTGGGGTGGGCGAGGGTGCCGAAGGTGCCGGTGATGTTGCCGCAGCCCTTGACCGCCCAGGAACAGGCGAACCGGTAGGCGGTGCCGGCGCCGTCGGCCTTGAAGTAGTAGCGGACCTTGACGGTGCTGAGCTGGACGGCTCCGTCGCCGGTGTTCCTGACCTTCAGCCAGGGCTCGGACTGGTCCGCCGTGGCGCCCGTGGCACTGGTCCGGTACTGGACGGCCACATCGGCGGCGGCCGCTCCGGCGGTGACGGGCAGGGCGGCGAGGCCGGCCGCGCCGAGGACCACGGCGACGGCCGCGGCCACACTGGCGCGTGGCCTGCCCGGACGGGTTCGTGACGTCATGCTGATTCCTCTCATGTGGGGTTGTCGCGGTGCCGGGCGGGGAGGGGGCCGTCGGATCTCAGGGACGGCGGCCCACTCCCAGCGCGTCGAGCCGCGGGGTGTGCCGGTCGAGGCGGGACCGGAAGTCGTCCCATGCGGTGGGCCCGCTCCAGCCGCGGTCCGCGAGGGCGCACAGCCGGGGAAAGGTGAGGTGCTCCAGGCGCTCGGGCGTCGCGGCGAACTCCGTCCAGAGCTGCGCCTGCGTGCCCAGCACCCGCGCGGCGGCGTACGGGTCCGCGCCCTCGGGCACCGGATCGTGGCCGTGGACGTCCCGCAGGCCGACCACGGCACCCGGCTGGCCCGGCGGCTCACCGGGGTCGTCGCGCTGCGGATAGTCCAGGTAGGTGGCCCGGTAGTGGGCGTTGACGACGTCGTGTCCGCGGCCGGCGGCGGCGAGGGCGTGCGCGGGATCGCGCCAGGCCATCACCGTGAAGCCGGCGGGCAGTTCGGTGCCGGTCTCGGCCCAGCCGACCGGCCGCCGCCCGGCACGCACGAGGACCTCCCCGATCCGGCCGAGGAACCAGCGGTGCAGTCCGGCGGTCCCGCCCAGCCCCTCGGACGCGACCCGGGCCTGTGCGACGGGACTGCGCTCCCACTCCGTGCGCGGGCACTCGTCCCCGCCGACATGGACGTACGGCGACGGGAAGACGTCCATGACCTCCTCCAGGACGGTGCGGCAGAAGTCGAGGACCTCGTCGTGCACGCCGAGGACCGTGTCGCACACCCCCCACCTGGTCCAGACGTCCAGCGTCCGGCCGGGATCGTTGCCCAGATGCGGATAGGCGGCCAGGGCGGCCCGGACATGGCCGGGCATCTCGATCTCCGGCATGACCGTCACCCCGCGCGCGGCCGCGTACGCGACCAGGCCCGCCAGTTCGGCGCGGGTGTAGGCGCCGCCGTGCGGGACGCCGTCGAAGGTGTCGCCCGTCGCCCCGACCAGGGACTGTGCGCGGTGGCCGCCGATCTCGGTGAGCTTGGGGTAGGCCGCGACCGGCATCCGCCAGCCCTGGTCGTCGGTCAGATGCAGATGGAACACATTGATCTTGTGGAGGGCGAGCAGGTCGACATAGCGGCGCAGATAGGCGGCCGGCTGGAAGTGCCGGGCCACGTCGAGCATCGCGCCGCGCCAGGGATGCCGGGGGACGTCGGTGATCTCGACGCAGGGCAGGGTCCAGCGCACCCCGCGCTGCGGTGTCCCCGCCAGCGCCCGTACGGGCAGGAGCTGACGGAGGGTCTGCACCCCACGCAGCAGTCCGGTGAGCCGGGCGGCGCGCAGCAGCACGGAGCGGGGGCCGACGGTGAGGCCGTAGCCCTCGTCGCCGAGGCCCGTCAGACCGGGGTCCAGGGCGAGGACGACGGTCCCGTCCGCGGCGGGGCTCAGCGGCAGTCCCGTGGCGGGGGCCAGCAGCGTGCGCAGCAGCTCCGCGGCCGGTTCGGCTCCTTCGGTGACGCGCAGGGAGGTGGTGGGGGAGAAGGTGAACGTTCCTTGTCGGGCACGGGACTTGGTGGGCCGGGGCAGCAGGGTGGCGTCCGGTGGGGGTGCGGGCACAGAGGTCTCCCGGAGGGGTCGGCGTGCGGGGCCGGTCGGTCAGCCCTTGACGGCACCGGCGGCGAAGCCGGAGGTCACATGGCGCTGGAGCAGCAGGAACACGGCCAGGGCCGGCAGGGCGAAGAGGGTGGAGGCGGCCATGGTGGCGCCCCAGTCGGTGCCGAAGACGTTCTGGAACGAGGAGAGCCAGACCGGCAGCGTGCGGCTGTCCTGATGCTTGATGATCAGGAAGTTGGCGTAGGTGAACTCGTTCCAGGCCGTGATGTAGCCGAACAGCGAGGTGGCCATCAGACCGGGGGCGAGCAGCGGGAACGCGATGTGCCGGAAGGCGCCGCCCCGGGTGCAGCCGTCGACCTGCGCCGCCTCCTCCAGTTCGGGCGGGATGGCGGCG
Organism: Streptomyces sp. CAI-85; assembly: GCF_013363615.1. Classification (NCBI taxonomy): domain Bacteria; kingdom Bacillati; phylum Actinomycetota; class Actinomycetes; order Kitasatosporales; family Streptomycetaceae; genus Streptomyces; species Streptomyces sp. CAI-85. The sequence continues at coordinate 239,902 of NZ_JAANNX010000001.1, read as the reverse complement.
ATGAAACCGCGCAGCACCACGATGGTGAACGGCAGCGTCATCATGAAGTAGATCAGCGTGAGCGTCGGCAGCCGGTCGAGCATGCCGGTGTCGCGGGAGATGATGTAGACCGGGATGATCAGGGCCTCCCAGGGCGCCATCTGCGCGATGAACACCATGAGGACGAACTGCCGCCGGCCGCGCCACCGCATCCGTGCGACGGCGAAGGCGGCGCCGAGCGCCACCACCAGCGCGAGCAGGACCGCGCCGAGGGTGACGAGGATGCTGTTGCGCCAGAACAGCCCGAACCCGTCGGCGTGGACCGCGGTGCGGAAGTGGTCCAACGTCCAGGTCTGCGGCAGCAGTTGAGGCGTGTCGGACTGGATGTCCCGGTTGGGCTTGAACGCGGTGGCGACCATCCAGTAGACGGGGAAGAGACAGACGGCGATCGTCAGCCCCGCCGCGATGTGCAGGGGAAGGCGTCGAAGACGCACGCGTGCCGACCTCACAGGGCCTCGCCCTCCTGGCGGAACATCTGGCGGAAGTACAGGACGAGCACGGCGGCCATCAGCGCGACGGTCACCATCGAGGCCGCCGAGCCGAGGTCGTAGCGCTGGCTCGACAGGGCGGTCTGGACGGCGTACACCGGCAGGATGGTGGTGGCGTCGCCCGGACCGCCGTTCGTCATCACCCAGATCTGCACGAACGCCTTGAACGTCCAGATCACCTCCAGCGAGAACACCAGCATGAAGATCGGCCGGATCGTCGGGAAGGTCACCGAGCGGAAGATGCGCGGGGCCGAGGCGCCGTCGAGCCGGGCGGACTCGTACAGCTCCGTCGGCACCGTGGTCAGCGCCGAGTACAGGGTGACGGCCGCGAACGGCACGGACTGCCAGACGATCAGGACGACGAGGATCGTGAAGGCGGCCGGGCCGTGCGCGAACCACGGATAACGGTCGAACGACTCGAAACCCAGGCTGGTCAGCGTCCAGTTGACGATCCCGAACTCCGAGTGGAACAGCCACTGGAACACGGTGGTGGCGGCGAGCACCGGCATGGCCCAGGCGAGCACCAGCGCGCTGAGCACCGCCGTACGGCCCACCCGGCCCAGCCGCTCGATCACCAGGGCGACCAGGGTGGCGAGCACCATGATCAGGACGACGTTGACCGCCATGAACAGGAACGTGCGGCGCACGACCTCCCAGAAGCGGGCGTCCGCGAGCAGCGTGCGGTAGTTCCGCAGGCCCACGAACTCGGCGTCGCCCCGGATGAGTTGGCGGAGCCGGAAGTCCTGGAACGAGATCAGCACGGCGCGCGCGAGGGGATACACCAGCAGATACAGCATCCCCAGCACGGTCGGGGCGACCAGCAGATACGGCCACGCCCGGCCCGGGGTGCGAGGGGCGCCGGGGGCCGGCTGGGCGGGCCGCCGCCGCACCGGCCGGGCGGCCGGGAGCCGCTTCGCCGGGCGTTCGCGCACTGTCGACACGACGTCTCTCCTTCCGGGGTCGGGCCGCGACTTCCTTTTCAGGAGCCCGACTTCATGGCGCTGGTGATCGACTCGGACGCCTTGGCCGCCTCGGTGCGGGCGTCGGCGCCGGTGAGCACGGCCGTCATGTAGTCCTTGATCGGGTTCTTCGCCTCGACGGCGGCCCAGCCCGGGGTGTTGGGGGTCGCCCGGCCGACGGCCGCGCCCGCCGCCATCGCCGCGGTGCCGGGGTCGGAGGAGACCGCGTCGGCCAGGGTCGTCTTGTTCGGGACGTAGCTCATCGCCTGGGCGAGCTTGCGCTGCCAGGTGTCGCCGGTGAGTTCCTTGACGAAGGTGAACGCGGCGTCCGGCTTGCCGGAGGCGGCCGGGATGACCAGGTCGGAGCCGCCGATGAACACCGACCCGGGCTGGTCCGCCGTCTTCCCGGGGATCGGGAAGAAGCCGAGCTTGCCCTTGAGTTCGGGGTTGCTCTCGATGACGACGTTGGCGCCGCCGGGCGTGGAGATGATCTGGGCGACCTTGCCCTGGGCCATGACCTCGGCCTGCGGCGGCTCGGCCTCGTCGGAGTCGCGGGGGCCCTTGCCGAGCGCCTGGAGTTCCTTGTAGAAGTCCATGCCGCGCAGGGCCTCGGGGGTGTCGAGGGTGCCCTTCCAGGAGCCGCCGGACTCGGTGGCCAGGTCGCCGCCCTCGTCCCAGATGAACCCGGCCAGCGCGTACCAGGTCTGTCCGGGCAGGTAGATCCCCTGCGTACCGGCCTTGTCGAGCTTCTCGGTGGCGGTGATCCACTGGTCGCGGGTCTTGACGGCGGCCGGATCGACGCCCGCCTTCTCGAACAGGTCCGTACGGTAGATCACGACGCGGTTGGCGGCGTAGTACGGGATGCCGTACTGCTTGCCCTCGTAGGCGCCGGGCTCGGCCAGACCGCGCAGCCAGTCCTCGCCGCCGAGTTCGTCGACCTTGTCACTGAGGTCGAGCAGTCCGCCGCTCTGCGCGAACTGCGCCACCTGGGTGTTGCCCGTCTCGATGACGTCCGGGGCGTCGTTGCTGGCGAGGGCGGCGGTGACCTTCTCGCCGATGCCGTCCCACTCCTGGATCTGCACCTTCACCTTGATGTCCGGGTGCGCGGACTCGAAGCCGGCGACGAACTCCTTCTGGAACGCGGCCGACACGCTGTCGCGCATCAGCCAGACGTCGATCGTCGTGGTGCCGTCGGCGGAGTCGCCGGACGAGCCGGAGCCGCCACAGGCACTGATGCCTCCGGCGAGGACCAGTGCACAGACACCTGCAAGCATGCGGAGCTTCACAGTTCACCCCTGGGAGAATGGCGCCGGACCACCTGACCAGTTGGCGAACTGGACAGGTGACCTCTTGTTGGTCGATGAAGGTGGCATAGACCAATAGGGGCGTCAACCCCTTGTGTACGAACGGGTTTTGGGGAGACTTGCGACGAGAGATCGTCTCGCTGTCCTCCCGGAGTGGTTACACTGCACCTGACCAGTGACGGCGGGTGGTCAACAGTGAGAAGGTGGTCAGGTGACAGCGCGGCAGGGTGACAGGCAGGCGGGCGGGGCGGGGGCTTCCGGTGCGTCGGGGGCGGTCCTCAAGCGGGAGCGCGTCCGCGACTACCTCCTCGAACTCATCGAGTCGCTGCGCCCCGGCGACGCCATCGCCTCCGAACGGTCCCTGTGCGCGACCCTCGACGTCTCCCGGCCGACACTGCGGGCGGCCGTCGACGAACTCGTGGCCGCCGGGCTGCTCGTGCGCGAGCACGGGCGGGGCATGTTCGTCGCGCCGGAGAAGATCACCCAGGAACTCGTCTCCGACCAGCGGGCCATGGCCCTTCCGCGGGCCTCGGGCGCCTGGTCGAGCCGGCTGCTGGAGTTCACCACCGTCGCCGCCGGCGCCCGGGTCGGCCGCAAGCTCCGGCTGTCACCGGCCACGCCCGTCGTCTTCGCGGCCAGACTGCGGCTCGTGGACGGCGAGCCCATGGCCATCGAGCACCTCCACATCCGCGCGGACCTCGTACCCGCCCTGACCGCGGGGGAGTTGGAGACGGGCGACCTGTACGACCACCTGCGCGACGGGCACGGTGTCGAGGTCAGCGAGGCCGTGCAGACGATCGAGCCCACCGTCGTCAGCCAGGCGGAGGCCGAACTCCTCGGGGTGCCGCACCTGTCACCCGCGCTCCTCTTCGAACGCCTCACCAGCGACACCGGCGGCCGGCCCGTCGAGTACGTCCACTCGGTCTACCGCGGCGACCGCTACCGCATCGTCTCCCGCCTCACCCTGGGCCCCAAGGCCCCCCACGAGCCGGCCGCCGGCCACCTCCCGGGCATCCCGCCCGGCGCCTTCGCCCACCAGGACACGGTCGCCCTCACCACCCAGGGAGACATCCACCCGCCCCGCTGACTCACACCCCGGCCACTGCGAGAATCCCGGCCGCCCGCGCCGCGACCAGCCAGTCCGGGAACTCGCCCATCAGCCGGTCGTAGAGGACCGCGTCGGACATACGCTTCGGGTCCTTCCCGGCGGCGAAGAACCCGGCGTTGTCGACCACCCGCCTGCGCGGCACCGCCAGTTCGTCGAGCTTCCGCGCGTAGTCGGTGGTCCCCATGTGCCCGAGCGCGTCATGGATCGCGGCGACCCGGCCCACATGATCGTCGAGCCCGATGTCGACGACGGGATGAGCGTCGGTGTCGAAGAAGACGGTGGGCACGACGCCGTCGTCGTCCAGGTTGGCGTTTCGTGAAGTCGGCACGACCGTGTTCCCGTATTCCGCAGATTCATACCCGCCGAATTCGAAGGCGTGAAGAAGAATTCGGGGGGCACTTGAGTGAGCGGAGGTTGATAAACATGGTTCCCCTTCTGGTAGTTCTTCTTCTCGCTCTGCTCCTTTTCGGTGCCGGGTTCGCGCTCAAGGCGTTGTGGTGGATCGCGGTGATCGTGCTGGTGCTGTGGCTGCTCGGCTTCGTGGTGCGGCCCGCCGGGAGCGGTGGCCGTAGGGGTCGCTGGTACCGCTGGTGAGTGACGCCCCAACGGAAAGGGCCCTGTCCGCGAAGGCGGAGAGGGCCCTTCGGCGGTTTTACGGGAATTAGGCGTCCGGGAGCGACGCCGTCAGGTCCTCCCACGCGCCGTGGACGTCCTCGCCGACGATTCCGAATTGGGTGATCATGGCGACGCAGTGGCCGTCGGCGTCGTCCAGTTCCAGGGCCGAGGTCAGTCCGTGGGCCGCCGGGGAGCGGACGAGGTGGCAGGCGTGGACGGCGGTGAGGTCGAACTCGAACGACGCGTCGGCGATCGCCGCGAACACCCGCCCGCCCACGGTCCGGTCGGTGACGTGGACCCGGCCGGCGCACGCCTGCACGGCCGCCGGGGCGAACACCGCGACGCCGACGGGGAGTCCGACGGAGCACACGTGGTCGAGGACCGAGGGGAGGACCTCCACGTCGACCGGGCGGTGCTCGGCGCCGTAGCGCGCGAACGCCCGGCGCCGCGCCGCCCCGCCGTCCGTGAGGACCGCGTCGAGCTGGGCGAGCTGGTCGCCGTTCTCCCAGGCCGGGACCTCGCACACGGCGGACGGGTCGGCGAGCCGCGATCCCGCGTCCACCGTGCGGGCCAGGCCCGCCAGCAGGCGGTCGCCGTCGGACAGCAGCCGGCCCTGGTGCGCGGTGCGGCCGTCCTCGTCGAAGAGGTGCAGGGCGACCGTGCCGGTGCCGTCGTCCCGGGCGACCACCGCCGACGCGATCCCGTCGCCGTCCAGCCGCAGCGTGATCGAGCCCGGCCGCACGGCGAACGCCTCGCCGCGCAGGCTCGGGACCGCGTAACTGCCGGCCTGGTCGATCCGGGCGACCGGCCCCCCGGTGACCGCCTGCACGTACTGGAACAGCGTCAGACAGCGGGCCAGCTCCGGCATCCGCGCGTCGATCAGCCGCACACTGCTGTTCCGCCGGCCGCAGCAGCCCTCGAACACGCAGCCGCGGTCGGCGTGATGGTCCGTCATCCTCAGTACACGTCCCGTACGTAGCGCTTCGCCCGGCGCAGGTCCGCCAGGTACTCCGCCGCGTCGTCCTCGCCGCGTCCGCGCTGCTCGCCGATGACGCCCAGCAGCGCGGCCTCGACGTCCTTCGCCATCCGGGAGGCGTCGCCGCACACGTAGACGTACGCGCCGTCCTCCAGCCACGCGTACAGCTCGCGCGAGCGTTCCCGCATCCGGGTCTGCACATAGATCTTCTCGGCCTGGTCGCGGGAGAACGCCAGGTCGAGTTCGGTCAGCACCCCGCGCTCGCGCAGCGCGGTCAGCTCGTCCTCGTACACGAAGTCCGTGGCGCGGTGCTGGTCGCCGAAGAAGAGCCAGTTGCGGCCCGAGGCGCCCCGCGCGGCCCGCTCGTGCAGGAAGCCGCGGAACGGCGCGATGCCCGTGCCGGGGCCGATCATGACGATCGGGGCGTCGTCGTCCGCCGGGACGCCGAAGGAGGCGTTCGGCTGGAGGTGGACGCCGACCGTGGTGCCCTCGGCGGTGCGGTCCGCGAGGTACGTCGAGGCGACCCCCTCGTACCGGCGGAGCGCGTTCGCGTAGCGCACGGAGGCGACGGTGAGGTGGATCCGGTCCGGGTGGGCGAGCGGGCTGGACGAGATCGAGTACTGGCGGGCCTGCAACGGCCGCAGCAGCGGCAGCAGTTCGGCCAGTCCCGGGGCGGCGGACCCGGCGTCCCGCAGCAGGTCGAGGACGTCGCGCCCCCACAGCCAGGAGTCGAGGTCGCCGCGGTCGCCGTGCGCGACGACCGAGGCGAGGTCGCTGGACGGCGCCCGTTCGACGAGGTCGGCGATCAGCTCCTTCGACGGGGTGCGGATCTCGCGGCCGGTGCGCAGCACCTCGACGAGCGGCCGCCCGTCGACCTCCTCGTCGCCGCTCGCGCCGAGGTGTTCGAGGAGCGTGCCGATGAGCGCGTCGTCGTTCACCGGGACGACGGCCAGCGCGTCGCCCGCCGTGTAGGTGATGCCGCTGTCGCCGAGGTCGAACTCGAAGTGGCGGATCTCCTTCGCGCTGTCCGGCGAGGACAGCAGCCGGTTCACCGCGAGCCGGGAGGGGTACGGGTTGCGCTTGTTCCAGGGCGAGCGCGTCCGGGCGGGCGCCTCCGCGCCCGGCTCCGCGCGGCCCTCGCCGCCGCTCGCGCCCGTCTCCGCCGCGATCAGCTCCAGGACCGCCGTCGACCACACCCCGGCCGGCTCCTCGAAGTCGACGTCGCAGTCCACCCGGTCGTGCAGCCGGGTCGCCCCGAGCTGCTCCAGACGGGTGTCGATCAGCTTCGCGGCCTGGCAGAAGTCGTCGTAGCCCTGGTCGCCGAGGCCGAGGACCGAGTAGCGCAGCCCCTCCAGGCGGGGTGCCGTGTCGGCCTGGAGCGCCTCCCAGAACAGTCCGGCGTTGTCGGGCATCTCGCCCTCGCCGTAGGTCGAGGTGACGACGAGGACGTGCGACATCGCGGCGAGCCGCTCGGGCGTGACGGCGTCGAGCGCGAGGGCGGTGGCGCCGAGGCCGCGGGCGCGGGCCCCGGCGACGAGTTCACCGGCGAGGAGTTCGGCGTTGCCGGTCTGGGTGCCGAACAGGACGTCGACGGTGGCCGCGGGCGCGTCACCGGCCGCGCTGTCGCGCCGGCCGGCGGCCGCGATACCGGCGATGAACCCGGCGAGCCAGGCTTCCTGCGCGGCGGAGAACGGGGCGTCGGCCGGGATGAGGGTCCCGCTCGGGGGCATGAGCTTCACGCGGTCACCGTCTCGGTCGGGGCCTGCGGGACGCGGCGTCCGGCGATGTCGTCGAGCGCCGCCGTGGCGAGCAGCTCGTCGAACCGGGCGGCGCGCACGCGGCCGGCGTTCTTGGCGTTCTGGTGGAGGATCCAGCCGTAGGTGCCGGGGGCGTCCACGCTGAGGTTGTTGCGCTGCCGCAGCGCGCTCTTGTAGTCGTCGAGCCGCTTGATCGCGATGAGCGTGGCGAGTTCGCCGTCGTCGAAGCGGTCCAGCGTGCCCCGCAGATACTTCACGACGCGCTGCTTGACGAAGAAGTCCTCGGTGAGGACGAGGTTGCGGACGGCCTCGGCGACCCGCGGATCGTCCGGGCCGCTCGCCCCGGGCACCCGCTGGAGCGCGAGGTCCTGCGCCGCGCCGAGCACCGCGTACGACGACAGCAGCGAGAACATGTCGTCGCTGCCCTGGTCGCCGAAGGCCGGGGCCCGGCCGCCGAGCACGGTACGGCGGTCGCGGTAGTCGACCTTGAACGCGCGCAGCTTGTCCGTGGCGATCGAGGTCGCCAGCTCGTCCAGGAGTTCGGAGCGGGTGGCGGCGGCGAGGATCTCACCGGCGTCCTGGGACAGCAGCAGCGCCCGCGGCATCCCGCAGTACACGTGCCGCCGCTCGTTCTCCCAGTCCGCCAGCAGCCGGGCCGCGAGCGGCGAGCCGGTCGCCTCGGCGTGCCAGGCCAGCAGCAGGCGTACGGCCTGCTCGTGGAAGGCGCCGTGCCCGGTGTCGGTCACCGGGAACACCAGCAGCGAGTCCGCGCTGACCCGCCCGGCCAGCTCGCCCTCCGGGTCGTACTGGTAGAGGAAGCCGCCGCTCATGCCGTTGCCGAGGCCCTTGCCGAACCCGCCGAGGTTGAGGACGGTGCCGCCGGTCATGTACTCGCAGCCGAAGTCGCCGACGCCCTCGACGACGGCGGTGGCGCCGGAGTTGCGGACGGCGAACCGGTCGCCGGCCTCGCCCTGGACGAAGGTCCGGCCGCCGGTCGCGCCGAACAGCGCGAAGTTCCCGACGAGCACGTTGCCGCCGCGTTCGGCGCTGCCGCCGCCCGGGGCGCGGACGACGATCCGGCCGCCGCTCTGGCTCTTGCCGACGCCGTCGTTCGCGGTGCCGGTGTGCTCCAGGGTGATGCCGTCGTTGCAGAAGACGCCGTACGACTGTCCGGCCGAGCCGCTGGTGCGGATCCGGACGGCGCCGTCGACCAGCCGGCGGCGGCCGCGGTCGTCGGCGACGACGGCGGGCACGTCGCCGTCGAACTCGTGGTTGAGGAGCCGCTCGACGTCGATGCCGAGCTGGCCGCCCACCGACTTGTCGCTGTTGCGCAGCCGGATGCCGTCCACGAGCACGGACGGTTCGCGCCGGTCCACGAGCGCGGCCCGGACCCGCTCGATGAGCGCGTCGTCGGTGGTGAAGTCCTTCTCCAGGTACTCCGGGTCCGCCACGGTCTTCTCGGGGACGCGCGCCAGCAGCCGGCGCACGTCGAGCCGGCCGACGCTCGCCGGGTGGTCGAGGAGCTGGAGCAGGTCGGTGCGGCCGCGGGCCTCGCGCAGCGAGCGCAGTCCGAGCCGGGCGAGGATCTGCCGGACGTCGTGCGCGATGTTGAGGAGGTACTGCGCCAGCGCGCGCGGGTCGCCCTCGAACGCCTCGGCGTTCGTGGTGAGTCCGGCCGGGCACTTCACGTTGCAGTTCTTCGCCATGACACAGCCGAGCATCATCAGCGCCGTGGTGCCGAACTCGAAGCTGTCGCCGCCGAGAAGGGCCGAGGTGACGACGTCGCCGCCGGTCTGGTGCGCGCCGGAACAGCGCAGCACGACCTTCTGCCGCAGCCCGTTGGCGACGAGCGCCTGATGCACCTCGGCGACCCCGATCTCCGCCGAACGCCCCGCGTACTTCAGGCTGGTGACGGCCGCGGCACCCGTACCGCCGGTGTTCCCGGCCACGTTGATGACGTCCGCGCCGGCCTTGGCGACGCCGACCGCGATGGTGCCGATGCCCTCCGAGGACACCAGCTTGACGACGACCCGGACGCGGGCGGCCTTGCAGTCGTGGATGAGCTGCGCGAGGTCCTCGATCGAGTAGGTGTCGTGGTGCGGCGGCGGCGAGATCAGCTCGACGCCCGGGGTGCCGCCGCGCGCGGCCGCGATGTCGACGGTGACCTTCGGCGCGGGCAACTGGCCGCCCTCGCCCGGCTTCGCGCCCTGACCGATCTTGATCTCCAGCTCCTGGAGCATCGGGTCGGCGAGATAGCCCGCCCAGATGCCGAACCGGCCGGACGCGAACTGCTTGATGCGCGAGCCGCGGATGGTGCCGTAGCGGGAGTGGTGCTCGCCGCCCTCGCCGCTGTTCGACATGCCGCCGACCATGTTGGTGCCGTGCGCGACGGCCTCGTGCGCGGTCGCCACCAGCGCGCCGTGGCTCATCGCGCCGGAGGCCAGCGACCGGGTGATCTCGTGCGCGGGCTGCACCTCGTCGAGCGGGACGCTGTCCGGGGCGCCGTCCAGCAGCGCGAGCAGCCGGGCGGCCGTACCGACGGCGGTGACGTCCACGCGGTCGGCCCGCACGTCCACCGTCTCGACCTCGCCGGGGTGCGCGAGGGCGAGCCCCGCGGCCAGCGCGGCATGACGATCGGCGCCGTCGGGCCCCGGCACGGTCAGGCTCAGCCGTACGGCCGTCCCGTCGAGGGCGGAGACGGTGACCCCGCGGGCCGTGACGCTGGCGTTGCCGGTCGTGGAGAACCGGCCCAGCTCGCGGGCGAAGTCCTCCGCCGTGCGCAGCCCGGTGACGTCCGCGGGCAGCGCGAGCACGTCCCGCAGCGCGGCCGGGCGGCGCGAGCGCTCCTCGTGCGTCGTGCGCAGGAAGGCGCGGTACCCGGGGGTGATCCGGAACGCGTCGATCTCGGCGTCGCTCAGCGCGTCGTACCCGGTGTTGCGGTACGCGGCGTCGGTGATGCCGAACGCGTCGTCGAGCTGGCCGAGGGTGAGCAGGCGCAGGGCCTCCGGGTCGCCGGGACGCCCGAACTCCGGCCGCTCCTCGGTCATTCCGCCGAAGCCGCGCACGGCGGTGACGCCGAAGGAGTGTCCGGCGCCGTCCGACCGCTCCTTGAACAGGCCCAGCAGCGGGATCTGCTGCTCGGTCTCCACGGCGCGGGCCCGCTCGTGCCAGTCGGTCGCGGCCTGCGCGATCCGGGCGAAGCCGACCCCGCCGACCGGGGCCTCCATGTGCGGGAAGGTCCGCGCGAACACGTCGTCGCGGGTGTCGAGGTAGTTGGGCTCGAAGAACTCGCCGCCGATGTAGCTCTCGGCGGTGCACAGTCCGACCCGGCCCATGGTCTTGGCGAGCGACTTCTCCGCCGCCTTGCGGAACTTGGCGAGGGCCCGGTCGGTCTCGGTGATCTCACCGGCGGGCGCCGCGGCGCTCGGGTACTTCTCCTCGGCGCGCAGCCGTGCGCTGAGGCTGTAGACGGCCGAGGCGCCGAAGCCGAGCGCGGTCGCCACATGGTGCGACGAGGCGAGCTGGCCGCTCTCGGCGACGATCGAGACCCGCAGCCGCAGCCCGGTCTCGATCAGCCGCTGGTTGACGGCGGCGACGGCCAGGATCACCGGCAGCGGGGCGCGCGTCGAGGAGATCGCCCGGTCGGTGAGGAGCGCGATCCCGCCCCCGCCGGCCGCGAACCGCTCCACGTCGTCGCAGAGTTGGCCCAGCGCGGTGCGGAGCGCGTCGGCGTTGGCCGTCTCGTCCCCGGACACCGGGGTGTAGAGCATGGCGAACCGCTCCAGCGGCACGATCCGCTGGTCACGCAGCCGCACCATGTCGAGATGCCCGAGCACGGGCGAACTCACCACGAGCTGACGGCCGTTGGTGTTGCCGGTGCCGTCCGGCTTGGGGCCGAGCGCGACGCGCATGCTCATGCCGTCGGCCTCGCGGATGCTGTCCAGCGGCGGGTTGGTGACCTGGGCGAAGCGCTGCGAGAAGTACTTCGCCATACCGCCCTCGGTGTCGCTGAGCGCGTTGATGGCGTTGCCGTACCCCATCGCGGAGATCCGCTCCGACCCGGTGGCGAGCATCGGGTCGAGCATGAACCGGAAGCTCTCCTGGTTCAGCGAGTACGCCACGTACCGGCCCGCGAGGCTCAGATCGCCGTCGTAGCCGAGCGTCGTCGTGCCCCGGTAGTAGTCGGGCGCCGGCAGGTCGTCGAGGTTCACCCGGGCCGCGTCGAGCAGCTCGCTGTACGGGCGGCGCGCGGCGAGGGCGTCGAGCACCTCGCGGGTGCGCATCCGGCGGCCGGTGCGGTGGTCCATGACGAGCATGCCGCCGGCCTCGATACGGCCCCGGTGGACCACCTCGTCGTCGGGGAACGCGACCTGCCCGGCCTCCGACGCCACCATCAGGTACTCGGCGGTCTCGACGGTGCGCAGCGGGCGCAGGCCGAGCCGGTCGAGCCGGGCGCCGACCACGTCGCCGTCGCTGAAGATCACGGCCGCCGGACCGTCGTTCTTCTCCTCGTACAGCGAGAAGTACTCCAGCATGTCGCGGACGGCGTCGGGCAGGGTGCCGTCGTTCTCCCAGGCGGGCGGCATCAGCGACACGACCGCCTCGACGAGGTCGAGACCGTCGTCGAACACCCGGCTCTGCAAGGTCTGGTCGAGCCGGCTGGAGTCGGACTGCCCCGGCGGGCGCACGATGCTGCGGGTGCGGGCCCGCGCGAGCGCCTCGTCGGAGAGCCGGTTCTTGCGGTCGGTGTTCAGCTCGCCGTTGTGCGCCATGAGGCGGAACGGCTGCGCCATGGTGGGGTGCGGCTCGGTGTTGGTGGAGAACCGGGTGTGGAAGTACAGCGAGCGCACGGAGTGCCGCGGGTCGCACAGATCGGTGAAGTACCCGATGACCTCACCGGAGTTGAGCCGCCCCTTGAGCACCTGGGTGCGCGCGCTCAGCGACAGCGGATACAGCCCGGCGCAGGTGTCGTCGGCGTAGGCGACGGCCTCGACCGCGAGCAGCGCGCGGTGCGCGGCGGCGTCGACCTCGGCCCGCTCCCACTGCTCGGGCGCGCGGAACACCCACTGCACGATGGGCAGTTGGTACTGCTCGGCGGCGGGACGGGCGACGCTGTGGTCCACCGGCACGTCACGGACGAGCAGCACCTCGAAGCCCTGCGCGGCGATGCCGCGGCCCACGAGGTCCACCGCGGCCTCGCGACGGTCCGCGTCGGCCGGCACGAAGCAGTTGGCGACGCCGAAGTGCCCGGCGCGCAGGGCCTGTCCGGTGAGCGCGCCGAAGAACTCCACCGACAGGTCGACGCTCACACCCGCGCCGTCGCCGACACCCTCGGCCGAACTGCCGCCACGGTGCGGGATGGCGCGGAGCGCTTCGTCGCCCTTGAGGATGACGTCATGGCTCGGCGTCCCGTCGAGACGGGTGAGGAAACCGACGCCGCAGTCACTGTGGTCGCGGGCAGGGTCGTACAGACCCGAGGTCGAGTGATTCAAGAGCGGTCCTGAGAGCGGGTTCCGGCAGCGGAACGGCCAGGCTGCGTCGGTGAAGCGCTCGCCGCGGGCGGACCGTGCGACGGTCCGGACCCTGGGTGGTGCGGTGGAGAGGGGTGCGATAGAGAACGGTAAGGCTTGCCTTACTTCCATGGCAAGTGTGTGTTGCATGTATGTGACGCCGAGACTACGCCGACCCGCGCCCCTCCCGCCCACCCGTCTCGCCCGGTGGACGCTGTACCTTCGACCGGGACGAGACCGAGGAGGCGGAGCAGGTGGGAGAGGGGACCGTGGGGAGAGCCGCACGGGCCGGGTCCGCCCCGCGCTCCCGCGCCCCGCTGAGCAAGGCGCGCGTCCTGGTCACCGCCGTCGCGCTGGCCGACGAGGGCGGGGTCGACGCGCTCAGCATGCGCCGGATCGCCCAGGCCCTCGACGTCGTCCCGATGGCCCTCTACAAGCACGTCGCCCATAAGAACGCGCTGCTGGACGGCATGATCGACGTCCTCGTCGGGGAGATCGACCCGCCCGCCCAGGACGCCGACTGGAAGACCGCCGTCCGTGGACGGGTCCTGTCCGCCCGCCGCATGCTGCTGCGCCACCCGTGGGCGCCCGAGGTCATCGAGTCCCGGATGAAGGCGCGGGCCACCCCGACGCCCGCGGTCATGGCCTACCTGGACTCGATGATCGGCCTGTTCCGGGCCGGCGGGTTCCCCATCGGCCTGGTTCATCACGCGATGCACGTCATGGGCAGCCGGCTGCTCGGCTTCTCGCAGGAGCTGTTCCAGGACACCCCCGGCGGTGACGGTCCCGGCGGCGAGCCGGACCCGGACGAGCCGTCCCCCGAGGAGATGGCCGCGCGCTATCCGCACATCACCGCCCTGGCCATGGCCGTCGCTCACGACGAGGACTCCGTCGTCGGCTCCGGCTGCGACGACCAGGCCGAGTTCGAGTTCGCCCTCGACCTGACCCTGGACGGCCTCGAACGGCTGCTCGGCCGGACCTGACTCTCCCCCCTTGACGGGTGTACGGCGTACACCTACCTTGCCCAGAAGGAGGTGTACGCCGTACACCTCGACGCGGCGGCGAGGGGATGGGGGAGACCGATGAAGGCGATCGTCCAGGAGAGGTTCGGGCCGCCGGACGTGCTGCGGCTGGTGGACACCGACCGGCCCGAGCCGGGCGCCGGCGAGGTCCTGGTGCGGGTGCGGGCGGCCGCGCTCAACCCCTACGACTGGCACATGCTGCGCGGCGACCCGTACGTGGCGCGGCTGCTGGGCGGCGTGGGCCGGATCCGGCCGCTCTCCCGGGTGGCCGGGATCGACGCGGCCGGACAGGTGGCGGCGGTCGGCGACGGCGTCCGGGGGCTCCGGCCCGGCGACGAGGTGCTCGGGTTCTGCCGCGGCTCCTTCGCCGAGTACGCCCGCACCCCCGCGGACCTGCTGGTGCCCAAGCCCGCGCACCTCACCTTCGAACAGGCCGCGGCCGTCCCGATGGGCGCGGTCACGGCCCTGCGCGGCATCCGGACCGTGGGACGGGTGCGGGCAGGACACCGGGTGCTGGTCAACGGCGCGGGCGGCGGCGTCGGCACGTTCGCCGTGCAGATCGCCGCCGCCCTGGACGCCGAGGTCACCGGCGTGTGCAGCGCGCGCAACGCGGACCTGGTGCGCTCGCTGGGCGCCACGCACGTCCTCGACTACACGCGGGAAGACTTCACCGACCGGCACGCGCACTACGACGTGATCCTGGACAACGTCGGCAACCACCCGCTGCGCCGCCTGCGCCGGGCGCTCACCCCGACCGGGACCCTCGTCGCCAACGGCGGCGGATCGCCCGGCCGGGTGTTCGGGGCGATGGGCTTCATGCTGCGCACGGCCGCCGTCGACACCGTCGTCCGCCAGCGACTGCGCCCGATCCTCCCGGCCGCCCCGTCCGGACCGACCCACGACGACCTCCTCGCCGTAACCGCCCTCATCGAGTCCGGCACGCTCACCCCGGTCGTCGACCGCACCTACCCCCTGACCGACACCGCGGAGGGCGTCCGCCATGTGGAGCGGGGGCATGCGCGGGGGAAGGCGGTGGTCGTGGTGGGGTGAGGGGGCGGGGCGGCCTCCTCACCCCGGCCGGACCTGCCGGGGGGATGTCTCAGCTCCTCTCCCTCTCCCGCTGCCGTCGGGCCCCGGGGACCCCGGCCGCGCCCGGCCGACGGGGGGCCGCAGGGCGGGGATGCAGTTCGATCGCCAGGGGTGCCGCCGTGAAGACCGAGGAGTACGTGCCGACCGCCAGGCCGATGAGCAGGGCCAGGGCGAAGTCGGTCAGCGTGTCGTCGGCGAGGACGGCGAGGGTGGTCAGGATGAGCGCCGCGCCCATGCCGGTGTTCACCGTGCGGGGGAGGGTCTGGAGGATCGCCTTGTCCGTCAGCCGGGGCAGGGCGGCCGTGCGGTCGCGGGCGATCAGCTCACGGACGCGGTCGAAGAGGACGACGGAGTCGTTGACCGAGTAGCCGATGACGGTGAGCAGGGCCGCCAGGAACACCCCGTCGACCGGCTTGCCGAGCCAGGCGAACGCGCCGACCAGGATCAGCGCGTCGTGGGCGAGCGCGCCGACGGCCGCGGTGGCGAACCGCCAGCGGAAACGGACCGCGAGATAGATCAGTTGGGCGCCGAGCGCCAGACCGAGGGCGATCAGGGCGTTGCGCCGCAGTTCGTCGCCCAGCGTGGGGCCGATCAGCTCGTCGCGGACCTTCTGGGTGTCACCGCCGAGCCGGCCGACGGTCTCCGTGACGGTCGCCGCCTCGGTGTCGGTCAGTTGCTCGGCGCGCACGGTGAGCCCGGTGTCCCCGGAGGACTGGACGACCGCGCGCGGGAACCCGGCGTCGGTCAGCGCGGCACGGGCCCGGTCGGGATCGACGGGCGTGCTCGTCGTGTACTCGATGAGACGGCCGCCGGTGAACTCGATCCCGAAGTCCAGACCACGCACCAGGATCCCCGCGACGGCCACCACGAGCACGACGGCGGAGGCGGCCAGCCAGCGGCGCGGACGGCGCATCAGCGACGGGTCGCGCCGCACCAGCCGGTCACGGACCCAACCGGAGCCCGCGATTCCGGTCAGCCGGGGCCGCCGGTAGACCGCGGGGCGGCTCACCGCGTACTCCGCGAGCACCCGGGTGATCAGCAGGGCGCTGATCATCGAGGCGAGGACACCGATGCCCAGGGTGACGCCGAAGCCGCGGACCGGCCCGGAGGCGAAGGCGAACAGCAGGGCGGCGGCGATCAGCGTGGTGATGTTGGAGTCGGCGATCGCGCTCAGCGCCCCGCGGAACCCGGCCGCCAGCGCCGACCGCGTGCCCGCCGTACCGGAGCGGCCCCGCGCCGCGCTCTCCTCACGGGCGCGTTCGAAGACCAGCACGTTGGCGTCCACGGCCATGCCGATCGCCAGCACGAACCCGGCGAGACCCGGCAGCGTCAGCGTCGCGCCGAGCGCGGCCAGGGCGGCGTAGGAGATCAGGCCGTAGCAGGCCAGGGCCAGTGTCGCGAGGAAGCCCATGAGCCGGTAGACGGCGATGATGAACAGCGCGGTCAGGCAGGTGCCGATGACGGCGGCCCAGGCGGCGGCGGTGATCGCCGCGTCGCCCAGGGTGGCGCCGATCGTGCGCTGCTCGACGGTCTCGACCGGTACGGGCAGGGCGCCGCCGGAGATGAGCAGGGCCAGTTCGCGGGCCTCGGTGTCGTCGAACGACCCCGTGATCTGCGTGCTGCCGCCCGTGATGCCGGCCCCGCAGCCCACCGAGGCGGCGACCTGCGGCGAAGAGATGATCTTGTCGTCGAGGACGATGGCGATACGGCGCTGCGGGTCGCCCGCGGGATGGCACGCCGCCCGCGCGGTCAGGTCCGCCCAGCGGTCGCTGCCGGTGCCGGTGAAGTCGACGGTCACCTGCCATCCGGCGCCGCTCTGCTGGTCGAACCGGGCGTCGGCGCCTTTCACTTCCTGTCCGGTCAGACCGGCGGCCGCGAGCCGCAGCGGCTGCCCTGACTCGTCGGGCAGGGTGCGTGCGGCGGCGGGATCCGCCGGGCTTGCCGAGGGTGCCCCGGCGCCCGGGTTCTCCTCGGTGCCGAGGACCGCGTGGACGGTGAGCTGCGCGGTGCGGCCCAGGACGTCGGCGGCCTCCTTCGGGTCCTGGACGCCCGGCAGTTCGACGATGATGCGGTTCTCGCCCGAGCGGACGAGGGTCGGTTCGGCGACACCGAGCGCGTCGACGCGGCCGCGCAGCACCTCCAGGGTGCGGTCGGTGGCCTCCCGGCCGGCGTCGGTGGTGGGGGTGGAGCGGGTTTCCAGCACGATCTGGGTGCCGCCGCGCAGATCGAGCCCGAGACGGACCGGCACGGTGAGCGCGATGGCCAGCGAGCCGATGAGCACGGCGAGCGCGAGGAGCGCACGCACGCGTGAGGAGTTGTTCCGGCGTTTCAACACAAGCCTCCGACAAGGCGCGTCAGGGCAGGGGCGAGCCCGGCCGTGACGGGAGAAGGGAGAGGAAGGGGGTGTCTCAGGTGCCGGGGGGTGTCGGAGGTGCCCGGCCGCGATCGTGCGCGGTCCGGCCGGGGGAGACGGACGGCTGCGCTGCGCGCGCGGACGCGGGTGCGTCGGCCGTCGGGGCTACGACCGGACCGCGGGTGGTGGTGACGGGGGTGTCCGGCGCGGACAGGCGTTCACCGCTGTGGTCGTGCCGGAGCCTGGCCTGGGCCGGGCAGCCGGTGGCGCACGCGTCGTCGGCCCGCGGACCGCTGTCCACCGCCGTCGCCACGGCGACCCCGGTCCCGGAGGCTGCGGTGGGCGCGGCGGGTGCGGACAGCCCGGGGACCAGCGCCAGCAGGACGGCGAGGAGTACGGCGAGCCGGGCGGCCGCGGTCGGGACGGTGCGGGGTGCCGGGCGCATGCACCGTCCCTTCGGCAGACGTGGAGGTGGACGAACAGGGTTGCACAGGGTCAGGGTTCGATGAGGCCGGCCCGGATGGCGTACCGGGTCAGCTCCAGCCGGTCCCGCAGACCGAGCTTGTGGAGCAGGTTGGCGCGGTGGCGGTGCACGGTCTTGACGCTGATGAAGAGGATCTCGGCGATCTCCTTCGAGGAGTGTCCCTCGGCGACCAGCTTGAGGACCTCCTCCTCGCGCGGGGTGAGGAGCTGACCGGCGTCCTCCTCGCCGTGTCTGACCCGGTCCAGGTAATTGCGGATCAGGGCGGTGACCGCGCCGGGGTAGAGGAACGGCTCGTCGCGCATCGCGGCGCGGCAGGCGGCGACCAGATCGCGGTCGGCGACCGACTTCAGCACGTAACCGCAGGCCCCGGACTTCAGCGCCTGGAACAGATACTGCTCGTTGTCGTGCATCGTCAGCATCAGGATCCGCAGGCCCGGCTTGAGCGCGGCCAGCTCGCGGGTGGCCTGGAGACCGGTCAGCCGGGGCATGGCGATGTCGAGGATCGCGAGGTCCACGTCCGTGTGGCGGGCCGCCTCGACGGCCTCGGCACCGTCCCCGGCCTCGGCGACGACCTCCAGATCCGGCTCCCGGTCCAGGATCAGCCGCACCCCGAGCCGTACGAGGGCGTGGTCGTCGGCGAGCAGGATGCGGATCGGCCTCGGTGGCGCGGCGGTGCTGGTCGTCGTGGCTGTGGTCGTGGTCGTGGTCGTGAGGGGCGACGGCCTGGTGGCCGTGCCGGGTTCGGGAGGGTCGTTCGGCTCGGACATGGTCAGTGCTGCTTCCTGGGGGCAGGGGTGGTGAGGCGGATCCGGGTACCGGTGCCCGGGGTCGAGGTGATGTCCAGGGTGGCCCCGGCGAGCAGGGCCCGTTCACGCATCCCGCGGATGCCGGCGCCCTCGCAGGCGACCTCGGTGCCGCGGCCGTCGTCGGCGATCTCCAGCACCATCGCCCCGCCGGCGCCGCGCAGGCTCACGTCGACCCGGCCGGCGTCCGCGTGCCGGGCGGTGTTCGTCAGGCTCTCCTGGGCCACCCGGTACAGGACCAGCTCGGCCTCCGGGTCCAGGGCGGGCAGATCGGCGTCGAAGCGGCGTACGACGTGCAGCCCGGTGTGGGTGGCGAAGTCGTGCGTGAGCGAGGTCAGCGCGCTGACCAGCCCCAGGTCCTCCAGGACCCCGGGGCGCAGCCGGCGGACCAGCCGGCGGACCTCGTCCAGGCTGCCGCGGGTGATCTCCTGGGCCTGGTGGAGCTGGGCGCGCAGCGGCTCGGGGGCGTCGTCCGCGGCACGCCCCAGCACCAGCAGGATCGCGGTCATGCTCTGCCCGACCTCGTCGTGCAGCTCCTGCGCGATCCGGCGGCGTTCGGCCTCCTGCGCGAGCAGCACGCGGGCGCTGGCCGTGGCCCGCTCGTGTTCGAGCCGGTCGAGCATGGCGTTGAAGGTGCGGATCAGCTCGGGGACCTCGCCGCCGCGCCCGCCGCCCGCCGGGTCGCCGTTCTCCGGGTCGCCGCCGCCGGGCACGGGCAGCCGCTGTCCGGGGCGCAGCAGGTCGACGGTGGCCATCAGGCCCGTCAGCCGGTCCAGCGGCGCGAGGCCCCAGCGCAGCAGGGCGGCGTTGGCGACCAGCATGACGGCGAGGCCGCCCACCAGGATGACGGCCTCGGTCAGCAGCACCGGCACGGAGACGGTCACCGGCGCCCAGAGCAGCAGCGCCGTCGCGGCACCCAGCACCAGGGCGTTGAGCCCGAAGATCCGCCAGAACAGCGACACCGGGAAACGCCTCCTCACCTTGGAAACAAGCAGCCTCCGCCCCATCTTGCCTTGCAATATGTGCGCGGTCGAGAGATTACGTGCCCCAGTTCCGAGGTCATCGAGTACCCATGCCCTGCATACCGCGGTCCCGGTGTGGTCACCGCGGACCACCGCAAATGGGTTCTGTGCCCGATGGGATTCCGGCGCCGGGACGGCCAGAGTCGATGGGGACCGAGCCGCCCGGTTCGGCAAGCGCCCCCCCGGTCGTCCGGGCCGCGCCGCACCGGGCGGCCTTTGCCGCGTGGCCCACGTGGCCCGTGGCGCGGAAAGGAGTCCACCGTGCAGCTCGACACCTCCCAGACCGACCCCCACCCCGGCCGGCTGACCACCCACGAGGCCCGCCAGCGCCTCGAACACGCCCGCAACAGCCGGATGGCCCAGCTCCGGGCCCTCGACGAGGGCGGTCAGAGCGCGGACGCCCATCTGATGTCCGCGCAGGCCGAGGCGATCCGCCGGGTGCTCAAAGAGATCGGCGAGGCGTTCGCCCGTATCGACGACGGCTCCTACGGCGTCTGCGGGGGCTGCGCCAAGCCCGTCCCCGTGGAGCGCCTGGAGATCCTCCCGTACACGCGGTACTGCGTCGCGTGCCAGCGCCGCGCCGCCGCCTGAGCCGAGTCCCGCCCTGCGCACAAGGGGTGAAGTGGTGAACCACCAGACCATCGACGGCCAGCCGGCCGACGACCAGCCCGATGACCGGACCGACGCTCCGTCCGACGACCGGTCCGCCATGGACGGCCGCGCCGCGCGCCTGTCGCCCGACGACCTCGCCGCCGTCCGGGCAAGCCTGCGCGAACAGCGCCTCTTCCGTGAGGAGCAGCTCCGGCAGATCGCGTCGGCGACCGCCCGCGCCGCGACTCCCGCGCATCGGCGCCGCACGGCCCAGGACGAGGTCGATCTCAAGCTCGCCGCCTCCGCCCGCATGGTCCTCGCCGACGTGGAGGCGGCGCTGCGGCGCCTCGCCGAGGGCCGCTACGGCACCTGCCACCTGTGCCGGCGCCCCGTCGACCGCGAACGGCTGATGATCGTCCCGCAGGCCCGCTACTGCGCGCGATGCCAGCAGGTGCGGGAGGCCGGACGATGACCCTGATCCGCCGTCCCCAGAGCGTCCCGCCGGGCAAGCACCGGCCCTGGCCCCTGTGCCGGCGCTGCTGCGGTCTCGCCCTCGACATGGGCAGCGCGCGCACCCGCGCCTGGATAGCGGGCCGCGGCACCGTCCTCGACGTGCCGACCGTCACCCTCCCCGGCGTCGGAGGCGTGCACCCGATCCAGCGCGGCGCCATCGTGGACGTGCCGGGAACGTCCCGCATGCTCGACCGGATCCTCGGCGACCGCCTGCCCCGCCTGACCCGGCCCCTGGTGGTGATCACCACGCCGGTGCTGGACGGCCCCACCTACCGGGAACGCGCCCGCGCCGCCGTGCAGGTCCTGAGCCCCTACGCGGTCCTGACCGTCCCCACCGCACGCGCCGTCGCGCTCGCGGCGGACGCCGATCTGTCCCGCCCGCTGCTCGTGGTGGACATCGGCGCCCATCTCACCGAGGTGGTGCTGCTGGTCGACGGTGTCGTCTTCGACGCCCGCCGCACTGCTTTGGGGACCACGGACATCTCCGGCACCGGTGCCGCCGGGGATGTCGTCGACGCGGTCACCACCATGATCACCTCGATGCTCCGGCAGGACCGTACGTCCCTCACCGCCGACGCCCTGAGCCGGGGCGCCCTCCTGGCCGGCGGCGGCGCCCTGCGCCCGGACCTCCTCTACCGGCTCGGCGGCACCCTGCACGCACCGGCCCGCGCCGTCCCCGCGCCGCACACCGCCGCGCTGCGCGGCGCTGCCACGATCCTGCGGGCGGCGCACGCCCACCCGTCGGTCACGGGCGCGCCCACGGCGGGGGACCTGCCCGACTGAGGCCCGGGGCGCGCGCCACCGCCGTCCCCTGACGACACCCTGCGCGGCCCCGGCCTGCCCTACGCACCCCTGGAACCGGCCTGCCCTACGCACCCCCGGAAGGAGAACGACCGTGTCCGGCCCGATACCCCCCGCGCAGCCGCCGCCTGGCTCCGGCCCCGGCCCCGAGCACGACCCCGATCCCGACGAACCCGTACGACCCCTGCCCCTGCTGCTCCGCCCCGTCCCCTTGTGGCGCTGGCGGCGCAACCCCCTGCGGCGGCGGACCGACCGGCTGCTCGGCTGGATCGGGCTGGGACTGCTGCTGCTCGTGCCGGTCCTGGGCCTCGCCGCCACGTTCGCCGTCGGGGACGCCGCCCATCTGCACTACCGCGCGACGGCCGAGCAGCAGGCCAGGACCCGGAGTCTGCTGGCCGCGGTCCTCGTCCACGACGCCCCGAACCACCCCGAGCCCGGATCCGACGAGGCGCGCCAGGCCCGCTACCCGGTCACCGTCCGCTTCACCGCTCCCGACGGACGGGACCGCACCGCGAAGGCCGACGTGCTGCCCGGTCTGACCGCCGGCAGCACCGTCACCGTGTGGACCGACCGCCACGGGGCGCTCACCGAACCGCCCCTGACCACCGAGCAGATCCGCAGCCGCACCATGGGATGGGCGCTCCTCGCCTTCATGGCCGTCGCCCTCGCCGGATGCGCCGTCCACGGCGCCGCCGCCCTGGTCCTGCACCGCCGCAACCTCGCCGCGTGGGACGGGGATTGGGCCCGGACCGCGCCCCGCTGGACCACCTCGCCCTGAGCCGCCGTGTCCGGCCCGGGGTCCAGAGCGTGGACAGCTTCTGGCGCCCGGCTGTCTCCTGCTGTACAACTTCCCCCGTGATCCACGAAACCCTTGTACGCCGCCTGGTCGTCGACCTGTGCCGCCGTACGGCTTCGTGTTGTTGATCCTTTCCTTCTGAACGGCCGCTGCCACGCGGGGCGTTGCCCTGCCCGCCCGCCGTCACCCGCCTCCGGTCACCGACCCGGCCGCCTCCGCTTCCCCCGCGTGGCGCCGGGTGTGCTCGTCATGTCCTTCCGAGGCCCGTGGAGGCCCTCCTTGCCACCCTCCCCGCCCACCGCCCCCGCCGAATCGGCCGCTCCGCAGGAGGTCGACGCCGACGGCACCGCCGCAAGCCGGCCGTCCGCGCCCGACACACCGCGCCGTACCCGATCCCGGTCGCTCGCCGCGCTGCGCCGACTCGCGCTGCCGTTCGGCTCGCTGCTGCTGTTCCTCGTCGTCTGGCAGGCGGTGGCGAACAGCGGCGCCTGGAGCGAGACGCTCGTGCCGCCGCCCGCCAAGGTGTGGGACGCGTTCGTCGCCGTCTCCACCACCCATGACGGCGTGCGCGGCTACAACGGCACCTATCTGATCGAGCACTTGGGCATCAGCCTGCGGCGCATCGCCTTCGGCGCCGGCATCGGCATCGCGCTCGGTGTCCTGTTCGGGCTGGTCATGGGGACCGTCGGATGGGTGCGGTCGCTGTTCGAACCGTGGATCACCTTTCTGCGGACCCTGCCGCCGCTCGCCTACTTCTCCCTCCTGATCGTCTGGCTGGGCATCAACGAGGAACCCAAGATCACCCTGCTGGCGGTGGCCGCGTTCCCGCCGGTCGCCGTCGCCACGACCACCGCCGTCGCCGCCGCGCCGCTCCACCTCCAGGAGGCGGCCCGCGCGCTCGGGGGCTCGCGCCGGGACGTCGTCCGCGACGTCGTCCTCCCGTCGGCGCTCCCCGAGATCTTCACCGGCGTCCGGCTGGCCGTGGGGGTCGCGTACTCCTCGCTCGTCGCCGCCGAACTCGTCAACGGCCTGCCGGGCATCGGCGGCATGGTCAAGGACGCCGCCAACTACAACAACACCCCTGTGGTGCTCGTCGGGATCGCCGCCATCGGCATCTCCGGCCTCGTCATCGACGGACTGCTGCTCTGGCTCGAACGCACCGTCGTGCCCTGGCGCGGCCGCGCCTGACCCGTCCCTCGCCTCCGCCTCCCCCGCCGTACAGCGCATCGATCCTCTACAGAAACAGGCCAGTCATGACCCCTTCGCAGCCCAGAGTCAGCACGGGACCGTCCCAGGGGCGGCCGACCCGCCGCGCCCTGCTCCTCGCCGCGCTCGGCGCGGCCGCCGTCGCCGCCACCGGCTGCTCCTCGGGGGACGACGGCTCCTCCGGCGGCGCCAAACGGCTGCGCATCGGCTACTTCGCCTTCCCCAGCATCGACTTGCTGGTGAAGAACCAGAAGCTCCTGGAGAAGGCCCTTCCCGACCACAAGATCTCCTGGATCAAGTTCGACTCGGGTGCCAGCGTCAACCAGGCTTTCATCGGGGGCTCGTTGGACATCGCGGCGCTGGGATCCAGCCCGTTCGCCCGTGGGATAGCGGGCAGTTCGCCGATCCCGTACAAGGTCGCCTTCGTCCTGGACGTGGCGGGCGAGAACGAGGCCCTCGTGGCGCGCAAGGCCGGCGGGATCACCGACGTGGCCGGGCTCAAGGGCAAGACGGTCGCCACACCCTTCGCCTCCACCTCCCACTACAGCCTCCTCGCCGCGCTGGAGCAGGCCGGTCTGAAGGCGTCCGACGTCAAGCTGATCGACCTCCAGCCGCAGCCGATCCTCGCCGCCTGGCAGCGCGGTGACATCGACGCGGCCTACGTCTGGCTGCCGACGCTCGACGAACTGCGCGAGACCGGCGTCCAGCTCATCAGCAGCAAGGAGATCGGCGCCGGCGGGAAGCCGACGCTGGACCTCGCGGTCGTCTCCGACGAACTGATCGCGAAGGACCCGGAGGCGATCGAGACCTGGCGCAAGGTGGAGGCCGACGGGCTGCGGCGGCTCGCCTCCGACCCCGAGGGCTCGGCGCAGGCCATCGCCAAGGAACTCGGCATCGGCCTCGCCGACGCCAAGGCCCAACTGTCCCAGGGCGTCTTCCTCACCCCGGAGCAGGTCGCCTCCGCCGACTGGCTCGGCACCGAGGGCAGCCCCGGCAAGCTGGCGACCTACCTCACCGACACGGGCGCGTTCCTCGCGGACCAGAAGCAGATCGACTCCGCGCCGACGGAGGAGACGGTCCGCAAGGCGCTCTACCTGAAGGGGCTGCCCGATGGCCTCAAGTAGCGAAGTCACCGGCAGGGAAAAGACGTTGGAGGCCGCCGCCGACGACGGTGAACGCCCCGGAGCGATCCGGCTGACGGACGTCACCCACCGCTACGGCCGCGGCGCCGACGCCGTCACCGCCGTAGGACCGGTCGAACTCGACGTGCCGCCGGGGGAGTTCCTCGTGCTCGTCGGCCCGTCCGGCTGCGGCAAGAGCACCCTGCTACGGCTCATCGCCGGCTTCGAGCAGCCCACCCAGGGCACCGTACGGGTCTCCGGCGCCGCGCCCCGGCCCGGGCAGGCCGCCGGGGTCGTGTTCCAGCAGCCGCGCCTCTTTCCGTGGCGCACGGTCGGCGGGAACGTCGACCTCGCGCTGCGCTACGCCAAGGTGCCCAAGGACCAGCGGGCCCGCCGCCGCGCGGACCTCCTCGAACGGGTCGGGCTGGAGCAGACCGACGGACGGCGGGTCTGGGAGATCTCCGGCGGCCAGCAGCAACGCGTCGCCATCGCCCGCGCGTTGGCCGCCGAGAACCCCGTCTTCCTGCTCGACGAGCCCTTCGCCGCGCTGGACGCCCTGACCCGCGAACGGCTCCAGGAGGACGTGCGCCGGGTGACCGCCCAGACCGGCCGTACGGCGGTGTTCGTCACCCACTCCGCGGACGAGGCGGTGTTCCTCGGCTCCCGCGTGGTGGTCCTCACCAGGCGCCCCGGCACGATCGCCCTGGACCTGCCGATCCCGCTCCCGCGCGGTGACATCGACCCCGAAGAGCTGCGCGCGTCCCCGGAGTTCGCGGAACTCCGGGCCAGGGTCGCCCACGAGGTGAAGGCCGCGGCGGCCTGAACCCGCCGACGAGCCGCCGCACCACCGTCCCGATGAAAGGAGAGACGGACATGACCGTCATCAGTGAGCAGGCGTACGCGGCCCAAGCCGGTTCCCGGGCCGAGGAGTTCGCGGGGCTGCGGATCACCCCGCTCGGCCCGAGTTTCGGGGCCGAGGTGCACGGCGTGGATCTCGGTCGGATCGACGACGCCCGAGTGGAGGCGCTGCGGGCCGCGCTCACCGCGTACAAGGTGCTGTTCCTGCCGGGCCAGGACATCGACGACCACGCGCAGATCGACTTCGGGCGCCGGCTGGGCGAGGTCACCGCGGGGCACCCCGTGCACGACTCCGGTGACGTGCCCGACGAGGTGTACGCGCTCGACAGCCAGGACAACGGCTTCGCCGACGTGTGGCACACCGACGTGACCTTCGTGGCCCGGCCGCCGGCGATCTCCGTGCTGCGCGCCGTGGTCCTGCCCCCGAACGGCGGCGACACCTCGTGGGCCGACAGCCAGCTCGCCTACGAGTCGCTCACGCCCGGCCTGCGGGCGCTGATCGACCCGCTCACCGCGGTCCACGACGGCAGCCGCGAGTTCGGCTACTACCTCGCCCAGCGGCGCAAGGGACGCGGCAACGTCTGGGAGGGCGAGGTGTTCAGCTCCCTCGCCCCGGTGGAGCACCCCGTCGTACGGGTGCACCCCGAGAGCGGGCGCAAGGGCCTGTTCGTCAACCCGGGCTTCACCTCGCACATCACCGGCGTCTCCGAGCACGAGAGCCGGGGCATCCTCGACATCCTCTACGCCCATCTCACCAAGCCGGAGCACACGGTGCGCCACCGCTGGCAGCCGGGCGACGTGGCCCTGTGGGACAACCGGGCCACCTCCCACTACGCCAACCGCGACTACGGCGACCAGCACCGCGTCATGCACCGCATCACGCTGCGCGGTGACGTCCCCGTCGGAACGGGGGCGGCATCGACGGCGGCACCGACGGTGTCACCGGCGACGGCGCGTGGCTGACACGACCCGGCCCGCGCCGCCCTCCCGGACGGCGCGGGCCGGGCGGCTGTCACTGTCCCGGCGCCAGCACGTACGTGTTGAGCGTGCCGACGGTGCTCAGCGGGGACGGTGACCCCACCTCGTAGCGGTCCACGGCAAGGTAGTTCGGCTTCTTGCGGGCGGCCGGCGTGCAGAAGTTCTGCGCCCGGTTGAGGAGTTTGCCGTTGTCCGTCTCGATGGTGGAGCCGATCGGATAGTCCCGGAAGTGGTTCATGACGAACAGCGGGTGGAACGCGGTGGAGTCCACGGTCAGCGGACGCCCGGTGCCCCAACGGCTGTAGCAGGACCAGTCCGAGCTGCCGATCCCGCCGCCCATGGACCAGTAGTTCTCCACGGTCCACTCCCGCTGGTACAGCACACCGAACGTGTCACGCGCCGCCCACCCGCTCGCGCTGTCGCCCGAGCGCGTCCGGTCGCTGAAGATGAGGAGCTGCTTGCCGCGCGCCGCGAGGTCCGCCATCGTCGGCCAGCCCTTCACGGCCACGCCCTCCTGGTCGGGCCGGTACAGCACGTCGTTCAGCCCGTTGACGGAGGCCAGGGAGGACTTCAGCACGTCGGAGGGCGCGTAGTCCTCCAGGAAGACGGTGACGAACTGACCCGGGTGGGCCTTGAGGAAGTCGACCATGCGCTGGATGTCGGTGGCCAGCGGCACGGGGTTGCTCACCCCGTCGCAACTGTTGTGGCAGAGCACGGCCCGACCCGAGACGGCGTAGTCGTCCAGCATGAACGCCCGCACGCCGTCGTTGAGTTGACGGTTGATGCCGAGGTTCTGGTTGGGGAACAGGCTCACCGGGAACGACGCGAAGTTGCCGTCGGCGCCGTTGGCGTAGGCGTTGTGCGTGGTGAGGAACGTGACCTGGTCCAGTCTCCGGGTGTCGGCGGACGGCATCGGGGCCGTCGCGTGCGCCACCGGCGTGAGGTACCAGCGGGCGAGGTCACCGCCCGAGCCGAGCTGGACGGCGGCGGCGTCGGACCCCGACCCGGTGAGGTACTGCGAGGTACCGGGCACGCCCACCGTCCAGGTGCCGTCCGCACCGGCGGTGATCGTCCAGGTGGTGCCGGACGCCCCGCATCCGGCGGTCACCGCGGAGGTGCCGTTGCGGCCGAGGCAGACGTTGGACTGGTCGGCGTTGCGCAGTTGGTGGCCGCCGTCGACCGCGACCGGGACCCACTGCTGATGGTCCTCGTTGCCCTTCGGGTTGTGCGCGGCGACCGAGCCGCCGCCGGCGGCCGCGTTCAGGCCGGTCGCGTAGTTCTGGAGATACACCGAGAAGGTGGGCACGGCCGCCGCGGCCTGTCCCGGGGACAGGACGGGCAGGGCGAGGGCCAGTGCGGCGGTGCCGCACAGGGCGCGCAGGGGGCGCAGGCGCACGAGGGGTTCCTTTCGCGCAGAGCGAGGGGGTGGCAGAGGCATGACACACCGGAACGGGCCGTGGTGCCACCGTTTCGGCCTCAATTCCCGGTGAACCGGGGTTGGTTGAGGATAGCTGTCACTCAACGCCACCGATCTCGCACGTACGGTGTTCATCCGCCGCCTCCCGTTCGACGACTTCACCCGCCTCCAGGGCGACGATCCGGTGGGCCCGCGCGGCGGTGTCCAGATCGTGGGTGATCAGGACCAGGGACAGGTCGTCGCGCTCGTGGAGCAGATCAGTGAGAACGCCCAGGATCTCCCGGCGGGTGACCGGATCCAGGCCCGAGGTGATCTCGTCGCAGATCAGAACGCGCGGCCGGGCGAGCAGGGCGCGGGCCAGCGCCGCACGTTGGAGTTCGCCTCCGGAGAGCTGCCCGGGCCGTCCGCGCACCAGCCCCTCCGGAAGGCCGAGTCCGGCCAGCACGGCGAGGGCCTCCCGGGTCGCGTCGGCGGGAGCGGCGCCGCGCAACCGGACCGCTGTACGGGCGACCTGGTGCAGGACGGGCCGGTGCTCGTCGAAGGCGGCACGCGCGTCCTGGAACACGTACTGCACGGCCGCCAGTTGCCCACGGTCGCGGCGGCGCAGGCTGCGCGGCAGTGGCATGCCGTCGAGGAGGATCTCCCCGTCGTGGTCGCGGTGGAGGCCGGCCAGACAGCGGGCCAGCGTGGTCTTCCCGCTGCCCGAGCGACCGACGACGGCCACGCACTCGCCCGCGCTAAGGTCGAGTGCGGGCACCCGCAGCACCACGCTCGTGCCGTGTCCGCCGTCCCGGTGACGGGCGGTCAGATCACGGACCCGCAGGACGGGCCGACCGGTGTCGACAGGATGCTCTCGAGACGTGAACTCCGCCTCCTCGGCCAGCAGTTCACGCGTCCACTCGTGCCGGGGCGCGGACAGCAGACGGTGCGCAGGCCCCGACTCCACGACCTGTCCCGCCCGCAGGACGACCACCTCGTCGGCGAGCGCCCGTACGACGTCCAGGTCATGGCTGAGCAGGACGACGGCGATACCGCGCGCGGCGACGGACGCGAACCGTTCGATGACACGGCTCTTGGTCGACGCGTCCTGACCGGTGGTGGGTTCGTCGGCGACGACGACCCGGGCGCCGAGCAGAAGGGCCTGCGCCAGCACGACACGCTGCTGCTGACCCCCGGAGAGCTGATGCGGATAGCGCCCCGACATCTCTTCCGCATCCGTCAGTTGAGCTTCCGCAAGGGCACGGAGAACGCGTTCGCGGGCCGCCGCCCGGCGCCGCCCTCGGGGCAGGTGGCGCACCTGAGAGCGTGCGATGTCCGTCAGGAGCGCGGAGACACGACGGGCGGGGTTGAGGGCCGCGGCCGGCTGCTGGGGTATGTAGCCGACCAGGCCGCCCCCTGACAGCCGTACGTCACCGGAGACTTGAGCCCTCGGCGGGTACTCGCCCAGCAGGGCGAGGCCCGTGGTGGTCTTGCCGCTGCCCGAGGCGCCGATCAGGGCGGTGACCTGTCCGGCGCGGGCCGTGAGGCTCACTCCGTCGACGATCGCCCTGCCCCCGATCTCGACGCGCAGGTTCCGGATCTCGGCCGCGGGTTCCCCGGTGCGGTCGTCGCGGCGGGAGAGACGGTCGGTGTGTTCGGCATGGTTCACCGGTGTGCCTCCATCCCGGCCTGGTCGCGGAGGGTTTCGGACGGCCGCGGTCGCTTCCGGGACGTGCGGCCGCCGTCCGTGAGCGCCGCGTCGAAGAGCAGGTTGGTGCCCGTCGTCAGCGCGACGATCAGCAGGGCGGGGACGACCACGGCCCACGGCTGCACGAACAGGCCCGTGCGGTTGCGGTCGACCATGACCGCCCAGTCGGCGGCGTCCGGCGCGACCCCGACACCGAGGAACGCCGCCGTGGCGACGAGATAGAGCACGCCGGTCAGCCGGGTCCCGGCGTCGGCGACCAACGGGCGCAGCATCGCGCGGCCGACGTGTCCGACGGCCAGCCGCCACCAGGTCTCGCCCTGCATGCGCAGCGCCTCGACCGCCGGGCGGGCGGCGATCTCCGTGGCGGCGGCGCGCACCATGCGGGTCGCGTCGGAGACGTTCACCAGCACCACGAGCAGCGTCAGTCCGACCGCACCCGGCGAGAACACGGTGGCCGCCAGCAGGATCAGCAGCAGCGACGGCACGGCGAGCAGCACGTCGAGGGGGCGCATCACCAGTTCCTCCACCAGCCGGCGGTGGGTGAGGGCGACGGCGAGCCCGAGCGGCAGCGCGACGAGATACGACAGGGCGGTGGCGGCGAGGGCGGTCAGCACGACGGGCCGGCCGCCGTGCAGCACCTGCCCCCACACGTCACGGCCCACGAAGTCGGTGCCCAGCCAGTGCCCGCCGCCGAGGGTGAACGACACCGTCCGCGGCCCCGGATCACCGGCGAACAGCGGTCCGAGCAGGGCGAGTACGAGCGGGACGGTGACGATGGCCGCACCGAGGACGAAGCGGCCCGTGCGCGGCCGGTTCACGCGGCCACCCCCGCCCGGGGCGCGAGCCGGCGCAGGACGAGGTCCGTGCCCAGGTTCAGTACGACGGTCACGGTGCCGAACACCACGGCGAGCCCCTGGACCACCGGCATGTCCCGTTCGGCGACCGCGTCGAGCAGCACGGTGCCGAGGCCGGGGATCGCGTACAGGGCCTCCACGACGATGACCCCGCACAGCAGCCAGTCGATCGTGCGCGCGAGATGCTGGGCGGCCGGGGCGAGGGCGCCCGGCAGCGCGTGGGTCCAGGTGACGCGTGCCGGGGAGACGCCGTAGCGGCGGGCCTGGGCCACGTAGGGGGAGCCGAGCGCGTCGATCATGCCGGCCCGCACCAGCCGGGACAGCGAGCAGACCGGGCGGGACGCGAGGACCAGCACGGGCAGGACGAGCGCCGACGGATGGGCGAGCAGATCGGTGCCGTAGCCGACGGCGGTCGGCGGCAGCCAGCCGAGCCGGAGCGCGAGGACGGTCACCAGCAGGGTGCCCAGGGCGAATTCGGGCACCGCGTACACGGCGAGCGTGACCGAGCTGATCCACCGGTCGGTGCGGCGCCCTTCGCGGCGGGCGGCGAGCACGCCGAGGCCGAAGCCCGCCGGGATCAGCAGGGCCACGGTGAGCGCGGCCAGGACGAGCGTCGGGCCGAAGCCGTCGGCGATGTAGTGGCCGACCGGGCGGCCCGACACCAGCGAGGTGCCGAAGTCGCCCCGCACCAGTCCGGCCGTCCAGTCGGCCAGCCGCTCGTACGCGGGCCGGTCGAGCCGCATGGTCTCGCGGATGGCCTCGATCCGGGCCGGGTCGGGCTGGTCACCGGCCAGCGCGACGGCGGCGTCGCCCGGCAGCGCCTCGGTGAGCGCGAAGACCAGGACGACCACCGTCCCGGTCTGCACGGCACCGAGGAGCAGCCGCCGGGCGACGAAGGAGCGCAGTCCGCTCACGCCAGCCACACCTTGTCGAAGCGCGCCCAGTCGAGCGTGTTGGCGGGCGCCTCGGCCACAACTCCCTTCACCGCATCGGACGTTCCGATGATCCAGTCGGCGAAGCCCCAGATCAGGAATCCGCCCTCGGTGTACAGCCGGCGCTGCATCCGCTCGTACACGGCGGCGCGTTCGGTGGCGTCGCGGGTGGACTGGGCCTGCCGGTAGAGGGCGTCGAAGTCCTTGTGCTTCCACTTGGTGGCGTTGGTCGTGGAGTCGGTGAGCAGCCGTTGGGAGATGTGGGACTCGATGGGCATGGCGCCGGAGCGGTAGCAGCACAGGGTGCCGTGGTCCAGGATGTCGGCCCAGTAGGAGTCCTTGCTGCCCATCCGCACGTTCACGGTGACCCCGGCCTGCGCGGCCTGGTCGCGGAAGATCCCGGCGGCCTCGGTGAATCCGGCGGCGACGGACGAGGTGTCGAGGGTGACCTCGAGCTTCTCGGCGCCGGCCCGCTTGAGCAGGGCGCGGGCCCTGTCGAGGTCCTGCTCGCGCTGGGGGAGGCCGTCGGCGTAGTACTCGTAGCCCTTGCCGAACAGGTCGTTGCCGACGACACCGGCGCCGGACAGCGCGCCGTCGACCAGTTCCCGGCGGTCGGCGATGAGGAAGAACGCCTGGCGCACCGACGGGTCGTCGAAGGGGGGCCGGTCGGTCTTCATGCAGAACGCCTGCATGGCGCTGTTGCGCAGCCGCACGATTTCCACGCGCCCCTTGCCCTCGTGGGCGCGGGCGGTCGCCGGGTCGAGTTCATGCGCGTACTCGACCTGACCGCCGAGGAGCGCGTTGACGCGGGCGGACTCCTCGTTGGCGACCACGAACTCCAGTTCGTCCAGGTGCGGGGCGCCCTCCCAGTAGTCGTCGAAGCGGCGGAAGGAGGCGGAGCGGCCGGGGGTGAAGGAGGCGAACCGGAAGGGGCCGGAGCCGATCGGGGCGGTGTCGAAGTCGGAGGCGCCCTCCGGGACGATGTAGGCGCCGAACGCGGCCAGGACGTTGGGGAATTCGGCCGTGGGCCGCTTGAGGACGAACTCGATGCCGCGCTCGCCGGTGGCGCGGCTGGCGTCGAGGTCGATGGGCTCCAGGGACGCCTTGGCGCGGAACGCCTGCCGGGGGTCGGCGATACGGCGGTAGCTGTGCAGGACGTCGGCGGCGGTGACCGGCCGCCCGTCGTGGAACGTCGCCTCGCGCAGGGTCACCTGCCAGCGGTCCAGGGACGCGTTGGGCTCCCACTTCTCGGCCAGTCGGGGCTGCGCGGACAAGTCGGCGCCGTAGTCGGCGAGTTTGTCGTAGAGCGCCTTGGCGCGGGCGGCGTCGGCGAAGAGGGACGCCTTGTGCGGGTCGAGGGTCTCACCGGCGCCCCCGCCCGCGAACGCGGCGCGCAGCCGCCCGCCACGCCGGGGAGCGCCGTCGCCCTTGCCCTTCTTGTCGGTGCCCGCGTCGTCGGATCCGGCGCAGCCGGCGAGCGCGAGCGCGCCGAGGGAGGCGGCACCGGTGGCGGCGAGGAAACCGCGTCGGCGCAGGCCGGGGAGACGTTCGTCGTACATGGGGTTCCTTGGGATGTCGTGAGGTGGGATGCCGTGAGGTGAAAGGTCAGCGGACGGGGGAGAGGCGGGCGACGACGTGCAGCCGGTCCGCGTCCGCGGTCGCGCCGGGCAACAGCCCTTCCCGCCATGCCGGTTCGGTGCGCGGCCCGGGCCCGTCGTGGAGTTCGAGGACGTCGAAGCCGTGCGCCCCGAGCAGATGGCGCAGCTCCTGCGGGAACAGCAGCCGCCACGCGGACCGCTGCTCGACCGGTTCCGGACCGTCGTCCACGGTCCATACGCGCGTACGGCGCAGGAGTTGGGCCGTACGGTCCACGGTGAGCGTGGTCGTGGACCGGTAGACGCTGCCCCGCCAGGTGAACGTGTCGACGGCGGGCGCGTCCAACAGGTCGGTGCGGCCGAGGAAGTAGGCGCCGTTGCGCATCTCGGCGACCAGCAGACCGCCGGGGGACAGGGCCTGCCGGCAGGAGGACAGGAACGCGTCGAGCTGGGCGTTGGTGTGGCAGTACAGCAGGGAGCTGTCCAGGCAGACCACGGCGTCGAACTCGCCCCGGCCCAGGTCGAATCCGCGCAGATCGGCGTGGACGTACACCGGTCCCGGATGGTGGGCGCGGGCGTGCGCGAGCATCGCCTCGGACAGATCGGCGCCGGTCACCCGCCGCCCCACGGTGTGGAGACGGGCGGCGTCGCGTCCGGTGCCGCAGCCGATGTCGAGCACCCGCGTCCCGGCGCGATGCCGGCGCAGACAGTCCTCGGTCCAGCGCGCGGCGAGCCGGTCGGGATCGGGGAACCGGGCCTCGTACAGAGCGGGGTTGTCGGTGAGCAGGTTGCGGGCGGCGGTGGAGGCCGTGGGTATGGACGTCACGGGTGTGGAGTTCACGGGTGTGGAGGTCATGGGTGTGGAGGTCATGGGTGTTGTCGTCTCCTTCCTCGCGGGCCTCAGACGGCGGTGGCCACGGCGGGCTTCGCCGGTGCGGGCAGCGATCCGAGCCGGTGCAGCCAGGCCACGCCCAGCGCGGACGCGCCCCCCACCAGCGCACAGCCCACCCACGGCAGCCAGCCCGCTCCGCCCCGGTCCCCGAGGTCCATCACCCAGCCGACGAAGGCGTTGCCGACGGCGGCGGCGATCCCGGAGACCATGTAGAACACGCCGAAGTACGTGCCGGTCAGCTCGGCCCGGCCGAAGCGGGGCACGAGTTCCATCACGAACGGCTGGGCGACCATCACCCCCAGGTGGAGCAGCAGCGCGCCGAGCAGGACGGGCAGGGCGCGCAGCACCGCGTCGGCCGGACCGGCCGGGCCGTCGGAGCCGCCGGCCACGACGGCGGGCGGCAGGAACGCCAGGGCCATGAGCGCCAGGCCCGTCGTGATCCAACGTGCCCTGTTACCGCGTGATTTGAGGGCTCGGGTGACGCGCAGTTGCAGCGCGATGTTGGTGACCGTGCCGACGACGAAGACGAGCCCGGCCGCCCCGTCCCAGCCGGTGGCGTGCCGTGCCCCGTCGGGCAGCAGCAGATAGAGCTGGCTCTCCAGGGTGAACAGACCGACCATGGCCAGCGCGAACCACAGGAAGGCCCGGTTGCCCAGCACTTCACGCCAGTCCGCGCGCAGTGTGCTGCGGTTCGGCCGGACCGCGCGGGCGGGCAGCACCAGCGCCTGTGCCACGGTCAGTACGGCGAAGATCGCGGCGGCGGTCAGCGCCGACGCCCGGAAGTCCACCAGCAGCAGCGCGCTGCCCAGCAGCGGGCCGATCAACGCCCCGGTGGTGGCGAACACGTTGAACAGGGCGAACGCCTCGGCCTTCCGCTCGCCCGCCTCCTGGGAGAGGTAGGCGCGCACGGCGGGGTTGAACAGTGCCCCGGCGAGCCCGCTGAGCATCGACGCGGCCAGCAGGACGGTCAGGTCGTCGCCGAACGCGAACAGGGCGAACCCGACGGTGCGCAGGGCGCAGCCGGCGATGATGACACCGCGTGCGCCGAGCCGGTCGGAGGCCGAGCCGCCGATGAGGAACAGCCCCTGCTGGCTGAGGTTGCGCACTCCGAGGACCACGCCGACGACGGCCGCCGACAGGCCCAGGTTCTCGCCGAGATGGGTGGCCAGATAGGGGATGAGGAGATAGAAACCGGTGTTCACACCGAGCTGGTTGACCAGCAGGAGCTGGACCGCGAGCGGAAACGTGCGCGCCTCACGCCACGTCCTCATCGACCGCCACCTCCTCGACTCCCAGGCCGGGCCGGTCACTTGCCCGGACGAAGCCGTCCTGACCGCCGATCCCCGACCACGGGTCGCGGGCCAGCAGCAGATGTCCGTCGAGGTCCGCCCAGCGGGCCCGGTCGGCGAGGTGGACGGCGGGCGCGAGCCCGAGACTGCTGGCGGTCAGGCAGCCCAGCATCAGCGCGGTGCCGCTGCCGTCGAGCACCTCGGCGATCCGCAGGGCCGCGTGTACGCCCCCGCACTTGGCGAGCTTGACGTTGACGCCCTGCACCCGCCCGGCCAGCCGGCGCACGTCCGCCAGGCCGACGGCGTCCTCGTCGGCGATCACGGGCAGTGGCGAACGCTCGGCCAGCGCGCCCAGCGCCTCCGGGTCGCCGGGCGCGAGGGGCTGCTCCACGGCCTCCACGCCGAGGTCGGCGAACCGGGGCAGCAGCGCCTCGGCTTGGGCCGCCGTCCAGGCCCCGTTGGGGTCGAGCAGCAGCCGCGCCCCGGGTGCCGCGTCCCGGACGACCCGGACGCGTTCGACGTCGTCCTCCGGATCGGGGCTCCCCGCCTTGACCTTGAGGATCCCGAAGCCGCTCGCCGTGAGCGCACGCGCCTGGGCGGCCGCGTGGGCGAGCGAGGTGATGCCGATGGTGCGCGCGGTGGCCGCGACCGGCGGCCGTACCGCGCCCAGCAGTCGGTGGACGGGGCGGCCCGCGCGCCTGCCGACGAGGTCGAGCAGCGCGGCCTCCACGGCGGCCGTCACGGCCGGCGGAACACCTTGGCCGCTCAACTCGCCCGCCCACAGCGCCTCCAGGGCGCTCTCGGGATCGGGGAAGCGGGCCAGACCGGCACCGGCGGTGCCGAGAAGCCGTTCCAGCGACGCGGTGTCGAGACCGTAGTAGACACTGGTGACGGCCTCGCCGTGGCCGGTGACACCGTCGTGCTCGACGGCCAGCCATATCGCGTCACGGGAGGTCATGGTGGAGCGGGAGATGCGCAGCGGCTCGGCGAGATCGAGCCGTACGGTGCGCAGACGGGCCTTCACGGGGTCCTTTCCGGACGGGGCGAGTCACCCAACGGGCTCAGCGGATTCAGTGGTTCGCGCGGATTGAGCGGGCTCAGCGGATCGGTGACGCGTGTGCAGCGCGCCCAGCCGGTCGCCTCGGCCGCGCCGGGGTACGGGATCTCCACCGGCCGGCCCGCCGCCGAGGCCGGGTCGAGTCGGTGGGCCGAGGCGAAGTCGTCGTCGTAGACGGTGCCGAGGTAGCGGTGCGGCCCGTCGGGGAAGACGGTGGCGACGACCGCGCCGGGGTGGACCCGCGCGGCCCACGCGGCGACCCGGGCGGCGGCGCCGGTGCTCCAGCCGCCGCTGACGAAACTGCCGCGCGCCAGCCGTCGGCAACCGTCCACGGCCTCGGCCGGGCCGACCCAGTGCACCTCGTCGAAGGCGTCGTAGGCCACGTTGCGCGGGTGGATGCTGCTGCCCAGGCCGCGCATCAGCCTCGGCCGGGCGGGCTGGCCGAAGATGGTGGAGCCGGTCGCGTCGACCCCGATCAGCCGCAGCGCGGGCCAGCGCCGCCGCAGCGGGCCGATCACCCCCGCGCTGTGACCGCCCGTGCCCACGCTGCACACCAGGATGTCCAAGTGGTCCAGCCCGTCGACGAGTTCGGCGGCCAGCGAGGCGTAACCGGCGCTGTTGTCGGGGTTGTTGTACTGGTCCGGCCAGTAGGCGTCCGGCAGTACGGCCAGCAGGTCCCGCAGCCGGTCGAGCCGCGCGGCCTGCCAGCCGCCCCGGACCGCCGGACGGTCCACGATCTCCAGCCGGACCCCGTGGGCACGCAGCAACTGCCGCATGGACGGCTCCAGTTCACTGTCGCCGACCAGGACGACGGGATGGCCGAGCGCCTGACCGGCGAAGGCCAGCCCGACCCCGAGCGTGCCCGACGTGGACTCCACCACCGGCGCCCCGGGCCGCAGTTCACCGCGCTCACGGGCGCCCAGCAGCATCGACACCGCGGCCCGCGCCTTCATCCCGCCCGCCGCGAGCCCCTCCAGCTTGGCCCAGAACCCCGGGTGCGGGCCCGGCAGATCGACCGTGACCCGGACCAGCGGCGTACCGCCGAGCAGGGCGAGCAACTCCGGGCGGGCCGCCCGGCACGGAGCGGTCGTGGTCATCACGAGCCCTCCGGACACGCGCCGCCGTAACGGTGCACTACGCCCGGACCGCCGTCGATGTACCGGTGCACGACACCCGGACCGCCGTCGAGCCAGAAGAACGGATACGGCTCCGCGCACACCGCGCTCACCCCGTGCCCGAGGAATCGCGGCAGCACGGCGCTCCCGGTCTGCGCGAACATCACCACCTGCTTGCCGTGCCGCACCGCGTGCCGCCGCAGCGGCTCGAAGGTGCCGTTGCCCAGGGTCATCCCCGACACGAGCAGCGCGTCGCAGCGGCCGGCCGCCGCGAGCGCGTCGGGCACCACCTCCTCGCCCCACTCGGTCCGGCCGCCCTTGAGATCGCAGGGCACATAGCCGAGCCCCCGCCCGCGCAGCTCCGCCAGCAGGGAGTTGACGACGCCCACCACCAGCACGGTCGCGCCCGGCGGCAGTTGGAGCAGTTCAACGACGGCCCGCGCGCGGGCCACGGACTTCTCCAACGACGTCCCGGCGGGCAGCGCGACGGGCCGCGCCCCGTTGTCCGGCGTGTGCGGCGCGAGGTGCATCAGATAGGCGTCCAGCGCCGCCACCCGCACCGCGGGCAGCGGATGTTCCAGCAGCCGCGCCACGTCCGCGCCCGCGCACTCCTCCACGGCACGCTCCGGCAGTGCCCCGGGCTCGACCGCGCACGAGCCCACGGCGGCCCCGAGCCGCAGACTGAGAACCTCGTTGCGATAGCCCCCGGACCGCCCCTCGTGCCGTACCGCCTGCCGGGTCGTGAACGCCACGGCGATCCGCAGCCCGGCCGGATCCGGACCGAGTCCACCGGCCCGCACACACGCCACCAGCTCGTCGTACGCGGCGAAGCGCGCCGTGCGGGCGGCACTCGTCGTGCCACTCATCACGTCACTCATCGGATCACCAGCCCCGACCGCAGCTCGTCGAGGAGGGCCTCGACCCGGGCGCGGGCACCCAGCCCGGCGGGGTCGCCCGCCATGACGTGCCCGAGGTACTCGTTGTTGCTGCGCGCCGCGCTCACCCGCCGGCCCGGCCCGGGCAGCCCCACCTCCAACACACCTGGCGCCGCGCCGAGGCCGCCGTCGTCCAGGGATTCGACGGTGCCCGAGGTCTCCGGCACGAGGAAACCGACGGCCGCGCTGCGCAGCCCGGTGTCACCGCCCCGCAGATCGGGCTTACGGCCCAGGGACACTTCCACGAAGGCGGCGGCCAGGTCGACGCCGGTCACATGACGGACCAGTTCGGTGATGCGGTTGCCCGCGGGGCGCGGGTTGACCTCGACCACGCGCGGACCGGCCGAGGTCAGCTTGATCTCGGTGTGGGCCACCACGCCGTCGGTCAGACCCAGCGCCTCCAGCGCGGCGAGGGCGGTCCGCCCGGCGGCCTCGGCGTCGTCGGCGACGAGCGCGGCCGGGAACATGTGCCCGGTCTCGATGAACGCGGGCGCCCCGCCGATGCTCTTGTCGGTCACGCCGACCACGTGCACCGTGCCCGCGTGGGACACCGTCTCGACGCTCACCTCGGGGCCGTCCAACAGCTCCTCCAACAGGACCGCAGGCGCCCGGCGCTGACCTCGGGCGTTGACGGGGAAGGCGGCCAGCTCCCTCACGCAGGCGGCGAGTTGCTCCTCGTCGTCCACGCGCCGTACGTACATGCCCCCGCACAGGTCGACCGGCTTGACGACCAGCGGATAGCCGATGCCGTCCGCCGCCCGGCTCAGGTCGGCCCACTCCTCGTGCACGGCGAAACGCGGCCCCGGAACCCCCGCCTCGGCGAGGATCCGGCGGGTGGCGTCCTTGCGGCAGGCGGCCTCCACCGCCTCCGGGGCGGCACCGGGCAGCCCCAGCCGCGCGGCGATCCGGGCCACGGCCGGCAGGTAGTAGTCGCAGGACGTGAGCACCCCGTCGAAGCGCAGCACCGCGTGCAGCCGCTCGATCTCCGGCAGCAGGGTGTCGGTGTCGTTGGTGTCGGCGGTGATCACATGGCGGGCGCCGAGCAGCGGGTGGGCCGTGCCCTCGGGCGCCGAGCGGAGGTAGTGGTGCAGATCGCGGGTGAGGAAGGTGAACTCGTGCCCGCCCTCCCGGACCGCCCGTGGCAGGAGTCTGCTCATCGACCCGACCCAGCTCTCGACCATCAGCAGATGAGCCACAACTCCCCTTTTCACGACAGCGGTTCAGACTTCGGGGCAGCCCGGAGAAACCCTCGGAGGGAGGGGACGGGGGCCGCGCCACCGACACGCTATCGATAATCATTTTCATTTACCAGTCCCTCTGCGGGACTGGCCGGCGGGAAGGGGGGATGTCGCCGTACGGCCAAGGGGCCTTACTCCTGGGGCCTGCACCCCCAGGCGGTGAGCATGCCGGCCGACAGGGCGGCGCAGTCCTCGGAGTCCAGGTACCGGATCGCCGCGTCGATGTCCGCGTCGCCGACCAGACCGGTGGCGCGCATCGCCGCCCTGCTCCGCTCCCAGGTGTCCGCCCAGAAACGGCTGATGGGACTGCCCGGCAGCAACGGCGGGACATGCATCTCGGCGCCGACGGACACCAGCCCCGCCCCGCGCAGCAGATGCGGATACGACGGCACCCAGGAGACATCGGTGCCGATGGTGGCCCGGAGCCCACGCCACATCGCCCGCATCGCGACGCTGTAGGGCGTGTCGCCCGGCTGCCCGGCGGCCAGGTCGCTCGTCAGGTCGACGGCGTCACTGAGGACCAACACACCGCCGGGCTCGACCAGTTCGGCCAGCGCCCTGATCAGACGCTCCCGCTCGGGCACGTGCATCAGCACGAACCGCGCGTGCACGAGCCGGAACCGGCCGGGGGCGAAGTCCGGGGCGGTGACGTCGGCCTCCAGCACGTCCAGCCCGGGCACCTGGCGTGCGCGCAGGAACCGTACGTCCCGGTCCACGGCGAGCACGCTCGCCACCCCGGCCTCGGTCAGCAGCCCCAGGGAGACCGTCCCCGTACCGGCCCCCACGTCGAGGCAGCGCCATCCCGGGCCGGCCCCGAGGGACCGCAGCCGGGTCAGCGTGACGTCGTCGTAGGTCAGGGCGCCGTAGTCGATGCGCTCGCCCTCGCCGGCCTGTTCCGGGCGGAAGACGGCCTCGCCGTACCGCCCCTCGCCGTCGTCGGAAGATCTCATGGCCGGACCTCTTCATGCAGGTGGGGGCGGGGGGACGGTGACGCCTCCCCGATCCTCCACAGACGCCGGTTCCCTCGGCCGAGGCGCGCCGTCACGGTCCACCGGCCGCCCGGCACGGCGCAACGCGAACGAAATCGCAGATGCCATGAGCACTGGTCATACAACCTTGCACCAGCGATGCTTTCCGATCTTTCATATGGGTATATGCGTCTGCGTGACAGGTCCCTCTCTCGCAGCCGCCGGTACGGCCGTCGGGCCGCCGGCGGAAGTCGTGCTCGCCGGTGACGTGGCCCGGCCGTACCGTCTGACGGTGCCCGACCTGCTGGCCTGGCCCCAGCGGCAGGCGGACGTCGCCTTCGAGTGCGCCACCAGCGGCGTCCAGCACCACCGTTTCACCGGCCCGCTCCTGCACGACGTGCTCGTGGACGCCGGTCCCGTCTTCGACTCCGCCCGGCGCAAGGACCGGCTGCGCTTCCTGATCGCCGTGCGCGGCGCCGACGGTCACCACGCGCTGCTGTCGTGGGCGGAGATCGACCCCGACTTCGGACAGGCGCCCGTGCTGCTCGCCGTCACCATCGACGGCACCCCGCTCGACCGCGCCGGTCCGCAACTCGTGCTCCCGCAGGACCGTTGCGGCGCCCGCCACATCAGCGCCATCGACACGATCCGCGTGGACGGCGGCTACCGGGCGTGGACGTGAGGACCTGAGACCGCGACAGCCGGGCTGTCAGTGGTCCGTGGCACGATCCCGGACATGACTGCGATCGACGAGCGGTTCGTCCACGACATGGCCGAAGCCTCCGGCGTACCCGGCGGCGTGGCGCGGGAGTTGGTCGCGCGCTCCCGACCGTGCCTCTACCTGGTGCCGTACGAGGAACTGCCCCCGGACCGACGGGAGAACGCCCGCCCCGCCGCGCGCACGGGCGGGCTGCCCGTGCTGCCGGACGGGGTGGACCGGCCCGACGGCAAGGAGCCCCTCGTGCTGACGGTCGACTGCGCGGCTCTGCCCCGGGACGTGCTGGACATCGAACTGCCCGCCGACGGGCACCTGTTGTTCTTCGTCGACATCGAGTACCCGCCCGAGACCTCCGTCGTCCTCCACGTCCCCGCCGGGGCGCCGGCCACCGAGCGCGCCCCGACGTACACCTACGACGGTGAGGACATACGGATCAGGGTCTACGAACCGCGCACCCTGTACCCCTTGGCCGGTCTGACCCTCGACAGTGAGGACGACTGGCGCACCGGCCCGGAGACCAGCGCGTTCCAGGACGGGGACGGCAGCGAGGGCGTGCTCGACCGCTTCGAGGAAGCCGTCCTCGCCGCGGCCTCCGGCGGCAGCCGGCCCGGAGTCTGTGTCCAGCTCGGCGGGTTCTCCGACCCGTGGGACATGGCACCGGACGACGGCGACGACGTGCTCCTCGCCCAGATGGCCGGACAGGCGGTCGACTACGGCGTCTTCACCATGAACCTGATCGTCGGCACCCGCGAGGACATCGCCGCCGGACGCTACGCCGACCTCCGCTACGAACAGCAGTGTTGACGACCGGCGCGCATACCCTCCTCACGCGCCCGGCGGGCGGAAGCCGACCTGGCGGCGGGTGGCCTCGTCGATCTCCTCCACGGTGAGCAGGGGAGTGGCCCGGGTGTGCAGGGCGCCGCTGGCCTTGACACTGAGGCTGACGGCGGCCATGGAGACCGGGTCGGGGAAGTCGATGATGCCGATGAAGTCGTCCTCGCCGAAGGCGAAGTACAGGGCCTCGACCGTGCCGCCGAGTCCGGCGACGACCTGCTCCACGGCGGCACGGCGGCCGCTCGCGCCCTCGGCGAGGAGCCCCTTCGTGCCCTCGGGCGTATAGCTGGCCTGGATGAGGTACTTCGGCATACGGCTGCTCCCTGCGCGCGAGGTGGACGCAGGGTGGACTTCCCGCTGCCGACCCGCCCGCCGCTCACCGGGCGCCCGGATTCACCCGTTGGAGGGGGCGAGCGGTGGTGTCCCGTCCTCGACGGGGATGCCAAGACGCTCGGCGACGGTCGTGAGGGCGGCCCCCAGCGGGAGGGCCACCCGGGTCACGGCGTGCCGGTCGCCGCGGGTGGGGTCCCGGTTGACGATCAGCACCGGTGTCCCGGCCTCGGCGGCCTGGCGGACGAACCGGAGCCCGGACATCACCGTCAGCGAGGAGCCCAGGACCAGGACCGAGGCCGCCTCACGGACCAGGCTGCGGCAGTGCTCGACCCGCTGCGGCGGGACGGTCTCGCCGAAGAACACCACGTCCGGCTTGAGGATGCCGCCGCACATCGCGCAGGGCACCACGTGGAAGTCGCCGATCTGTTCGTCGGTGAGGTCGGCGTCGCCGTCGGGGTTGATCTCCGCGGCCACCGGGTCGAAGCCCGCGTTGGCCTCCTCCAGCCGCCGGGCGAGTTCCCGGCGCGGGGTGAAGGTGCCGCAGGTGAGACAGACGACCCGGGCCAGGCTGCCGTGGAGCTCCACGACGTCCTCGCTGCCCGCGGTCTGGTGCAGTCCGTCCACGTTCTGGGTGATGACGCCCGAGAGCAGGCCGTGCCGCCCGAACGCGGCC
Source organism: Streptomyces sp. CAI-85 (assembly GCF_013363615.1). NCBI lineage: Bacteria > Bacillati > Actinomycetota > Actinomycetes > Kitasatosporales > Streptomycetaceae > Streptomyces > Streptomyces sp. CAI-85. The sequence continues at coordinate 196,972 of NZ_JAANNX010000001.1, read as the reverse complement.
ACGGCCCGGTGCCCGGCGTTGGGCAGCGCGCGGCCGAAGGTGCGCCAGCCGAGGTGGCTGCGCGCCCAGTACCGCCGCCGGGCCCGGGCGCTCGCGGTGAAGTCCTGGTAGGTCATCGGGGTGTGCCGGCTGAGGCTGCCGCCCTCGCCCCGGTAGTCGGGGATGCCCGACTCCGTGGAGATGCCGGCCCCGCTGAGGACCAGCAGACCGCCGCCGGCCACCGCCTCGGTGACCTGGTCCAGGTCCGTGGTGCCCGGCGGCAGGTCCTCGGTGGGGGTCCAGCTCAGAGTGGGGCGCATGCGCATGCCGCAAGGGTACGAAAGTCGTCGCCGTCACTGAGCCGCCGTCACTGAGATGGCCTGCAAGAAGGCCGATCCGGGGCCCACCGCTTGAGAACACCGGCGGGCGGGCAGACAGTGGGATGCATGAGCCGTCACCGACGTCCACCGCGCAGAACGGCGTGGCTCGTGGGCGGGACAGTCGTCCTGGTGGGAGGCGGTCTGGGCATCTGGGCGCTGACGGCATCGGACGGCGGGACGCCTCGGCCGACGCCGACCCCGTCGAGTGACTTGTCCCTGCCCACCTTCTATCCGTCGCCGTCCGCGACGGCCAGACCGGAGACGTCCGGCACGGCCCGCCCGAGCCCCACGGAGTCCCGGCCCTCCGGCACGCCCACGGGGACGGCGACGACCGGGCGCCCGACGGCCCGCCCCAGCGACCGTGCCACGGCCGGGGCGACCACCCCGAAACCCCCCTCCACACGTCCCTCGGCCGCACCGCGGACGACATCGACACCGGTACGGCCACCGAAAACGACACACCCACCGAAGCCGTCCAAGCCACCGAAGCCACCGGTGACGACCAAGCCGACGCTCACCCTCTCCGCCTCCGCGACGGCGACCGACGTGCCCCGGCCCACACCGACCGGGCCCGTGCCGACCGTGTCCGTACCGCCCACGACCGTGCCGCCCACGACCGTACGGCCCACGACCGTGGCGCCGACCCCGGCCACGAGCCCACCCCGGACACCGCCGCCCACGGTCGGAAGCACCCCGTCGACCACCACCGTCTGGTACACCTCCGCCGTCGCTCAGGCCGCGGCCCGGCGCATGGCCGCCGCGGGCCGGGTCGGTGACCCGGTGTGTTCGATGGCGGCCCTCGGCAACCCCGACCCGAGGCTGGTCCCGCAGGTCAGCCGTATCGGCATCGGTACTTCGCAGGGCTACTGGTGCCTGATCTGGTGACGGCCGACGTGGGTACGGTCAGCGAGGTCCGCGCGCCCGGGCCAGCAGCGTGACGGCCAGCAGGGCCGCCGTCGCCGGAAACAGCGCGGTCGGGCCGCCGAGCGAGTAGAGCGGGCCGCCCGCCAGCGAACCGAGACCCGTGCCGGCGTCGAAAGCGATGTTCCACGCCACCCCCGCCACCCCCGGCCCGGCGGAGGTGTCGTCGGCGGACTGGAGGAGCAGCACCAGGGTCGCGCTCTGGACGGCCCCGAAACCCGCCCCGAACACCAAGGCACCCCCCACGAACCCCCAGGTCAGCAGCGCGCCCTCCGGCGGCACGGCACCGGCGGCCGTCCCGAGGACCGTCATGAGCACGGCCGGTGTCAGCACGCGCCGCGCCCCGTGCCGGTCGATGAGGCGGCCGGCCAGGAGCCGGGCGAGCACGGAGGAGACCTGGGCGGCGAGCAGGGCGGCGGGCGCGGCCGACGCGGCGAGGGGCAGGAACGTGAAGAGGACGCCGTAGGCCGTGGTGGAGGCGGCCTCGATCAGCAGCAGGCCGGTCATGGGGCGCAGCGCGCGGGCCGTGGCCGCCTTCGGGGGCCGGGACCGCGGGGGCGGGGCGGGAGCGGCGCCGCCGGGGAAGCCGGCGGCGCCCGCCACGACGAGGGCGGCGCCGCCCGCGGCGAGCCCGAAGGCGAGCGGATACGAGCCCTGCCGGGCCAGGGCGACGCCCAGCGGCGCGCCGAGGATCCCGGCGACGCCGACGACCGCGCCGTACAGGCCGAGGGCGCGGCCGCGGGCGGACGGCGGGAACAGTTCCGCCGTGAAGGTGACACCGGCGACGACGAGGATGCCGAACCCCAGGCCGCGCACCGCCGACAGCCCGGTCAGCGCGGGCAGTCCGGTGACGGCAGGCAGCGGCAGACACGGCAGACCGAGCAGCGCGCCGCACAGCACGAGGGACCGCCGTCGGCCCAGCCGGGCGAAGAGCCGCGGGGTGAACGGCTGGACGGCCAGCGCGGCGGCCATCAGCGCGCCGGTGAGGGCGCCCGCGCCCGCCGGTCCGGCGCCGGAGCGGACCGCGTAGGCGGGCATCGCGGAGAGCAGCACGTTGAAGTGGGCGAAACCGCCGAAGGCGGCGACGAACGCGCCGACGACCGCCGCCCGCCGCCGTCGGACCGACGGCGACGGGCGGGGGCCGGCCGGGGCCGGCGGCTTCGCGGGGACGGTCACCGCGACCGGGCCGCGCGGAGCACCCGGACGCGGCCGGTCAGTGCCGCCCCCATCCCGGGACCGTGCCGTCGACGGTGAGTTCGTACTGGTCGTAGCGGGACATCAGGTCGAGCAGTTCGTCCTCCGTGGGCCGGTTGCCGTCGGCGTACAGCTCCGCGAGGCCCCGGAAGTACTCCTCGCGGTCCTTGGCCGGGGTGAAGATGATGAGCATGGTCGCCTGGTCCTGGTACGGGTTGCGGAAGCCGTGCGACATGTTCTCGGGCACGTTGACGTACGTGCCGGGCCTGGCGGGGAAGGAGCGGCCGTCGAGATGCAGTTCGACCGTGCCGTGCAGCACGTAGAACGCCTCCAACTGCTCCTTGTGTATGTGCGGGGAGGCTCCGGGCGCGCCGGCGTCCATGCGGTGCTCGAAGATGCCGAGGCGGTTGTCGGTCTCCCCGCCGACGGCCTTGAACGTGGTGTGGGTGGTGGTGCCGATCTGGACGGAGTCTCCCTCGCCGGGCAGGACGATGCGGGGCAACTGGGTCATCGAGCGGGCTCCTCGGTGGCGTCGGTGGGGGCGGAGATGACTGGGCTTTCTTCGGCGTCGGCGGACTCCAGCCAGGACAGATAGCGTTCGCCGGTGTCGGGGAAGACGGTCACGAGGGTCTGCCCGGCGTGTTCGGGGCGGGCGGCGAGCACCCGGGCGGCGTGGGCGGCGGCGCCCGAGGAGACGCCGACCAGGAGCCCCTCGTTGCGGGCGAGCAGCCGGGCGGTGTCGAAGGCCGCCTCGTCGGAGACGGTCAGCACCTCGTCGATCAGCTCGGTGTCGGTGGTGTCGGCGACGAAGCCGCCGTTGAGGCCGGGGATGCGGTGCAGTCCGCCCCAGCCCTCGCTGAGGACCGGTGAGCGTTCCGGCTCCACGGCGACCACTCGCAGCGCGGGGTGACGCTCCTTCAGATAGCGGGCGGTGCCGCTGAGCGTGCCCCCGGTGCCCACGCCCGCGATCAGCACGTCGACGCGCCCGTCGAGGTCGGCCCAGATCTCGGGGCCGGTGGTGGCGTAGTGCGCGGCGACGTTGTCGGCGTTCTCGTGCTGGCGGGCGAACCAGGAGCCGGGGCGCGCCCGGTGGATCTCCTCCGCCTTCTCGATGGCGGCCGTGTAGCCCTCCTCGGCCGGGGTGAGGACCACTTCGGCGCCGAACGCCCGCAGCAGTTGGACGCGTTCACGGGTGGCGCTGTCGGGCAGGACGATGACACAGGCGTAGCCGCGGGCGGCGCTGAGCGCGGCCAGCGAGATGCCGGTGTTGCCGGAGGACGCCTCGACGACCGTGCCGTCGCCGGGGGTGAGCAGGCCGCGCCGCTCGGCGGCCTCGATCATGTAGAGACCGGTGCGGTCCTTGACGCTGGACAGCGGGTTGGCGCTCTCCAGCTTCGCGTACAGCACGGTCGTCGGGGTGCCCGAGTCGATCCGGACCAGGGGGGTGCGGCCGACCAGCTCCTCCAGTGATCCGGCCGGCCTGCGGGCGGCGGGCAGGGGGAGGGGAGCGGTCGTCGCGGGGCCGGAGGGTGAGGTCGTGTGGGTGGTGGTCATGGTCTGCTCCTCGTCGGCGGTCGGTGGCCGCCGGGTCACCAGGTGGGGAAGGCCGTCACCGTCGCGGTCGTCCGGGGCGGGGCGCCGGCGGGGGACCGGGCGGGTGCCGGGCGGACGGCCGCCGCCCGGCGGGTCGCGGACCGCCGGCCGCCGGTCCGCCGGGGTGTGGCGACCGGGGCGAGCACGCGGCTGTCCTCGGGCACGTCCCGCAGCACCAGGGCGTGGGCGCCGATCACCGTGTCCGAGCCGACGGTCACCGGGCCCAGGACGGCGGCGCCCGCGCCGATCACCACCCGGTCGCCGACCACCGGATGACGGCGGCCGCCGGCCGGACCCGACCGGTCGTGCCACCAGCCGGTGGAGCCCAGCGTGACCTGGTGGAACAGCGTCACGTCGTCCCCGATCACCGCGGTCTCCCCGATGACGGTGCCCGCGCCGTGGTCGACGAAGAAGCCGCGCCCGATCCGGGCCCCGGGGTGGATCTCCACCCCGCCGGAGGCCACCCGGGCCGCGTTGGACAGCAGCCGGGCGAGACGGCGCAGCCCGCGCCGGTGCAGCCGGTGGGCGACCCGGTAGCCCCATACGGCGGGCAGCGCGGGGTGCAGCAGGGCCTCACCGCGGCTGAGGACGGAGGGGTCGCGGCTGCGGATCGTGTCGAGATCGGCGACGGCGGCGAGGTACCAGCGGGGTGCGGTCGGCCGGCGGCGGCGGCGTGCGGACGCGCGCGTCACCGCCGCTCCCGCGCGTTCGCCTTGTCGGCCGAGGTCGCGGTGCTCGCGGCGGCCTGCGGCACAGACTCGTCGGTGGGCGTGGGCGTGGGCGTGGGCGTGGGCGTGGCCGGTTCGGGGGTACGGCGGAGCTGGCCGAGGCGGTTCTCCGCGTAGCCCATGCCGAGCAGCACGATCACTCCGCCGAGCAGGAGGTTCCAGGAGACGGCCTCGCCGAGGGCGACGGCGCCGATGAGGACGGCGGCGACCGGCACGATGTAGTTGACCGCGGAGGCGTTGGTGGCGCCGACGTCGTTGATGAGCCGGAAGTACAGCACGTAGGCGAGGCCGGTGCTGAACAGGCCCAGGAACAGGATGCTCAGGGTGACCTTGGCGGTGAAGTGGGGGGTGTGCCAGGTCAGGAAGGGCAGGGCCGCCGCCATCAGGACGGCCGCGGCGAGGAGTTGGGAGGCCGCGGCGGCCAGCGGGGCGAGCGCGCGCGGGCTGAGGAACTTACGGACGTAGACGTAGCCCACCGCATAGCTGAGCGCGGCGCCGAAGCAGGCCGCCCGGCCGGAGAAGGAGCCGGTGGCGTCGGTCCAGGGGCCGATGACCACGACCACGCCGACGAAGCCGACGAGCAGGCCGACGGCCTTGCGGGCGGTGGCGCGTTCGGCCGGCAGGACGGCGGTGGCCACGCCCAGGGTGAGCAGCGGTGTGGCGCCGACCAGGACGCCCGCCAGACCGGCGCCGGTGGTGCGCTCCCCGTAGGACAGCAGCAGGAACGGCAGGACGTTGCCGAAGAGGGCGGCGGCCGCCACATGGCCCCACAGACCGGCGCCCCTGGGCAGGGGCACGTGCCGCAGGGCGGCGAGGGAGAGCAGGAAGGCGGTGCCCAGCAGCAGCCGGGCGATGACCAACTGGCCGGGGGTCAGCCCGTGCAGCGACGCCTTGATGAAGGTGAAGCTGCTTCCCCACAAGGTGGCTTGGAGCAGGAATCGGGCGATGGTCGCGTTCTTCACAGGGGGTTGTCCTTCGATGGTTGGCTGCGCGGGTGGTGCGGGTCCGCCGGTCAGTAGGCGGGGTGTTTGACCAGCAGGTCGGCCCGGCCGGTGATCTCCGGTGCGTAGACCCGCTCCTGCCAGTCCTCGGCGGGGACCGGCTCCAGGGCGATGGAGACCGCGCCCTCCTCGACGTCGAACGCGGCGGTCACCGCGTCGGTCACGGCCGCGACGAGGGCGGCCCGGCGGCCGGCGTCGAGATCCTTGGGGAAGTGGCGGACGGTGACATGGGGCATGCGGGAGCTCCTTCAGGGGTGCTGCGGTTCAGTGGTGGTCGAGCCGGCGGATCGCGGCGGACAGTTCGTGGACCCCGGGGGCGCGCAGCAGCCCGTAGTGGTCGGCCGCCAACGCGACGACCACGGGCGGGCGTTCGGACCAGCCGGTGACGCCGTCGAGGAAGGAGTAGTCGTCGCCCGCTGCCTTGAAGACGCGGACGGGTGCGCTGATCCGGTGTTCCAGGAGTTCGCCGAACGTGTACTCGAAGGTGTAGGTGAGGCGGACGATCTCGGTGATCCGCCGCACCAGTTCGGCGCCCAGATGCGGGTACCGCTCGCCGACGAAGGCGGCGAAGGAGTCCGGGCCGGTGGCCGTGGTCAGGCAGTCGGCCAGCTCGGGGCCGTCGATCCGGCCGGCGAACACCGAGTAGAGGATGGTCAGGAAGGTGGGGTCGCCCCAGTCCGCCGCGCGTGCGGTGCCGTCGGCGTCGGGGCGGGGTGCCGTACGGCTGCGGATCCTGGGGGAGCCGGGGGCGATCAGGTTGAGATGGTCCACCCGGTGCCCGGCGGCCTCCAGTTGATGGGCCGTCTCGAAGGCGACCCGGGCGCCGAAGGAGTAGCCCCACAGCGTGTACGGCCCCTCCGGCTGGGTGCGCAGGATCAGTTCCGCGTCGGCGGCGGCCATCTCCCGGATGCCCCGGTACGGTTGTTCGCCCGCGTTGACGCCGTGCGCCTGCACCCCGAGGAAGGGCCGGTCGCCGTCGGTCTCGGCGGCCAGCGCGCGCAGGTTCATGGGGTAGCCGCCGAGGCCGGGCCAGCAGAACACCGGCCGTCCGGTGGACCCTTGGCCGGCCGGGCGCAGCGGGACCAGCCGGGACAGCCCGGGCCGTGCCTCGCCGGTGGCCGCGCGCGCCGACTCGACGCTCCGGGCGAGCTTCTCCACCGTCGGGGCGTCGAAGAGGACTTGGAGGGGGAGGGCCGTGCCGAACTCGTTGTTGATGCGGTTGACCAGGGCGACCGCGACCAGCGAGTTGCCGCCCGTCTCGAAGAAGTCGTCGAGGACCGACGCCTCGTGGCGGTGGAGCAGCTTCCGCCACAGCGCGGCGACCCGCTCCTCGGTCGGGGTGCGCGGCGCGGTGAACGGCCGGTCGGCAGGGCGCGACACCTTGGTGTCCAGCCGTTCCAGGGCCCGGGTGTCGGTCTTGCCGTTCGGTGTCAGCGGCAGGGCGTCGAGCACGGTGACCCGGTTGGGCACCATGTAGTCGGGCAGGAACGCGGCCAGATCGTCCTTGATCATCTCGGCGGGGCCGCGCATGTGGACGACGTCCTCCTTCATGCCCTCGGCCCGCCGCTGCTCCTCGCTGACCCGCCCGCCGACGAAGAAGTACGACGGCCCGGTCGCCAGGCCCGCCCCGGTGAGGATGTGGTCGACGCGGCGGGCGGCCGGCAGGGGGTTGCCCGTCTTGGAGCTGTAGCCCGCGGACATCAGTCCGATGCCGAGGTCGTTGAGCTGGAGCCGCTGGAGTTCGCGTCCCAGCGCCACATAGCGCAGCCAGGACGGACCGGTGGGGCTGACCACGCTGATGCCGACGGAGGCCCGGTCGTACACCTCCTGGTTGATGGCGATGACGTGCTTCTTCTGGACCAGTTCGGCGGAGACGGGGCGCAGGCCGCCGTCGGTGTAGGCGTACTGGCCGGCCGGGAGACCGGCGATCCGTCCCGGGTGGGCCTGGACGTACACGTCCAGGGGCGGCAGGCCCGGGGGCTCGTCCGGGCCGAGCGGGACGATACGGAAACTGCCCAGGTAGTAGTCCTCGTCGGGGATCCGCAGCCGGTCGCGGACGGCCGGGTCGTAGCCGTCCGGCACCACCCGCAGGCCGTGGCCGGGCAGCACCTCGTCGAACAGCCCGAGGATGTGCCCGGTCTCGATCTCCAGGACCTCCAGGATGTTGTTGCGGTAGACCGGCTCGATCGCCCGGCGTCTGCCGGTGAAGTGCAGGCGCAGACCGGGGCGTCCGGTGGTCTCCCGCTCGCCGATCCGGACGAGCGTGTGGTCGACCGGGTGGTAGTACGAGTAGCCGGTGGCCAGGCCAGCGACGCCCTCGTGCTCCAGGTGGAGCTGGGTCGCGTAGAGCGAACCGGGTGACGCGTAGCCGTACTTGGGCAGCAGCCGCTCGGTGCTGCGGTACTGGCCGAAGTAGCGCAGGAGGTGTCCCCACTCGTCCCGCGTGAGGTCGGCGGGGTCGCGCGGCGCGGCGCCGGGCGCGCGGCGCTCCAGCAGCCGTAGGACGTCGTCCTTGCGCAGCTCGCCGCCCTCGAAGAAGCGGTACGTCTTGCGGCCGAAGACCAACGCCCGCTGCTCCGCGGTGGGTTCACGGCCCGGCAGCTCGGTCACGGGCCGCCCGGCCAGCTCGTCGGGGCCGCGGACGCCCACGTCGGCGAGCTGGGCCCTGACCTGGAGCTTGCCCGCCTTGGATTGATGGTGCGCCCCGTGGTTGCCCTGGTCCATCAACGCGGCCTCGGCCGGGTCGAGTTCGATGTAGGACAGCAGGTTCTGATGACCGGTGGCCCGGTCGTCGGCCACGATCACCGCGGCCTTGCGCACCCAGTCGTGCGTCTCGATGCGCAGCCGGATCTCGTCCAGCTCGATGCGGTAGCCGCGCAGTTTGACCTGGGTGTCGGCGCGGCCCACGTACTGCACGGTGCCGTCGGGGTTCTCGTAGGCGAGGTCGCCGGTGCGGTACAGCCAGCCGCCCCGGCCCCGGCCGGCGTACGGGCTGTGGAAGAACCGCTCGGCGGTGAGGTCGGGGCGCAGCAGATAGCCGCGGGTCAACTGCCGTCCGCCGATGTACAGTTCGCCGATCTCCCCCGCGGAGACCGGGATGCGTCGCTCGTCGAGGATCAGATACTCGGTGTGCGCGGCCGGGGTGCCGATGGGCACCGCCCGGGGCCCCTCCCGCAGGGCGGCCGGATCGACGGTGTGGGACGAGGAGTTGATGGTGCACTCCGTCGGCCCGTACAGGTTGACGAGGGTGGCGTGCGGCAGGGTCTCCACGCAGCGCCGGGCGAGTTCCCGGGAGAGGATCTCGCCTCCGCTGAAGAGCTGGTCGAGCGAGGCCAGCCGTGACGTTTCTTCGAGGTCGAGCAGCGCCCGCAGCAGGGTCGGGACGCACTGGAGGGTGGTGATGCGGTGCCGTGCGATGTGCTCGGCCATCCGGTCCGGGTCCCGGTACAGTCCGGGTTCCCCCATCACCACGGTGGCTCCGCAGGCGGGCGCGAGCAGCTCCCACTGCGCGGCGTCGAAGCTGGTCGGCGTCTTCTGGAGCACCCTGCGGCGCTCGTCCAGACCGTGGCTCTCGTGCAGCCAGCGCAACTGGTTGGCCAGCGACCGGTGTTCGATCATCACCCCCTTGGGCCGCCCGGTGCTGCCGGAGGTGTAGATGACGTACGCCAGATGGTGCGGCTCGGGGGAGGGGAGCGGGGGCAGGGTGCCGTCGTCGGCACCGGTGATCCCCTGGGCCCGACCGAAGGCGCGCGCGTCGGACAGGCTGACCACCCGGGTGTCCGCGGGCGCCAGCTCCCGTAACCGGGGCCGGAGTTCCTCCTGGACGAAGACGACGGCGGCCCGCGCGTCCTCGATCATGAACCGGAGGCGCTCCGCCGGATAGTCGGGGGACAGCGGCAGATAGGCGCTCCCGGCCCGCAGGATGCCCCAGGTGCCGAGCGCGAGATCGTACGACGGGTCGGCCAGGACACCGATCCGGTCGTCCGGGCCGGCTCCCAGATGGCGCAGATACGCGGCCACGAGCGCGCTGTCGTCGGCGAGCCGGCGGTAGGTGTACGAGCGGTCCCGGTGTACTACGGCGACGTCCTCGGGGCGGAACCGTACCTGCTCCGCCAGCAGTTCGGGAATCGTCTCACCGGTCCTGGTCGACGTGGTGCGGACGGCTTCGAGTTCCGTGGTGGGCATGAACCTGTCTTTCGCTGCGAGGGACGACGGCGCGACGGCAGGCCGCTCGATTTCCCTGTCGTGAATGGGTTCAGTCGGGAATTCGGTGGGTGAAAGCGGACGGGCATGGCGCAATTCGATGCCTCGAAAAGCTTGCCTGGACAGGCCACTTGTTTTCAACTGCTCCCGGCGGTCATCATGTTGCAGACAGCAAACTGCCAGGGGGTAAAGATGGACATACGCCAACCGATCGACTGTTCCGCGGTCGCCTCCGCACTCGGTCCCGCACATACGCACGTCTACGCCTGGGCAATTTCTTATCAATTTGTTTCGGTCTCACGAACGGCGGATGTCCTGGGTTTGACCGAATCGGAGGCGAGGCAGATCCTCACCGATCTGGAAGACGCCCATCTGCTGGAGAAGTACCGGAACGACGACGCCCGGTCCACGGAATCCGCGGATCCGGCGGAACACCGGTGGCGGATTCTCGATCCGCAGGTCGCCGCGGCGCGGCTCGCCTCCCGGGAATCGGCGATGCGGCAGACCGTCGTACGGCTCAGCGAGACCCGCCGGCGGCTGGACGACCTCGCCGCCCTGCACTCCGCGCTGCGCGGCTCCGGCCCGCCCCGGCACTCCGTCGAAACCTTCGCCGACCGCGCCTCGGCCGGTGCCGTGCTGGCGGAGGCGCTGCTCGGCTGCCACGCCGAGACGGTGAGCTGCCGGCCCGGCGGCACCCACCCCGCCGACCCGTTACGGCCCGCTCCCGACGAGGAGTTACACCTGCTCGCCCGAGGAGTCCGGTTACGCGTCCTGCACCCCCACGCGGCACGCCACCGGCCGGCCGCCCGCGCCCATCTGGAACGGCTCACCGCCGCCGGGGCCGAGGTGCGCACCATGGCCGAACCGTTCGGCGCGCTGACCGTCGTCGACCGCACCGTCGGTTTCCTGCCGCATCCGGCCGCCGCCGACGGGGTCGTCCGGGTGCGCGAGGAGGCCACGCTCACCTTCCTGCACCGGGTCTTCGACCAGGCGTGGGAGCGGGCCGAACCCTTCGAGGGGCCGGACGGCGGGCCGGTCCGCGACGAACTGCACCGCACGATCCTGAGCCTGCTGAGCGACGGCGTCCGCGACGAGACGATCGCCCGCCGGCTCGGCATCTCCCTGCGGACCTGCCGCCGGCACATCGCCGACATCTTCAAGGACCTGGGCGCCGAGAGCCGCTTCCAGGCCGGCTACCTCACAGGCCGACGCGGCGGCCCCGTATCCGAAAGGCCGCCGCGCGCTCATTGACCCCGCTCGCTCAGGGGTGGTCACTCATTGGTCAGGGGCAGCCCGGGCGGATTGACCTGCGAGGTGTCGACGGCCTCGTTGGAGAGGTTCCACGCCTTCAGCCAGGTGGCGTACTGGCCGTTCTCGATGAGATGGTTGATCGCCTCGGCGACCGGCTCGGCCAGCCCGCTGCCCGTCTTGGTCGTGGCGGCGATCAGCCCCTGAAGCGTCTCGCCCGCGCCGGAGAACTGCCCCGCGTTACGGGTCGCCTGCGGAGTTTTCGCGGTCTGCGTGACGTGATAAGAAATCGAGGGATTCGGCCCGAAGAAGGCGTCGATCTTTCCGCCGTTGAGCGCCAGATATGCGCTGTTGTTCTCCGGGAAGTACTTGACCGTCAGCTTCTTGCCCGCCGCCTCCAGCTTCTTCTTCCACTCCAGGAGAATCTTCTCCTGGTTGGTTCCGGCACCGACCGCGACCGTCTTTCCGGCCAGGTTCTTGTAGTCGCCGTCGAAGTTCCATGTGTCATCGGCGAGCGTCTCGAAGGCCAGGTTGTCCTGACGGTAGGAGGCGAAGTCGTACTTCTTCTTGCGCTCCTCGGTCACCGTGATGTTGGAGAAGCCCACGTCGATCTTCTGGCTGTCGATTCCGACGAACAGGTTCTCCCAGGTGGAATTCCGCACCTCCGGCTCCAGACCGAGAACCGAGGCGATGAGCCGCCCGAAGTCCGGTTCGACACCGGTGATGGTCTTCTGGTCGTCCCCCACGTAGTTCAGCGGCACCGAACCGGCCGGCAGCGCGCCGATGCCGATGACCAGCTTCCCCGAGTCCCGTACCGACTTGGGGACCTTGGCGCTGATCGCGGCGACCTCGGCCACCTCCAGGTCGGTCTGCTCGGCCGCGCCGTTGGAGTGCTGTCCGATGGTCACCGTGGACGACGACTTCGCGCTGCCGGACGCGCCGCCCGAGTCCTCGTCGTCCCCGCACGCGGTCAGGGAGGTGGCGAGAGCGGCGATCACGGCGGCCGCGGCGACCGGACGCAGTGATCTGCCGAGCGGACGGGACCGGTGCGGGACCCGGGAGCGGAGCATGTGCATGGCTGTCCTTCACGGATGAGGCGATCCCCCGCTGGTGTGCCGGGGGAGAGAACCGGTGGATCGGAGGCGCGGGGGGAGGCGACGGGTACGGGCGAAGGTCGGACCCGGACGCACGGCGGCCGGGCCTGGGGAACGGAAGGACACAGGGATGCGCGGGGACGCGGCGGCCGGGCGGGCCGGACCCGTCGGATCAGCTACCGGAGAGCCCGGTGCGGGCGGTCAGAGCCGTACGCCCCGCGGACACGCGGAAGACGTACACACAGGGGACGTACAGAGCGGCGACGTACACAGCGGGAGAGGTGAGCCCGTGCGCGACCGGCCGAACACCCGGTTGCCCCCTCCTGGCATGCGAACATCCCCCATCGTCATGCGTGCCGAGGCCGCTCCCGGACGGGGCGGCGCGGCAAAACTGACATGTCCCCCGGATCGAAGTCAACGCCGTCGGACAGGACCGCGACTTTGTTCATGCACGTGCAACACCCGCAACAATCAAGGGAGTTGCCCGAGCCGGCTCAGTCCTCGTCGCGATGCGTGAGAAGCCCGTCGGTGAGCCGCCAGTAGTGCTGGTGCGAAGCCAGCCGCCAGGTCTCGTCGGCTGCGCACGCCCGCGCGACCCACTCGTGCAGTTGGGGGAGGGCCTGCGTACGCAGAAGGGCCCGGACGGCGGCCCGCCGGGTGGCCGCCACCGGGTGGACGTCGATGCCGAATCCGACCGAGTCCGGGTGGACGCCACGGCTGTAGGTGCGCGAGGCGGGGGCGGTCCACGACGCGCCGAGGACGATGGTCCCGCTGTCGTGCCCGGTGAGGAAGGACAGGTCCGTGACCCGGCTCATGTACGGGCCGAGGCACTCGGTGATGTCGGTGGTGGTCAGGGGCCAGGAGAGGTGCCGGGGCAGCCGTCGGTTCCGTGCGGGCATGCCGATCAGGATGGCAGACGCCGGAACGGCGGAAGCCGCCGCGCTCCTCGCGCGACGGCTCCCGTGTGCCTCAGGCCGCCTGCCGGGCGCGGCGGGCCTTGCTCCTGCGGCCGTCGGGCCACAGACGCGGCCTCCGCTTCGCCGCGATGTCCTCGACCCAGCCGGTCGTCAGGATCATCACGCCGATCAGCGGCCACACCAGCGCGAACATCCACCAATCGTCGGTGGCGTCCAGGAAGGACTCGGCGCCTCGGCTCTGCATGAAGGGGAGCCGGTACAGCAGGTCGATCAGCGGGACGGTGGCGACGATGAGGAGGTTGTGCCACAGGTAGATCGTGACGGCACGGTTGTTGGAGAGCGTGATCAGCCGGTCCCAGCGGGCCAGTCCGCGCGGGAGGACCTGCCACGAGGGCGAGTACTGGAGCAGGATCACGACGAACCCGAAGGACCAGGCCGCCTGGGCCAGCGGGATGTCGTTGAGGTCCCAGCCGTCCGGTCCCAGATGCCCCGAGGCCCACCACAGGCCGAAGGCCATGAAGAACGCCGAGACGGAGACCGCCGCATAGCGGGGGATACGGGCGAGCAGCCCGTCGTGGTGGGCGAAGCCCAGCACCCAGCAGCCGCCGTAGACGGCGAAGTCGGTGATCGCGTTGCCGGTCTCGCCGGGGATGGTCACCAGGCCCGTGCCGACCACCGCGGTGAGCGCCAGCGGCGCGAGCAGCGTGACCCAGGGCGCCTTGCGGAACGCCCAGAGCAGCAGCGGTGAGGCGAGCACGAACCACAGGTAGGCCCGCAGGTACCACAGCACCTCCGCCGCCTGCACGGCCCAGGTGTTCTCCAGCAGCCCGGACTTGGAGCCGAGGTGCCAGGGGAACGGGGGCGCGCCGACCGGGACGACGTAGTTGAGCAGTTCGACGAGGCCCAGGGTGCCGCCGTGGTCGGGGTCCTTCAGCGGATTCCAGCCGCCGAGGAACATCAGCGTGAGGACGGTCGCGCCGAACACCCACAGCGGCGGCAGGAGCCGTCGGACGCGGGACCGGATCACGCCCAGGGCCGGACGCTTCAGCGAGCGCGCCATCAGCGAGCCGGCCAGCGCGAACATGACACCCATGGAGGGGAACAGCACGGTGAGCCAGGCCCAGCCGAACAGGTGGTAGACGACCACCCGGACCAGGGCGATCGTGCGCAGCAGATCGAGATAGCGGTCGCGGCCCGGCTTCTTCGGGGCCGCGGGGTCCGGGGCGGTGACCGTGGCCGCGAACGGGTCCGGTTCCGGGAAGGCCGGTGTGGTCCGCTGCCGGGGGACGCCGAAGGCGGGCGTCCGCTCGGCGCCCCGGCCCGTCCCGGTCGGGTGACCGTGGCTCATATGACCGGCCTCCGTTCGTTCGTACCGCCGGCCGGAGCCCCCACCACACCGGTGCGGCGCAGCTTCTGCCAGCGCAGCCGGCCGCCGGTGAGGGCGGTGATCCAGGACTGGAGCAGGACGACGTACATGAGCTGGCGGTAGAGGATCTGCTGAAGGGGCAGCGAGATCAGATGGATCATGCGTTCGCCGTCGAGGCGGAAGGCGTAGGCCGCGCACACCGCCTGGATGGCGAGGACGCCCAGCCAGGCCACGATCGTCTTCTGCGTGGGCCCGAAGACGATCCCGTACAGCAGGAAGACGTCGATGAGCGGGGCCAGCAGCGGGGCGACGACCATGAAGAGCGAGACGAACGGCAGTCCGACCCGGCCGAACCGTCCGGACACCCCGCGCTCGACGACCGCGTGGCGGTGCTTCCAGATCGCCTGCATGGTGCCGTACGACCAGCGGTAGCGCTGGGACCAGAGCTGCTGCACGGTCTCCGGGGCCTCGGTCCAGGCACGCGCCTTCTCGGCGTAGACGACCTTCCAGCCGTCGCGGTGCATGGCCATGGTGATGTCGGTGTCCTCGGCGAGGGTGTCGTCGCTCATGCCGCCGACCCGCTCCAGGGCGGAGCGGCGGAAGGCGCCGACCGCGCCGGGGATGGTGGGCATGCAGCCCAGGACGTCGTACATCCGGCGGTCGAGGTTGAAGCCCATCACGTACTCGATGTGCTGCCAGGCGCCGATCAGCGAGTCCCGGTTGCCGACCTTGGCGTTTCCGGCGACCGCGCCGACCTTCGGGTCGCCGAAGGGCTGCACCAGCTCGCGGACGGTGGCCGGTTCGAAGACCGTGTCGCCGTCCATCATCACGATGATGTCGTAGCGGGCGTTGGCGATGCCCCGGTTGAGGGCCGCGGGCTTGCCGGCGTTGAGCTGGCGGATCACCCGCACGTTGGGAAGGCCCATGGCCTCCACGATCCGCGCGGTGCCGTCGGAGGAGCCGTCGTCGATGACGAGCACCTCGATGGGATGCTCACTGGCCATCAGCGAGTTGACGGTGTTCTCGATGCACTTCGCCTCGTTGTACGCCGGGACCAGCACCGACACCGGTTCGGTGATCGTCGGACCCCAGCGGAATCCGCGCCGGCGCACCTTGCGGGCGTGCAGGGCGGACAGCAGCAGCATGAGCACGAACCGGCTGATGACCAGGAAGCCGATCACCGCGAGGCCGACCATCAGCACGCCGGTGATGTTCTCGGCGGCGCCGACCAGGAGGATCCACGCCTTGCCCTTCCACAGGTCGACGCCGGTGACGACGGTGTGCGCACTGGGCGCGCTGAGGGCACCGGTGAGGTTCTCGAACCGGTAGCCCTCGGCCTGGAGGTCGGGCAGGAACCGGTCCAGCGCCCGGACGGTCTGGCTGCGGTCGCCGCCGGAGTCGTGCATCAGGACGATCGCGCCCTTGCCGCCCTCGGGCGTGGCACGCCGGATGATCTCGTCGACGCCGGGCTTCTTCCAGTCCTCGCTGTCGGTGTTGTTGACGACGGTGAGGTAGCCGCGCGAGCCGATGTACTCGGTGACCGGCCACGACTTGTCGTCCATCGCGTCGGAGAACGACGAGTAGGGCGGCCGGAACAGCGAGGTGCGGATGCCGGCGGCACCGGCCAGCGCGAGCTGGTTCTGCGACAGCTCCCAGTCGATACGTTTCTTCGACTGGAAGGAGAGGTCGGGGTGGTTGAAGGTGTGCAGCCCGACCTCGTGGCCCTCGTCGACCATGCGCCGGACCAGGTCCGGATAGCGGGAGGCCATGGTGCCGGTGACGAAGAAGACGGCGTGGGCGTGGTGCTTCTTCAGCACGTCCAGCACCTTGGGGGTCCACTCCGGGTCCGGGCCGTCGTCGAAGGTCAGGACGAGACGGTGGTCGGGCACCGACAGCGTGGTGTGCCGGCCGCCGCGGGTGTCGATGACCGGGCCGCCGTCCAGGATCTCGTCGGGGACCTTGCTCGCGGACGCCTCGGGCTGGATGCGGTGGTCGGCGAGGATCTCGCTGTGGACGTAACCGCGCAGCATCAGCATCGCCATCATGGCGACGAGGACGAGGCTGGGCAGCATCAGCCGCATCGGGACGCGGCGGCGCCGGACGGCGCTGTCACGGGCCGCGGCTGCGGCCCTGCGACGGCGGGCGGGTTGTGCCATCGGAAGGTGTGCTCCAGGTAAGGAGGGAGGGCGGGGCGCGGGGGGTGACGGATGCGGTCGGCCTCGGCCGAGGGGCTGATGCCGCGGGGCGGTGCCGGGGGCCTCAGGGGGTGGCGGCCGACAGGGCGTTCGCCTCGCCGCCGTCGCCCGTGCCGCCCGAGTCGTCGGCGGTGGGCGAGGCGTCGCCGCCGCCGGTCACGGGCTGGCTCGCCTCGGGCGAGGCGGCGGGGGAGGCCGAGGCGGCGGGGGCGGACGCGGTCGCCGAGCCGGCGGGGTTGCGGGGGGTCGCCCCGGTGGACGTCTGCGGCAGCGCGGAGGTGTCGAGACCGCCGGGGCTCGTGCTGGCGGCGGGGGCGCCGGTCGCCGCGCCCGTCGCGGACGCCGTCGGGGCGGAGCCCGTCGGGTCGGTGCCCGGGGCGGCGCTCTCCGAGCCGGTGGGGCTCGCCTCGACCGACGGCTGGGGGGAGATCTCGACCTGTCCGGCGGGGATGTCGTCGTTCTGGCCGGGGAGGGGGAGCCAGGGTGCGCTGGAGTTGCCGGAGACGAGGGTGGCGACGATGACGACGGCGTACACGCCGCAGGCGACGCCGACGGCCGAGCCGAGGAGCCTCAGCCGGCGGCTGCGACGGCCCGACTCGTCGACGAACACGGGCGTGCCGGTGACGTCCTGGGGGTCGAGCTGGCTGCCGGAGCCGCCGTTCGCCAGGGACGCGGGGTCGACGGCCGCGAGCTGCACGGTCAGCTCGTGCGGATCGTGGAGGGGCTCGTCCGGGTCGACGTAGTCGAAGGCGGAGTGGCGGTCGGGGGTGCCGACGGGCAGGGGGGCCGTCGCGTCGGCGGGCGTGAACACATCGGCGCGCGCGAACGCCTCGGTGGGCGCGGACCGGCGTGCGCTCGGGGCCTTCTCCCAGAAGCTTCCGGAGGCGAATGTACTGTCCGACCCCTCCGGTTGGGTGTCATCCAGCCAATTGTTCACGTAACCCATCCCCCACGAGACTGCGGCGGGGGCGCGATGACGTCGAGCGCACATCGGGTCGAACCAGGCCCCCACCCGGCCCGAGCACATCCCCCTGCTAGTTGATGCTTGGGCGGTGACTATAACTCACGTGCACAAAACGTGGAGTTTGTGTCAGAAGTGTGAAGCAGATGATCAACCAAGGGTGACCAAAAAGTATCCTCGCACAACTGTCTGGCTGGAGAGCAAGCCGATCTCATGGGCTGGACGGCACGTCACAGGGGGTGCATAAGTGACTGCCCGGTAGTTATGGGCATCGGGTGCTTATCGGGTCAAAATCCCGGCCGGGGTGTGGTGTTCACGACGGCCGGGTGACGCATGTCATACGGAACGCGCGTACAGCTCCAGCAGTGGCTGCGCCGAATCCGTGCCCGAGTGACCGAAGGGGGCGTCGAAGCTCCACACGAGGAAGAGAAGGAACACCACCAGCGAGCTGAACGCGGTCGCCAGCATCAGCTCCCGGGCGGAGCGGCGGATCTGGAGGGCGTAGAGCAGACCGAGCGTGACGATCCCGCCGGCGATCAGCCCGAACCAGACCACCCCGGGCAGGGTGCTGCCGGCGCTGTCGAGCCGCTGATGGCGCGCGTCGTCGGCGGCGGCGACCTGGTCGAGGAGCGGCTGATACGCCTGGGCCTGGAGTTCGTCGGTGGGCGTGTGGTGCGCGATGTCGCTGCGGATCCGGGTCAGCAGCGTGCCCCCGGTGTCGTCGACCGGGCCGTCCTCCTTCATGGCCGGCCACTCGGTGGTGACGGCGTGCCGGGCGTAGGCATCGATGTGCCGCTGCACCTGGGTGTGGAAGGCGGCGGGGTAGACGTCGAGACGCTGGTCGATCTCGTAGAGCGCCTGCGCCTCGCGCCGCACGGTGTCCTCGGCGGCGCCGCGCGCCTCCCAGACGCCGGCGATCGCCAGGCCCAGGACGATGGCGTAGACGACGCCCACCATCATCACCATGTACTCCAGCACGTCGGGTGTCTGCGAGGTGTCCTCGTCGTCCGCGACGCGACGGTGCCGCATCACGGTGGCGGCGACGACGAAGGCGCAGACCAGCGCACAGGCGAGTGTGTAGATCAGCCATTCCGGCACGGCGGGACTCCAGGACGGGCGGACGAGAGGGAAGGGGAGGGGGACCCGCGGACGGGTCAGCGGGCGTTGCGGCGCCGGGAGCCCGGGCGCAGCGCGGCGGCGGCCAGGACGGCCGGGGTGGTGATCACGACGGTGGTCGTCGTGGTGGACAGCCCGGCGGGCGCCGGACGCGCGGAGCGGCCCGCGTAGGGGAAGCGGGGCACCCAGCGGAACGGCGCGACGCCGGGCGCGCGGGCCGGCGGTGCGGCGGGCGGCTCGGCCTGGGGCGGTGTGTCGGGGGCGGGGGCCGGCCGTTCGACGCGCTCGGGCGGCGAGGCTTGCGACGGGGAGGGAGCGGCCGGTACGGCGTCGTCGGCGGGACCTGGTGCCGGTGCCGGCCGGACCGGCGGGCGCGACGGCGGCGGGGCGGGGCGCGGCGACCGGGTGTCCGGCGGCCGCCGTGCCGTGGCGCCGCCGATCTCCACCCAGCCGTCGTCGTCGGCGCACACCACCACGTGCGGGACGGCGGGAGCGGTGTCGACGGCGACCGCGGGTCCGCCGCCGCCCGGCAGGGGGCAGAGCGCGGCGGCGGTGCCGAGACCGAGGGTGATCCAGCCGCTCACCAGTGCTGTTCCTCTCCGCTGAAGGGGGTCCGCGCCGACGACGGGGGCGGGCGCGGGTGGAGGCCGCCGGCGCTCACGGGGGAGGTGGGCGCGGCGGCAACGGGAGCAACGATCATGGTCGGCCCGGGGACACGGCCGGGCCGCGCTGTTCCGGGAGCGTATGCGCCGGGTCCGGCTCACAGGCTCCCGCGGCCCGGCCGTTGCGGCGGTCCGGCGAGCAGGACGGGCTCGATGGCCGCGTACCGTTCGCGTTCCCGCGCCGCCGCCCGTCTGCCGGACAGCACGGTGCCGAGCAGCCCGCACAGGAAGCCCGCCGGCACTGAGACGAGCGCCGTGGTGGTGAACGGGAACCAGTTGAAGTCGGCGTCCGGGAACGCCGACCCGGGGGACCCGGAGACCAGGTTGGTGCCGGTCATGAGGACGAGGACGCTGACGGTCCCGCCGATGAGCGTGCACAGCAGGCCGGCCCGGGTGAAGCGCCGCCAGAAGAGGCTGTAGACGAGCGCGGGGGCGATGGCCGAGGCGCCGAGACAGAAGGACACGGTGGCGAGCGGCTGGAGGCTGCGGTGCTGGGCGACGACGGCCAGCAGGATGACCGGCAGGCCCACCGCGAGGGCGGCCAGCCGCGCCAGGGCGATCTCGCGCACCGGCGACACGTTCGGACGGGCGGCCGCGATGTCGTGGGCCAGCGAGTTGGCGCAGGCCAGCGTCATGCTCGCCACGGAGGCCAGCAGGGTCAGGAAGATCGCCGTCGTGACGGTGGCGAACAGCAGGCTCTCCGGGCGGGACAGATGCGCCCCGAACGCGGCGCGCGAACCGAGCAGATAGGCGGTGTTGCCGCGCGGATCGGCCCCGGCGATCCCCGCGCGCCCGATCAGCGCCGTCGCGCCGACCCCGATCACGGTGATCACGGCGATGAACAGGGTGACCGTCGAGATCGCCCAGGACATCGCGCGGCGCACCTGCGGGGCGTTCCCCGCGGAGTACATCCGCATGGTGACGTGCGGCAGACAGGCCGCGCCCAGCACGATGGCGCCCTGGGTGCTCACCATGTCGAGCCCGGGGTACGGCCCGCTCGCGAACTGGAGCCCGTAGCGCAGGAATCCGTCCTCGGCGCCGCTGCCCTGCGCGGCGGCCCGGAACAGGGTCCGCGGGCTCCAGCCGAAGGTGTGCAGGATCAGCCCGGCGACGACCAGGCCCGAGCCGAGCAGGATCACCGTCTTGAGGATCTGCACCAGGGCGGTGCCCCGCATCCCGCCGATCGCCGCGTAGCCGATCATCAGCGTGCCCGCCCCGACGATGCAGCCGGTGCGCATCGCGCCGTCCGTGAACCCCAGGACGTACGCCAGCAGTTGGCCCACCCCGGCCAGTTGGACGACCATCATCGGCACCAGCGAGGCGAGGGTGACCAGACACGCGGTGACGCGCACCGCCCGGCCCGGCGACCGTCTGGCGAGCGCGTCGGCCATGGTGAACCGGCCGGTGTGGTGCAGGGGTTCGGCCAGCAGGACCATCAGGAGCAGCAGGGACAGCACCGTGCTCAGGGCGAGGACGACACCGTCGTAGCCGCACAGCGCGATCACCCCGCCGATGGTGAGCACGGTCGCGGCGGAGATGTAATCACCCGCGATGGCGAGGCCGTTGCGCAGGGGCGACAGGGAGCGGTAGCCGGTGTAGAACTCGGCGAGGTCCTCGCGGTCGGGGCCGGTGAGCACGCACAGCATCAGCGTCAGGGCCACGACGCCGGAGAACGCCACCAGGGACCAGGACTGCGCGCTGCCGTCGAAGTCCGTCACGACGACGGCTCCTCGTGCCCGCGTACCCGCCGGGCCGACGGGTCGACGTACCGGCGCGCGGTGTACTCGTAGACGAGCAACGCCAGCCAGGTGACCGGCAGTTGGACCAGGGCCAGGACAAGTCCGGTGGGCAGGCCGCCCGGTGCGGGGCGGGTCATGACGGAGGGCGCCTCGACGGTCAGGACGAGGAAGACGGCGAAGTAGCCGAGCGCGGCGAACGTGGCGACGCGCCGCTGCCGTCGGCAGGCCCGGCGCAGCCGGCGGAGGTCACGGTGCCGGCCGGCCCACGGCACGGCGCGGGCGGGCGGCGGTAACTCGGAGCTGTCGGAGGACATCCCAAGGTCTCCTACGGGGTCGTGGGCCCCACGTGACGACGGACCGCGGCAGCGTGGGGGGAGCGGCTCATACGTTCGAGTGACCGCACGCTATGCGGCTCCCGGACCGCGCGCGAAGACTTCCGGTGAAGTCCCTGATGAGGACCGCTGTACCGCTCTGACCTCGGATGTTGTGCGAGCGACGGGTGTGATGAGGGGTACGGCGGTGCCGCCCGGGACGCCGCTACTCGGGAGGGCGGCCGAGGGCCGTGCGGTGGACCACGTAGGCGGCGGCGACGTCCAGGGCGGCGTGGCCGGTGGACTTGAAGACGGTGAGCCCGTCCGGGGAGGTCCGGCCGGGGGCCTCGCCGGACAGCACGGAGCCGAGGAGGGTGACGGTCCGGCCCTCGGGCAGCCCCTGCAACTCGTGGGCGCCGGACGGCGGGGGAGTGTCCGCGGCCCCGTGCCACTCGGCGAAGAGCGCGGCGTCGTGGACGGTGCCGGCGTCGAGTTCGGGGCCGTGGGAGCCGCCGACCGAGCTGATGTGGGTGCCCGGGGCGAGCCAGTCCCGGCGCAGGACGGGGCGGGTCGCGCCGGTGCAGCAGTAGACGGTGGCCGCCTCGCGTACGGCGGCCTCGATGCCGTTGGCAGATTCGGCGGCGTCTGCGAGGGACGCTGCGAGGCCGGCCGGGTGCAGGGCGGCCAGCGCGCGGGCCGCCGCGCGGTCGCGGCCCGCGACGGTCACGGGTTCGGCCGGGCGGAGCGCCGCGAGGAGACGGACCTGGGCCCGCGCCTGGGCGCCGGTGCCGACGACCACGACCGGTCCCGGCCGGGCCAGGGCCAGGGCGCTGTGCGTGGCGGCCGCCGCGGTGCGCCAGGCGGTCACCGGTTCGGCGTCCATGAAGGCCAGCGGTCTGCCGTCCTCGGGGTCGAACAGGGCGACGACGCCCCGGTGGCTGCTGCGCCCGGGGCGGGCCGGGTCGGCGAACACCGACACGAGTTTCGCCGCGAGCCCGAGACCCGGAACGTATCCGGGCATGGCGCCGAGCAGACCCCCGGGCGCGAAGGCGGCGGTCCGCGGCGGCGCGGACACCGTGCCCCGGGCCACGGCGACGAGCGCCTCGGACACGGCGGCCATCAGCCGGTGCGGGTCGAGGGCCGCGGCGGTGGCCGCCCGGTCGAGGACGAGGACGTCGTTCACGGGCCGCCCGCCCCGCCGGGACCGGCCAGCAGATCCCCCAACGCCTCGACCGCCGAGGCGAGTTCCTCCCGCAGCCCGCGCATCGCCGCCTCGTCGATCTCGGCGTCCGGGCCGACCACGGTGACGGCGCACACCGGCGCCCCAGGGACCGGGACGACGGCGCGGCTGAGGGAGGCGACGAACTGTTCGTTGCGGCCGTGCTCGACGGCGAACCCGTCGGCCTCGGTGCGCTCGATGTCGGCGAGCAGACCCGTCTCGCCGTCCAGTGGGTGACCGGCCTTCCGGGCCGCGTCGAGGTAGGGGCCGCGGGCCTCCGGGGGCAGGGCGGCGACCAGGGCGAGCGGCCCGGCGAACCGGTGCACGGGCAGCGCCTCGTCCCGCAGTGTGCTGATCATCGCCAGCCGGTCGGGGCGGACCACGTCCACCACACGGGAGCCGTCGTTCTCCAGGACCTGGAGGTTGACCATCATGCCGGTGCGCGCGGAGAGGTCCTCCAGGACCGGGCGGGCCAGGGTGGTCAGGGAGTGGTGGGCCGCGCGGGCCGACAGCCGCAGCACGGCGGTACCCGGCAGATAGCGGTCGCCGACCCGCAGGACCCAGCCGCGCCGGACCAGGTCCACGAGGACCCGGTAGGCGGTGGCCCGGTGCAGTCCGACCTCGTCGGCGAGATCGGTGAGCCGGGGCGGCCGGGGCGCCCGGGCGACGGCCTCGACCAGGTCCAGTGCCTTGTCGACGGCGGTGCGCGGGGCACCGGCGGCGGCTTGCGTGGCGTGCGGCATCGGTGTCCTTCCCGGCTCGTCCCTGCTCTTCGCGGGGTAGGGTACCCCGTGTTTCGCAGGATGAGAGTGTTGTTACGTACAGCGTAACAAGTAACAGGTATCAAGTGCCCGGTGATCAAGTGCCCGGTGATCGAGAGAGGTGACCTTGACGAACGAGAGCCCCGGGGCGGCGGCCCCCTTCGCACCGCCCGCCGCCGGTGACGTGGTGGTCTACCGCGGACTCACCCTGTTCGACGGGACCGGCGGCGATCCCCGGCCCGACGTCTCGCTCGTGGTTGACGGACCCCTGATCCGGTCCGTCGCGGACGAGGCGGACACAGCGGCCGCGCTCGTCGAGGGCGCCGAACTCGTCGACCTCACCGGCCACTTCGTCACCCCCGGCCTGATCGACGCGCACCAGCACCTCGCGACTCCCCCCGACCGTCCGGCCGCCGAGGCGGTCCTGCGCCGTCTGGTCCACAGCGGAGTGACGGCCGTACGGGACATGGCGGACGACCTGCGGCAGATCGGCGACCTCGCGCGGGCCGCGCTGGTCGGCGAGATCGCCGCCCCCGACCTCCACTACGCGGCGCTCATGGCCGGCCCCACCTTCTTCGACGACCCCCGCACCCACCAGGTGAGCCAGGGCGCCGTGCCCGGGCAGGTGCCCTGGATGCAGGCCGTCACCGCCGACACCGACCTCCCGCTCGCGGTCGCCCTGGCCCGCGGCACCTACGCCTCGGCCGTCAAGGTCTACGCCGACCTGGACGCCGGCCTCGTCGCCGCGATCACCGCCGAGGCCCATCGGCAGGGCGTCCCGGTGTGGGCGCACGCGGCCGTGTTCCCGGCGACCCCCGGCGAGGTCGTCGGGGCCGGGGTGGACACCGTCTCCCATGTGACGCTGCTGGCCCACGAGGCCGCCCTGGAGCCGCTGACCACCTACAAGGACAAGCCGCCCGTCGACCACGCGAGCCTGGTGACCGGCCGGGACGCGCGCCTCGCCGCGCTCTTCGCCCGGATGCGGGACCAGGGCGTCGTGCTGGACGCGACCGCCTCCATGTGGGAGAGCGAGGAACTCACCGGCGACACCCCGGAGAGCGCCGAACGCGCCCGCCGCAACTCCGAGTTGGCCGTCGCCCTCACCGCGCAGGCGCACCGGGCGGGCGTGGAGCTGGCCACCGGCACCGACTACGAGACCGCCCCCGGCGAGCCGTTCCCCGCCCTGTACGAGGAACTCGCCTTCCTGGTGAAGCGGTGCGGCATCCCGGCGCGGGACGTGCTGCGCTCCGCGACGCTCGTCGGCGCCCGCAGTGCCGGGGCCGGGCATCTGACGGGCAGTGTCGAGCCGGGGAAGCTGGCCGACCTGGCGGTCTTCGCACAGGATCCGCTGGCCGACATCGGCCATCTGCGCACCATCACCCTGACCGTCAAGCGGGGGCGGCGCTTTCCGCGCGACGCCTACACCGCCACGGCCACCGCCACCCGATCCCGGGAGACCCGTTGACCGGCACGCCCCTGATCATCAACGCGCTCGGACAGCTCGACAACCCCAACGCCCCGCGGTCGATGCGGGCGGCGGCCGAACTGAACGCCACCAGCGAGCAGTTCACCGTGGACGCCCGGACCCTGGCCGAGGCGCGCGCCTCCGGCCTGACCGCCGTCACCATCACCCTCGGCTATGTGATGGGCGAACTGCCGCCCTACGAGCACACGGTGCACGAGATCGACGTCTGGGACGGCATCGTCGACCGGCATCCGGACGCCCTGCTGAAGGTCACCACCGCCGCCGACATCCGCACGGTCGCACGCGACGGGCGGGTCGGTGTCGTCTACGGCTTCCAGAACGCCGTGGCCGTCGGCGACGACGTGAGCCGGGTCGCCGAGTTCGCCGAACGCGGCGTGCGGGTCGTCCAGTTGACCTACAACCAGGCCAACCACCTCGGCGGCGGCTCGGCGGCGCCCGCGGGCACCGGGCTGACCGCGTTCGGACGCGAGGTGGTCGACGCGCTCAACGACCACCACGTCATGGTCGATCTGTCGCACAGCGGCGAGCGGACCTGCCTGGACGCCGCCGCGCACTCCCGCGCCCCCGTGTCGGTCAACCACACCGGGTGCCGCGCGCTGACCGATCTGCCGCGCAACAAGACCGACGACGAACTGCGCCTGGTGGCCTCGCGCGGCGGGTTCGTGGGCATCTACTTCATGCCGTTCCTCAACCCCACCGGACACGCCCGCGCCGCCGACGTCGTCGAGCACCTCGCGCACGCCGTGGACGTCTGCGGCGAGGACCACGTCGGCATCGGCACCGACGGCCCGGTCACCGCGATCGACGACCTCGACGCCTACCGGGAACGGCTGGCCGAGCACGTGGCGCAGCGCAGGGCGGCCGGGGTCTCCGCGGCCGGCGAACGGGCGGACACCTACCCGTTCGTGGTCGACCTGCGCGGCGTCGACCAGTTCCGGGAGCTGATACGGCTCCTCGAACGGCGCGGCTGGTCCGCCACCCGCATCGAGAAGATCATGGGCCGCAACTTCCTGGACTACGCCGAACGCGTCTGGACGGCGTAGCCGCAGGTCTGCCGTCCGCCGGAGCGGGCACCCGGAGGACAGGACGACAGGGAACACCCAGGGAGGACATCGTGAGCCACCACCGCACACCGCACGTGCCGACCGCCGGCCACACCCCGGACGACGATCTGACCGGCTACCAGGTGGACGCCACGGACGGGCACGCCGGCAAGGTCAGCAAGTACTCGGCGGACCTCGGTCCGCGGTTCCTGGTGGTGCACACCGGACCGTGGGTGCTCGGCAAGGACGTGGTGCTCCCCTCGGACGCCGTGATGGGCGTCGACCACGACGCCCGGATCGTGCAGCTCTCCCGGACGAAGGCGCAGGTCAAGTCGGCGCCGGTGTTCGCCGAGGACACCCACCTCGGCGATCCGCGGCACCGCGACCAACTGGGCGGCCGCCACGGTTCCGGGCACTGACGGCGGGGGCGGCCGGGCCGGTTCGTAGCATGTGCGGGTCATGCCCGCACCAGCGAGGAGCCCTTCGTGCAGCACGCCGTCCTGCCGCCGACCCCGACGGGCCGGGGGCTGACCGTGGAGCGGCTGAGCCGCTTCGAGGACGGTGCGGACCTCTCCGCGCTGGTGTGGCGGGCGGGTCCGGGCTGGCGGATGGTGAGCAGCGCCGTGCTCGGGGGGGACTGGGGGAGCGGCTCTGGGTCCTCAACGCGCAGGTCCACCACGGCTATCGGCGCGTCGACCCGGCCGAGCATCTGAAGGAGCTGGCCGCGGCGGCGGGCCTGGCCGGTGACGGCGTGGGCCTGATGACGGCGGCCGACGTCGAGGCGCACACCCGCGCGGACGACGGGGGTGTCGAGGCGGTGGTCACGGCCGGCATCGAGGTCCGCGGATGGGCGGCAGCGCCCGCCATATCCGCCACCGCCGGTCCGCGCGCCTTCGCGCCCGGCACGATCAACGTCGTGGCCGCCGTGCCCGTGCCCCTGAGCGACGCCGCGCTGGTCAACGCCGTCGCCACCGCAGTCGAGGCCAAGGTGCAGGCCCTGGTGGAGGCCGGACTCGACTGCTCCGGCACCCCGACCGACGCGATCTGTGTCGCGTCCCGCCTCCCCCGCCCCGGCGAGGAGCCCCACTCCTTCGCGGGCCCCCGCTCCCTGTGGGGCGCCCGCCTGGCCCGAGCGGTGCACGGCGCCGTGCTGGACGCCGTGACCTGAACGGGTGTGACGTGCCGGCCCGGCGCAGTGAGCGGTCCGCGCTCGGGCAGCCGCACGGCCTCCCGTGGGGAGCCGGGAGGTGCGGCGGGCCCCGCCGCCCACGGGACGGCAGGGCCCAGCAGAGGGAACCTCACCCGGGGGATCGGATCGGTGCCCGCCCCCACACCATGCACTACAAACCGGCCACGGCGATAGATCGCGGCTGAAACTGCTCTGTGCCGGTGTCAGCGGCCGGTCGGCGCCGGTGTGTCCTGGTGGCCGAGGCGCAGATGCTCGACGTGGTACAGGGCCTGTTCGAGCAGTTCGGCGACATGGTCGTCGTAGAGGCTGTAGACGATGGAGCGGCCCCGGCGCTCGCCCGTGACGAGGCCCAGATTGCGCAGCAGACGGAGCTGATGCGAGCAGGCGGACGCCTCCAGTTCGGCGGCCTCGGCGAGGTCGCCGACGGCGCACGGGCCCTCCTGGAGGCGGGCGAGGATCCGCAGACGCGAGGGCGTGGCAAGGGCCTGGAGCGTGGCGGCGACGTCGGCGGCGCCCACGGCGTCCAGACGTTCGCGGGTGCTGGCCGCGCTGGCGGCGCCGGTTCGATGGCCCATGGGGTTCATGCTACCGACGACATATGAAGACCTGTTCAGATGTTCCTGTATGGTGAGCGGGTTGCCGTCGGTCGCCCGTGAGGGCCGCTCCGCGAAGGGTTGCTCCCGCCATGCCCGCTGACCTGCTCAGGCGCCCCGGAGACACGGCACCGGCCGTTCCGGTGGCGCCGCCACGGCGCCGTACCCGCGTGTTCGCCCTGGTCGAGGCCCGCTGGGCCGCGGCCGCCCTGGCGCTGTTCCTGCTCGCGCTGCCGCTCCAACTGGTGGGCGCCCCGGCCTGGTCGTGGGGTCCGCTGTACGCGCTCACCTACCTCACCGGCGGCTGGGACCCGGCCCGGGAGGGGCTGCGGGCACTCGGGGCCAGGACCCTGGACGTCGACCTGCTGATGATCGTCGCCGCCCTCGGCGCCGCCGCGATCGGACAGGTGAGGGACGGCGCGCTGCTCGTCGTCATCTTCGCCACCTCCGGCGCCCTGGAGGCCCTCGCGACGGCCCGCACCCAGGACGCGGTCCACTCCCTGCTCGACCTCGCCCCGGCCACCGCCACCCGTGTGAGC
The DNA here is from genome assembly GCF_013363615.1 of Streptomyces sp. CAI-85. Classification (NCBI taxonomy): domain Bacteria; kingdom Bacillati; phylum Actinomycetota; class Actinomycetes; order Kitasatosporales; family Streptomycetaceae; genus Streptomyces; species Streptomyces sp. CAI-85. The sequence continues at coordinate 168,534 of NZ_JAANNX010000001.1, read as the reverse complement.
GCGGACGGCCGGGAAGAGGCGGTTCCCACGGCGGAGTTGGCCGTGGGTGACACCGTCCTGGTCCGCCCCGGGGAGCGCGTCGGTGCCGACGGGCGGGTCGTCGCCGGGGCGAGCGAGGTCGACCAGGCCACGATCACCGGCGAGCCCCTCCCGGTGGCCAAGGGCGTCGGGGACGAGGTGTTCGCCGGCACCCTGAACGGCACCGGCGCCCTGCGCGTCCGGGTGGAACGCGACGCCTCGGACTCGGTGATCGCCCGGATCGTCGCGATGGTCGCGGAGGCGTCCGGGACCAAGGCGCCCACCCACCTGTTCATCGAGAAGGTCGAACAGCGCTACAGCCTCGGCATGGTCGCCGCGACCCTGGCCGTCTTCGCCGTCCCGACGGCCCTCGGCGCCGAACTGGCCGACGCGCTGACCCGGGCGATGACCTTCATGATCGTCGCCTCGCCGTGCGCGGTCGTCCTGGCGACCATGCCCCCGCTGCTCTCCGCGATCGCCACCGCCGGGCGCCACGGCGTCCTGGTCAAGTCCGCCGTCGTCATGGAACGCCTCGGCCAGGTCGACACCGTCGCTCTGGACAAGACCGGCACCCTCACGGAAGGCACCCCGCGCGTCACCGCGGTCCGCCCGCTGGACGGATCAGGGCTGACCGACGACGACCTGCTCACCCTCGCGGCCGCCGCCGAGCACCCCAGCGAACACCCGCTGGCCCGGGCCGTCGTCGACGCCGCCCGCGCACGCCGCCTCCACCTGCCCGCCGCCGAGGAGTTCACCTCCACGCCCGGTGTCGGCGTCACCGCCACGGTGGGCGGCCGCACGATCGCGGTCGGCGCGCCGGCCCGCCCGTCGGACGGCACGGATGACGAAGAAGAGCTTCTGGCAGGCGAGTTGGAGGATGCCGGCCATACGGCCGTGGTCGTCCGACGCGACGGCGTCCCCGTCGGCGTCCTGGGCCTCGCCGACCGCCCGCGCCCGGAAGCCGCCGCCACCGTCGCCGCCCTCGCCGCGCTGACCGGCCGTACGCCGATCCTGCTGACCGGCGACAACTCCCGTGCCGCCGCCCGCCTGGCCGCCGAGACCGGCATCGCCGCGGACGACGTCCACGCCGGACTGCTGCCCGAGGACAAGGTCCGGGCGGTCCGGCGCCTCGCGGCCGACGGACGCACGGTGCTGCTCGTCGGCGACGGTGTCAACGACGCGCCCGCGCTGGCCGCCGCCCACAGCGGCATCGCCATGGGCCGCGTCGGCTCCGACCTCGCCCTCGAGACCGCCGACGCGGTCGTGGTCCGCGACGAACTGACCGCCGTCCCGGCCGTGTTGGCCCTCTCCCGGGCCGCGCACCGGCTGGTGGTGCAGAACCTGGTCATCGCCGGAACCTTCATCTGCGCCCTGGTCGCCTGGGACCTGGCCGGCGAACTCCCGCTCCCGCTGGGCGTCCTGGGCCACGAGGGCTCCACGGTCCTCGTCGGCCTCAACGGCCTCCGCCTGCTGCGCGACGCGGCCTGGCACCGTGCTTCCCGTTCAGGGGGCCCGAGTTGAGGTGGCCGTACAAGGCACCCGCTCGGAGGGACGACCGTCCCCCGCGCGTGAATTCGCTGTCCAGTGCGCGGGGGACGGCCGCCGTACGGGGGCCGCCGTCAGGGGGACGGCGGGGCGGCCTGCGGCTGGGCGGCCTGGAGGTCGGCGAGGAGTTCGGCCTGGCCGGTCAGGACGCCGGAGAGGATCGAGCGGGCGACCCGCAGGAGTTCGGCGACCTGCGGGCTGGTCAGCGAGTAGTACACCGTGGAGCCCTCGCGGCGGGTCGCGACCAGGTTCGCCCGCCGCAGCACCGCCAGTTGCTGCGACAGGTGCGCGGGTTCGATGCCCACCTCGGGCAGCATCTCGGCGACCGCGTGCTCCCGCACGCTCAGCAGCTCCAGGACCCGGATGCGTGCCGGATGGCCGAGCGTCTTGAAGAACTCGGCCTTCAGTTGGTACAGCGGCGTACTCACCGGTTCGCCTCCTGTCCACGGCAGCGGTCCGGCACCGCCGGCCGGATCTCGGCGCCTCGCGCCCACCCACTCGTCACACACATGTGGCCCATCCTCACCTGAGGGACCGGCCACGCCGAATCCGCCCTGAGAAGCCGAGAGCCACGGGGTTCCGCGGCAATGACCTCTCGACTTGCCAATATTAGCAATTACTAAGGTCTGGAGAAGGGGGTCAGCGCCCGGACCTGCCGGCGTCCTCGCCCCGCGGCCAGCCGGTGGTGCGCCACTCCTGCTGCTCCCCGCCCTCGTCCCCGGCACCTTCGTGCGGCCCGGTCGGACGGGCGGCGGCGAGCGCCGCGGTCAGGTCGGCGTGGACCGGGATGGGCGGGCAGTCGCCGGTCGGCACGAGCGAACCGTCGGCCGGGATCGCGGCCAGCTCCAGAGCCCGGCCCGCGGCGACGAGCCGGCGGGCGGCGTCGGTGATGGCGAGCTGCCCCTCCGCCGACCAGCCGCGCAGCTCGGTGAGGTCGACGACGACCGGACCCGTGCCGCGGGCCAGCGCCCAGCCGACCGCTCCGCTGAAGCGGCGCACCGCGTCCGGGCCGAGGTGTCCGGCGACGGAGAGGATGCCTAGGCCGTCCTGGACGGTGTAGCGCCAGTCGATGGTCATGGGTCGTGAACTTCCTTGCGCGAGGGGCGGGTGGGGGAGCCGGGGGAGAAGGGCGGGAGCCGGTGAGGTCAGAGCGGGAGGGTGATCCAGACGCTCTTGCCCAGACCGTCGGCGTCGGCACGCACCACCGCGGTGCCGGCCAGGGCCAGGGTCAGTTCCATGACCGTGCCCAGACCGCCCGAGCCGCTCCCCGTGAGGGCGCCGTACAGCGGGGGCAGGAACGGGTGGCGGTCGTGCACGGCGAACGCCAGACAGTCCCGGCCGGCCGCGTAGATCACGGTGACCTGCGGGGACCGGTCGGCGGCGTGCCGCACGCTGTTGGTCACCAGCTCGCTCAGGATCAGCAGGGCCGGGTCGACCGCCGGGTGGCGCGCGGCGACGCCCCACTCGGCCATCACCTGCTGCGCCGTCTCGCGCGCGACCCGGACCGCGGACGGTGTGCTGGGCATGGTGAGCACATGCCGGTGCGGGAGCGTCTGCGTCGGTACGGACATCAGCCCTCCGCCCGCAGGAGACGGAAACCGGTCACCGTCGTGGGACGGATCCGCAGCACGATGTCGTGCGGCCCATGGCTCCAGCCGGGCAGGGTGCGCCGATGGTGGGCCACCTCGTTCGGGTCGGTGACGACCTCGGCGGGGCCGGACAGGGTCACCGTCCAGCCGGTGCCGGCCGCGGCCTGGATCTCGTCGGTCTGGTACGTCACCGCCTCGGGCACGGCGGCCGCCCGCACGGGAGCCCGGACGACCAGCCGCCCGTACTCCCACACATGCCGCGCCGGCCGTACGACGGTCAGCCCCCGCTGCCCGTACACCAGCCGCCCCAGGCCGCTGCCCTCCACCAGCCACAACGCCTCCGCGCCGGAGACCTCGACCATGCGCGGCGTCGCCGGGGAGACGGTCATCGGGCCGGCTCCTCACGGTGCCGGGACTCGGCGGGCTTCGCGCTGTGCCGTACGGGGCTCTTCCCGCCCCCCGACACCCCGGGCGGCAGGACCCCGGCCAGTTCCAGATGCTCGCGGGCGCCCCGGATCGCCTCCGGCGTCGTCGCGTACTCCCGGCCGTCGCGCCGCAGCAGCTCCAGCGCGCCGACGGACTCCAGGACCTGGAGCTGGTCGGGGCGGATCCCGGAGGCCAGCACCACGATGCCGCGCCGCCGCAGTTTCTCCACCGCGTCCTTGAGCACCAGGGCGCCGGTGGCGTCCATGGTCGACACCCGCGACATCCGCAGGATGACCACGCGCACGTCGGCGACCTCGGTGAGTTCCAGCAGGAAGCGGTGGGCGGCGGCGAAGAACAGCGGGCCGTCGATGCGGTAGGCGACGATGTGCTCCGCGAGCAGGGCGTGCTCCTCGGCGCTGTGGTCGCCGCGGTCGAGCGGCACCTGGTCGAGCCGGGCCTGCCGGGCGACCGCCCGCAGCGCCAGGACGCCCGCCACGACCAGGCCGATGATCACGGCGTAGACCAGGTCCAGGGCGAGGGTGGCGACCGCGGTGAGGACGAGGACCAGCGCGTCGGAGCGGGTGGCCCGGGCCATCGCCCGCAGCGAGCCCACCTCGACCATCCGCACCGCGGTGGCCAGCAGCACGCCCGCGAGCGCGGCCAGCGGGATCTTCGACACCAGGGGCGCGGCGGCGAAGACGATCGCGGCGAGCACCGCGGCGTGCGTGAGGGCGGCGAGCCGGGAGGAGGCGCCGGTGCGGACGTTGACGGCGGTGCGCGCGATGGCGCCGGTCGCGGGGACGCCTCCGAAGAGCGGGGCGGCGATGTTGGCCAGGCCCTGGCCGAACAGCTCCCGGTCCGGATCGTGCTTGCGGCCGACGGTCATGCCGTCGGCGACCGACGCCGACAGCAGGGACTCCAGGGCGGCGAGCGCGGCGACCGCGACGGCCGGGGCGAGCAGGGAGCCCAGCGCGCCCAGGTCGAGGAAGCCCAGGGAGGGGGCGGGCAGCCCGGAGGGGAGGTCCCCGATCGGGGCGGCGCCGTCCAGGCCCGCGAGCTGGGTCACCAGGGTCGCGGCGATCACGGCGACGATGGAGAAGGGGATCGTGGGCCGCCACCGGGCGCCGGCCAGCATGACCGCCGCCACGGACACCGCGAGCGCGACGGCCGTCCAGTTCGGGTCCTTGGCGAACTCCTCGGCCGCGTGCCAGGCCACCACCAGCACCCGGTCGCCCTCGGGCTTGTCCACCCCGAGCGCCCCCGGGATCTGCTGGAGGCCGATCACACAGGCGATACCGAGACTGAAGCCCTCGACGACGGGCGCCGGGACGTACCGCATGTACTTGCCCGCCCGCAGCACGGCGAGCGCGACGAGCATGATCCCGGCCAGCAGGCCGACGGTGAGGACGCCGGTCGGACCGTACTCGGCGACGATCGGGACCAGCACCACCGTCATCGCGCCGGTCGGCCCCGACACCTGGAAGTTCGAGCCGCCGAAGACCGCGGCGAGGGCCCCGGCGACGACCGCGGTGGCAAGACCCGCCTCCGCGCCGAGACCGGAGGAGACCCCGAATCCGAGCGCGAGCGGCAGCGCCACGATCGCCACGGTCAGCCCCGCGAGCAGGTCGCGGCGCGGATCACGGCGTACGTCCGCCAGGTCGTCGCGGCCCGGCAGCAGGGCGGAGACCCGGGCCCAGTACCGGCCGGTCGCTGTCGTCGTCATCGGGCGGTGACCTCGACTTCCCTGGCAGACGCCGCATGCCGGCTCAACGGCTGAGACAGCCGACTACAGCATCTGCTCAATTGCGAAATGTGGCAATTCATCATTCCGGCGGAGCGCGACGAGACGCGATCGGGTGTGATCAGGCGCGGCGGGTCCGGAGACGGATGGTGATTACTCGCGCCCTGCGTCAGGGCAAGGCGCGAGGCTGTGCCCGCGGCTACCTACGGACACAGCCATCACAGCATCTAAGCAATTGCGAAAATAAGCAACTCTGCATGCTGCCGGCCCCCGGGACACCCGCGCGCGGGGCGCGTCAGGCCTTCTTGACCACGCTCGACTTGAGCTGCATCGCCCCGAACCCGTCGACCTTGCAGTCGATGTCGTGTCCGTCCACGCCGTCGACGAGCCGGATCCCGCGCACCTTGGTGCCGGCCTTGATCCCGGAGGGGCTGCCCTTGACCTTGAGCGCCTTGACGACGACCACGGAATCGCCGTCCCGCAGGACGTTGCCGACGGCGTCCTTCACGACACGCTCGGCGGGACCGGCGGCCTCGGCACCGGCGTCCGTCTCGGCGGGCACCCATTCGTGGCCGCACTCCGGGCAGACCACGAGGGCGTTCATCTCGTACGTGTACGCGCAGGAGCACTTCGGACAGGGGGGAAGGTTCTCGATCATCCCGCCAGCGTAGCCGTCACACGGGCCCCGCCGTCCGGTCCGGCCGACCGGTCCCCGTCACCCGCGTTCCAGCAGGCGGGCCGCCTCCCGCAGGACGTCCGTGATCTCCGCGCGGGCCGTGGGCCGGGAGGCGAAGACGCGGGGGCTGGGGTGCCAGGTCTCCAGGGTGTGCACCTGCGGCGCGTACCTCTCCCGGTAGACCGCCCAGCCGGCCTGCGCCTTGCGGCCCATGGCGACGACCACCTCCAGCGCGGGCAGCATGCCGATCACCTCGTGGAGGAAGGGCGCCGCGCGCTGGATCTCCGAGCGCCCCGGCGCGGCGATGCGGTCCGCCGTGCCCAGGTACCACGGCACGACGTTCCAGTGCACGGACTCCCGGTAGTCGAGCCCGGTCTCGGCGCGCAGGGTCCAGCAGTTCTGGGCCGTCGGGTCGTCGTTGTCGACGGAGATGATGCCGCTGCCGGTGCGGCGCAACTCGGCCTCCGCGCCCATGGACTTGCGCCCCGGGGCTTCCAGGAGGAACAGACTGCGGGCTGCGACACCGCCGGACGCGGGGTCGAACCACGGCACGGACTCGCCGTCGCCGAGCCGGACGCGCAGCTTCTCCACCCAGTCGTTGAGCGGGCGCACCCTCGGCTCGGTCCGCACCGCGCCCAGCCGGGCGGTCAGGGCTTCGGGGTCACGCAGGGCGCGGGGCGCCGGGGAACGGAAGGGATCACGGGACGACATGCGCGCAGTGTGCCACCCCTTCAGGTGTTCGAGGAATCCCCCGTCGGGTGTGATCCCGCGAGGAAGAGCGCGACCTTGCCGAGAGTGACGCGTTGGGGATGGTGTGACGCCGTTGCAGTGACGGTTCTGCACTCGGGTCGCCTACCCCGGGCCGCGGCGCCACCCCAACGGGTGTCCGAATCTCGGGGAAGGGTGCGAACGTGTGGAAGTGTGTCGCCGGCGCGCCGGTGGCGCCGGTGTACGGCGGTGAGCCGGTCGGGGGGCTGGTCGGCCGGGAGTCGGAGTCGACGGCGCTGTGGGACCTGCTCGCGGGACACCATCTGGTGACGGTCACCGGCCGGGCGGGCGTGGGCAAGAGCCGCCTGGCCGCCACGGCCGCCCGGCGGGCGAACGGCCCGTGGCGCCGCGTGGTCCATGTCCGCTGGCAGGGCAACGAGTTCGCGAACGGCCCGGGCAACGGGCCGTTTCATGGACCGGGGAACGGACCGGGTGCCGCCGGGACTTCGGACGCGTACGGCGGACCGGACGCGCCGGGTGCGCTGGCCGCGGCCGTGCACCGGGCGCTGACCGGCAGACGCCCGCGCCCCGGCGAGGCGGGCACCGCAGGACTGGCGCGCCTGCTGCCGCCCGTGGGCGGACTGCTGTTCCTCGACGACGTTGATCCCGTCCAGCACGAATGCATGGGGCTGGTGCAGCGGCTGCTGGTGGCCGTGCCCGGACTGCGGGTCCTGGTGACCTCGCGGCGCGCGCTCGGCCTGGGCGAGGAACAGGTCCTGGTGGTACCGCCGTTGACCACCAGCGCCCCGGAGGACGGCAACGGCCATGCCGCGGCCGTGGAGTTGTTCCTCCGGCGGGCACGCGCGGTGGTGGAGGGGTTCCGCCCCGGCGCGGAGGGCGTCCGGGCGGTCGAGGCCATCTGCCGTTCCCTGGAAGGCGTTCCGCACGCCATCGAGCTGGCCGCCGAGCAGGTGGCACGTCAGCCGGTGGGCGAACTCGCGGACGTACTGGAACGCCACCAGTGCTGGCTGCGCAGCGAACGGCCCCTGCTGCGCCGCCATCGCTCGCTGCGCGACACCGTCGGCGCCAGCTACGCGCTGTCCGAACGCGAGGCCCGCATCGTGTGGGGCAGGGCCAGCGCGCTGGCCGGGGCCTTCGACGAGTCGACCGCCGTGTTCCTGTGTGCCGGCGGCACCGTCGCACCGCACGCGGTGCCCTCGCTGCTGGCCCGGCTGGCCGCCATCCACGTCCTGGAGCCGGTACGGGAACCGGGAGGACCGCGCCCGCCCCGCTACCGGATGACGCGCGCCGCCCAGGACTTCGGCCATGAACGGCTGCGCGAGGCAGGCGAGTTGGAGGCGGCGTTGGAGCGTCGCGCGTCCCGCTGCCGGCAGTTGACGGCCGTCGCACAGCATCTGTGGACCTCCGGCTGCGAGTCCCAGGCCGTCCGTCTGGTGCACGAGGAGCAGGAGGAGATCACGGCCCTCCTGCGGGTGGCCGTCCACCGCGCGGTCCACGCGGAGACCGCCCTGGAGACGGTGACCGGCCTGTGGTTCTGGTGGGTCGTCCACGGACACGCCCGCGAGGGCCTCGACCTGCTCACCCGGCTCCTTCCCCTGTGCCCGGCGGACAGCGCGGCCACGGCCCCCGGGCGGTGGCTTGCGGCCTGGCTCAGCGCCGAACACGACCCCCGGACCGCCCGGGTGCTGCTGGGCCGGGCCTGGCCGGGCGCCGTACTGGCCGGCGACGACGCCACCCTCGGCCACATCGCCCACGTCCACGGTGTGATCGCCCTGCGCGAGGGGGACGCCCGGACCGCCGCCGAGCAGTTCGCGCAGGCCGCCGCCCTCATCCCGCCGCACACCCCCAACGGCCCCTCGGCGGCGATGAGTCTGGCCGCCCAGGCCCTCGCCGAAGCCTCCTTCGCGCCCGGCGCCGCCCGCCGCAGCGCCCACCGTGCCCTGGCCGGCCCCGGCGTCCGCGGCGACGCCTGGGCCACCCTCACCGCCCGCTACGTCCAGGCGCTCCTCGACCACCGCAGCGGTCGCAATGCCCGCGCCCGCACCCGGGCCCTGCGCGCCCTCGGCGCGGTGGACCGCGACCTCCCGGCACCGCACGGACACGCGGCCCTGTGCGCGCTGGTCGCGGAGATCGAGGTGTGAAGCGCGGAGACCGGGACGTGAAGCGCGGAGATCGGGATGTGATTCGCGGTTGCCGTCACCCGGCACGAAGGCGGTGTCAACTTTGCCGGGGTTCGGCAATGCGCCGTCCGGCATGGGCAGTTCAAGATGGAGGGGCGGAACACGGGGAGCTGTCCCGGTGCCCGGCCCCGGCAACGGGGAGGGCACCGGGGCGCGAGGACTGAGCGAGTCGGGGGTGAGGACGTGAGGCAGGCCGTCATCGACGCCGCCGTGCGGTTTCCCGACGTCATCTGGACCTCGGCCCTGGTCGTCGCCCTCGGCTTCTGGCTGCTGGTCCTGCTGGGCCTGGCCGGCGCCCGTGACTTCGACGCCGACGCCCCGAGCCTGGCCCGGTCGTCGCGCGGGGTGCCGGTCGCCGTCCTGGCCTCGGCCGTGATCGCGCACGCCTGGCTCCTCGGACTCACCGGGTCGGTCCTGCTGGACCGGCTCCGGCTGACCGGTTCGGCCGAGGCCGCGGCGCGGGTCGCGCTGCTCGCCCTGTCCGCCCTCCTCGCCCTGACCACGACCCGGTGGTGCGTGGTCACACTGGCCGGGCTGCGCTTTGCCCGGTCCGCCCGCACCGGGCCGCGCCGACGGGACCCCGCGGACGGGACGCCGTACGACCCCGGCAGTCGCCCCTGCCACGGCCCGACGGCCGACCACGGCCCGACGGGTGCCCGCGATCTGGCCACCGCCCGCAGCCGGACCGCTGCCCGGGGCCGGACGACCGCCCGCGATCGGACCGTCGTGCGCGGCGAGGCCCCCGCCCGTGGCCAGGCCCCCGTCTGCGACCGGACCGCCGTCCGGCCACGGTCCGACCGGGCGGCCTGAACCACCGACGGCCGCGCGCGGACACGGTGGCCCGACCACCGCTCGACCGTCGGCCGTGAGCCGCCCGAAACCTCCCGTACGACGCCCCACCACAGCCCGTCCGCCCGCCCGCGATCCGGCCGGTGCCCCGAATCGCCACCGTGCCCCGCGACCGCACCGAGCGACCGGCCGCCCCGGGTGACCGCCCCGGGCGACCGACCCCGACCGACGTCCCGCCGCCCGCCTCCGACGCGGGCCGCCCCGCCTCGCCGCGCGAGGTGTCAACTCCACCCAGACGTGAAGGACTTCCCATGGATTCCATGACCATGGGCCTCGGCGTGCTTGTCGTCGTGTGCCTCCTCATCGCCACCGCCGTGCTGTTCGTCGTGTCCCGGCTGTTCCGCAAGGTGGAACAGGGCAAGGCGCTGATCGTCTCCAAGACGCGCAAGGTCGATGTGACCTTCACCGGCCAGGTCGTGCTGCCCGTGCTGCACAAGGCCGAGGTGATGGACATCTCGGTGAAGACCATCGAGATCACCCGGGCCGGCAAGGAAGGGCTGATCTGCCAGGACAACATCCGCGCCGACATCCGGATCTCGTTCTTCGTGAAGGTCAACAAGACCGTCGAGGACGTCATCCGGGTCGCCCAGGCCGTCGGCACTGCCCGCGCCAGCGACCAGCGGACGCTCCAGGAGCTGTTCCACGCGAAGTTCTCCGAGGCGCTGAAGACCGTCGGCAAGCAACTGGACTTCACCGACCTCTACACCAAGCGCGAGGAACTGCGGTACCGGATCATCGAGGTCATCGGCGTCGATCTGAACGGCTACCACCTGGAGGACGCGGCGATCGACTATCTGGAGCAGACGCCGCTGACCCAGCTCGACCCGGCCAACGTCCTCGACGCCCAGGGCATCCGCAAGATCACCGAGCTGACGGCCGTGGAGCACGTCCGCACCAACGAGGCCCAGCGCACCGAGGAGAAGGAGATCACCCGGCAGAACGTCGACGCGCGGGAGGCGATCCTGGAGCTGGAGCGCCGTCAGGCGGACGCGGAGATCAAGCAGCGCCGCGAGATCGAGACCGTGCGGGCCCGGGAGGAGGCCGAGACGGCACGGGTGGTGGAGGAGGAGCGGCTGCGCGCGCAGGGCGCCTTCCTGAAGACGGAGGAGCAGCTCGGCGTCCAGCGCGAGAACCAGGCCCGTGAGGTCGCCGTCGCGCAGAAGAACCGCGAGCGGGTCATCGCCGTGGAGAACGAGCGCATCGAGAAGGACCGGATGCTGGAGGCCATCGCGCGGGAGCGGGAGACCCAGTTGACCCGGATCGCCGCCGAGAAGGAGGTCGAGGCGGAGAAGCGGGACATCGCCGAGGTCATCCGGGAGCGGATCGCCGTGGACCGTACGGTCGCCGAGCAGGAGGAGGCCATCAAGCGGCTGCGCTCGGTCGAGGAGGCGGAGCGGCAGCGGCAGGCAGTGATCATCGCCGCCGAGGCGGAGGCGCAGGAGAAGCTGGTCAAGGACATCAAGGCCGCCGAGGCCGGCGAGCAGGCCGCGGTGCACCGTGCCGCCGAGGAACTCACCCTCGCCGAGGCCCGGTTGAAGAGCGCCGACCTCGACGCGCAGGCCAAGCTGCGGCTCGCGGAGGGCATCCAGGCCGAGACCGCCGCCGAGGGGCTCGCGGCCGTCCAGGTCCGCGACAAGGAGGCCGAGGTCATCGAGAAGGTCGGCCGTGCCGAGGCCGAGGCGACCGAGGCCCGGCTGCGCGCCGAGGGCGAGGGCACCCGCGCCAAGGCGCTGGCCGAGGCCACCGCCATCTCCGAGAAGCTCAAGGCGGAGGCGGAGGGCCTGAGTCAGAAGGCCGTCGCGATGGCCGCGCTCGACGAGGCGTCCCGCGGGCACGAGGAGTACCGGCTGCGGCTCGCCGCCGAGAAGGAGATCCGGCTCGCCGGACTGGACGTGCAGCGGCAGGTCGCCGAGGCGCAGGCCACGGTGCTCGCCACCGGTCTGGAGAACGCCGACATCAACATCGTCGGCGGGGAGTCCGTCTTCCTCGACCGCCTGGTCTCCTCGATCTCGCTCGGCCGGGGCATCGACGGGTTCGTGCAGCACTCGCAGACGGCGCAGGCCCTCGCCCGGCCGTGGCTGGACGGCACCTCGGACTTCACCGAGGACCTCGGCCGCGTCCTCGGCTCGGTCTCCACGGCGGACGTGCAGAACCTCACCGTGTCCGCGCTGCTGATGAAGCTGATGAAGACCGGCGGCGCCGACTCCCACGCCCTGGAGCAACTGCTCGGCAGGGCCGGTGAACTGGGGATCGCCGACACCTCCCTCGCCGCCCTGAACGGCAGCGCCGGGAACGGCCGCGCCAAGGGCAGCGCCGAGGTCTGACAGGCCGCGGTCCGGACCCGCCGTACGGGGGTCGGCGGCTCCGGACCGCATTTCTCTGACGTTCTGAGAGGGAACCCATGACCATCGGCCCGGACACCGGTACGCATGGCCCGGACACCCGTAGCCACGGCCCGGACACCGGCATGTACGGCCTGGACACCGGCACGTACGAGGTGCTGCGCGACCGGCTCACCGCGCAGGCCGCCGAACTCGCGCGCCGCGCCGAGGAGTTGAACACCCGGCGGATCGAGGAGTTCGGCTCGCTGCGGCTGGAACTGGCGGGCACCGAGCGGCTCCACACGGACGCGGCCTGTGTGCCCCGGGACGTCGTCGCCGTCGCCGGTGTCCTGCTCCTCGGCTACAACACCGTCCCCGGCCGGGGGCCGGAGACCACGGTCGGCGACGTGCTGGCCCTGCACGACCGCGAGATGCGCCGGCTGCCCGACGACGCCGTGCCCGGCCTGCTGAACGACCCCTCATTCGTAAGGGAGTTCAGGGCCCTGCACCGCTACTACCACCAGGCCCGGCTGCTGCGGCTGCGGCGGGTGGAGGGCAAGCTGCTGGCCGTCTTCCAGACCGGTGAGAAGGCCGACGACATCCGGGTCCTGCGCTGGGCGGTCTCCGACGACGGGCAGGTCGCCTTCCTCGACGCCCGCGGCGACCGGGACCATGTCCTGCCGCCCGCCCACGACTTCACCTGGCGGGAGACGACCCGGGAGGACCACGTCCTCGGCCGGCACCCCCATGTGTCCGTCGAGGGCGAGGTGTTCGTCACCACCGTCGGCGGCTCCCTCACCGTCAAGACCGAGAACGACACCGAGACCGGCGAGGGCATCCACACCGAGCCCGTCGCCGAGCCGCTCCAGTCGCTCGCCGACGCGGACATCGCCTACGCGCGCGTCGGCGCACTCGTCCTGATCCGGGTCCGCCCCTACAAGGAGGACACCGACCGCCACCTGGTGTTCAACACGCTCACCCGGTCCGTCGTCCGCCTCGACGGCATCGGACAGGGCTGCCGCAGGCTCCCCGAGGACCAGGGCATCGTCTTCCCCGGCGGCTACTGCCTGGCGGCCGGGACGCACAAGACGTTCGACGGCGTCACCGGCGGCGAGGACGACCCCCTGGAGTTCGAGCGGACGGTGCGCTCGCCCAACGGCGAGGACGTCCTGTTCGCCTTCCACGCCCGCGCGGCGGGCCGCGGTCTGCTGCTGCACTACAACCTCATCCGCAAGGAGGTCGCCACCCCGCTGTCCTGCGACGGCTGGGCCCTCTTCGACGACGGCACCCTGACCGTGCTCCGCGGCGGCGCCGACGAACCCCAGCGCGTGCACCCCGTCCAGCGCTGGAACTCGCCCTACGTCTCCGCCACCCACGCCGCCTCCCGGGCCGTCGGCACGGGCCCGCTGGCCCGGGTCGGCAACGCCGACCTCGTCCGCGGCATCTCCGACTGCCTCTCCCTCGCCCGCACGGTCACCGAGACCACCCCGACGAGCGAGGTGTACGAGGCCCTGGCCGCGGCCTGCGTCCGGACCGCCGACACCCACCACTGGCTGGCCGAGCCCGAACTCGGCTGTCTGCACGAGCCGTTGGCCGAGGTACGGGCCACCGCCGAACAGGTGCTGGCCGAGTTCGAGACCGTCCAGGCCCTGACCCGCCAGGCCGCCGACGCCCTGGACCGGGCGGCGGCCCAGGTCGCCGCCGTCGTACGGCGGTTGCGCGGCGAGACCCCGCGCGGCGCCGCCGACTGGGTGAGCGGCCTGACCGAACTCAGGCGCGCCCACAGCCACTTGCTCACCCTCAAGGACCTGCGGTACGTCGACCTCGCCCGCATCGACGCGCTCGCCGTCGACGCCGAGGCCGATCTCGCCTCCTTCGGACAGCGCGCCGTCGCCCACCTCGCCCACGAGGACGCCTTCACCGGCCACCGGTCCGACACCGAGCAACTCGCCGCCGAGGCGGCGGAGATCGGCACCGTCGCCGAGGCCGCGCCGCTCGCCGCCCGGCTCGACGGGATCGCCGAGGGGCTCGGCACGGTCACCGAGGTCGTCGCGGGCCTCGACATCGGCGACACCACGGTCCGTACCGCCGTCCTGGAACGGATCGCCGAGGTCCTCGGCGGCGTCAACCGGGCCCGCGCCGTCCTCGACGCCCGCCGCCGAGCCCTGCTGGACCGAGAGGGACGCGCCGAGTTCGCCGCCGAGTTCGCCCTGCTCGGCCAGTCCGTCACCGGCGCGCTCGCCGCCGCCGACACCCCCGAGGCGTGCGACGACCACCTCGCCCGTCTCCTTGTCCAGGTGGAGAACCTGGAGTCCCGGTTCGCCGAGTTCGACGACTTCCTCGGCCGGCTCGCCGAACGGCGCGACGAGATCCACGAGGCGTTCTCCACCCGCAAGCAGACGCTCGTGGAAGCGGGCGCCCGGCGCGCCGAACGCCTCGCCGAGTCGGCCGCCCGCGTCCTGCGCACGATCACCCGGCGCGGCGCCGCCCTCGCCGACGCGGACGACATCGCCACCTACTTCACCGCCGACCCCATGGTCGCCAAGCTCCGCGCGATCACCGACGAACTCCGCAGGCTCGGCGACACCGTCAGGGCCGAGGAACTCGACGGCCGCCTCAAGGCCGCCCGCCAGAACGCCCTGCGCTCCCTTCGCGACCGCACCGACCTCTACGCCGACGACGGCCGCACCCTGCGCCTGGGCGCCCACCGGTTCGCCGTCAACACCCAGCCCCTCGACCTCACCCTCGTCCCGCACGGCGACGGCCTCGTCCTCTCCCTGACCGGCACCGACTACCGCGCCCCGGTCACCGACCCCGGCTTCGCCGCCACCCGCCCGTACTGGGACCGCACCCTGCCGTCGGAGTCGCCGGAGGTCTACCGCGCCGAACACCTCGCCGCCCGGCTGCTGGACGAGCACGGCGCACCGGCCCTGGAGGAGGCCGACCTGCCCGGCCTGGTACGACGGGCCGCCGAGGCCGCCTACGACGAGGGCTACGAGCGCGGGGTCCATGACCACGACGCGACCCTGATCCTCACCGCCCTGCTCCGCCTGCACCGGACCGCCGGACCCCTGCGCCACGAACCCGCGGCCCGCGCCGCCGCCCAGGTCTTCTGGGCCCACGGCACCACCGAACAGTCCCGCCAGGACTGGACTCGGCGCGCGGTCTCCCTGGCCCGCGCCCGGGACACGTTCGGCCTGACCCCCGCCATCGCCGATCTCCGCCGGGAGTTCGCGCGGGCGATCACCGGAGAGCGCGCCGACGCGGCCGCCGACTACCTGTTCGAGGAGCTGACCGGCGGCCCCGACGGCTTCGTCATCAGCGGCGGCTGCCGCGACCTCCTCGACAAGTTCCGCCGTACGGTGGGCACTTCGGCCTACGACGACGACCTCGCCGCCCTCGAGGGGCTGGACGCGCGCCGACAGCTCGTGGAGGCGTGGCTGTCCTCGTACAGCGCGTCCACCGGCGCCGGCACCACCCCCGGCGACCTGGCCGAGGCGGTGGCCGCCGAACTCTGCCCCGGCCTGCCCCGCCACACCTCCGACGCGCCGCTGACCACGACGGTCGAGGGGCTGCTCGGCTCCCACCCCCGCGTCACCGCCGGCACCCTGCCGCTGCGCGTGGACGAGTTCCTCGCCCGCACCCGCGCCTTCCGCGCCCACGACGTCCCCGGCCACCGCTCCTACCAGCGCCGCCGCGCGGAGCTGGTGACCGCCGAACGGACCCGGCTCCGGCTGCACGAGTTCCGGCCGCGCGTGATGTCCGCGTTCGTGCGCAACCGGCTCATCGACGAGGTGTACCTGCCGCTGATCGGCGACAGCCTCGCCAAACAGCTCGGCACCACCGGCGCGTCCCGGCGCACCGACACCGGCGGCCTGCTGCTCCTCATCTCCCCGCCCGGCTACGGCAAGACGACCCTCATGGAGTACGTCGCCGACCGCCTCGGCCTCGTCCTGGTCAAGGTCGACGGCCCCGCCCTGGGACACGCCGTCACCTCCCTCGACCCGGCCGAGGCCCCGAACGCGACGGCCCGCCAGGAGGTCGAGAAGATCAACTTCGCGCTGGAGGCGGGCAACAACACCCTCCTCTACCTGGACGACATCCAGCACACGTCGCCCGAGCTGCTCCAGAAGTTCATCCCGCTGTGCGACGCCACCCGCCGCGTCGAGGGCGTCCGCGACGGCGAGCCGCGCACCTACGACCTGCGCGGCAAGCGCTTCGCCGTCTGCATGGCCGGCAACCCCTACACCGAGTCGGGGACCCGCTTCCGGGTGCCCGACATGCTCGCCAACCGGGCCGACGTGTGGAACCTCGGCAACGTCCTGACCGGCAAGCAGGACGCCTTCGCGCTCAGCTTCGTGGAGAACGCGCTCACCGCCCACCCGGTCCTGGCCCCGCTCGCCGGCCGCGACCGCGCCGACCTGGACCTGCTGGTCCGGCTCGCCGAGGGCGACGGCACGGCCCGCGCCGACCGGCTCGTCCACCCCTACGGGACCGCCGAACTGGAACAGATCCTGGCCGTACTGCGCCACCTCCTCACCGCCCGCGCGACGGTCCTCGCGGTGAACGCCGCCTACATCGCCTCGGCGGCCCGGTCCGACGACGCCCGCACGGAACCGCCCTTCCAGCTCCAGGGGTCGTACCGCAACATGAACAAGATCGTGCAGCGGATCCGGCCGGTCATGAACGACACCGAGCTGGCCGCGCTGATCGACGACCACTACGCGGCCGAGGCCCAGGTCCTCACCACCGGCACCGAGGCGAACCTGCTCAAGCTCGCCGAACTGCGGGGCACGCTCACCCCGGAGCAGTCGGCCCGCTGGAACGACGTCAAGGCCGCCCACGTCCGCACCGCCGCGCTCGGCGGACCCGAGGACGACCAGCTCTCGCGCGCGATCGCGGCGCTCGGCCTGCTCGCCGACCGGATGGCGGCGGTCGAGTCGGCGATCAGCCGGGCGGCCGCCGGTCCGCGTCACTCCGCTCAGGAGTAGAGGTGGCTCAGCCGTCGCGGCGGGGCGGGGTCGGGTCCAGGTAGACGCGCCGGATGTCCGGGAACAGCGCGCGGAGCCGGGTTTCCGCCTCCTCGCAGGCCCACTCGATCTCGGCGGCGCTGGAGAGGTCGCGGAAGTCGACCTTCGCGGCGACCAGGATCTCTCCCGGGCCCTGCACCAGCGTCGTCAGCTCCATGACGTCCTCGATGTGCCGGATCGTCAGCAGCTCCCGGCGCACCGCGTCCCGCGCGGACGCGGGCAGGGCGCGGCCGACGAGGAGTTCGGTGTTGGCGCGGCCCAGGATCACCGCGACGAGGACGAGCAGCAGCCCGATGAGGATCGAGGCGATGCCGTCCCACACCCCGGACCCGGTGAGCTGCCCGCCGAGCAGCCCCAGCGCGGCCAGCACCAGACCGACGAGCGCGGCCGTGTCCTCCATGACGACCGCCTTGACGGCGGTGTCGGGCGTGTGGCGCAGATAGCGCAGCAGGGGGACCTTGAAGTACCCCGCGCGCCCGGACGCCTGCTTGAGCCCGGTGCGCAGCGAGAGCCCCTCCAGGACGAAGGCGGCGGCGAGCACGATGTAGGAGACCAGCGGATCGCCCGGGGTCTCGCCGTGGGTCAGGGAGTGGATGCCGTCGTACAGGGCGAACACACCGCCGCCGACGAAGGTGGCGACGGAGGCGAGGAGCGCCCAGATGTAGCGCTCGGGCGCGTGCCCCAGCGGATGGTCCTCGTCGGCGGGCTTCTTGCTGCGCTTCAGGGAGACGAGGAGCAGCAGTTCGGTGCAGGTGTCGGCGACCGAGTGCCCGGCCTCGGCCAGCATCGCGCTGGAACCGCTGATGACACCGGCGACGGCCTTGGCGAGGGCGACACCGAAGTTGGCGGCGGTCGCCACGACGACGGTGAAGGCGGACCCGCCCGCTCCGGGACCGCCCGAGGCGCCCACCCGGGCGTCCAGCACCGGGCCGGTGCGCGTGTCCGGCCGTCGTTCTTCGGGTTCTCTTCCGTGGCGCGGGTGCATCGGCGATCAGCGGCTTCCGTCCGGGCGGGAGAGACGTGAGGGGCAAAGTGGAAATATCCTGGCAGAGTCATACGCGTGCTCGCCGCTGCGTGGGCACCCATGGGAGGAGACTCCGGATGGCGCACCACCACAAGTCCAATCGAGCCGTCGAAGGCGACCCGGGCACCGGTCACGGCAGGGGCATGCCACGGCGACCCGACCAGGACGAACTCGCCGAGCGGACCCGGCAGGACCGTCTGGAGGCCGGACTGCCGGTCGGTCCCTCGTCGGACGAGGAAGCCGAATACGAGGAGTGAAGGAGTCCCGATCAGTCACGGGAGTCCCGTGGCTCGCCCAGAGACACCACCACCGCGGACGCCGGTCCGTCGGGTGCGTCGTAGCTCACCGTGTCGCCCACGTGGTGACCGAGGAGGGCGCGCCCGAGCGGGCTGTCCGCGGTGACGAGCGTCGGATCGGCGTCCGTGGCCGTCTCGCCGATCTGGAAGGTCTCCACCGTGCCGTCGGCGAACCGCACGGCCACGGTGCTGCCCACGCCGACCACGTCGGTGGGCGGCGGCCCCGCCACGTCGGCCTGCTCGAGCCGGGTGGTGATCTCGGAGATACGGTCGTCCAGACGGGTCAGATCGTCGGCCCGCTGAAGCTCGTCCGCCGCGTCGGCCTCGTCGCCGACCTGCATGTCGGAGTCCTTGAGCGTGGCCGCGACCGCGCCGCGTTCCCGGTGGAGATCCGCGAGTTCCCGTTCGAGGGCGTCACGGGCGGCGCTGCTGATCGGCGCGGGTTCGCTGGACATGCGTTCTCCCTTTTGACTGCTGATCTTTGACTGCTGATCTCAACTGCTGACGATTCCCACGACCAGGTTGATGGCGGTCGCCAGGATGCCGGTGCCGAAGACGTAGGACATCAGACAGTGCCGCAGCACGATCGAGCGGATCGTGGTGCTGGAGACGTTCGTGTCGGACACCTGGTACGTCATGCCGAGGTTGTAGCTGAAGTAGAAGAAGTCCCGGTACGCGGGCGGGCTGTCCGAGTTGAAGTCGATGCCGCCGCCCGAGTCCTCGTAGTACACGTAGGCGTAGCGCGTCGCGTACATCAGGTGCAGGGCGGCCCAGGCCGTGAAGACCCCGCACAGGGCGGTCGCCGCGTGCCGGGTGTCGGAGGTGTCGCCGTGCAGGAGCAACAGCACGATCGCGACCAGGCCGCACAGGGCCACCCCGACCACCACGAGTTCCTCGACGACCGGCTCGAAGTCCTCGCGGCGGGCGTTGCGATGGGTGGCGGCCGCGTCCATCGGCCACAGCACCACCCACCCCGCCAGGACGAAGAACAGCTCCATCGCGGCGATCGCGGCCAGGGCGCCCAGCGGCGCGTCGGTCGTCAGCCCGACGGCCACGCCGACTGCGGCCCCGAGGACCACCGAACCGGCGAGACGGGGCACGGCACCGACCGGCAACCAGGTGCTCATGAACCACCACGATAATCCGGATGCCGCCGATCGGCCCGGCACGGCGGACGCGCCCGCCCGGGGGCTCCGCCCACGGTTCCCGCTCAGGAACCCGCCGGTCTGCGGGGGCCGCGCCGCTGGTCGCCGCTGTCCCGGCGGAGCCGGTCGGTGTGCCGGGCGACGTCGTCCACGCGGGCCGCGAGGTCGGAGTGCCCGGACGTCAGGTACGCGTGCGTGGCCGTCAGGGGGCTGACGAGGGCGGCCGCGTCGTTGTCGGCGAGGGCCGTGGTGAGCGCGGCGAGCGAGGTGCGGGCGGAGGCCGGGAGGTCGGTGAGCGCGGTGATCCGGCCGGCGAGCTGACGGAGGTCCGCCGCGTTGTCACGCGCCCAGGCCGTGACCGTGCGGTCGGCGGCCCTGCGGTCACGGGTCGCCTGCACCCGCTCCTCGCCCGTCGTCCCGGGGCCTCCCGGGCGTACGCGCAGATAGCGGCGCTCGGCGGCCTGGCGGCTGGAGACCCCGAGCGGGTGGGCGAGATCGGCCCAGTTGGCGCCCGCGGCACGGGCCTCCTCGATCAGTCCCGGCTCCCAGGCGGCGAGCTGGTCGCGCACCTCGCGGAGCAGGAGCAGCGCGGCGAGGGCCTGCTCGGCGCTGGTCGGGACGGGCTCGGGCGGCTCGCCGTGCCGCGGGGTCCGGGCCGTGTGCAGGGTCTCGTTGATCGAGTCGAGCGCTGCGGCGGCGGCGAGGAAGGAGGTGGGGGTGGGGGTGGGGGCGGGCCGATCGTCCATGGGTATGGATCCTCCGAGATGTCGTGTCACCCTTTCGATGACACTGAACTTGTCATCGTTTCGATGACATGTTACAACGGATGGCAGGTGAACCGCATTGGCAGCGACGTGCTGACCCGAACACTGGAGGTGTCTTTCATGTTGATGCGCACCGACCCGTTCCGTGAGCTGGACCGCCTCACCCAGCAGCTCCTGAACACGACCGGTACCTGGTCGCGGCCGTCGGCGATGCCGATGGACGCCTACCGGGAGGGCGAGGAGTATGTGATCGCCCTCGACCTGCCGGGCGTCTCCCCGGACGCGATCGACATCGACGTCGAGCGGAACATGCTGACCGTCAAGGCCGAGCGGAGGCCCGTCGCCAAGGCCGACGACGTGCAGATGGAACTCTCGGAGCGCCCGCTGGGCGTCTTCTCCCGCCAGGTCGTGCTGGCCGACACCCTGGACACCGAGCACATCCGGGCGGACTACGACGCGGGCGTGCTGACCCTGCGCATCCCGATCGCCGAGCGCGCCAAGCCCCGCAAGATCGCCATCGGCGGCGGCACGGCCCGCAAGGAGATCGGCGGCTGAGCCCGACGGCGCACACGATGACCGCGCCGTCCCCGAACGGACCGGGCGGTCCCTGAACGGACCGCGCCGTCCCCGAACGATTCCCGCAGACGAGAAAGGCGACCGCATCACCGATGATCACGCTGCCGGAACAACCCTGCCGGCCCGCCGTCGGCATGACGTTCGAGCAGATGCTGGAAAGAGTGCGCTACGAGGGCGCGTACCCCACGCGTGAGCGGGCCGAGGACGTCGTGCGCACCGTACTGGCCGCGTTCGGACGCCAGCTCACGGGCGACGAGCGCGTGGAGCTGGCGGCCAGACTGCCGCACGAGGCCGCGGTCGCCTTCACCTCCGAGATCCCGGCCGTCGAACCGCTCACCGGCTGGGGCTTCGTGAAGGACCTGGCCGCCCGCACCGGCGGCACGGCGGCCACCACCCGCTGGGACACGGGCACCGTCCTCCGCGTCGTGGCCCAGCTCGCCGGCGAGGATCTCCTGCACCGCATCCTCGCCCGGCTCCCTTCGGGCCATGCCCTGCTGTTCGGCCGCGCCGAGCTGCCGCGACCGGGCGCCGAGCCCGAGTGTTCTCACGGGGTACTGGCGTCCGCGGGGTAGGTCAACCGGCCGTCCTGGACACGGGCGTTGCGGTCCAGGACGGCCGGCTCCGTCGTCGTGGGGGACATGATGTTCACGACCTCGACACCCGCGACGATCAGGGCGTCCGTGATCAGCCGGCGATGGCAGCGCCAGGGCACCGCCTCGCTGCACATGATCGCCGGCCGTTCGTGCCCGGCCAGCTCGATCAGCTCGCGCAGCCCCTCCGCGAAGGCGTCGGTGGCCATGTAGTCGGCGTAGTCACGGAACGCCTTGACCCGCCAGGCGCCGTTCACGCTCGCCACGTCCTTCGGCGTGTGCCGCCGCCCGCCCAGCTCGCGGATCCACCGGTATCCGATGTCCGGAGGCAGCGCCTCGACGATCGCGTCCTGGTTCCACTGCGGGAACTTCCTGGACGACGGGAACGACCGGACGTCCACCAGGCAGGTGACCGCGTTGTTCCGCAGCATCACCACCACCTCGTCGACGTCGCGCGTGGAATGCCCGATCGTGCAGATCCGGTTCATGCCCACCGTCCTCTCGCCCGGCGGCACGCCGAAGGCGCTCCAGGCATCATGAAAGACATCGCGACGGTGTGCGCATCGCGCCGGACCGGCCCCGCAGCGTCGCCCCAGACGGGCGTATTGTGCTGATATGGACGATGTTCGGTGCGGCTGGTGCGATGCGCCGCTACCGGACGACGCCGCCCGCAACCGACGGTACTGCGGCCCGCTGCACCGGCAGGCGGCCTGGCGGGCCCGGCGCCGGTGGCGCGCAGCGGCGGACGCGCGCCGGGCGACCCTGCTCACCGGCACGGACCTGCTGGACCGGGCCCAGGCGGTGGCGACACGGGCGGTCGACCCCTCCCCGGCGCACGACTCCGACGCGGGCCGCCTCTGCGCCGAGGCCGCGGAGGTACCGGACCTGGCCGACCAACTCGTACGCAACGCCGTACAGGCCGACCGCCAGGCCGGCGCGACCTGGGCCCAGATCGGCGCGGGGCTGGGAATCGGGGGAGAGGCGGCGAGAAACCGGTACGGACGCGGGCGCGCGGCCGTCGCCACGACACCGCTTCCGGGCACCGACTCCGTCCCGGCACCGGAGGAGCAGCCCGGTCACGTCCTGGAGGCGCTTCGGCCCTGCCTGGTCGAGGTCGTGCGTGAGACGGGTGCGTCCGCCGGACTGCTCTACCTCGTGTCGCTGGACGGGCGGGTGCTGCGGCTGGCGGCGACCAGCGGGGTGCCGCCGAAGATCGCCGCACTCTGGGAGCGGCTGAGGGTGGCGGCCTCGGGGCCCGTGGCCGATGCGGTGCGGGAGAGGCGGCTGGTGTGGCTCGCCAGTCAGGCCGAACTCACGCGGCGCTACCCGAAGGCCGCGCTCGTGCTGCCGTACGACGTGGCGCTGGCCGCCGCCCCGCTCGTGGCCGGGCCGATGGTCCGGGGTGCGCTGGTGCTGCTGTGGCCCGGCTCGCGCCCGCCGCGGCTCGGCGCCCATGAGCGCCGGGCTGTCGGCGCCGCCCGTGACCGGATGAGCGCGCTGCTGGAGCGGGCCGCCGAGGACGGGCAGCCGGTCCTGCCGGGGCGCGCTCCGCGTCATGTCGCCCCGGCGCGCGGCCCCACCGCCGGGCCCGCCGAGGCACAGGCCGCCGCGGACTTCGCCAACCGCCTCCCGGAAGGCTGCTGCGCGCTGGACCCGGAGGGACGGATCACCTTCGTCAACGCGGCGGCCGCGGAGCTGCTGGGGCGCCGGGTGGCGGATCTGGCCGGGGTGCTGCTGTGGGAGGCGTTGCCGTGGCTGGACGATCCCGCGTTCGAGGACCGTTACCGGGCCGCCGTGCTCAGTCACCGGCCCACGTCGTTCACCGCCCTGTGCCCGCCGGACCGGCGGCTCGACCTGCGGCTCTGCCCGGACGGCTCGGGTGTCAGCCTCCGCATCACCCCGGTCGGGATCGCCGCGACGGCCGACACTGTCGATCGACCGGGGTCCGAGCACCAGGGCACCGGCGGCCTCTACGACCTGATGCACCTCGCCGCCACCCTCACCGAGGCCGCGAGCGTGCGGGACGTCGTCGAGCTGGCCGCCGATCACATCATGCCCGCCTTCGACGCCCAGGGATTCGTGCTGTCCCTGGCCGAGGGCGGCCGGCTGCGGGTCGTAGGACACCGCGGCTACCGGCCCGAGGTGATCGAGTTCCTCGACCTGCCGCCCTTCAAGGACGCGACCGCACCCACCGTGCGCGCCCTCACCACGGGCGCCCCGCTCTTCTTCGCCTCACCGCGCGAGATGGCCCGGCTCAACCCGGCCATCCCGAGGCTCACCGGCAGGGGATCCTGGGCCTTCCTGCCGCTGATCGCCTCCGGGCGCCCCGTCGGCTGCTGCGTGGTCTCCTACCAGCGCCCCCACACCTTCGCCCCCGGCGAACGGGCCGTCCTGACCTCCCTCGCCGGACTGATCGCCCAGGCCGTGGACCGCGCCCGCCTCTACGACGCCAAGCACCAGCTCGCCCACAGCCTCCAGACCGGCCTGCTCCCCGCCACCCTCCCGACCGTGCCCGGACTGCGCGTGGCCGCCCGCTACCTCCCCGGCGCCCGCGACATGGACATCGGCGGCGACTTCTACGACGTCATCCGCTGCGGCGGAGCCGGTGTCGCCGCCGCCATCGGCGACGTCCAGGGCCACAACGTGAACGCCGCCGCCCTCATGGGGCAGGTCCGCACCGCCGTCCACGCCACCGCAGGGGCCCCGCCCGCCGAAGTCCTCGCCCGCACCAACCGGCTGCTCACCGACCTCGACTCGGGCCTGTTCACGAGCTGCGTCTACGCCCACCTCGACCTCGCCGGCCGCACCGTCCGCCTGGCCACCGCCGGCCACCCGCCGCCCCTGCTGCGCCGGCCCGACGGCCGCACCGAGATCCTCGACCTGCCGCCCGGGCTGCTGCTCGGCATCGACCCCGGCGCCGAGTACGAGGCCACCGAGATCCCGCTGCCGCCCGGCGCCGTACTGGCCCTGTACACCGACGGTCTGATCGAGGCGCCCGGTGTCGACCTCGGGGACGCCACCGCCGTCCTCGCCGGACACCTCGCACGCGAGGACCCCCGCGACCTCGACGCCATGGCCGACGCCCTGCTCCAGCGCTCCCCGTCGTGCGGTGACGACGTCGCCCTCCTCCTGCTCCACCCGCCACCACCGCCGTGACCACAGGGGAATTGCTTCGAACGTCAGGGCGAGTACCGCTATGATCTTCGCGGCAAGGCTGTAGCGCAGAGGTCGTCGCGCCCAAGCAGCGAGCTGGAGGACGTCGGTTCGAATCCGACCGGTCTTGCCACCCAGTCGTGGAACAGCGCAACAGACGAACAGTGCAACAGACGATGGGCGTCGGTCCTGGGCGGGCGGAGGGCGAGCCGCCCTCGGCGGGCCTGGCACCGGCGACGGACCGGTGGAGTGGTGATGACGCAGCCGACACCCGTACGCTGCCCCGCGATCGAGCACCCGGACATCCCGGTCGGCGACCCCGCCGCACTGGAGCCGCTGCTCGACCGGCTGCGATCGGCACGGCCGGCCGGGACGGACGAGAGCTTCCCCGTCGGCACCCTGCGCGCCGACGGCCGCGTCGACCTGTGCAAGCAGGGCCTCGGCACGGCCGGCGCCGCACGGCTGCTGCCCGTCGCCGCCGCCTCCGCCCACGCCACACACCTCCTGCTCGGCACCAACACCATCGGTGACGACGGCGCCCGCGCGGTCGCCGACGCCCTCACCGGCGGACACGGCCTCCACACCCTGTACCTCGGCTGCAACCGCATCGGCCCCGACGGCGTCACCGCCCTCGCCGACGCGCTGACCGGCGACGACACCGTCCGCGCCCTGTGGCTCAAGCGCAACCCGGCCGGCGACGCCGCCGCCCGCGCCCTCGCCGCGGCGCTCCGCCGCAACACCGCGCTGCGCACCCTCGACCTCGTCAACACCGGGCTGACCACCGACGGTCTGGCAGCCCTGCTCGACGCCCTCACCGCCCGGCCCCGTCCGGTGGAACGCCTCTTCGTCGGCGGCAACGGCCTCACCGCCGACGCCGCCCCGCTGCTCGCCGCCCTGATCCGGGACGCGGGCGTGCGCGAGCTGTACCTCCCCGCCAACCACCTGGGCGACGAGGGCGCCGCGATCCTCGCCGCCGCGGCCGACCCCGCCCGCCCCGTACGCCTCGGCCTCGGCGGCAACGGCATCGGCCCCGCCGGCGCCCGCGCCCTCGCCGGATCGCTCGCCGGGATCGAGGCCCTCGACCTGGGCCGGCCCCTGTCCGAACGCAGCCTCGGCGCCCCCGCCAACACCACCGGCGACGAAGGCGCCCACGCCCTGGCCGCCGCCCTCCCCGGCAGCCCGCTGCGCCGCCTGGAGCTGTGCCACACCGGACTCACCGGGCGCGGCGCGAAGACCCTGCTGGCCGCCGTCCCCGACGGCTCGCCCCTGGAGTACGTCGGCCTCGGCCCCGGCCTGCCCCGCAAGGTGAAGCGGTCCTTCACCCAGCGGCTGCGCGCCACCGCCGGCACACACCCCGACCTGCGCGCGATAGGGAGCGTCTACCGGTGAGCACCCCTGCCGAAGCGCCGTGGCTGCCGCCCGACGAGGCGGCGAGCCGCCGCCGGATCCGCCGCTACGCGGTGCCCCGCCGGATGATCGAGCACGCGACCGAACGCAGGCTGGCCGGTGACTGGCGCGGCGCCTGCGCGGCGGCGAACGTCGACATCACCTTCGACCTGTCCGAGATCGCCGACCACTGCGGCGACGACATCGCCGAACGCCTCACCGACGACCTCCGCCACCTCGCCCCCGATCTGCTGCGCTGGCATCTGCCGCGCGTCCTCGGCGGACGCACCACCCTCGCCACCGACCTCACGGTCGTCCTCGCCCGCTACCAGCCCGCGCGACCGGGCGAGGGCCCCCGGGCCGTCCCCTACCTTCACCTCACCACGCCCGCGATGACCGAGGGCCCGCAGCGGATCGCCCTGCGGTTCGAGACGGTCCAGGAAGAGCAGGCCGCCGGAGTCTTCGCGCGCACCACCCAGGACTGGCGCTCCGCCCGGCACCTGTGGGACGCCCGGCACACCGCCGAACTGCGCGAGCGGAGCGGCGGCGACCACGAGCGCCCGCCGTTCTTCCACGCCGACGGCACCCCGCGCGACGCGGCCGAACTGCCCGACGCCGACCCCGGCGACGGCGACCCCGTGGCCCGCGCCGAATGGACCACCCTGCTGCACCAGCGGGGCGAGTCCCCGGCCGCCCTCGCCGCCGCCGGCATCGAGGCCGACCTGACCCCGCCGGAGACGTCCGGCTGGTACCGGGCCGACCCCGAGCGGCTGATCGCCGGACTCGCCCTGAACCACACCCGCCTGGAACCGGAACTGCGCCGCCGCGCGGCCGAGGGTCTCGTCGACCGCTGTCTGATCGCCGCCGACTGGCGCACCTCCCTCCTGGTGGAGCCCGCGAGCACCGGCGGACTGCGGCTGCGCCCGGTCGACCGCAAGGGCGTCGACGGGGTGCCCTTCCTCCCCGAGGCCCTGTGGCGCCGCCTCCCCGACCTGGATCTGCTGCGCGTCGGCGGCGTCGTACCGGAGCATCTGCATCCGCTCGTCCGCGAGGCGCTGTTCCCCGCCCTCGCCGCCCCCCAGGGACCGGCCGGACCGCCGGGACCCGCGGCCCCCGCACCCGTGCGGGTCCGGTGCCGCGGGGAGTGGCACGAGGTGGCCTTCCGGCCCGGCGGCCTGCTGCGGATGCCGCACAGCGACGAGGAACAGCAGCGCGAACGCGCCCTGCGCGCCTTCGGCGGAGAGGTCGCCGGATGCTTCGCCGTGGAGCAGACCTGGACCTCCGGAGCGGGCCGGCTGCCCAAGGCGCTGCGCGCCCAGCGCGCCGACCTGTTCCTGCGCGCCCAGCACGGCGACACCGCCGGCGTGCTGGAACTCCTGGACGCGGGCGTCGATCCCCGGGTGCGGGACGCGCACGGCCGCACCCTGCTGCACGTACTGAACCTCCTCGACCACGAGGCGCTGCTCCCGCGGCTGCTGGCCGAAGGGCTGGACCTGGAGGCATGCGACCAGCGGGGCCGCACACCGCTGTTCGTGGCGGCCAACGACCTCGGCTCGAAGGCCCTGGTCCAGGCGCTCGTCGCCGCGGGCGCCCGGCTCGACGTCACCGACGACACGGAACTGTCGCTCGCCCAGATCGTCCGCCGCTACAAACGGCCCGACCTGGCCTTCCTCCGCAAGCGCGTCCAGGCGGAACACCCGGGCATCGGCGCCGACTGGTGGGACCGGTGGATGGAGGAGGAGCCGGAGGCGTACGACACGGACGAGCCCGACGACCCCGACGACGCCGATGAGCCCGACGACGCTTACGAGTCCGACGACGAGGAAGAGCCGACCTCTTGAGCACGCCCCGTACCGCCGCCACCGCGCCGCCCGGCCCGCTGGCCGCCGCGGACGACCTCAACCGCAGGCTGCGCACCCATCGGACCGAGCCCGCCGCCAACCCCCAACTGGAGGCGCTCGCCCTCGCCGTGACGGCCAATCAGCCCGTCCTGCTGTGGGGCGAGCCGGGCATCGGCAAGTCGGCCGGCCTGGAGCAGCTCGCCGCCGGACTCGGGCTGCCGCTGGAGACCGTCATCGCCAGCGTGCACGAGCCGTCCGACTTCGCCGGACTGCCCGTCGTCGGCGACGACCCGGCCGTGACCGGGGTGCCGATGGCGCCGCCGGACTGGGCGGTCCGCCTCGCCCGGGCCGGACAGGGCCTGCTCTTCTTCGACGAGCTGTCCTCCGCCCCGCCCGCCGTGCAGGCGGCCCTGCTGCGGGTGGTCCTCGAACGCCGGGTCGGCAGCCTGGTGCTGCCGGAGGCGGTCCGGATCGTCGCCGCCGCCAACCCGCCCTCCAGCGCCGCGGACGGCTGGCACCTCAGCCCGCCGCTCGCCAACCGGTTCGTCCACCTCGACTGGACCCACGACCCCCGCACGGTCGCCCGCGGCATGGCCGGCACCTGGCCGGAGGTGACCGTCCCCGTGGTCGACGCCGGCAAGGTGCCCGGTGCGGTCGCCCGCGCCCGCGGCGCGATCTCCGGCTTCCTCACGGCCCGCCCCGGCCTGGTCCACCACATCCCCGCCGACGCCGAGAGCCGCGGCCGGTCCTGGCCGTCCCCGCGCACCTGGGAGATGGCGCTCAGGCTGCTCGCCGCCGGATACGCGGCCGGGGCCGGCCGCGAGGCGCTGGCCGCCGCGCTCACCGGCGCGGTCGGGGACGGCGCGGGCATCGAGCTGCTGTCGTACCTCGAACACCTCGACCTGCCCGACCCCGACCGGGTCCTCGCCGACCCGGACGCCTTCGCGCTGCCCGACCGCGGCGACCGGCAGCTCGCGTTCCTCATCGCGGTGGTCGCCGCCATCCAGAGCGACCTCACCCGCCCCCGCTGGGAGGCCGGCTGGGCCGTCCTGGCCAAGGCGGTCGACGCGGGCGTGCCCGACGTGGCCGCCCGGGCCGCCACCGACCTCGCGGCGATGCGCCGGCTCGACTGGCCCGTCCCGCCCGGCATCGACGGCTTCCTCGGTCTGCTCCAGATGTCCGGAGCCCTGCCGGGCGGCCCACGGTGACCCGTCCGGGGCCGGCCGGGGAGGCCGGCCGCGCCCTGGACCGCACCAAACTGCTCGCCGCCCGCTACAAAGCCGCGCAGGACCGGCCCTACCTGGCGTCGGCGCTGTACGCCCTGACCGTCGTCCCCAGCACCGAGGTGCCGACGATGGGCGTGGACCGGCACTGGCGCTGCTACGTGTCGCCCGCCTTCGTCGACGCGACGCCCGTGCCCGAACTGGCGGGCGTGTGGGTGCACGAGGCGGCGCACCTGCTGCGCGACCACCATGGCCGGGCGGACCGGCTCCCCGCCGCCGTCCAGCGCGACCCGTACCGCGTCAACGTCGCCCAGGACTGCGAGATCAACGACGATCTCCTCGCCGACGGCCTGCGGCTGCCCGAAGGACGCATGGAACCCGGCCGATTCGGCCTGGTCGAGGGCCAGTTGTTCGAGGCGTACGTCGACCTGCTCCCGGCCGGGGTGACGACGCCGGACTGCGGCTCGGGCGCCCACGGACGGCCCGAGCCCTGGGAACTCCCCGACTCCGCGGGCCCCGCACGGCTCGGCGAGGTCGAGGCACAGGCCCTGCGGAGACAGACCGCCGAGGCGATGCGCGCCCATCAGCGCACCCGGGGCAACCTCCCCGAGGGCTGGCGGCGTTGGGCCGAGGAGGTCCTGGAACCCACGGTGGACTGGCGGCGCGCCCTGACCGGCGCGGTCCGCGAGGCCGCCGCGTGGGCCGCAGGCGCCGTCGACTACACCTACCGCCGCCCCTCGCGCCGCACACCGGCGCTGCGCGGGGTCGTCCTGCCCAGCCTGCGCCGCCCGTTGCCGCGGGTGGCCGTCGTCATCGACACCTCAGGATCGATGGGCGACGCCGAACTGGCCGCCGCCCTGGGCGAGGTGACGGGCGTCCTGCGCGAAGTGGGCATCCGGGGCAACCGCGTGACCGTCCTCGCCTGCGACGCCGACGTGCACGCCGTGTCCCGCGTGGTGGCCACCGAGCAGATCACCCTGGGCGGCGGTGGCGGCACCGACATGCGCGTCGGTATCGCCGCCGCCCTCGCGGCCCCCGAACGCCCGGGCATCGTCGTCGTCCTCACCGACGGATTCACGCCCTGGCCCGAGGGAAACCTCCCCTGCCGTCTGATCGCCGCCCTGATCGGCCCGGCCGCACCCGAGCCGCCGAAGTGGGTGGAGACGGTGCGCATTCCCGTCTGACGTCCGGCGTGACGGCCGTCGCCGTCTTGTTTGGGGAGCGGGCGGCCTTGCCGCGGTCGCGGCGGCGGGAGATCATGGGTGCGCTTGACGCGCGCCGCGGCACTCACGCCCGCGCCGCCGCCGATCCGGAGGGGAGCCACGGTGGGGACAGCACCCGTCCGGCCGGCCCTCTCCGCGGCCCTGTCTCCCGGGTGGACCAGGCGCCGGCACGTCGATCTGTGCCGGACCCACACCGCGCTCTGTCGCTGACCCGACTGTTCCGGCTTTCTCTGGCGGTCCCGCACGGGATCCGTCAGGTCCCGTATGTCCCGCACGTCCCGCCGCGCGTGACCGTGTCCGCGCGGGCGGTCGACCCGGGACGACACCGACACCCTTGAGAAAAGGACGAGTTGTGAGCGTGAAGCAGCCCAGGACGCTGAGGACCGTGACCGGAGCCGGCGGCACGTCGGAGACCTACGACCTCGCGGTCGACCCCACCCGGTCCACCCTCGACACCGCCGTACGGGTCGCGAAGCTCGCCGAGGCGGCGCGCATCGACGCCCTGTTCACCGCCGATCTGCTGCGCTTCGACGCCCAGGGCGCGATCGGCTCGCAGGAACCCCTGGTCCTCGTCTCGGCGTTGAGCCAGGTGACCTCACGGATCGGCCTGATCGCCACCGTGTCGTCGACCTTCCACCACCCCTTCAACCTGGCCCGGTTGTTCGGCACCCTCGACCATGTGAGCAACGGGCGGGCGGCCTGGAACCTCGTGACCTCCTCGATCGGCGAGGAGAACTACGGAAACGGTGAACTCCCCAGCCCCGAAGAGCGCTACGCGCGCGCCGCCGAGACGCTGGAGGTGGTCAACGCGCTGTGGGACAGTTGGCAGCCCGACGCGCTGACCGTCGGCGCCGACGGGAAGGCGGTGCTGCACCGCGACCGGGTGCACCCGATCCACCACTCCGGCCGGTTCTTCGACGTCGCCGGACCGCTCAACATCCCGCCCCTGCCGCAGCGTCGCCCGGTGCAGATCCAGGCGGGACAGTCCGAGGCGGGCACCGCGCTGGGCGCCCGCTACGCGGAGATCGTCTTCACCTCGCTCCCGACGCTCGACCACGCCCTCGACTTCACGCGGAAGATCCGCGGCCAGGCGCAGGAGTTCGGCCGGGCGGACGGACTGCCGCTGATCTTCAGCTCGTTCCACGCCACGTTCGGCGCGACGGAGGAGGAGGCGCGGCGGCTGGTGCGTGAGCGGCGCGAAGCCATCGACTTCGAGCGCGGCCGTCACCAGGTCGCCGACATGCTCGGCGGCGGCGTCGACCTGTCGGACCTGCCGCTCGACAAGCCGCTGCCGGAGAGCCTGTTGCCGGAGATCACCTCGGTGAACCGGCGCCGTGGCCGGGTCGACATCTTCGCCGGGTACGTCCGGCAGGGCTACACGCTGCGCGAACTCGTCGTCGCCGCCCAGGAAACGGGACACTGGGCCGCCTCGGGAACCCCCGAGCAGCTCGCCGACGCGGTGGAGGAACGGTTCCGGGCGGGCGTGCTGGACGTGATCTCGCTCAGCGGCCTCGCCGACCCGCGCCAGCACGACTTCATCGTCAACGGCCTCCTCCACGAACTGCGCAGGCGGAAGATCGTCGCCCCCGACTACACGGGGACGACCCTGCGCGAGAACCTGGGCCTCGAACTTCCGCCACGGCCTTCCCGGGCCGACGCCGGGGCCGCCGTCCCGCACCCTACGACACGGCGCTGAGCCCGCCGTGCGCGCGGCGGCGGAGACGGTCGACGGCCTCGGCCGTCTCCGCGTCCGCCGCCAGATGGACCACCAACTGCTGTGCGTCCGACGTCAGTTCAAGGGTCTCGCGGTGCAGCAGGAGCCGGCATCCGGTCGGGTGGTCGAGGCGGAGGACCTGGTCGCGCGGTACGGCGTGCCGGTTCACGCGCCGGGTGAAGCCGGGCCCCGCGACGGCCGCCAACTCCGCCGTGAACCAGGCGAAGTTCTCGACGGCGGGGCCGTGCCACAGGCCGAACACCCGCTCGTCGGCGACGTCGTCCCAGTCGGGGAAGAGCGCACGGGCGCGCGGGTCGGTGAAGACGTACCGGGTGAGGTTGGGGCGGTCGGTGTCGAACAGACCGGTGTCGGCCAGCACCACCTCGAACGCGTCGGTCCGGGCCAGCACATCACCCAG
The DNA here is from genome assembly GCF_013363615.1 of Streptomyces sp. CAI-85. Taxonomy (NCBI): domain Bacteria; kingdom Bacillati; phylum Actinomycetota; class Actinomycetes; order Kitasatosporales; family Streptomycetaceae; genus Streptomyces; species Streptomyces sp. CAI-85. The sequence goes on along the minus strand of NZ_JAANNX010000001.1, from coordinate 136,077 downwards.
CCGGTTGGTCACCAGGGCGAGGCCCGGCTCCAGCAGACGCAGCGTCTCCAGCACCTCCGGACGCACGTCCCGGCCCGGCGGCTCCGGCCCGCGGCCGAGGGCGGAACACTCACCGCCGGTGATCTTCGTGAGGTGGCGCAGATGGTCGCGCTCGGCGGCGTCGAGACTCAGCGCGTCGGCCAGCGCGTGCACCACCGCGATCGACGGGTTGCGGTCCCGCCCCTGCTCGATGCGCGTCAGATACTCCACGCTGATGCCCGCCCGGGCGGCGAGGTCGATGCGCCGCAGTCCCGGCGAACGACGGCGGCCGCGGTCCGGCAGTCCCAGCGACTCGGGCTGGATGCTGTCCCGCTTGGCCCTGATGAAATCCCCCAACGGCGTACCCATGACCCGAGGATATGGGCCGCCGGGGCGAGCGGCGCGGGCTCAGCGTGGCCCCACGAGGGCCAGCCTGACCACGGCCTGGCTGCGACCGGGACGCGGCCCGATCGTGGAGGTCATGAAGAGCGCACACAACCTCGCCGTCATCGTCGGAAGCGTCCGCGAGAACCGGTTCGGACCGACGGTCGCCTCCTGGGCCGCCGAACAGGCCGTCGCCCACGGGGGATTCGAGGTCCACACCGTCGATCTCGCCGACTACGACCTCCCGTTGGAGCTGCCCGACGCGTCCCCGAAACACGCGGGCGACGACTACCCCCGCCCGGCCGGCATGGCCCCGCTGACCGCGGCCCTGACCCGCGCCGACGCCTTCCTCGTCGTGACACCCGAGTACAACCACAGCTACCCCGCCTCCCTGAAGGCCGCCGTGGACTGGCACTTCACCCAGTGGGCGGCCAAGCCCGTCGCCTTCGTCAGCTACGGCGGTGCCGCGGGCGGCCGTCACGCGGTGCTGCATCTGGAGAACGTGCTGAGCGAACTGCACGCCGTGACGATCCGCGACGGCCTCGCCTTCCCCCTCCTCTACACGGAATGGCGGGACGGCAGTCCCGTCGACCCGGACGCCCCCGGCTACGCCAAGACGATGCTCGACCAACTGGCCTGGTGGGCGGGGGCCTTGCGCACCGCCCGAGAGGCGATTCCGTATCCGGCGTGACGGAACAACTCCCGCACGGGCGGGAATTCGCCCCGTACCGCCGCCAGTAGCGTGAGCACACGGCGCGGGGGCATGACGGGGGGCTTCCGGACGCCGCGTCCTTCCCACGCCACGGTGCGACGGTGCGGGCCCTCGCGCGCAGCCGTCCGTGCCTCGGGCACGCCTGAAAAACCCCCGGCGGGAGGCTCCGTATGCCGCCGTCGTCGTTCCGACCATCGTTCGCAACCCGCACCCGAACCTCCAGCGCCGAACCGGACGCCGAGCGCCGCCGGTCGGTGACGGCCCGCGTCGCGGCGCTGGCGCCGGATCCGGCCAGGCCCGTCCCCGGTGTCGTCGTGGAACTGCGCGAGGCCGTCGTGCTCGCGCGCTACGAGGACGCCGCCGCGTCGGGCCTGGAACGGCGGCTGCACGGCGCCCTGCCCGAACCCCCGCCCCCCGACCCGCCGGACGCCGACCCTCGCCGCCCCGGGGGAGCCTGGCGATGGCTCTCGCAGACCCTCGATCAGGGCGTCAAACTGAGCACCGTAGAAAGCGCGTTGCTCGCCATGGCGGCCAGGGGCGAGCCGCACGGCGTCGAACTGTCCGGCACGCTGATGGCGACCGGCATCGGCGATCTGCACGCCGTGCACGCCGAGTTGTCGCACGCCGGCGAGGCGGCCGTCCACTATCTGCGCGACGTCGTGGCACACACCGACTACCTGGACCATGCGTGGGACGTCCTCCAGGAACAGGCGCTGCCCACCCTCGTGGACACCGTCAAAGGGCTGCTGCACATCAGCGCCGAGGCGGACGTGTCGCTGGGCGGACTCGTCTCCCGCGCCCTGCACGACCAGGCCCTCGGTGTCGGCAAGACCCTCTTCGAGGAGTTCCTCCACCATCCGCTGGGCGAGGACATGACGGCCCACCTCGACCTCGCGGCCCAGCACGGCCTGGACGCCCTGGAACACATGGGCACGGGCGTGCTCCACGCGATCACCGACTCCGGGATCCCCTTCTTCGGACTGCTGTTCTCCTCGGCCCGGGAGTTCCGCAAGGTGCGGCGAGGCGAGATCGACATGTGGCTGGCGGCCCAGCACGTCGTGGAGGACACGGCGTCCGCCGCGATCGGCGCCCACGCCGGCATGATCGTCGGCGCCGCGCTCGGACTCTCCGGCGTCGGCCTGTTCGTGGCGCCGGTCGTGGGCGCCGCGGCCGGCCGCTTCGTCATGCACTGGATCCGCGGCCTCGTCGAGGACGACCCGGGCACCGGGCTGCCCGCCCTGGCCGCCGCCTACGACGAGGCCCTGGGAGCCCATCAGAAGGCCGTCGAGCACTCCCTCAGGACCCGCATCGACGAAGCCCGCGCCTCCTACTCCGCTGGCTTCGAACCCGTCCCGCGCCTCGACGCCTCGGCCGTACGGGCCAGGGTCCACACCGCCGTGGAACGCCAACTCGCCCACGTCACAGGCGTACTGGGCGAGGCGCGGTCGTACACGGAAGACGCCGATGACGCCGTGTTCCGGGTGAAGGTGGAGCAACTGCGCGTCCAGGCCCGGCGCTGCCGGGACGACTTGGCGCGCTCGCACCGTATGGCCCTGGCCGGGGACCACCTCACGGCGCTCACCGTCCTGCTCGACAACGTCCCGCCCGCCACGGACGAGGGCGTCGAGGACGGCGCGCACCCCGAGGACGCCCGGTACCGTGCGGCGCTGCTCGCCGAGGCGACCGAGCTCCAGCGGCTGCGCCACGAGCACCGCGAGGCCGTGACCCGGTGGATGACGCGCGGTGCCGCCGGGCAACGGGAGGTGATGCTCGCCCTCGAACAGCACCACAAGCGGGACACCGAGGACACCGAGGACGCGCTGAGACAGGCCGGCGACGCACTCGGCGAGGCCCTGAAGGCGCTGCCGCCGCCGGCCCGACCCGACGAGGAACCACCGCGGCCCGGCGAGGGGCCCGGTGGGACGAAGGGACACCGATGACGACCTTTCCCCGGCGCACCGTTCCGACGTACACCGCCGACGGCAGCGAGCAGGTGGCCGAACTGCTCGCCGCGGAGCGCGCCGTCCGCTCCGAAAGCCCCACCCCCGGCGAGTACTTCGCCGTCGTCACCGTCGTCAGCACCGACACGGTCGGCGAACTCGCGGCCGCGGACCCCCTGATGGACGCCCAGCGGACGCTGCTCGCCGAGCACCGGCGCTGGCACGCGGCCGACGACGCCTTCCGGATCTGGGCGAGGGACCCGCGCCCCGCGATCCGGCGGGAGACGGCGTACGAGGCCGAACGCGCCCGCGCCGCCGAGGAACGCGCCGCGGACCGCAGTCCGGCCGCGCTGTTCACCCTGCCCCGGCATCTGCTGATCGTCACCGAACTGATCCTGGTGCTCACCGAGTTCCTGTTCTGGCTCAACGCCTTCACGTTCGGCGACGCGACCGGCGGACTCGATCTGCGCGGCTACGCCCTGGCCGCCGTGATCCCCGTCAGCAGCGTGCTGGCGGTACGGGTGGCGGGCGCGCTGTGCCGGCCGTTCGCCGCGCGGCTCGGCAGCTCCGGCGGCGACGGGGCGACCCGTCCCCGCCCCTCGCCCGTCGGCCCGGCGGCCGCCCTGCTCGTGGCCCTGGGCCTGATCGCGGTGACCTGCCTGCTCACGGCCCAGAGGCTCGACGGCTCCTCCGCCTTCACCGCGTTCGGGGACCTCAGCCCCAGCGGGCCCCTGGTCGCCCTCGTCTTCGCCGGACTGCTCCTGGCCGACCTCCTCGCCCGGATCTTCGGACGCGAGCGCAATCGCGACGCGGTGGAGACGGCCCGGGACAAGGAGGTGCGCGCCGACGACAGCAGGGAGCACCGCCTGCGCGGCGACTGGCGGAACGCCCGAACGGCGTACGAGGAAGCGGGAATCGAGCTGGACCGGCTCGTGAACGACCTGATGGTGACGGCCGTGGGCAGCCGGGCCGCGGCCGCCGCGCTCATCCTCGCCGAACGCTCCCGGCACAAGCCGCCCGTGTCGGGCGAGGAGGACAGCGGCCTCTCCGCCTCCTCCCACCCTGACGGTGATCCGGGACTGCACATCGCGGGGCTTGACGTCCCCGAGGTGGCGTTCCGCCATGTGCGGGCCGCGCGGGCGCTGCGGGCACGACTGGAGGCAGAACTGCCGCGGGCGCTCCCGCCCCAGGGCGCCGGCGGCGCGGGCGGCACGGGCGGCACGGAGGACACCCGAACCCCTGACGACGGCTTCGGGAGCGACCGGTGAGCCCGGGCGGCGCTCCCCGGCTGGCGGTGCACCCCCGTCTCGCGCGATCGAAGCGGCTGGCGGGAGCGCGGTCCGTGGAGCTGCCGGCGGTCCCGCTCCCCGCCCGCCTCGTCTGCGCCCGCCTCGGCGGCGAGCCGTTCGGCCCGCCGCTGCGTCTCGTCGTGGCGCTGGACGTCTCTCTGTCGTCCCTGCGCGCGCTCCCCGCCGCCGCGCCCGGACTCGACGCGTTCGCCGTCTGGCTCGGCGGTGAGCTGCGGGACGACGACGAACTCGCCGTGGTGGACTTCGCGGAGACCGCCCGCGTCCGCCTCGAACCGGCCCCGGTCGGAAGGCCGTTCGCCCTGCCCGCTCCGCTCGGGCCCGAACTCGGCCACACCGCGTCGACGTTGGACGCCCTGACCGGGCCGGTCGGGGCCCTGTGCGTCGTCGACCGGGACACCGTGCTGGTGGTCCTGAGCACGGGGGAGCTGACCGGGCTGCCCGACCACAACTCTGGCGGCGACGCTGACCACTTGGCGCTCATCGGACTGCGCGCGGTCCGCATGCCCGCCTTCCACCGCTCCGGCCTCGGCCGGGTCCCCGGCTGGGACCCGCCGCACGGCCCCGCGCCGCGCGTCTACGACGGCCGGGACGCGGAGGACGTCGCGCTCGCCCTCGGGGCGAGCCTCGCCGCACTGACCGGGCGGCCACTGGTCGTCCGCTGAGGCCGCCCGGACATTCGGGACACGAGTGGAACCAGTAGGGGGAGCGAGAAGTGAAGAGGACGACACCACGCCGGACGGCCGCCATGGCGGCGGCGCTGCTGATGGCGCTGGCGCTCGCCGGCTGCCAGGACGAGGGCGGCGGCAACACGACCGTACGGAACCACGTGGACGAAAAGCAGTGCGCGGACGTACGGAACGCCGAGCAGCCCGCGTCGGCGAAGACGGTCGCCCTGATCGGCGACGTCACCGCGTCCGTCCGTGCCCACGAGATCGCCCCGCCGGGGGCGGCGGACGCCCTGACGGCGGCGCAGAAGGAGCACGCGCGCGTGACGTTCGTCCCCGTCGACGGCACGGACGCCGTCCGTGATCCGGTCGCCGGCTACAGCCTCGACCCGCTGCCGGACAACCGCTCGGCGTTCGCGAACCGTGTCCGGGCGGCCGCCGTCGCCTGCGCCCGCCGCGACGCCCGGGGGAGCGCCCTGCGCCCGCGGAAGCCGGGCAGCGATCTGCTGACCGCCCTCGCCACCGCGGCCCGGGAACGCCCCTCCTGGATCGTGATCGACTCCGACGGCATCTCCACCGCCGGTGCCCTGGACCTGGCCGACACGGGGTACGACGTGTCCCCCGACGACCTCGTGGCCCAGCTCCGGGAGAGCGGCTCGCTGCCGCGGCTGCCGGAGGGGGTGCGGGTGACCTGGCTGTCCCTCGGCAGCAGCAGCGTCCCGCTGGGCACCGCCCACGTGGAGCAGTTGCGCGCCCTGTGGCGCGCCCTTCTGACGGCGTCCGGGGTGTCGGCGGACGACATCGAGTTCGACGACCGCGCGGCACCGGCGGCCACCGCCACGCCGTCCGGCGGGACCGATGGTTCCGGTCTGCCGCAGGACACCGTCCCGGAGCCGAAAGTCGTCTCGCTGAACGACGGTTGGGAGATCCCCGCCGCGCTGCTGTTCGCCCCGGAGAGCGCCCGGCTGCTGCCGTCGACCGAGACCACGCTCCAGGACGTCGCCGACCGGATCCGGGCCGCCCCCGGCGCCCGGCGCTACACCGTGACGGGTCACACCGCCGCGTACGGCACCGCGGCGGGCCGGCGCACCCTGTCCGTCCAGCGGGCGGCGGCGGTACGCGACGCGCTGGTCCGGCTCGGCGTCCCACGGGACCGGCTCACCGTACGGGGCGTCGGCGCGACGCGACCCAAACGCCCGGAGATCCTCCCCGACGGCACCCACGACCTCTCGGCGGCCCGCGAGAACCGGCGCGTCGTCATCGAACCGATCTCCTGAGACCGGGACTTGGGCTCTCTCACGTCACGACTGAGCCGTGCGTCGCCGTACATCGGTCATCAGCTTCTCCAACAGCCCGATGAGCAGGTCGCGTTCGTCCGCCGACAGATCGCTGACGAGTGTGGCCTCGCGGCCGAGGACGGCGTCCACGGACCGTTCGATGAGCGCGTGGCCGTCGGCCGTGAGCGACACCTCCACGGACCGGCGGCCGGTGGTTCCCGCCGCCCGCCGGACCAGACCGTCCCGTTCGGCCCGGGCGACGCGTTGCGAGACCGCGCCGGCGGTCACCAGCGTCCGCCGGGCGATCTCGCGGGTGCTGAGCGAGTAGGGCGGCCCGGAACGGCGGATGACGGAGAGCAGGTCGAGCGTCGCCGCGTCGATGCCCGCCTCGCGCAGCACCCGGCCGCGGTCGTCGGCGAACAGTTTCCCCAACCACCAGATGGGCGTGACGATCTCGATCGACTCCGTGGGCGTGCCCGGCCGCTCCCGCCGCCACGCCGCGGCGATCTCCGCGGGCGGGTAGGAGGGCACGTGCTCTTCGGGCACCTGCTCTTCGGGCACCTGCTCTTCGGGTACGGCGCCGCTGTCGGCCACGGTGGAATCCCTCCGCACGGAATCGGATCGGCTATGTTTAGGTCTAAACGTAGCAGCGAGGCATGGAGGAGGAACCCTTGACCCGCACCGTGCTCGTCACAGGAGGAACCAGCGGCATCGGCCGTGCCGTAGCGGCCCGGTTCGCCGCCGACCGGGCGGAGGTGTACATCACCGGCCGCCACGCCGACACCGTCGAACGGGCGGCGAAGGAACTGGGCGTGCACGGCGTGACCTGCGACGCGACCGACCCCGGCCAGGTCGCGGCACTCGCCGCCCGGTTCGACGCGCTGGACGTCCTGGTGAACGCGGCCGGCGGTCTGCCCGGCCCGACACCCGGCGATGTCCCGCCCCTGGAAGGGGTGTTGGCGCAGTGGCGGGCCAACCTCGCCCAGAACCTGCTCGGCGCGGTGCTGACCACGGCCTCCGTACAGGACAAGCTCGGCCCGGGCGGCACGGTCCTCAGTATCGGGTCGATCGGCGCCGAGCGCCGGGGCGGCTCCTACGGCGCGGCGAAGGCGGCACTGGCCGCGTGGAGCGCCTCGCTCTCCGGCGAACTCGGCCCCCGCGGGGTCACCGTCAATGTGATCTCCGCGGGCTACATCGCCGGAACCGACTTCTTCCAGGGGCAGATGACCGACGAGCGCCACGCGTCGCTGGTGGGGGAGACGCACGACAAACGCCCGGGCACGGTCGACGACATCGCCGAGACGGCCCACTTCCTCGCCTCGCCCGGCGCCCGGCACATCACCGGCCAGACCATCCACGTCAACGGCGGTGCCTTCACCACGCGATAGCGCCCTCAGGGACCGGGCCAACCGCAGGACGACCCCGCCGTCGGTCCACGGTCTACGTGAACGCCGTTCCCGACGCCCGAAGTCGACGACGTCTCCGGCTCCGCGGCGGACGCCGTCGGCACCCTCGCTCTCCTAGCCTCGACGACATCGCGGGGGCGACAGACGTCGCCCACCGAGAGTCGAGTACGGCCGGGACCAGCCGGCCACGGGGGAAAACATCATGCGTACCGATGCCTGCGACAACCGCACGACACCAAGGAAGACCAAGGACCCCAGGACGAACGGGGGTTGGAGGTCCTACGCCGTGACGGCCGCCGCGTTCGCCGCGGCGTTCGCCGCCACGGCGTGCGAGCCCGACACGGCCGACGGCGCCGGCTCCACTCCTTCGGGCCGGCCGAGCGCGTCGAGTCCGGCGAAGCCGAGTGACTCCGGTGGTGACAACTCGGGGGGCACCACCGGTGGCGGCGGGAACGGCGGCGACAGCGCCGCCGTTCCCGACTGCGCCGAGGAGGACCTCTCGTTCGGCACCACCCTGGAGGACGGGAAGGGAGAGGTCCCCAAGCATCTCCTGATCGCCGTCACCAACGCGGGCGACAAGAAGTGCGCCGTCCACCACTACCCGTACCTCTTCCTCGGCGACTACGCCGAGGCCCGGTACCCGATCGACGTGTACGAGGACAGCGACCCCGGGGAGGGCCCCGTCGTCCTCGCACCCGGGGACGAGGCGTACGCCGCGCTGCTCGCCTCCGGTGTCCCCATGGACCAGTACGAGACGGACTCGGTCACCCTTCTCCTGCACGGCCGTGAGCACGGCGGCGACGGGAGCGGGCCGATCGGCGTGGACCTGCCGCGGGTGGTGGCGTTCGACGACGGCGCCCGCGTCACGTACTGGACGACCGCGTCCGGCTACGCGCTGGACTTCATCATGGACTCCTGACGGCCCGGGGCCGCGACTCCGCGTGGGGGCGGATCAGTTGAGAACCGTCGTCTACCATGACCGGATGCCCGCGACGCAGGCCCTCCGCCCGCGCCCGGCCCACGTGGCCCTCGCCGCCGGCTTCGCCGTCGCCGGCTGTCTGGCGGGCGCCTTCTACCATCCGGCGCCCTGGCGGCCGTTCGACCTGTGGGCCCACCTGCTCACCCTGCTGATCGCCCTCTCGCTCGCGCTGCGGGAGAACCGGCCGTTCGCCGTGCTCGTGGTCACGGCGGCGGGCTTCGCCGGCTATCTGCTGCTCGGGTATCAGCCCTCGCTCAACTTCTGGGTCCCGGCGGTGGCGTTCGTCTCCGTCGCGGCCCGGGCGGCGGCCCGCGCCCGCATCGTCTGCGGGGCCGCGCTGCTCACCGCCGTCATCGCGCTCAGCGGGGTGTGCGGGCGGCTGCCCTGGCCGGTCGTGGCCGTACAGGCGCTGATCGTGCCGGCCGTCGCCTTCGCCGTCGGACTCACCCAGCGCCGACTGGCCGCGCAACGCCGAGTTGCGGCGGCTGACCGCGCTGCTCGACCGGCAGCAACGCCAGGAGGCCCGGCGGGCCGTGCTGGACGAGCGGTTCCGGATCGCGCGCGAGCTGCACGACACGATCTCGCAGCACATGACGATCGTCACCCTCCAGACCGGTGTGGCCGAGTACCTGTTCCACGCCGACCCGCCCGCCGCCCGCACCGCCCTCGGCACCGCCGCCGCGGCCGGACGGGAGTCGCTGGACGAACTGCGCCGACTGCTCGTCGTCCTGCGCACCCACGACCTCGGCGGCACCCCGGGCGCGGAGGATCCGGCCGACGCGCTCCCCGACGATCCGCTTCCCGACGACCTGTTGGCCGACATCGGCCGCATCCCCGCGCTCGCGGAACGCCTGGAGGCGGCCGGCCTGCACGTCGAGATCCGGTTCACAGGTGAACGCAGACCCCTGCGCCCCGGGCTCGAACTGTGCGCCTACCGCGTCGTCCAGGAAGCTCTCACCAACGTCGTCAAGCACTCCGGAGCAACGACGGCCGACGTCGAAGTCCGCTACCTGGACGACGAATTGCGCGTCACGGTCCTCGACCGGGGAGGCCCGCCTCCGGCCACGACGGGCGGCGGATCCGGACACGGCTTGATCGGAATGCGGGAACGGGCCAAGATGTGGCACGGCTCGCTGACCACCGGTGCGCACCCCGGGAGGCGGTTACCGGGTACAGCTACGACTCCCCCTGGGGCAGGACCGGGACGGCGGCTGATCCGAGACCTGAGCAGTGAGCATCTCCGAGGAGCGCTGTGGCCCGCATCCTGGTCGTGGACGATCAGCACCTCATCCGCTCCGGCATCGTGACCCTGCTGCGCACCGTCGAGGGGCTGGGACCGGTCCTGGAGGCGTCGGACGGCGAGGAGGCCGTCGCCGCCGCACGCGAACACCGCCCGGATCTGATCCTCATGGACATCAAGATGCCCCGGCTCAGCGGACTCGCGGCCGCCGAGCGCATCCTCGCCCTCGGCCTCGACCCGGCGCCCCGCATCGTCGTCCTCACCACCTTCGACGAGGACGAGTACGTGTACGCCGCCCTGCGCGCGGGCTGTAGCGGCTTCCTCCTCAAGGACATGCCGCCGCAGCAGCTCCTCAGCGCCGTCACCGCGACCCTCTCCGCCGACCTCCTGGTGGCCCCGGCCCGCGTCCGGCGGCTGGTCGAGCAGCATGCCGTACGCCAACAGCGGTTCCGTACCGGGGCCGACGCGACGAGCGTGCTCACGGACCGCGAGGCCGAGGTGCTCGGGCTCGTCGCCAAGGGTCTCGCCAACGAGGAGATCGCCGAGCGTATGAGCGTCAGCGAGTCGACCGTCAAGACCCACCTGCACCGCGCGATGACCAAGCTGAACCTCCGCAGCCGCGCCCAGGCGGTCGTGTTCGCCTACGAGTCGGGCATCGCCCAGGTCGGCGGATGACGCTCACCGGTGGATCCTGCGGCGGGCGATCAGTTCGAGGGTGAGGGCCACCGCGAGCGCCTCCACCGCGAGCAGGGCGATCAGCACGAAGACCTGTACGGCACCGGCCAGCACCGGCGAGGCTCCGCCGAGCAGCATGCCGACGAACGCCCCCGGCAGCGTGACCAGTCCGACGGTGCGGGTCTGGTCCAGGGCCGGCACCAACGCCTCCGACGCGGCACCCCGAGCCACTTCGAGCCGCGCCTCACGCTCCAGCAGGCCCAGCGCGAGGCCGGCTTCCACCTCTCCGTGCCGCTGGGCGAGTTCGTCCAGACCGCGCCGACCCGCCAGCACGGTCGCGGTCAGCGCCCCGCCCATGAGAATGCCGGTCACGGGAACGATGGCGATCCCGGGCACGGGCAACAGCCCGCCGATCACAAGTCCCGCCACGACCGGCGCCACCGGAACGGCGATCGGCAACGCCGCCCACCACCACGTCGAGTTACGGGTGATCCGCCGACCCGCCGTCCGGGTCGCGACGCCGAACATCAGACACAAGAACCCGACGAGCGCCGCGGTATGCCCCACCGCCCACCCGATCACCAGGGATACGGCGGCCAGTTGCGCGGCGGCCCGCACCCCGGCCGCCACGATCTCCCACGCCCGCCCGAACGACGCGTCCGGCGCCAGCCGAAACACCACGGCCACCCCGGCGGCGGCGACCAACAACACCACCAACGCGACACCGAGCCGCAGATCGACGGGCAACAAGGTCTCCGCGGCAAGGACATGCATCCACGGACACTACCCACCGCACCAGGAGCCCTACGCGGCGGCCGACGGCCCCCTATCGTGGTGACGATGGACTGGATGGCTCTCGCGAGCACCCTGGCCGGCGGCGCGATCGCCACGGTGTCCGCCGGGTACCTCGACCGCCGACGGTGGAGACGCGACCGGATCGACCAGCGCACCGAGGCGCGCCGCGCGCTCTACGGCGACTACCTGGCCGCCCTGTCCCAGGCCAGGCTGACCTTCAGCCGCCTCTCGCGGGACACGGGCGCCTCCGGCACGGAGCGCGGCAAGGCCGCCTGGGACGCCTTCGACCCGTGTTCCGGGTTCCGCCATCAGATGACGATCTCCGCCCCCGGCAGCGTCGTCGCGCCGTCCGAAGAGCTGTACCGCATCCTGCGCGACCTCCGGAACGCCATGGCCGAGGGCCTCCTCCTCGAAGACGGCGCCTACGCGGAACACCGCGTCCGGTACGACACCGCGCTCGACGCCCTCAGAGCCGCCATGCGCGACGACCTCGAGGCCGGACCGTAGACCGTCACCGCAGGCCACCCCGCACCGCGCCCCGCCCCCGCACCGCCCCCCGCCTCCGCTCCCTCCTCAGCTCCCGCAGATACGCCTGGGCGTCCACCTGGATCGTGTGGCGGGTGGACGCCACGTACCGGCGGGCCGTTCGGGTGCGGTAGGTGTGGATCTCGGCGTGCATGTGCTCGCGGTCGGGGAGGGTGCAGTGGCCCTGGATGAGGTCGGCGACCCAGTGGGACTGGGCCTCCGCCAGGGGCATGATGGCGCCGAGGGGCTGGACGAGGCCGATGAAGTACAGGCCGGGGCGGTCGGGGGCGGCGACCCGGCGGTAGAGGGCAGGGTTGTTGTCCCGGAGGCCGAGCACACCGTCCGCCAGGAAGGGGAACGAGATGTCGTACCCCGTGCAGTAGATGATCGTGTCGATCTCCTCCACGCTGCCGTCCTCGAAGAAGACATGACCCTCATCCGCCTTGCTCGGCGCGGGCTTTACCGTGATGTCGCCGTGCGCGAGCCGGGACAGCAGGTCGTCGGAGATCGTCGGGTGGGCGGCCAGAACGCGGTGGGCGGGAGTGGGCAGGCCGTAGTCCGCCAGCCGGCCGCGGCTCAGGCGGAGCAGGAGGTGGAGGCCGCGGTCCTGGACCGCGAGGGGCGCCCTGGCCAGCCAGGAGTGCGTGAGGTGATCGGTGGGGACGCCGAACAGATGCTTGGGCACGATGTGCGCGCCCCGGCGCATCGCGAGATACGTCCGCCGGGAGACGCGCGAGGTCTCCACGGCGATGTCGCACGCCGAGTTGCCGATGCCCACCACCAACACCCGCCGGTCGGCGAACGGTTCGGGCGTGCGGTAGTCGTGCGAGTGGAGTTGGCTGCCCTCGAAGTCCGACGACCCCGGGATGCCCGGCCGGGGCCAACGGGGCTTCCAGTGGTGGCCGTTGGCGACGAGTACGGCGTCGTACACCCCCCGCTCCTCCTCGTGCGTGTCGCGATGGCGCGACGTCACGGCCCACCCGTCCCCGTCCTGGACGACCTCGGTCACCTCGGTGCGGAAGCGGATCGACGGCCGCAACCCGAAGTGCTCCACGAACGCGTCGAAGTAGCGCGCGATGTGTGCGTGCCCCGGGTAGACCGGATACGCGTCCGACATGGGGAAACTGGCGTACTGCATGATCTGCCGGGACGTGTTGATGTGCAGCGAGCGGTACGCCGACGACTGCCCGTTGTCGTTGAGATAGCGCCAGTTGCCGCCCACGTCCGAGCCCAGCTCGAAGCAGTCGTAGGCGATGCCCCGCTCCGCCAGGACCTGACACGCGGCGATCCCGGAAGAACCGGCCCCGATCACACACACCTTCTGCATGCCGACCTCCTCATGACCACCCGGTCATATCGGGGGCCGGTCACAGGCTGGGCGTATCCGTCGCCTCCTGTCAACGGGTGCGGCGCGGTGCCGATCCCCTCAACAGCCTTCTGCCGCACAGTCGTTGACTTCGCCCACCCACCGCCCCCACCATGACCGGGCGGTCACATGACCGTCCGGTCATACCGAGGAGTGTCCATGCCCACGCCCACCTGGACCAGGCTGTCGCCGGCCCGCCGCGAGCGCGTCCTGGTCGCCGCGATGGACGAGTTCGGCACCCACGGCTACTCCACGGGCAGCCTGAACGTCATCGCCCGCGAGGCCGGCGTCGCCAAGGGCTCCCTCTTCCAGTACTTCTCCGGCAAGCTCGACCTCTTCACCTACGTCGCCGAACAGACCTCGCTGCGCATCTACGCCCGGATGCGGCGTTGGCTCGACGGCTACGACGGGAGCACGGACTTCGCCACCCACCTCGTCGACGCCCTGGAAGCCTGGCTCGACTACTTCGCCGGACACCCCCTGGAACGCGGGGTCACCGCGGCCACCAACATGGAGATGGACCCCGCGGTCCGGGACGCGGTCCGCGCCCCCGTGGATGCCCTGTACCAGGCCGGCCTCCGCCCCCTCCTCGAACGCGCCGTCGCGGCAGGGGACTTGAGGAAGGACGCCGACCTGGACGCCCTTCTCTCGCACCTCCTCGTCCTGCTGCCCCACCTCGCGCTCGTCCCGCACGTCCCCGGCCTCGACGGCCCCCTTCCGCTCACCGGCGTCCACCCCCAGGTCCGCCGCGAGAACCTCGAACGGCTCATCACCCCGCTGCTCGCCGACTTCAGAGCGAGAGACGACCGATGACCGCCGTCGGCCAAGTCCCCTTCGACTACGACGTCCTCGTCATCGGCTCCGGCTTCGGCGGCAGCGTCAGCGCCCTCCGGCTCACCGAGAAGGGCTACCGCGTCGGCGTCCTGGAAGCCGGCCGGCGCTTCGCCGACGCCGACTTCCCGCGCACGTCCTGGCAGGTGCGCAGGTACCTCTTCGCACCCCGTCTCGGCTGCACCGGCATCCTGCGCGCCTCCCTGCTCGGCGACATCCTCGTGCTCAGCGGCGCCGGAGTCGGCGGCGGATCGCTCGGCTACGCCAACACCCTCTACGAACCCCCGGACGCGTTCTACGAGGGCTCGCACTGGGCGTCCCTCACCGACTGGCGCCGCGAACTGGCCCCCTACTTCGCCCAGGCACGCCGGATGCTCGGCGTCACCCCCAACCCGCTGTTCACCGAGGCCGACCTGCTGCTGAGGGAGACCGCACGCGACCTCGGCTGCGAAGACACCTTCCGACCCACCCCCGTCGCCGTCCACTTCGGCCCGGCCGGCGCCGCACCCGGCACCTCCGTACCCGACCCGTACTTCGGCGGCGCCGGACCGGACCGCACCACCTGCGTCAACTGCGGTGCCTGCATGACCGGTTGCCGCCACAACGCCAAGAACACCCTGCCCAAGAACTACCTCGGCCTGGCCGAACGCGCCGGAGCACACGTCATGGAACGCCGCACCGTGACGGGCGTCCGCCGCGCGGGCGACGGCTGGGCCGTCACCTCGGTCCGCACCGGCGCCGTCCCCGGCCGACGACGGCGGACCCTCACCGCACGGCACGTGATCTTCGCGGCCGGCGCCCTGGGCACCCAACGGCTGTTGCACACCCTGAAGGACGACGGTTCACTCGCCGGAATCTCACCCCGGCTCGGCCTGCTGACCCGCACCAACTCGGAGGCGATCCTCGGAGTCCGCGCCCGGGAACGCGACGCGGACTACTCCCACGGCGTCGCCATCACCTCCTCCGTCCACCTGGACGACACCACGCACGTCGAGCCGGTCCGCTACGGCCGCGGCAGCAACCTCCTCGCCCTGCTCGGCGCGATGCTCGTCGACCCGGTCCCGGGACGCTCCCGCCTCCTCGTGGGACTCGCCGCCATGGCGCGCGGCGCCCGCCGCCTGCCCGCCCTGCACACTCCGCGCCGGTGGTCGCAGCAGACCGTGGTGCTGCTGGTCATGCAGACGGTGGACAACTCGGTCACCACCTACCTGCGACGCGGCCCGACCGGCCGGCGCCGTCTCGGCAGCCGGCCCGGCGAGGGCGCGCCCAACCCGACCTGGATCCCCGCGGGACACCGCGCCGCCCGCGCGGCCGCTGCCCGGATCGGCGGGCAGGCGTGCGGCACCTGGGCCGACCTCTTCGACGTACCGACCACCGGACACCTGATCGGCGGCTGCACCATGGGCGAGACCCCCGACACCGGAGTCGTCGACCCCTACCACCGCCTCCACGGCCATCCGGGCCTGCACGTGATCGACGGCTCCACCATCTCCGCCAACCTCGGCGTCAACCCCTCGCTCACCATCACCGCCCTCGCCGAGCGGGCCACCGCCCTGTGGCCCAACCTGGGGGAGACCGACCCCCGCCCCGCACCCGGACTCCCGTACCGCCCCGTCGCACCCGTCCCGCCGCGCCGGCCCGCCGTCGCGGCCACCGCCCCCGCCGCCCTGCGCCTCCCCCCACCCCATGGAACGGACGCGGTATGACCGCCTACCCGGACGAGCCCTGGCACCTGGCCGGACAGATGTACCTGTCCCTGTGGGCCGTACGACGTGCCGCGATTCCCCCCGTCGCGCCCGGCCTGCGCCCCCTGACCGTCGCGGGCCGAGGGCTGGTCGGCGCCGCCTGGGTCGTCTACGAGAACGACAGCGTCCTGCACTACAGCGAACTGCTGCGGGCGGTCCTGGTACGGGACGGCGCCCGGGCCCGGGTCTGCGTCACCGACATCTGGGTCGACAGCGAGGCGTCGATGGCGGGCGGCCGTGCCCTGTGGGGCATCCCCAAGGAGATGGCGGCCTTCGACGCGGAGCGAACGGACGGCAGCGCGTCCTTCACCGCCCGGACCGGGCAAGGGGTGCTCGCGACCAGCCGCTGCACCGAGCGGGGACGTCTGCCCGGGCGCTGGCCACTGGCCTACAAGGTGGCGCAGAGCCTCGACGGCCGGATCAAGACGAGCCCGGTGCGCAGCCGCGCCGAGCTGCGACGGGCGCGTGCCGAATGGACGGCACCGGCCGGCAGCCCGGTCGCCGCACTCGGCGACCGGCCCCCGCTGATCAGCCTCGCCCTGCGCGACTTCACCCTGCGCTTCGGCGGCTGAACGCGCCACGGCCAATGCGTCAACGGCCGTACGCGTCGGCCGAGTTCGACCGCGACCGGCTCAGACATCACTGTTTCCTCCCCACAGAAAAGGTGATCTCGTGTTCCGTACGCTCCTGCGCTCCTTGACCGCCCTGCTGCTCACCGCGGCAGCCGCCCTCACCCTCGCACCCACCGCACAGGCCGCCCCCGCCGTGCGGGCGACGGACCCCTTCACCACCGGGTCGTTCCCCGTCGCCTACACCGACCTCACCGTCTCCGCCTCGGGCCGCTCCTACAGCGCACGCGTCTGGTACCCGGGCACGACGGCCGGGGCGAACGCGCCGGTCGCCGCCGGCACCCACCCCGGCCTTGCCTTCGGACACGGCTTCTTCCAGGGCATCGGCCAGTACGAGAGCCTCCTCAGGCACTACGCGTCCTGGGGCGTCATCACCGTCGCGCCCAAGTCCCAGGGCGGTCTCTTCCCCAGCCACACCGCCTTCGCCGACGACCTGAACGCGGCGCTCACCTGGCTCACCGTCCAGAACGGCACCGCCGGTTCACGCTTCGCCGGCGCGGTCAGCACCGACCGGCTCGCCCTCTCGGGCCACTCGATGGGCGGGGGAGCGGCCCTGGTCGCGGCGGGCCGCAATCCGGCCGTCGCCACCGTCTCCACCCTCGCGGCCGCCGAGACCAACCCCTCGGCCGTCGCCGCCTCCGGCGCGCTGACCATCCCCGTCCAGTACGTCGGCGGCAGCTCCGACACCATCGCCAAGGTCGCCGACCACCAGCGCAAGATGTACGACGCCAAGCAGTCCGCCACCCAACTGCGCGTCATCACCGGCGGGTTCCACTGCGGCTTCGAGGACAGCTCCGGCATCGGCTGCGACAGCGGAACCGTCACCCGGGCCACCCAGCTCCGCCTGACCTACGGCATCACGACCGCCTGGCTGCTCCACACCCTCGGCGTCGACTCCTCCCTCCACGACCAGGTGTGGGGCGCCGCGGCCCAGAACCTGACCGGAGTGACGTACACCGCCAAGCCCTGATCCCCCGGCGGGCGGCCACGGCGCACCCCGCGGCCGCCCGCCGTGCTCCTCGTGCGCGATTCCGGTCCACTTCCCTCGGATTGGCTCCCGCGTCCGCCCGGACCGCCCGCCTACGCTGCGGACATGCACCCCACGCTCCGCGCCGACCTCGACCGACTCCCCGAACTCCTCGCCTCCGCCCGCGACTTCGCTACCCGTGCGCTCGCCGGCATCGGGGAGCGACCGGTCTCCGCCGCCGCACCCGCTCCCGACCCCGGCCCGCTCCCGGCGGCCGGGGTCGGCGCACAAGGCGCCCTGGACCGCTTCGCCCGGCAGTGGGAGCCCGGCTTCTCCGGTTCGGCGGGCCCGCGCTACCTCGGATTCGTCACCGGCGGCAGCACCCCCGCGGCCCTCACCGGCGACTGGCTCACCGGCGTCTACGACCAGAACGGCTCCAGCGGCGGCGGTTCCGGCGCCGACGCCCTGGAGCACGAGACGCTGGGCTGGCTGCGGGAACTGTTCGGCCTGAGCGAGGCACACCGGGGCGCCTTCGTCAGCGGCGCGACGATGTCCAACACCGTGGGCCTGGCCGTGGCCCGGGAGTGGCTCGGCGAACGGCAGGGCGTGTCCGTCTCCCGCGAAGGAGCGGCCGCCCTCGGCCCCGTCCATGTGCTGTCCGGCAGCCCGCACTCCAGCATCACCAAGGCCCTGTCCGTCCTCGGCATCGGCCGCGACCGGCTGCGCCCCGTCCCCCTGCTGGGCGGTGACCGCGAGGCCGTGGACGTGTCCCGGCTCGCCGAGGCCCTCGACGCGCTCGACGGACACCCCGCCGTCGTGGTCGCCAACGCCGGGACGGTGAACACGGTCGACTTCGACGACCTGCGGGCGATCGCCGCCCTCAAGGAGCGGTACGACTTCTGGCTCCATGTGGACGCCGCCTTCGGCGCGTTCGCCGCGCTCTCACCGGCCCACGCCGCTCTGGTCGACGGCCTCGACGCCGCCGACTCCATCTGCGTGGACCTGCACAAATGGCTGAACGTCCCCTACGACGCCGCCGTCCAGTTCACCCGCCGCCAGGACCTCCAGGTGCGGGTCTTCCACAACGAGTCCCCGTATCTCGGCCTGCCCACCGGCACCCCCGACTTCCTCCATCTGACCCCGGAGAACTCCCGGCGGCTGCGCGCCCTCGCCACCTGGTTCTCGCTCACCGCCTACGGCCGTGAGGGCCACGCGGAGATCGTCGAGCGCTGTGTCGCGCTGGCCCGGCGGCTGGGCGAGGGTGTCGCGGCCGTCCCGGGGCTGCGGCTCCTGGCGCCGGTGCGGCTGAACGTCGTCTGCCTCACCCTCACCGAGGGCCCGACCCCCGAGCGGCTGGGCGCTCTGGCGCGGGCGGTCGCCGACTCCGGCGAGGCGTTCCTCACGCCCACGGTCCTGCACGGAACGCCCGCGCTGCGCGCCGCGTTCAGCAACTGGCGTACCACGGAGGCGGACACGGACCGGGTCCGGGACGCCCTGGCGCGCGCGGTACGGGAGTTGGGGCCCGCCCCCGTCGCGGACGTGTGAGCAGGTGGGGCACGGCATGCGTCGGCCCCACTGCCCGGGGGGACGGGGGTGGGGCCGACATGCGCTCGGGTGGCCGGGGGGAGGGCACTTGTCCCGAGCTGTGTCCCTCTGGTGCCCGGTGGCGGGGGGTTGTATGCCTGTCCCGGGCAACCTGCCGCCATCGGATCGGACGATCACGGATCCCGCATGGTGTCCGCGGGCCTGGGCACCCGCGACCGCATGCACGGAAACCAGACGTATGCCACGTCGGACACGCACGGCCGGCCCGGGCACCGGGCGGACGTCTCACCGCGGCGGCCGACCGGCCGGTCCGGGGGAAGGCACCGGCGCCACGGCGGGCGCGGCGGCCGGTGGCACCGCAGGCTGCTGGCCTACCGCGGCGTCGAACTGCTGCCGTCCTCCTCGCCGGACGGCCCGGGCGAGGAGTGTCTGCTGCTGGTGCACATCCGCAAGGTCGTCGGGCGCGTGACATATCACGCGTGCGACCGGTGCGCCGAGGGTGTGATCACGGACGTCGTGCTCGAAGAACCCTTCCTGGGCTGCGGGTTGGGCACCCGTGCGCTGTCGCATCTGCGGGCCCGGTACCCCGAGGTCACCTGGCGCACGACGCTCGACACCCGTCTCACCCGCGATCTGATGCACCGGCTGCGCATCCCCAGGCTCTCCGGCGCGGAGTCGGAACGGCACTGCTGCCGGAACCTGTAGGGGGAGTTGTCAAGGGGCGCGGCAAAGCTTGGAGATGTGGACGCACAGTATTGACGAGTGCATGTCTTATTAGTTGAATCACGCCTTGAGATAAGTCACCGAGGTGTCGCTGAGCCGCACACCTGCCCCTCACCGTGCCCTCTCAGGCGTGCGCCCGGACGTCCGGAGCCGTCCGGACCGTTGCGGCGTGCATTCAAGCCCTGAAGGCGACGGCCCCCCACGAGAGGTCTCGTCATGACTCTGCCGCACAGACTCCCGCCCCGGCGCGGAACCCCCTCGTCCGGCCGGCTGCCCGCCACCGTGGCCGCCGTCCTGCTGCTCGTGCTGGCGCTGAGCGTCGGCCCCGGTCTGACACCCCGGGCCGCCGCGGCGGGTGAACGGGTCGACGTCTGGCTGACCACGACGTCCGACGCGGCGGGCCGCAACGTCACCCGCGGTCTCGCCCAGCAGACGGCCGTGAACTTCGGTTCCGCGGGCGGCGGCGCCGACCAGACCATCACCGTCGACGAGGGCACGACCTACCAGCAGTTCGAGGGCGGCGGCGCCTCCATCACCGACACCACCGCCCATCTGCTGCGCGGCGGAGCCATCAGCGCCGCCACCCGCGACACCGTCATGCGCAAGCTGTTCTCGCCCACCGACGGCATCGGGCTGTCGTTCGTCCGCAACCCCATCGGCGCGTCGGACCTGTCCCGGCCCGGCAACGTCTCGCTGGACGACACCTGTTGCACGCTGAGCGACTTCGGCGCGAACGGCTACGACACCAATGTCCGGCTGCTCACTGTCCAGGCCAAGCAGCTCAATCCGGCCCTGCGCGTGAAGGGCGTGCCGTGGAGCGCGCCCGGCTGGATGAAGGACAACGGCCGTATGGACCAGATGGGTTGGCTGAAGTGGGAGTACTACCCGCTCTACGCCCAGTACCTGGTCAAGTACATCCAGAGCTACCAGGCCGCCGGAGTGCACGTCGACTATCTGTCGGTGCAGAACGAGCCCAACTGCTGTCAGGCGGGCAACCCCACCGCCATGAACTACCCGGGGATGAGCTGGAACCCGTCCGGCCTGGTCGAGTTCACCAAGAACCATGTCTACCCGGCCTTCCGGGCCGCCGGCATCGACACCAAGGTCCTGATCCACGACTGGAACTACGGTGACTACGCGAACTTCGGCGCCGCCATCCTGGCCGACGCCGGTGTGCGCAACGACCCGCTCTTCGGCGGCATCGCGTGGCACGGCTACTTCGGCGATCCGGCCGTGGGCACCCAGGTCCACAATCAGTACCCGAACGTACGGCAGTTCAGCACCGAGCACTCCGGCGGAACCTGGATCACCAACCAGCACAACGAGGACCTGGCCGACATCGTCACCTACGCCCGCAACTGGAGCAGCAGCCTGGTCAAGTGGAGCCTGGCCCTGAACCAGGACATGGGTCCGCACAACGGCGGCTGCGGTACCTGCACCGGCCTGATCACCGTCCAGGAAGGCGGCCCGCGCGCCGGGCAGGTCGACTACACCGTCGAGTACTACACCACCGGCCATCTCACCAAGTTCGTCAGGCCGGGCGCCTACCGGATCGCCTCCACCGCCAGTTCCTCCGTGCCCAACGTCGCCTGGCGCAACCCGGACGGCTCCAAGGCGCTGATCGCCCACAACGGCGGCACCACCGCCCGGTCGGTGCGTGTGGACTGGGGCAGCCAGTCCTTCGTCTACACCCTGCCCGCCCGGACGACGGCGACCTTCACCTGGTCCGGCACGCCGTCGGGCAACCCGGGCGGCGGCACCACGGGCACCCTCACCGGTCTGGCCGGCAAGTGCCTGGACGTCGCGGGCGGCGCCACCGCCGACGGCACCGCCGTACAGCTCTACGGCTGCAACGGCACCACCGCCCAGCGCTGGACCGTGGGAGCCGACGGCACGGTGAGGGCGCTCGGCAAGTGCCTCGACGTGAGCGGCGGTTCGGCGGCCGACGGGGCGCGCGTGCAGCTCTACACCTGCAACGGCACCGCGGCCCAGCAGTGGTCGTACAACGCCGGCACGCACGACGTCGTCAACACCGGCGCGAACAAGTGCCTGGACGTCACCGGCAACAACTCGGCGGACGGCACGCCCGCCCAGATCTGGACGTGCACGGGCGGGGCCAACCAGAAGTGGACCCTGAACGCGGCCTGACCCACGCCACCGAGCTGCCGGGCTCCCGGGAACGGGGGCCCGGCGGTGGTCGGGTTGCTGCGGCGCCAGCGCGGACGCCCGCATTCGCGCGTCTGTCAACTGCGACATCCGCGTAGCCGCCCTCGACCTCGTGACCAGGGGATCGCGCCCTTCAGCGTCTCCTCAAGCGAGGCGGCGAACCATGGGCGAGAGCGGGTCCCGCCCATAGAGGGCGGGACCGTGGCCTTGGGTGTCGCGGAGTGTAGGGCTCAGCCGATGGCGATACGGGTCTTCCAGTAGCTCGCCGGAGCGATGATCTCGGCACCAGATCCTGACAGTGCCGTCTTACTGCCCGCGTAGAAGCGCACCGCTCCGTCGGAGCGCACGGTCCAGATGTCGGGCACGGAGTCCCCGTTGACGTCGGGCGTCCCGATGAGGTGCGGGATACTGGCGCTGCCCCAGCCCGCGGCTCCGTACTCGATGTCGACGCCGCCCGAGGAGTTGGCCGCGGAGGCAAGCGAGGTGAGTGTCACTCCGCCGCCGGAAGCCGCAATGCCCTTACGCAGCAGCAATCTTGCGGAGACGTCGGTGCGGTAGACGAGATCACTGACGCCGTCACCGCTGATGTCCTGAACGGTGACGATGTCGCGTTCGGTCCAGGCTGAGGCGGACAGTCGTACGGCCTGGTCGACGGTGGCTCCGTGGTAGCCGGTGAAGGCCCACAGTGCGTCGCCGGAGGTGGCGAAGAAGTCGGTTCGTCCGTCTCCGGTGATGTCGCCGGCCGCCACGATCTGGCTGAGGTCGGCGGGCTTCGGTGCATTGTCGGGCAGGAGTATCTCGCGGCGCTTGTCGACGTTCACGGCGCCGTAGCCGTCGCCCGGGTAGACCCACAACTTGCCGCCGACGCGCACGACGAGATCTTGGAGGCCGTCTCCGCCGTAGATGTCGCCGTTGTGGGTGATCAGGGCACCCTTGAAGTGCCCGGAAGGGGCGGCGACGAAGGGCGGCAGGTCGTCGCCGTTGGGGTCCTTGTCGGGATTGGCGCGGTAGGCGCCGGACATGGAGTAGTCCAGGTCGCCGCTGCCCTTGGCGAGGTCGTTGGTGGCCTGCGAGGGGTAGAGCGCCAGGTTCCCGCCCTCCGTGACGACCATGAGGTCGGCGAGCTTGTCGCCGGTGAAGTCGCCCGGCGCGTCGGCTTGGTCGCGTGGCGAGACGTAGAAGAAGTACTTCGTCGGCTGCGAGACGTTGCCGGCCGCGTCCACGGTACGGACGTACAGGACGTTCGGCCCCGCGGTGGGCGGCTTCGCGTTCGCGAGCGTCGCGGTCACTGTGGTGGCGGTACCGGATGTGCGAGCGAGCGAGAAGGGGTAACTGGCGGAGTTGAACCCGTACTCATACCGGACGACATCGGTATTGAGGGCCCGCACGGTGAACGAGCCGGGGGTTCCGAACTTCTTGGCGCTCCAGTTGGCGTCCTCGGCGTCGTTGCCGAAGCCGTTCTCGTCGCCGTCGGCGTTGGGAAAGTCGGTGGAACTGACCTTGGGCGGCTTGGGCGCACTGGTGTCCAGGACGAAACGGCACGGTGTCTTCGCCGGCGCAAATCCGGAGGTGGAGCCAGCATCGTCGCGTGCTTGGACCCGCCAGGAGTACAGGGTCCCGTTGCTCAGTTTGCTCGTGGAGAAGCCTGTGGTGGTGCGCAGCGCGGTGTCCGTGTCACTGCCCGTGGAAACCTTGCCCGTGGACCCCAGCAGGTCACCCGTGTTGTCCCACTTGCCTGTGGGCCACAGGTCGAAATCGAAGAAGTCGAGGTTTTTGTCCTTGTCGGATGCGCGGGCGGTGAAGGTCAGGTTGCCCGACCCCATGCGGACGTACGGCTCGGTGGTGGTGCACTTTGCGTCGGGGCCAAGGTCGAGTGCCTTGGGGTCGATGGTCGGCCGGCGGTTATAGACCAGCTCAAGGACAGGCGCATTGTCACCGTCGGCCTGGAACTTCTTCCACGCGTACTGGCTGTGCTCGTCGGACGCCCGCATGCCGAAGGTGATGCTGTCTTTCCCTTGGTCGGCGCGGAGCTGGGCGGCCTTCTTCACATCGAAGGTCTCGTAGGCATCCCGGCAGCCCGACTTGTATCCGTGGGCGAAACTCTTGGTCGCGTACTTGTTGCCGTTGTGCAGCTTCGGGGCGTTCTTCCAGTTGGTGTGGGAGTTGATGGCGCCGGTCAGGTGAACCGTCATCGAGCGGGAACTGCACGACCACGCATATGTCTCCAGGACGCGCAGCTTCGCGCTGGTGATCTTCGTGCCCTTGAGGTCCTTGTCGAAATCGATGTTGAAGAATGAGCGCGAAGTTCCCCAGGTGTCGGACTCGAAGCCGACCCGAGCCTCGTGCGTACCGCCTTTGTTGAAGCCTTTACCGTTGTAGAAGGAGGCGTTGGGGTGCCTGCTGTAAGCGGTGGTCCAGTTCTGCGTGTGCTTCTTCACCGAGGGGTCGATGAAGACCGGGTACGTGGTCGCAGGGTCGGTGAGAAAGTTCGGGTCGGGCGTGAAGACCCAGTTCGCCCCGGACAGGCCGACCTCGACCAGATCGCCGCGGGAGTCGGGGGACGGGCCGTCGATGGAGGGCAGACTGAGCGTGGCCGCCGATCCGCTCTGCGAGGGCGCGGGGGTCGGCTCGGGTGGCGCAGGCGGCAAGGGGGACTCGGACACCGTAGGTTCGGGACCATCGGTGGCCGACGGGAGGGTTTCGGGGCTGGTGTCGCTCTGCTCGTCCGACTCGGCTGGCGTGTCCTCGCTGGGGCTGGCGCTGTCCTCCGGCGTTGCGCCCTCGTCCGTGGGGATCGGTGACTCTGCCTCGGTCGGCTGGGCGGTGGCGCCGACTGTGCTGTCGGTGACCGCCGGGAGGCCGCTGCTGTCCCACATCAGTGGAGTGGGCGAGGTCGCGACCTCGTTGCCGTAGGCGTTTTCAGCCATGAGGACGTGGGACACCGGGTCGAGCCGGAAGGTCAGGTCCTCCGACGTGATGCCGTACGACAGTTGCCGGACACGGGCGTCGGAGGCGGCCTGCCGGTTCTTCAGGACGACCAGTTGGGCGAACCCGTCGTCGTCGGCGGTGAGGACCAGGTCGGCGCCCGGGAGGATCTCGGGGTACAGGGCGCGGGAGCCGTCGATGATCGGGGCGGGGACGGTGCCGGGCCAGGTCAGTTGGAGCTCGTAGTCGTCGATGTGCAGGGTGGCAAGCGCCGTGTCGGTGCCGTCCCCATTCGTGGCGCCCTTGACCAGGGGCATCCGGTGCACGGAGCTTCGGGATGTGCGTCCCGCAGCCCGGGAACCGGGTGAGAACACCACCCGGGTGTTGGTGGCCTGCGGTTCCCAGCCCTCCGCTGTCCGGTGCAGGCGGTAGTCGATGTCCTTCCACTCGCTGCCGACCTTGGCCCGTACGGGGGAGGAGTACAGCTTCTTGGCCATGCTGCCGTCGGGGCGGGCCCAGGTGGTGGAGCGCGCAGTACGCAGGGCGGTGACCTCGACCGGCTTGCCGGTCCGCGCGGCCGTCTCCACTGCCGCTGCCTCGGAGAGGGGCCCGGGCCGTCGGTCGGGGTGGCTGCCGGCGCCCTTCGGGCTTTCCAACTGGAAACCGGTGTAGGCGAGGCCGCCCACCAGCACGGCCGCGGTGAGCACCACCGCGCTGGTGCGGCGGCCAGGCATCCGGCGCCGGGTACGCGTCATCGGACGAGGTCCCTTCCCCCTTGGAGCCGGCGCGCGGGGCGGGCGCGGCCGGAATGGTGAAGCCGGGCCATGAGACATCGGCTCCCCGGCGCGGATCTTCCCGATCCGGTCAGGGCATGGCAGGGCCAGCTGATGATGACCCATGTGAAGGCCTTCGTCACCCTGTGCACCGACGGGGCGAAAGCGGAAGCGGGCGTGTCGTCGTAGCGCATGTGGTGCTTCGCGTGGCCTGACCGCAGTCGGTGGGTGACCACACCCCGAGGGGCGAAACGGTCGGTGACGACCTTACGGTCGCCTGATGGCATGGATCTGATAGGTGATCAGTGGATTGCTGCCGGACGAACCGAAAGGCCCAGGGATTTCCGGAAGATGAGCAGAGTCGACTTAGTCCGACACGCAGGGCTACGGCCGATTACGATACGTGATGATGATCACATGGCATGGTCCGCTCTGGCGCGTGTTCACGCTGTCGTCGCAGAATCTTCGCCATCTGATACGCCATCACGCGTGGTCCGTTCCCGGTCCCGCCACAAGTGGTCCGGGGGGACCTCGCCGTGTTCGGTCGCTTTTCGTCTGCCCGTCGCCGCCGTCTGGGCCGTGTCGTCGTGCCCATGGTCGGCGCTGCCCTGCTGGTGGGGCTGCTGCCCGTCCAGTCCTTGGCACTGCCGCCCGACCCCACAGCTGCCGAACAGGGCCGCGAAACACTGGAACTGGAGACCCTGGAGAAGGAGACGCCGGTCACGGGCGAGACCTTCGAACGGGACTTGGAAAGCCTCAAGGTCGAGGTGCCCGCCGACCAGGAGCAGCCACCGGCGGGCACGGCGACAGCGCCCACCGCGGAGACCGGCACGGTCAGTTTCGGCACGGCCACAGAAACGGCCACCGCCACGAGGGCAACCGCCAACAGGGAGACGGCCCTCGTCCGCGGTGCCGCAGATGTCCGGGAGATCGGCCTTACCCCGGTCGGCGCTCTGCCCGTGAGCCTTGGGCAGGCACCCGGTCAGCCCGCACCCAACGGCACCTGGCAGGTGTCCGTGGCTGCCCGTACCGCCACCGTGTCAGAAGGCGTCGACGGCGCAGTCATCACCGTTCAGGCTCCCGCGACCGGCTCCGTCCCCATATCCGTCGAGCTCGACTACGCCGAGTTCAAGAACCTCTACGGCGCGGACTGGGCCTCCCGACTCCGCTTCGTGCAATTCCCCGAGTGCTACCTCACCACCCCGGACGACGAGGCATGCCAGGCATACGAGGAGTTGGAGACCACCAACGACTCCGAGGCCCAGTCGATCACCGCCACGGTCGACACCGCCGCTGACGGCACGGTCACGCCGGTCGCCGCCGACAAGTCAGCGTCGTCCGGCCTTCCCTCGATGGTGCAGGCTGCATATCGCGATACGGCCACACCCGTGACCACGTCCGGCGACACCGCCGTCATCGGCGCGGTTGACTCCGGGGGTGGCGCGGGAGGGTCGTTCAAGGCCACCCCCCCTCTCTTCCGACGGCAAGTGGGAGGCTGGTGGATCCTCGGGAGCCTTCACATGGTCCTATCCGCTGGCCGTTCCGACCCCGCCGGCCGGGCCGTCCCCCACCGTCGCTTTCTCCTACAACTCCCAGACAGTGGACGGGCGTACCGCCGTATCCTCACCGCAAGCCTCTTGGATCGGTGAGGGCTGGGACTACGACCCCGGCCATATCGAGCGGCGCTATCGCCCTTGCCAGGACGATCGCAAAAGCCTGAACTCCGGAACGCCCAACAACACGGCCAAGAAGGACAAGACGTCCGACCTGTGCTGGGTGTCGTACAACGCGGTGATGTCGCTGGGCGGCAGGAGCACCGAACTGGTGCGGGTCGGCGCGACCAACACCTACCGGCCACAGCAGGACGACGGCACACGCGTCGAGCTGAAGTCCGGGGGCGGCAACGCCGACAACAACGGCGAGTACTGGGTCGTCACCACCACCGACGGCACGCGGTACTTCTTCGGCCTCAACGAGGTGGGCGGCGGCCACGCCGATACGCACTCCGTCTCCACCGTCCCTGTTTTCGGTAACCACCCCGAGGAGCCGTGCCACGCCGACACCTTCGCCGACTCACGCTGCGGCGCTGGGAAGAAGCAGGCGTGGCGCTGGGGCATGGACAAGGTCGTGGACGTGCACGACAACGCGATGATCGTCAACTGGAAGCAGGAGACGAACTACTACGCGGTCAAGAAGAAGTTCAAGTCCCCCGAACAGTACGACCGCTATGCCTACCCGTCCTCGATCGAGTACGGCATGCGTGCTTCCGACCTGACCAGTCCGTCCGCCACCATCGAGTTCGGGGTTGCACAGCGTTGCCTGAAGTCGGCCACGATCTGCGCCGCCGCGAACTTCGCGAAGACCGATGACCCGGGTGCGTACCGTCCATGGTGGGACACCCCGGGCAACCTCAACTGCGAGTCCACGTCCAAGTTGTGCCCCGCCTTCCCGTCCTTCTGGACCCAGGTCCGCCTGGACACCGTGACGACGAAGGCGGCCCGCCCCGGGCAGAGCGGCCTCGGCAGCGTCGACACGTATGCGCTGCATCAGTCCTTCCCCGAGGACTGGTACGACACCTCTCCCGGCCTCTGGCTGAACTCGATCACGCGTAGGGGCTTCGCACCCGGCGACTCCACCGGTCTGCTTCAGTCGAAGGACGGTGTGAGCTTTGCCCAGTACACAGTCGGGTCCGCCTCACCACTGCGCGCCCGCCTCAAGGACCGCCAGCTGCCCAACCTCGTCGGCAGCGGCCCGAACGACCAGCGACCGGGCTTCACTCGTCCCCGCATCGGCACCGTCGCGACCGAGTACGGGGGTGACATAGAAGTCGAGTACACCGGTGGTTGCGCGAGTGAGCCCGCCGAGGACAAGGGCAGGAGCAACGGCACCTGCTACCCGGTGCGCTGGTCGCCGGACGGGGACGAGAAAACGCCGGCGAAGGCGTGGTTCAACAAATACGTCGTGGCCTCCGTCACCGAGACCGACAAGGTCACATCCCACGGCAAGCCTGTTCACACCTCCTACTCCTACACGGGTCCTGCCTGGGCCAAGACCGACGACGAGTTCACCCGCCCTGCCCTGCGCACATACAGTGACTGGCGTGGATACCGTCAAGTGGGGGTGACCAAGGGCAGCAAGTCCACCTCTCAGCAGGGCGACCCGCAGTCCCAGTCGTACTCCGAGACGCGCTACTTCCAGGGCCTGGGCGGCGAGGTCAAGGACAGTACAGGTAAGTACACGCTGGTCACGGAGGATGCGCCGCAGTATGCGGGCATGACAGCCGAATCGATCACCTATCTCGACTCGGACAAGCGGGTGCAGTCGCGAACACTCACCTACCCGTGGTCGCAGCAGACGGCTTCCCGCCCCCGCGAGTCGGAGGCCGGCACGGACATCGAACCGCTGTTGGCACACCGTGTCGGGACCAAGCGCACGGACGAGATACAGACAGTCGACACCAGCTGGCGGGCCGTCCGCACGCTGACCACTCCCGACGACACCTACGGTCTGCCCGTGCAGGTCGAGACGGCGGTGGTCAAGCCCAATGGAGACGGGGGCGAGGCCCTCTCCGACCAGACGTGCACCAAGACCTTGTACGTGCACAACACCTCGGACTGGCTGATCGGACTCCTGAAGGAACGGCGGACGACAGCCACCTCCTGCGCTGGGTACGGATCGGCGGACCCAGCTACCGAGTTGAAGCAGGCGGTACGCAACACCTACGACAGGCTGGCCTACGGAGCAACCCCCGCGCAGGGGCAACTCACCTCGGTGGCCGAGATCAACGGTGCCGGCACCTCGTACTCGGTCGTGACCGAGAGCACTTACGACGAGCTGGGCCGACTGCGTACTCACAGCAAGCCCGGTGAGGGCACGACCGAGATCCAGTACACCCCGGCGACGGGCGGTCCGGTGACCGCCACCAGAACGATCAACGCCATGGGGCATGTCACCAGGACGACGTTCGATCCGGGGCGAGACCTGCCGTTGACGGTCACCGACCCCAATGGCAAGGTCACGCGCACCGAGTACGACGCGCTGGGACGTCTGGTCAAGGGCTGGTCGGCGGCTCGTGCCGGCGAGGGGGACCCGGATGTCCAGTTCTCCTATCAGGAGGCGATCGCCACCAGCGAGCAGACCCGCCCGGCAGCCGTCACTGCCAGGACGCTGAAGGGCGACGGCACCTACGCGCGCCAGGTGACCATCTACGACGGTTTGATGCGCCAGGTCCAGACACAGGAGGACGCGCACGGGCCAGGGCGTATTGTCAAGGACACGACCTACAACGACCACGGTCTGGTCGATGAGCAGACCGGCGGCTATCTCGCCAAGGGCGAGCCTGCGGCCGAAATCTTCGCTCCGAAGTCGAAGTCGCTGATACCCAGCTGGACGAAGACGCGTTACGACGGTCTGGAACGTCAGGTGCGTCTGTCGACCTATCTGGACGGCGACTACCGGTACGCGACCGAGACGGCCTACAGCGACACCAGCGTCTATGTCAACCCGGCCGGTTCCACCGCACCCCGGACCCGGACGTACACCGACGCCTTGGGCCGTGTCACCTCGTTGAAGCACTACGCGCAGAGCGGTGCCGCGTCGACGACGGGCCGTACGACGACCTACCACTACGACGTCCGCGGCAACCGTTCCGAAGTCATCGATGCGGCCGGAAACACCTGGACATACACGTACGACGCGCGCGCCCGCGTCACCTCCGTCAACGACCCCGACACCGGCAGGACCAACACCTGGTACGACGAGGCGGACCGGCCGAACAAGGTGACCGACGCCGAAGGCCGGACCACCTATACCCAGTACGACGTCCTCGGCAGGCTCAGCGCGATCCGTGAGGGATCCGAGACTGCCACGCCCGTCAAGGAGTTCACCTACGACTCGCTGCCCGGTGGGCTCGGCCAGCCGGCGGAGTCGAAGCGGCACACCGCCGACGGCGACTACATCAACCGGGTCACCGGGTACGACGCCGGGTACCGGCCCACGGGCCGTGAGACGGTGATCCCGGCCAACTCGATGACCACGGGGCTCGCGGGGACATACGCATACACGTACACGTACACCCCCGTCACCGGGCAGCCGCTGTCGGTCACGATGCCCGCGATCGGTGGTCTTGCGAAGGAAAGGGTCATCACCCGCTACAACGGTGACGGCCTGGCGGAGTCCACGTCCGGACAGTCCTGGTACACGGCGGACGTCACCTATTCGCCCTATGGCGAGGTCCTGCGGACGGTCTCCGGTTCGCAACCCCAGCGAGTCTGGACGACGAACTTCGTCGACCCTCGGACGGGCCGACTGCAACGCACCATCGCCGACCGTGAGACGGCGGGCCCGCATCGCCTGACGGACAGCTACTACTCGTACGACGCCGCAGGGGTGATCACCTCCGAGGCCCGTCGCCTCTCGGACGCTTCCGGGGCGACGTGGGACAACCAGTGTTTCACCTATGATGCGATGGGCGAGCTCGTCAACGCCTGGACCTCGAAGGTGGCTCCCGACGGCGCCGGCACTGGCTGCACGTCCACGGACGGTAGCTCCTGGGGCTACCGCACCGACTTCGAGACCTCATCAGGCCCGGTCGCTGACGCTCCGGATGCAGCGACCGATGTCACCTCCCCGGACAGTGCGCTGACGTCGAGTCTGGCCGCTGCCGCTCCCCAAGCGGCCACGGTGTCCACCGGAGCCACTGCCTATCGCCAGTCGTTCACCTTCGACTGGCTCGGCAACCGCGCCACCATGACAGAGCATGACCTCGCGGACGCGACCAAGGACGTCGCCTACAAGTACAGCTACACCACACATCAGCCGCACACTCTCCAGTGGGTCAGCACCAATCCTCCCGGCAGGGGCAGCAGCTACTCCTACGACGCGGTGGGCAACACCGAAGTCCGCGATCTGTACGACACAACGCAGAGCTTGACGTGGACATCAGAGAACAAGCTCGACACGATCACAGACGACGGCAACAAGACGACGTACGTCTACGACGCCGACGGAAGCCGCATCCTCGAGTATTCGTCGGCAGGATCGACGCTCTATCTGGGCGAGACCGAGGTCACCACTGACTCGGCGGGCAAGGTCACCCGAGCCTCGCGCGCCTACAGTCAGAGCGGTGCCCCGACCGTGACGCGCACCGCGAGCAACGGCGCCGCCACGGGTCACAAGCTCAACGTCCTCCTGGCCGACCACCTGGGTACTGCCACCACCTCGGTGGAACTGTCCGGCAGCCAACCGGTGACCCGCCGTGCGTACAAACCGTACGGTGAGCTCCGCGGCCCCAAGCCGACGACGTGGCCCAACAAGCGTGGCTATCTTGGCGTCGGTGTTGACGACGCGGCCACCGGACTGACACACATTGGCGCGCGCGAATACGACCAGGACTCGGGACGTTTTCTCTCCGCGGACCCTGTGGTCGACATCGCCGATCCGCTTCAGATGAACGGCTATGCCTACAGCCACAACAGCCCGGTGTCACGTAGCGACCCCACGGGCCTCATGGACCTTGTCAAGGCCGAGTCCATGCATGCGAAGCAGCAGGAGGAGCAGAAGAAGAGGCGTCGCGCCGAAATCATCAAGGAAAAGTATACGAAGGCGCACGACACGGCGATCATCATGTATATGACGTGGTTGCGTCTCTTGCAGCCCAAGGGGAAGGGCAAGGTGACCGTTGATCTGCAGCAGACCAGGGGGTACCGCGACTCCGAGAACTACATCAGGAATGTGCCAGGGAAGAAGAAGGGTGGCTGGGCCGACCTTCTCTACTGGACGGAGGACACGGTGTATGTGTGGGATGTGAAGCATTTCGGAGGCGCGGCAGAAATTGCAGGTGAACAAGAGGTCAAAGACTATGTGAGCAGCCTCAGGAAGCAGCTCGCGGCCGATCCGAAAACTAAGGAACTCAAGGTCAAAGTCGGTTTCAAGATGACGCCGATGAAGGGACCGAATCTCTTCAAGACCGGTGAGTGGGTGGATGCCTTTCCGTCGGTGCAGAGTGATGGCGTCATCGCGTACAGGAAATCGAACATCAAGGACGACAAGAACCGAAACCCCAACCCTCCGCCGAATCGTGCTCCTGTGACTGAGGAAAAGACCTGGTACTCGCAATGGAAAGAACGGTCCCAGGAGTGGTGGCACAACAACGTGGAGAATCACGACTGGTCCAGAAGCCCGTTCGGAGGTTCCTCTGATTCCTCATCTCTCTTCCCGGGGCTTGCTGGTCCTCTGCTAGCCTACTGACTTCAAATCGAGTGAAAGGCGATGAACAACAATGAATGTGTCCCTGTTCGCTCTCCCTCGGCATGAGGTGCATGGCGGTTTCGAGCAGGTGTTGTCCCGTTGGCGAGCCTTGGAAGACGACGAGTCGGACGACCTGTGCGACCTCGGCGAGGACGCGAATGTGGTGGAACGACTGCTGGAGAGGGCGGGCGCCGGCGAAGGCGCGCTGTCTGCGGTATCTGGGGAGACGGTTCTGGGAGACGACGGCGTTGGCACCGTATGTACCGTTCTGTCGCCTCAGGAAGTCGTCGGCGTGGCAGACTTCATCGCTTCCGTGGACGTCGACGAGGTGATGCGCAATGCCCCGGATGTGCTCAGCGGGATCATCCGCGGCGGTATCCCCGTGGGCTATCTGGAGGACCTGCATGAGACCCTGGATGCCCTCTGGCGGCTCTACGGCTCTGCAGCCCGCGACGGCCTGTGCGTGGCCCAGGTGTTCGAGGGTTGAGCAGGTGACCGATCGTCAGCTCTCCCATGGGAGTGACGATCGCTTGCTGGTTCTCGCAATCGGTGTGAATGCCGTTGGTCGGCAACCGGCCACACATCCGATGCCGGTACCCGGGAAGGGCTGAGTGCGGGCCACATGGCGTGCGGAAGTGGTGTGCGCCCGTCCGGGTGACGTCGCCTACTCCCCGCGGGACGTGTCCGCCCGCCCGGGACCGGGGGCGCGGCGGCGTGACTGACAGGGTCGTGCCGTTGGCCGGTCAGGCGGCGGGGCGCGGGCGAGGACCGAGGGCGAAGCGGGACGGGCCGGGCTCGCCGTGCACGAGGGAGGCGGCCAGCTCGCCGAGCACGGAGGCGAACTTGAACGCGTGGCCCGAGCAGCCGCCGAGCACCGTGACCGGACCCTGCCGGTCCACGAGGAAGTCGTGGTCGACGGTGGTGGTGTAGAGGCAGGTCAGCGGGTCGGGCGCGGTGTGGTCGACGCCGGGCAGCCAGCGCTCGGCGTACGCGGCGAGCGCGTCCAGGGTCGTGGCGTCCGGTGTGCGGTCGCGGTGATCGGGGTCGACGACCGGTCCGATCCCGTGGAAGCCCGCCTTGACCCCGTCGGTGCTGCCGAGCCCGTAGACACCGTCCGTCGACCGGCCCGTCGCGGGCAGCTCGGCACCCGGGTGATGGATGAAGCTGGGCCAGGACAGGGGGTCCGCGGCGGGGAAGTGGGCGGGCTGCTCCTGCGTGACGCGCAGCGCCGGGACTCCGCTGACCAGCGCGGACGCGCCGTCGCCGAGCAGCGCCGGGGTCCAGCCGCCGACGGCGACGACCACCGCGTCCGCCGTCCACTCCTCGCCGGCCTCGCTCACCACGCGCACACCGCCGCTGTCGAGCACCCGCACCCCGGTCACACGGACACCGTGCCGGACCTCGGCGCCATGGGCCCGCGCCGCCTGCTGGAACGCGGCGACGGCGTCATCGGCGTGCAGCCGCCCCGCCTCCGGATGGAACACCGCGCCGGTGTCGGCACGCAGCCCCGGCCACCGCTCGGCCACCTGGTCCGGAACCATCCGCTCGACGGGTCGCCCGGCCGCCGTCAGCGTCTCGAACAGGGCGTCGGTGACCTCGGCCGGGCCGTGATCGACGGCACCGGTCAGCGACAGCACCTGCCGCCCGGTCTCCTCCTCCAGCCGCCGCCACAACGGCAGCGACCGCACGGCCAGATCGACGTAGAACGGATCCGTGTACGCCAGCCGGAAGATCCGCGACGTGCCGTACGAGCTGCCCCGGTCGTGCCCGGGCCGGAACCGCTCCAGCAGCGTGACCTCACCCCCGCGCGCGGCCAGCCGCCACGCCGCCGCGGAACCCATGACTCCGCCACCTATGACGACGATGCGACGAGCAGGCATGAGGTGATCCCTTCCATCAGGCGTGACCAGGGATTTTTCTATCACTGCCGGGGTGGGGGCGGATCAGGCGGGCTGCCACAGTTCGACGCGGTTGCCCTCGGGATCGGTGACCCAGCCGAAGCGGCCGACGCCGTCCATGTCCTGGACCTCCTCGGCCACGTCGGCGCCCTTGGCGCGCAGTTGCGCGAGCATCGCGTCCAGGTCGCGGACCCGGAAGTTGAGCATCGTCTGCTGCGTGCGGGTGCCGAAGTAGTCGGTGTCGGCCTCGAACGTCGCGAACACGGTGGGCCCGGCCGGCTGATTCCAGAGCCCGTTGTCGTCGGCGTCCAGCCCCAGACAGTCGCGGTACCAGGCACTCAGGGTCACGGGGTCGGCGGACCGCAGGAAGTAGCCGCCGATACCAAGCACACGTTCCATGAGGTCATCCTGCCAGGACGGTGACGGGGACCGCCCGCGCGTGGTGGCCCCGTGTCGGAGCGCCGGGCACGTCATGCTGGACTCCACGGCCCGTCGGCGAAGGAGAGAGTGCTGTGACGACACCGACCGGCAAGGTGATCTGCGACATCACGATCTCGCTCGACGGCTGCTCGGCCGGGCCCGACCAGACGGAGGAGCGGCCGTTCGGGAACGACGGCGGCGACGGCTCGGGCGGCAGGTTCCATGCCTGGATGTTCGACACGCCCGAGGAGAACAGGGCCGAGATCGAACGGATGACCGCCGCCTCGGCGTTCATCATGGGGCGCAACATGTTCGGCCCGGTCCGCGGCGCGTGGGACCGGCCGTGGAACGGCTGGTGGGGTGACGAACCGCCCTTCCGCGCACCGGTGTTCGTCCTCACCCACCACGCACGCGAGCCCCAGCCGATGGCTGGCGGCACCACGTTCACCTTCGTCACCGACGGAATCACCTCGGCACTGGCCCAGGCACGCGAGGCCGCGGGCGACGGCGAGATCTCCGTCCTCGGCGGCGCGACCACCGCCAACCAATACCTCACGGCCGGCCTGATCGACGAACTCCGCCTGCACATCGTCCCGTTCACCCTCACCACCGGCACCCGCCTCTTCGACGGCGTACCACCCCTGAACCTCGAACAGACGACGTCACGACGAGCGAGCCAGGTCACGCATGTGACCTACAAGGTGTTGTAGGGGAGGCGGCGGCTTCAGCCGCTCCTCCCATGGGTCCAGTGCTCCTGGATGACGGCCAACTTGTTGTCGAACTCCGCGTCCCACAGTCGGCTGGTGAAGGCTCCCGGGATCGTCAGTGGACGTCCGCGGACCCGGACGGCTCGGAGGTCCCACCACGTTGCGCTGCGCGCGTGGTGTTCCCGCTTCTCGATCCCGGTGATGTCGCTCCAGGGGATCGATCGCCGGCTGACGAACGTGTGGAACTGCATGCCGCTCGCGGTGAGGAGTGTGCGGCCGTAGCCACGGTTGATCATGTAGAAGAGTGAGGCCGACCAGGCCACGCCGACGCCACCGCCCCACCACCACCGGGTCGACGACGGCGAGGGCAGGGTCACTCCGATGGCCATGCCGACACACATGAGGGTCAGGACCCCGGTCCACCACCAGTTCCGGCGCCGCTCGGCGGCGGTGAGGCCGATCCATGTGTCTGGCATGGTCATGATGCTAGCGATGTGCTCGCGCCGTGCACCTGAAGCGTCAGGCCCCCGAAAGGTTCAGGTCCGCCAGGTTCGTTCTGATCGTGTCGGCCTCCGGCATGCCGAGTTGGGTGTAGAGGGTGAGGGCTCGGTGGTAGTGGTGGGCGGTGAGGGTGGGGGAGTGGTGGGCGGCGGCCAGGCCGCTGTGGGCGCGGGCCTGTTGGGTGGGGCTGCCGATGTCCTCGGCGATGGTGAGGGCCTCGGTGTGGTGGGTGAGGGCGTCGGTGGGGCGGCCGGCGGCGCGGGCGGCCTCGCCGAGGCCGTTGAGGGCTCTGGCCTCGCCGTCGCGGTCGCCGTTCTCGCGGTAGAGGGTGAGGGCCTGCCGGTGGCATTCGGTGGCGTCCGGGTGCCGGCCATGCCGGGTGTGGACGAGGCCGAGGCCGTGCAGCGCGCCCGCCTCGCCGTAGCGGTCGCCGACCTCGCGGAGGAGGGTCAGGGCCAGTTGCTGGTGACCCGCGGCCGAGTCCAATTGGTCCAGGCGTACTTCGACCGCGCCGAGGTCGCTGAGTGCGTGGGCCTCCAGGTAGCGGTTGCTCGTCCTGCGGAGGAGGGACAGCGACTGGCGGAGGTGGCCGGCGGACTGGTCGTAGCGGCCGAGTTGGCTCTCGACGCTGGCCAGGTCCTTGAGCGCCGTCGCCTCGCCCAACCGGTCGTCCAGACGGCGGTACAGCACCAGCGCCTGTTCGAGGTACTCGACGGCCGACAGGAACCGGCCCAGCCGTTCGTCGACCAGGCCGAGGTTGACCAGGGCGCGGGCCTGGCCGGTCACGTCGTCGGCCTGCCGGAACAGCGTGAGCGCCTGCTGTAGATGCCGGCGTGCCGGCTCGTGACGGGCCAACTGCCAGTAGGCGATGCCGAGTCCGATCAGCGCCCGTGCCTCGCCCACCGGGTCGCCGATCTCGCGGGCGGCGTCCCGGGCGTGCCCGTGGATCGTGAGGCCGTCGGTGTGCTGGCCGCTGACGAGATGGCGGTACAGGGTCGAGGAGAGACGGATCGCGTGGGTGGGGCGGCCCCGGGTCGCCGTATGGGCCGACATCGCCGTCAGGCCCGGACGCTCGGTGTCCAGCCAGGCCCGCGCGGCATCGGGATCGGACAGGTCGGGCACCGGAGTGACGGTCTCGGGGGCGGTCGGCCGTAAGTGGGCCTCGGCCGGGTGGAGGCAGTCCATGGCGGCGGCCGCGGTGGCCAGACAGTGGTCGAAGAGCCGGTCGAGCGCCGCCTCGCGGGCCCCCGGTGTCTCCTCGGCGGTCGCGAGCCGGGTGGCGTAGGCGCGCAGCAGGTCGTGCATGCTGTAGCGGGCCGTGTCCGTCCGCTGGATCAGATGGGCGCGGGCGAGGACGTCGAGGGTACGGCGGGCGTCCGCCGGACCGGTGTCCGTCAGCGCGGCCGCCGCGTACGCGTCGACGTCGGGGCCCGGATGCAGGCCGAGCAGCCGGAACGCGCGCGCCGCGTCGGCCGGCAACTGCCGCAGCGACCACGAGAACACCGCGGCGACGGCCGTCCGAGGGTCACCGTCCGCGCCCAGCAGGTCCAACCTGCGCTGCTGGTCGGCGAGTTCGTCGACCAGGTCGGCCAGCGGAGTGCCGGGGCGGGCCACGGCCAGCTCCGCCGCCACCCGCAGCGCGAGCGGCAGCCGCGCGCACTGCGCGGCGAGGGCGTCCACGGCGCCGGGCTCGGCCTCGGCACGCGGGCCGACCAATCGCCGTAGCAGGATGCGCGCGGCGTCGACGGGCAGCAGGTCGAGGTCCAGTCGGTGGGCGCCCTCCCGCGCGACCAGCCCGGCCAGACTGTCCCGGCTGGTCACCAGCACCGCACAGGAACCGGTGCCGGGCAGCAGCGGCCGCACCTGCTCCACCGTGGCGGCGTTGTCCAGGACGATCAGCATCCGCCGGCCCGCGACCTCGGTGCGGTACCGCGCCGCCCGGTCGTCCTCCTCCAGCGGGACGTCCTGCCCGGCCACCCCGAGCGCGGTCAGGAACCGCACCAGCGCCTCGGCGGCCGCCATGGGCCGGTCGGGATCGTATCCGCGCAGGTTCACATACAACTGGCCGTCCGGGAAACGGTCCCGGGCCCGATGCGCCCACCGCACCGCCAGCGCCGTCTTGCCCACACCCGCCGTCCCCGACACCGCCGAGATCACCACGGCCGTCGCCCGGTCCGCGGCCACCACCTTGTCCAGGTGCGCCAGTTCCTCCTCACGGCCGGTGAACCCGGTCGCCTCCATGGGGAGTTGAGCGGGAATCACGCCAACTCGTGGACTGGGCCTGCTCGGCGGTGGTGCCGTGCCCGCACCGCCGCTCAGGACCGCCCGGTGCTCCCGCCGCGCCTCCGCCCCCGGCGTGGTGCCGAGTTCGTCGGCCAGCCGCTTGCGCAGGGCCGTGTAGCAGGCCAGCGCCTCCGGGGCGCGCCCCGCGGCGTGCAGGGCCCGCATCAGCGCGACGGCCAGCGGCTCGACCAGCGGGTGTTCGGCCACCAGGACGGACAGCGTGTCGACGACCACCACCTGCCCGCCGACCCGGAGTTCGGCGTCCGCCCAGGCCAGAACGGCGTCGATCCGCTGGTGCAGCCAGGTCTCCCGGGTGCGCGCCGCCCACGCACCGGGCAGCCCGGCCAGCGGCTCGCCCCGCCACAGGCCCATCGCCTCCCGCAGCGTCGCCACCCGCCCCGCGTCGGAGCCGCCCGCGCCGCGGGCCCGGCCCACCAGACCCCGGAAGCGGTGGACGTCGACCAAGTCCCGCGAGACGTCGAGGCGGTAGCCGCCCGGCCCGCGCACCAACGAGGCCGCGGCCGCCGTGTCGTCGTCGGCGCCGCGCAGATGCGGGGCGCTGTCCACGAGGACCCGGCGGATCCGGGCGACATGGGCGTAGAGCGTCGACCGCACCTGCGCGGGCGGGTCCTCGCCCCACACCCGGTCGATCAGCGTCTCGGCCGCCACCCAGCCGCCCGCGTCGGCCAGCAGCGCCGCCAGCACCGTACGCCGCTTCGCGGGCCCCAGATCCACCGGGCGGCCCGCCACCCATAACTCCACGGGCCCCAGCAGCCGAAATCCCGTCACACCGTCCCCCTGCCCCGCCCCGCACGCGCCGTCCCGTCCCCCGCCGGGCGTCACCCAACCACCGCGCCACCTGCGAGGCAAGTTTTACGCAAGCTCCCCGGCCACCTCCCTCCTCCATCGTGTGCACGGCACCCCGCCGCACCGATGGACGCCTTCCGTTCCATGGGCGGCGTGAGCGATGGAGGAACACACAGAATGAAGCGGATCCTGGCCAAGGCCGGCATCGCCCTGGGAAGCGTGGCGCTCGCCGTCACCGGCGCGGTCGTCACCGCGGCCCCCGCGAACGCGGCGCTGTCCGACTGTCCCTCCGGCGGGCTGTGCGCCTACCTCGGAGTCAACGGCTCGGGCACCCCCGGCGTGGTCTACGGCGACAACACCAACCTCCTTCAGTACAACAAGTTCAACAACGCCGAGTCGCTCTACAACAACGGCACGAGCTGCAACGTCCGTATCTACTCGGGCACGGGCTACACCGGCTCCAGCTACGTGCTCTCCCGGGGCTACTACAACGGCTCCCTGGCGAACACCGTGTACTGGCACAACGTCGCCTCGAACGACTGGTGCGTGTGATCGTCCCCCCGACGGCGTGGCGGACACTCCTCACGGTGTCCGTGGCGTTGACCGCGGCCGGCTGCTCCTACGGGGGTGAGCAGCCCGGCCGCGGGTCCACGGCCCCCGACGTCCGTCCCCTGTCGGGGGCCACCGCGATCAGCCACGCCGACGCCGTACGCCTGCACGACCGTGAGGAACGCGCCGTCGCCGCCTGTATGCGCTCCCGCGGGCAGCAGTACACGGCCCAGCCCCGCACCACGTCCGCGCGCAGCGAGGAGACGAACCCCTACGGGCTGCTCACCCCGCGAAGGGCGGCCCAGGACGGGTACGGGATCGTCGGCGAGTACCTCTACCGGCTCACCGCCCCCGCGCCGGCCGACGAACCCCGCGAGACGGTCTGGCAGCAGGCCCTCACCGGCACGCCCGCGCACCGGGTGACCCTGCGGCTGCCCGACGGCGTCAGCCTGGAGTACTCCACCGACGGCTGTGTCGCCCGCGCCCGCACCGAGGTCTACGGGGCGGACTGGAACACGGTCGAGCCCGTCACCGTGGGGCTCGCGAACCGGGTGATCGCCGCCGTCGAGGCGGACCCGGACCACCGTGCCGCCGTACGGCGCTGGTCGGCGTGCATGTCGAAGGCGGGGCATCCGGCGAAGGACCTCCAGGCCCCGCGCCAGGCCGTCGACTCCCGTCTGCGGACGACCGTCGCGGAGGGCGGCACCGGGCCGGACCAGGACGCCGTGCGCGCCCTCGGCCGCGACGAGATCCGCACCGCACGCGCCGACGCCGACTGCCAGGCGTCGACGGGACTCGCGGAGGCCGTACACGACATCCAACAGACCGTGGAGAAACGGCTCCTGACGGAACGTGACCGAAAAACGGTGGCGAGCTACGTGACCGACCGACGCAGAGCGCTCGCCACCGAACCGTGAGGGCCATC
The DNA here is from genome assembly GCF_013363615.1 of Streptomyces sp. CAI-85. NCBI lineage: Bacteria > Bacillati > Actinomycetota > Actinomycetes > Kitasatosporales > Streptomycetaceae > Streptomyces > Streptomyces sp. CAI-85. Next base: position 95,143 of record NZ_JAANNX010000001.1, on the reverse strand, counting down.
CGGGGACGGTCAGTACGCGTACCCCGACTTGCCGGTGATCGTCGTCGTCACATGGGTGATCCCGCTGCCGGGCGGCAGGGCGACGGTCGTGGACGCGGGCGAGGTGGTGGTGCCGTCACCGAGCTGGGCGGCCGCGTTGGCGCCCCAGCCGATCACCGAACCGTCGTCCAGCGCCGCGATGGTGAAGTCGGCTCCGCCCGCGACCTGTTGGACGCCACGGAGCTGGTCCAGGACGACCGGCGTGGTGCGGTGGGACTTCGTGCCGTCGCCGAGCTGGCCGTCGCTGTTCTTGCCCCAGCCGGCCAGGCTGCCGTCGTCGAGGACCGCGAAGCCCGAGGCCGAGGTGGCGAACACCTCGGCCACCGCGTCCAAGTAGGCTACGTCGACCGGCTTGTTGCTGTCGGCGGTGCTGTCGTTGCCGAGCTGGCCCTCGGTGTTGCGGCCCCACGCCTTGACCGTGCCGTCGGCGGTGAGGGCGAGGACATGGTCGCAGCCGACCGAGACGGACTCGACGTCGGTGAGGTCGGGCACCTTCTGCGGGGTGTCCCGGTCGGTGTTGGCCCCGGTGCCCAGACGGCCGTTGGCGCCCGAACCCCAGGTCCACACGGTGCCGTCCTGCCGCAGGGCCACACTGAAGTCGCAGCCCGCGCCGACGTCCCTGACCTCGTCCAGGCTCTGCACGGGGACCGGCGTCCGGTACGGGTTGGTGGTGTCCAGACCCGTGCCGAGCTGCTTCCTGGCATTGCTGCCCCAGGCCAGCACCCGCCCGGCCCTGACGGCGAGCGCGTGGTTGGCGCCGGCGGAGACCTCGCTGACACCCCACAGCCCGGCGACGGTCACCGGGACGGGCTGGCTGACGAGGGTGCCGTTGCCGAGCTGCCCGGTGGCGTTGGAGCCCCAGCTCTTGACGGTGCCGTCCTTGAGAAGGGCGACGGCGAAGGGGTTGGCGGCCGCGCCGGCGCCGCCGCCTCCGGCGGACAACTCGCGTACGTCGTCACGGGCGATGCCGGTCACGGCGGTCGCGGTCTGCTGGGCGGCCAGCCCGCCGTTGCCGAGCTGGCCCTGGGCGTTCTCGCCCCAGGCACGGACCCACGGGTCGGTGCCCGCGGCGGCCGGTGCGGTCAGGCAGGGGGCGGCCAGGACGGTGGTCAGGGCGACGGAGGTGAGGAGAGTGCGGCGCAGGGGTGGAGTCATCGGCGTGCCTTTCGGAGGAGGGAGGGCGCGGGCGGTGCGTCGGTACGGGTACGGCGACATGAGCGTCACGCGGCCGCTCAGTACGCGTACGTCGTGTTGCCGCCGAGCGACACCGCCACGTCCTTGATCGCCGAGCCCTCGGTCAGGATCCGCACCGAGTCGTAGCGGGAGACGGTGGTGCCGTTGCCGAGCTGGCCCTCGCCGTTGTGGCCCCAGGTGAAGACGTCGTCGGCGGTCACCGCGACCCCGTGCCGGGCCCCGGCGGCGAGGTGCTGGACGCCCTCCAGACGCGGGATCTCGACGGGCGCGGTGCGGTTGGTGCGCGAGACGTTGTCGCCGAACGCCTCGTCGCCTTCCAGGAGTTGGCCGTACTGGTTGTTGCCCCAGCCCCACACATGACTGTCGCTGGTCATGGCGTAGTTGTGGTGGGCGCCGGCCTCGATGTCGGAGACGCCCTCCAGCCAGTCGACGTCGACGGGGACCGTGGCGGACTTGGTGGAGGAGTTGCCGAGCTGGCCGTACAGGTTGTAGCCCCAGGACTTGACGGTGTCGTCGGCGGTGAGCGCGAGCGCGTGATGGCAGCCGGCGTCGATCTCGACGACGTCCTCCAGGCCGCTCACCAGGCGCGGCACGGAGCTGGTGGCGCGGCTGCCGTTGCCGAGCTGGCCGTGGATGCCGCGGCCCCAGGCGTAGACCCTGCCGTTCTCCAGCAGGGCGAGACTGAAGTCGCAGCCCGCCGAGATCTGCTTGACCTTGGGCATGCCCTGCACCCGGTCGGGGACCGTACGGCTGTCCCCGGTGCGGTTGTTGCCGAGCTGGCCGTACGCGTTGTCGCCCCAGGAGTAGACCTGGCCCGAGGTGTCGAGCGCGAGGGCGTGCCGGCCGCCCGCGGCGATGTCCTTGATATTGGTCAGCCGGGGCACGGTGGTCGGCACGGTCTGGTTGGCGTTGCCGCCGTTGCCGAGCTGGCCCGAGGAGTTGTGGCCCCACGACTTCACGGTCTTGTCGGTGCGGGCGAGGGCGAAGGAGTCGGCCGACGAGGTGCCGCCGGCCGAGACCTGGTCGACGTCGCCGCGGAAGAGGCTGGTGACGGAGGAGGGGGACAGGCTGTCGGCGAGGGTGCCGTTGCCGAGCTGACCGGTGCGGCCCGCGCCCCAGCTCAGGACGGTCGGGTTCCCCTCGTTGGCCGCGGTGGGAGACGCGGCCGCGACGGGGGTGAGCACCACGGCGGCCGTGGCGACGACGGCGAGGGTGGCGAGGGTGCGGCGGTGCCGGGTCACCGCCCGCCGGGTGCCGGTCACGTCCTGGGAGGGACGGGGACGAGGGCGTGGGGACATGGCTGTGCTCTCCTTCGCGTCGGACCGCGTGCGGGCTGAGGGGGAGGCGGTGGCGAAAAGCGGTGGGGGAAAGGCGGGGGGAAAGGCTGTGGGGTGGGGCCGGACGGCCGGGGAGGTCGCCGGGCCCCTGAGCAGCGTGTCCGCAAACGATCACCGGCGCGACCCCGGAGCGGGCGAAACACCCGAAGGGCCCAGGCACCGTCGGCGCCCCCGTTCGGAGGTGTCCCTGCGGGCTGTGTCCCGTCGGTGTGCCGCCCGCCGGTCGGACGCGGCCGGTGGGGTCGGCGGGCCGGTACCGGGCGGGGTGCGGGGAGATCGGGTTCATCCGCACGGGCGGGACGGCACCTCTGCACGAGGTCCCCTTCGATGACCTGAAAGAGGGTCCGACATATGCCCGAGGTCTGTCCGGACGGCATGGGGCCGATGCGGTGAACACTGCTCGCGTCACCCCGGAGCGCGTGTGTTCTTCCGGGCGACCGGGGAGGGTCGGATTAGCTTCTGATCATCTTTGCTGTTCGCGGCGACGGCCTCCCACCGAGCCTCTCCGAGCCGCTCCGGCCGTCGACTCGCCCCATTCCGTAGGGAGTTCACGTGATCCCACGCGCGTCCGCACGCCGCGTCCTGTGCACCGCCGTCCTCGCCTCCGCGCTGTCCCTCGCCGCCCCGGTCCTCCTCGCCCCGCCCGCGCACGCCCGGCCCCCCTCGTCCCTGGCCCCCGCCGAGGAGTGCGCCCCCGACGACCAGGCGTGCAAGGACGAGCAGGAGAACGCCGAGCAGGCGCAGAAGGTCGAGGAACAGCAGCAGAAGACCGAGGAGGACGCCAAGAAGGCCGACCAGACGATCAAGGACGTCGGCAGACAACTGGAGGAGTGCCGGCCCGGCAACAGCGCCTGCATGGACCAGCTCGCCGGGCCTGGCATGGGCGAGAAGCAGGGCATCACCGACATGACCGCCACCGTCAAGGGCTTCGAGCCCGGACCGGCCGGCGAGGTGTCCGCCGCCGTCACCGGCACCTGCTCCGGCTTCCCCGGCTCGCTCCCGGCCGGCTCCGCGGATCCCGGGCGGAGCCCGTTCCCGGTCTCCCGACTGTGCGCCCTGCTGGGCGGCTGACCGGCCACCTCCCTCGCCGCTTTCCGTCCACCCCGCAGAAGGGATCCCCATGCCCGCGCGCCGCGTCCTGCTCGCCGCCCCGGCCCTCGCCCTCGCCGTGTCCCTCGCCGCACCCCTCCCCGCCCTCGCCACGCCGGGCCCCGCCCCCACCACGAACAGCCCCGGCCCCCTGCCCGAACCCCGCGCCGTCACCGCCGACGGCCGCCCCGCGAAGATCGCTGACGTCCTGGAGCACTGCGAGAAGAACCGGTCGGGCTGCCGGTTCCTGATCGACCGCGCGCTCGGCATCGAATTCGCCACCACCGTGCGGTCGTTGGGCAACGCCGTCGTCAACTGCACCCAGGACCCCATCAACATCGAACGCACGGTGACCCTGCACGCCGGCACCACCGACAACATCAGCGGCGAGATCTCCGGCTCCGTGACCGCCGAGGGCTCCATCGGCGCCTCGGGCGAGGTCACCACCACGCTCGCCAACGACATCACCAGCTCCCACAAGACACCCGACCTCAGCAAGGGCCCCACCTCCGAGTCCGGCACCAAGACCAGCGTCGGCGCCGGGGCCAGGCTGACCGGGCAGACCAGCGCGAGCCTCGCCTTCCAGGCCGCCTTCAAGGCCGCGTACGCCAAGACCTGGACCGTCGAGAGCACCGAGAGCACGACCTACAAGACCACCGTCAGGGCCCACGACATGCTCGTGTTCGGCGCGACCGTCGCCATGCGCCGGGTCGTCGGACAACTGGTGACCGACGGCGGCGGCAGCGTCCTCAACGTGGCGGTGGACAGCCCCTCCATGGTCAACGACAGCCACTTCGTCGCCCAGACCTACGCCGCCCCCGCCGGGGTGTGCAGCGGTACGCGGCCCCCCGACGCGACCGCGCGCGACGACGACAACACCGGCGGCGGCCCCGGCGGGCTGCGCCACGGCACTCCCCGGGAGATCCCCGCCCGCACCGCCGTACCGCCCGACGCGGCACCGCAGCGCGAGGTCGTCCTGAGCCCGGCCGCCTCCTGAGCCCCCTTCCCGAGGAGAACCCCCATGCGGCACCGACCCCGCCCACCCCTGGCCACCACCCTCACCACCCTGACCGCGCTCACCGCCACCGCCCTGCTGCTCCCGCCCCTCGCCGCCGGTGCCGCCGTCGGCGAACAGCCCGTGGAGGTCCTCAACGGCGACTTCGCCTCCCCGGCGATCAGGGGCGACGGCCCCACCACCGTCGGCCTCGACCACTGGACCGGCGCCAACCAGCGCTACTCCGCCGCCGCCTCGGGCCGTACCGACAGCGCCCACGGCGTGGCCCTCCAGAAGGACGGCAACACCCTCCAGCAGCGGCTGCGCGGGGTGCGCGCCGGAGCCAGGGTCACCGTCTCCTACGAGGACAGCCCCGCCGTCTCCAAGGAATGCGTCGCCGCCGACGTCGAGAACGGGCAGCCGTACACCGTCGAAGCGAGCGGAGGACCCGTCCGGGCGGTGACGACCGCCCCCGACCCCGGCCGGGTCAAGGGCACCCCGGGCACCGGCCGGTGGACGGGTCGCGGATACGAGTTCACCGCCGCCGAGAACGAACCCCTTCTCACCTTCACCTCGAAGGTCACCGCCGCGCGCACCCATGTCACCTGCACCCCGATGATCACCCGGATCCGTGCGGTGGAGGTGCCGCCGGCCGTGAACCAGAGCGTCGACCGGACCGCGCTCGGCACGGCCGAGGCGTACAAGGGCAACGAACGCGAGAAGACCCTCCACAACGCGGCCGCCGCCTGCAACGGCGAGAACGCCTGCACCTTCCGCCCCGACCGGCGCACCTCCTTCCGCTACTACGGGCGGGCGCGCGTGATCGGCGAGGCGTTCGTCAACTGCACCCGCAACCCCCTGGAGCACACCCGCGTCCTGCGCTACGCCGAACGCGGCCACGACAGCATCGCGCAGACCTACGCCGCCGCGAACCTCCCGCTCGAAGAGGTCGCCCGGCTGCCCACCTCCGGTGACCGGGCCGAGGACGTCAAACGCCTCAAGGAACGCCCGATGGCGGCCCAGTTCGCCGCCGCCTACGAGCGGACCTGGCAGCGGCCCTGGCAGTGGTTCAGCAGCGACCAGCGGGAGATCGTGGAGCGGATCCAGCCCGGCGAGGTCGGCTGGGTGGAGATCCAGCCCAGCAGGGAGCGCGTCGAGGGCTGGTTCGTCAGCGCCAAGGACGACTACCGGCTGCACGCCGTGGTCGACGGCCCGTCCCGCGCGGTCCCCGACCGCCTCCTGCAACGCACCGGACCGATGTCCGAGGCCGAGAAGCAGCGCTGCGCCGCCGCCCGCCCCATGACCGCCACCCCGGTCGGCGCGGACACCCCGGCCGGCTCCGCCGACAAGGGGCTCCTGGAGATCCCGCCCCCGACGGCCCCGTGAACGTGCGCGGGGAGCGGCGCGCTCGGGGCGAAACCGTCCGCTCCCCGCGCACCGCGGCTGTGATCAGGCGGCCTTCGCCGCCGCCCGCTTGGTGCTCCTGCCCCTGCCCGGCTTGGCGGGCGTGCTCTTGCGCGCGGGGGCGGTGGCCGGCTCCGGGCCGGCCGCTGTCTCGTGCGGTGTGATCGGCCAGGTGAACTCGATCTCCAGTTCGATCTTCCCGTCCTCGACCTCGACCTCGATCTCACCGTGCAGACGGTCGGGGACCCGCAGCCCCAGCACCCCGGAGCCGAGGTCCAGCTCGGCCCGGCCACCCTCGCGCAGCGCGCCGGCGAGCGCCGTGAGCAGGTCGGCGGCCTCACGGCGGGACAGCGAGCGCTTCTGCTCGAACTTGAGGTCACTCATGCACGTCTCCTGCACCCAGCGGCGGCGAATCCTCGCGTCGCTGTCGATCCGGCCACGTCCTGTTCGACATCCTGACGTAGGACCCGGCGCCCTGCGAGGCGGGGCGGACCTGACGAGGGAAGCGAACCGATGGACCAGCTACTGCGCGTGCAGAACTTCACGATCTCCAGCGACGGGATCGCCGCCGGAGAGGACCAGAGCCTGGAGGCGCCCTTCGGGAGCGGTATCGACCCGGGAAAGCTCTTCGCGTGGGCCGGCGCCACGGCGAGCTGGCCCATCCGGACCGCGCCCGGCGGAAGCCGGGGCCTGGACGACTACTTCGCCCGGGACTTCCGTCACGGCATCGGCGCCGAGATCATGGGCCGCAACAAGTTCGGACCCCAGCGCGGCCCCTGGGAGAACCACGAGTGGCGCGGCTGGTGGGGTGACGAACCGCCCTTCCACACACCGGTGTTCGTCATGACCCACCACGAACGGCCGTCGTTCACGCTCTCCGACACCACGTTCCATTTCGCGGACGACGACCCCGCCGCCGTTCTCGCCCGCGCGCGGGAGGCCGCGCAGGGCAAGGACGTCCGGCTCGGCGGCGGCGTGACCACGATCCGGGAGTTCCTCGACGCCGGCCTGGTCGACACCCTCCACGTGGTCGTCGCACCGGTGAAACTCGGATCCGGGCTGCGCCTGTGGGACTCGCCCGACGAACTGCTGGACCGCTACCACCTGGAGGCCGTGCCCAGCCCGAGCGGCGTCACGCACCATCTCTTCTGGCGCAGATGACAAGCGGACCTTGATCACCGGAGGTGACGAAGCAGACATCACGAACCCCCGCGCGTGGTACGTTCGTTGACATTGATGGAGAGGCGTAGAGCGTCACGGGGGACGGATGGCCGATTCGCCGTACAGTGCGTTGCGCGCCCGGCTGGTGAGCAGGACCGTCGCGCACTACCTCCCTCCCACCTTCCGGGTCCGCGCCGCCGCGGACGACTCCGGGGAACGGCTCCGGTTCGACGCGCTGCTCGACCTGCTGCCCTCCCACCGGGCCAAGTACGCACCCAGGCCGAAGACCTGGCTGGTGACCGGGGGCGCGGGCAGCGGCAAGAGCACCGCCGTCCTCCAGTACGCCATCGCGCTCCTCGACCGTGAGACGCCCTGCGTCGTCGTCGACAACCGCACCATCCGCCAGTTGGACGTGCAGGGGCTGACGGTCAAGGAACTCGCCCGCCAGTTACGTCCGGCGGGTGTGGACGAGAAGCTGTGGAAGGCGCACGTCAAGAAGAACCGCGTGGTCTTCCTGGTGGACGCGCTGAACGAGCTGGAGCGGGAGTTCGGCGGCTCCGCCGAGGGCAGGTTCATCTGGCAACTGGTCGCCGGATCCCATGACTTCACCGTACTGGTGACGTCCCGCAGCAAGGTCGACGACCTGGACCGGACCATCCTGCGCGATGTCGAGACCGTGTCCATCGAGCCGCTCGGCGAACAGGACATCGAGACCTACCTCGGGATGCGCGACGAGTCGGCGACCGACGCGCTCGCCGAGATCAGGTCCGGCGACATGCTGGGCGTCGCCTCCAACCCGTTCATGCTGTCGCTGCTGACCGACTGGCTGCTCGGCACCCGCTCCGTCGAGGACCGCGCGATCCCGCGCAGCCGCGCCGACCTGCTGCGGCAGACCGTGGCCCGGCCCGACAGCGAGGGCAGACTCGGCAGGGCCGAGCAGGACGCGGCGAAACGCGGGCTCGGCATGGAGGCCGCCCTGTGCGCGGCCGCGCTCGCCGCGATCACCACCCGCAAGGGAAACGCCGACTTCCTCGCCCGGGACGTCGAGGCGCTGCTCGGCCGGGTCTTCGAGGACCGGGACGAGATCGTCCACACCGTGAAGGCGTTCCTGGACACCCAGATGGTGGAGCCGGTCGGCGACACGGCCGACGACCAGTACAGCCTGATCCACCCGGCGTTCGTCGACTTCGGACTCGCCCTCGCCTGGCGGAGCACCAGCCCGCCGCCCGTCGTGCTCGACCCCGCCTACCTGGACCAGTGCCTCGGCGACTGGGTCGGCCTCCAGTCCGACCCCGACAGTGCCGCGCTCGGCCTCCTCGCCCCGGACGCCAAACCGCTGCCGCCCGAACTCCTCGTGGACGTCCTCCTCGCCAACCGCGGTGTCCTCGGCGACGAAGTGCGCGGCGTGCTGTGGCAGCAGCTCGGCCAGTGCTTCAACCAGGGCCGCCAGACCCGCGACCGGCTGGCCGGAGCCCTGGCCGCCCTGCCGTCGACCGTGCTGCGCGACGGACTCCAGCGCGGACTGCTCCGGGCGCTCAACACCAAGGACCCGGAGTTCGCGGACCACATCCTGGCCGCCCTGTGGAGCGGCTCCCTGGACGCCCAGGCGCTCCAGCGACTGCGCCGCACCCACCAGCGGAACAAGAAGGAACCGGCACCGCGGGGACCCGACCGCGACGAGGCCGAGGCGGCGAAGCGCCGGGGATGGCTGCTGGAGTCCAAGGACCCGGCGGCCCGCCGCCGCAGCGCCAACTGGCTGAGCAGCAAGGGCGGCGAGCAGGACGTCGACGTCCTGCTCACGGCGATGTACGCCGACTCCGACACCGCCGTGCGCGGCGCCTCCGCCACCGCCCTCGGACGCATCGGCTCGCCCCGGGCCGTCCCCGCCCTGCTGCGGACCCTGGAGACCGAGGACGAGACCAGCGTGCGCGGTTCGGCCGCCAGTGCCCTCGGCCGGATCGGCGGCGCCCAGGTGGTGCCCGCGCTCACCGTCGTGCTCGCCGACGACGCCGAGCCCAGCGTGCGCGGTTCGGCCGCCAGCGCGCTCGGCCGGATCGGCGATCCGCAGGCGGTGCCCAGGCTCATGACCGTGCTCGGCTCCGACTCCGAGGCCAGCGTGCGGGGTTCGGCCGCCAACGCCCTGGGCCACATCGGCGATCCACAGGCCGTGCCCGCCCTCACGGCCGCGCTCGCCGACGACCCCGACGCCGGGGTCCAGGGTTCGGCCGCCAACGCGCTCGGCCGGATCGGCGATCCGGAGGCGGTGCCCGCGCTCACCGCCGTCCTCGGCGTCCACGCCGAGTCCAGCGTGCGGGGGTCGGCCGCGTACGCCCTCGGCAGCATCGGCGATCCGCAGGCCGTCGTCACCCTCACCACCGCCCTCGCCCAGGACACCGAGTCCAACGTCCGCGGTTCGGCGGCCAACGCCCTCGGCAGCATCGGTGATCCGCAGGCCGTGGCCGCGCTCACCGCCGCGCTCACCGACACCGACGCGAGCGTGCGGGGTTCGGCCGCGAACTCGCTCGGCCGGATCGGCGACCCGCAGGCGATCCCCGCCCTCACCGGCACGCTCGCCCACGACCGGGAGCCCATCGTCCGGGGGTCGGCCGCCAACGCCTTCGGCAGCATCGGCGATCCCCGGGCGGTACCGGCGCTCACGACCGCCCTCGCCGACGGCGACTCCGGCGTCCGGGGCTCCGCGGCCAACGCGCTCGGCCGGATCGGCGACCTGGAGGCGGTGCCCGCCCTCAGCACCACCCTGGCCGGTGACGACGAGGCGATCGTGCGCGGGGCGGCCGCCAACGCGCTCGGCCGGATCGGCGACGCGCAGGCCGTGCCCGCCCTCAGCGTCTCCCTGGCCGACGACGGCGAGGCCATCGTGCGCGGCGCGGCGGCCAACGCCCTCGGCCGGATCGGCGACCCCGAGGCCGTCGCCGCCCTCACCACCGCCCTGGCCGACGACGGCGAGGCCAACGTCCGGGGCTCGGCCGCCAACGCCCTCGGCCGGATCAACGACCCCGGCGCCCTCGGCCCGCTCACCGCCGCACTCGTCGGCGACGCCGACGACTGGGTGCGCGGCTCCGCCGCCAACGCCCTCGGGCACCTCGGCGACACCGCGGCGGCCGACGTCCTGCGGACCACGATCCGCGACCCCGAGGAGACGTACCGCACCCGGCGCGCCGCCGTGGGCTCCCTCACCCACCTCGACACCGGCGACGAGGAGTGGATCACGGTCGTCGCCGACCGCCTCAAGTACACCGCCCGCAACAACCGGCACGGACGCGCCCTGCGCGGGGCCATCGTCGACCTCGTGGGCCGCCGGGAGATCACACCGACGACCAAGGACTGGCTGGTCGGCGTGATCCGCGACGACACGGACCCGCTGAACCGCACCACGGCCCTCGAAGGACTCGCGCGGGCCGGGCAGGCGGACGCCGACCTGATCAAGTTCATCATCGCGCCCGAGCACCCGCGGGCGGACAAGCGGCCCCGCGACAGCGACGCCGGCGTCCTCGGCGTCGCGGCGACCGCCGTCGTACGGGCGGCGGCCGACGATCCCCCCTACACCGACGCGCTGCTGCCCAGCGTCGTCCACATGCTGGTGCAGAAGAACACCTTCCGGGCCACGGTCATCCCGCCGCTCACCCAGTTGCGGCTGCTGCCCCTGCCCGTCGCGGAGCAGATCTTCCTCCGGCTCACGGCGCTCATCGACGCCACCCCGCCGGAGAACCCGTTCGTGGAGCCCGCCCTCCTCGCCGAACGGGAGTCCCTCGCCGAGCGCAGACGCGTGGAGGCCGAGGTCGAGTCGTTCACCAGCAATCCCGAGGCGGTCCTCGCCGGGTTCCGCGCACAACGCAGGTCGAGGTTCGAAGTGACGGCACCCACCACCAGCACCGGCACCGGTACGAGCACCGGCACCGAAGCAGCCGCGCCCGACGCCGGGGAGGAGTACCACGTCGCCCTCCTCACCGCCGTCCCCGTGGAGACCAAGGCGCTCCTCCACACGCTCCAGGACCGCGGCATCGAGATCACCGAGATGCAGCGCGACGGCCGCTACTACGACGTCTTCGAGCTGGACTCGGCTGGCCGCACCCCCGTCCGGGTGGTCACCACCCAGGCCACCGACCAGGGCGGCCAGTCCGCCGCGGCCGTGACCCGCGCACTGCTCTCCGCGTTCCGGCCGGACCTCGTGCTCCTGGTCGGGGTCTGCGGCGGCTTCGCCGAGCACGGCGTGTCACTGGGCGACGTCCTCTTCGCACGCCAGGTGTTCGACTACGGCCCCGAGCGGGTGCGGCCCGAGGGCGCCGGGCTGCGCCCGCCGGTGTACCGGTCCGACGAGCAGGTGCTGCGGCTCGTCGGCAGACTCGACGCCCGCGGCCGGCTGGACGCGTCGCTCGACGGCCATGAACTGCTGGTCAAGGACTTCGCGAGCGGCGAGAAGGTCATCGCCTGGCGCGACGCCGCCCTGCGCGCCGAGCTGCTCGGCCTGTCCCTGGACATCGGGGGAGTGGAGACCGAGGCGCACGGCGTGCTGCACACGATCTGGGAGGCGTTCAAGGCCAAGGACTTCGTGGGCGGGGCGATGCTCAAGTGCGTCAGCGACCTCGGCGACGAGGAGATGGGCGTGGACAAGAAGGCCAAGCAGACGGATGCGGCCCGGCGGGCGGCGCGGGTCGCGCTGGACGTGGCGGCGGCGTTCCGCCGGGCGGACGCCTGACACGCGCCGCCCGGCGGGCCGCGGTCAGGCGTCCGCGGGCGCGTCCGCCGGAAGCCCGTGCCCGGTGAGGTCGAAGTCGACGTCCACGACCCCTTCGACCGCCCGGATCAGCCGTGCCGCCACCGGCACCAGCGAGGTGTCCCGGACCCGTCCGGTCAGCGTCACGACGCCCTCGCGCACCGCCACGCGCACGTTCGATCCCGGCGCGGGGAACAGATAGGCCACGACCTCGCGCCGGACCTCCTCGGCCATGTCCTCGTCGGTGCGCAGGAAGACCTTGAGCAGGTCGGCCCGGCTGACGACCCCTTCCAGCAGCCCCACCGAGTCGACCACGGGCAGCCGCTTGACCTTCGCCCGCGCCATGGTCCGGGCGGCCTGGGCGAGCGTGGCGTCGGCCCGCACGGTCAGCGCGGGCGACGTCATCAGCTCCTCCGCCGTGACCGCGCCGGCCTTCGCCAGGTCGGCCAGCCGGCTGAGCTGCGTGGACCGGTCGGGATCGCTGTCGCGGAACTCCTCCTTCGGCAGCAGGTCCGCCTCGGAGACGACCCCGACGACCCGGCCCTCGCCCTCGAGGACGGGCAGGGCGCTGATCTTCCAGTCCTGCATCAGCTTGACGATCTCCTTGAACGTCGCCCCACGGCCGACGGCGGCGACCGTGTGCGTCATGACGTCGCTGACGATGTGCGGGGTGCCGTGCATGGCCACTCCTCAGGTAGGAGGTACGGGTGCGGGGCCGGGCCGGGGGGGACAGGTGCGGGGCCGGGCCCGCGGAGTCAGACCGGGCTGCCGGACCCGTACGGGGCGTACAGATCGAGCAGACGCGTCCGGGCGGAGCGCAGCCGGTGGGCGAGCACCTCGCCGACCCACCGGGCGACGTCGTCGCCCAGCGCGGGATCGTCGTCGCACAGGGAGCGGACGGCGACCGCGTCGAACTCGTAGGCCCGCACCGGTGTGGTCGCCTCGGCGCCCAGATGCCAGACGTGCGGGGTGAAGAACCAGGACCAGCCGATCAGCTCGTTGTGCCCGAGGCTCTCGATGACGGCGGCCCGCCGGCCCGGCACCCGCATGTCCAGCTCGATCCGGCCGGTGCGGATGATCCAGAAGCGGTCGGCGCGCTCCCCCTCCTCGAACAGGCGCGTGCCCTGCGGGAACGACACCTTTCGGGCGATGCGGAGCAGCCGTTCACGGTGCTCCTCGGTCAGTGAGCGCAACAGAGGTGTGTGGGCGGTTTCCATGACAGCCCTCCGTGACGGCGTGGACGGTCTTCCGCCTCCAGTGTCCGCGCGCGCCCCCGGCCGGGCCAGGGCCACCCAGCCCGGTGACCCGGGCCGTACGGCCCGGGCGAGGGCGCCGGCCGGCACTCCCGGCGCCGGCCGGGAACGACGAGCATCGAAGGAGACGCACCACGGCACAGAGCAGACACGACACAGAGACGAAGAAGAGAGGAACGGCGATGACCACGACCGTGCCCACCGTGACCGCCGGCGACCGTGTCACCGCGGCCTGGCGGGGCTTCGCCGGGACCCGCTGGCGCGAGCTGATCGACGTACGCGACTTCATCCAGGCCAACTACACCCCGTACGAGGGCGACGCCTCCTTCCTGGCCGGCGCCTCGGAACGGACCCGGGCCGTGTGGGAGAAGGTCAGCTCGCTGTTCCCCGAGGAACGCGCCCGCGGCATCCTCGACGTCGACCCGGCGACCCCGTCCACGATCACCTCGCACGCCCCCGGCTGGATCGACCGCGACCGTGAACTGATCGTCGGCCTCCAGACGGACGCCCCGCTCAAGCGCGCGATCATGCCGAACGGCGGTCTGCGCATGGTGGAGAGCGGACTGAAGGCGTACGGCTACGAGGCCGACCCGTTCGTGACCAAGGTGTTCGGGACCTACCGCAAGACCCACAACGACGGGGTCTTCGACGCCTACACCCCGGCCATGCGCACCGCGCGCAAGGTCGGCATCATCACGGGCCTGCCCGACGCCTACGGCCGCGGCCGGATCATCGGCGACTACCGGCGCGTCGCGCTGTACGGCACCGACCGGCTGATCGAGGCCAAGCGGGCCGAGCGGGCCCTCCTCGACGCCCGGCCGTCCTCCGAGCACGTCATCCGCGACCGCGAGGAACTCGCCGAGCAGATAAGGGCGTTGGGCGAGCTGACCCGGATGGCGGCGACCTACGGCTGTGACGTCTCACGCCCCGCGGCCACCGCGCACGAGGCCGTGCAGTGGCTCTACCTCGGCTATCTCGCCGCGGTGAAGGAGCAGAACGGCGCCGCGATGTCGCTGGGCCGCACCTCGACGTTCCTCGACGTCTACCTCCAGCGCGATCTGGACGACGGCGTCATCGACGAGTCCCGCGCCCAGGAACTGATCGACGACTTCGTGATCAAGCTGCGGATCGTCCGGTTCCTGCGCACCCCCGAGTACGACGCCCTGTTCTCCGGCGACCCGACCTGGGTGACCGAGTCCATCGGCGGCCTCGGCACCGACGGCCGCCCGCTGGTCACTCGCACCTCCTTCCGCTTCCTCCAGACCCTCTACAACCTCGGGCCCGCCCCGGAACCCAACCTGACCGTGCTCTGGTCGCCCCGACTGCCCGCCGGCTTCAAGGAGTTCTGCGCCCAGGTGTCCATCGACACCAGCGCCGTGCAGTACGAGTCCGACGAGCTGATCCGCCCCCGCAACGGCGACGACACCGCGATCGCCTGCTGTGTCTCCGCCATGGCCGTCGGCAAGGAGATGCAGTTCTTCGGCGCCCGGGTCAACCTGGCCAAGGCGCTGCTGTACGCCGTCAACGGCGGCCGGGACGAGATGACCGGCGACCAGGTCACCCCGGCGATGCCGCCCCTGACCGGCGACCACCTGGACTACGACGAGCTGGCGGCGGCGTACGACCGGGTCCTGGACTGGCTGGCCGAGACCTACGTCGACACCCTCAACGTCATCCACTTCATGCACGACAAGTACGCCTACGAGCGGCTGGAGATGGCCCTGCACGACCACCCCGTGCACCGCTACATGGCCTGCGGCATCGCCGGCCTCTCGGTCGCCGCCGACAGCCTCTCCGCCGTCAAGTACGCCCGGGTGAAGGTCTTCCGGGACGCCTCCGGGCTCGCCGTCGACTTCCGGACCGAGGGCGACTTCCCGGCGTACGGCAACAACGACGACCGCGCCGACAGCATCGCCGTGGGACTGGTGGAGTCCTTCATGGCCAAGGTCCGCCGGCACCCCACCTACCGGGACGCCGAACACACCCAGTCGGTGCTGACCATCACCTCCAACGTCGTCTACGGCAAGCACACCGGCAACACCCCCGACGGACGCCGGGCCGGACAGCCCTTCGCACCCGGCGCCAACCCGATGAACGGCCGCGACCGGCACGGCGTCGCCGCCTCCGCCCTCTCCGTCGCCAAGCTGCCCTACGAGCAGGCCCGCGACGGCATCTCCCTGACCACCACCATCACCCCGGAAGGGCTCGGACACGCCCCGCAGGAGCGCGCCGGACATCTGGTGGGCATCCTCGACGCCTACATGGCCTCTGGCGGCTTCCACATGAACGTCAACGTGCTGAACCGGGACGTGCTGGAGGACGCGATGGCGCACCCGGAGAAGTACCCCGAGCTGACGATCCGGGTCTCCGGCTACGCCGTCAACTTCGTCCGCCTGACCCGCGAACAGCAACTCGACGTCATCAGCCGCACCTTCCACGGAACGTTGTGAGCACGATGACGCGAGGCCGGATCCACTCCTGGGACCTGTCCACCGGCGTGGACGGGCCCGGGACCCGGTTCGTCCTCTTCGTCAGCGGCTGCCCGCTGCGCTGTCTGTACTGCGCCAACCCCGACACCTGGCACATGCGCGACGGCCGGGAGACCACTGTCGACGAGGTGATGGCCGAGATCGAGAAGTACCGGCCCTTCCTCACCACCGCCGGCGGCGGTGTGACCATCACCGGCGGAGAACCGCTGCTCCAGCCCGCATTCACCGGCGAGGTGCTCCGCCGCTGCCAAGAGGCCGGGCTGCACACGGCGTTGGACACCTCCGGCTTCCTCGGCGCCCGCGCCACCGACGAGTTGCTCGCCCACACCGACCTGGTGCTGCTGGACATCAAGTCCTTCGACATCGGCACCTACCGGAAACTCACCGGCGCCCGGCTCGCCCCCACGCTCGGGTTCGCCACCCGCCTCGACCGGCTCGGCGTCCCCGTGTGGATCCGCTACGTTCTGGTCCCCGGCTGGACCGACGATCCCCAAGCCGTCGACGGACTGGCCGAGTTCGTCGCCGGGCTCGGCACCGTGCGCCGGGTCGAGGTGCTGCCCTTCCACAAGCTCGGCGCCCCCAAGTACGAGGCCCTCGGCATCCCCTTCCCGCTGCGCGACACCCCGGTCCCCGACCCCGCCCTCACCGAGAGCGTCCGTGAACGCTTCCGGAAGCGGGGCGTGCCCGCGTACTGACGGGCAGGTCAGAGCGCCATGTCCGCGCAGCACCCCCCAACGTCCCCTGAGAACAGGGACGTTCGGCCCTGCGGCCGCGGACCTTCGGCATCCGCCGCCCGGCCCCGCGCACGGCCAGAGTATGTGGTGTCAGGCACCGCCCCGAACGCCCCCGAAGGGACCATGACCATGGCCGTGCACGAGACCCCGCACCGGAGCTCCGGACTCCACCTGCCGTCGTTCCGCAGGAACCGGACCACCTCCGCAACCGAGCCGGCCGAGTCGGCGGGCACCGGCACCCACACCGCGCGGGCCTACGCCCTCGCCTCCCTGCGACTGCTCACCGGCTTCGTCTTCCTGTGGGCCTTCCTCGACAAGACCTTCGGCCTCGGCTACGCCACCGGATCCGGCAAGGGCTGGATCGACGGCGGCTCGCCGACCAAGGGTTTCCTCGGCTCGGTCGCGGTCGGGCCGATGGAGTCCACCTTCCACTCCTGGGCCGGCGACCCGTGGGCCAACTGGCTGTTCATGCTGGGCCTGCTCGGCATCGGCGTCGCCCTCATCGCGGGGGTCGCGCTCCGTATCTCCGCCGTCGCCGGCACCTTGATGATGGCGCTGATGTGGGTCGCCGAATGGCCACCCGCCCAGCACCTCGCGGACGGATCACCGACCATGTCGACGAATCCCTTCGTCGACTACCACGTGATCTACGCCGTCGCCCTGATCGTCCTGGCCGCCACCGCCGCGGGCAACACCCTCGGCATCGGCCGCCTCTGGGCCCGACTCCCGATCGTCCGCGACCACGGCTGGCTGCGCTGAGCGGCCACGGCGCGGTGGGCCCGCCCCGGCCCACCGCGCCGAGCCATGCCGGGACCCGGCATCCGACCGATCACTCCACCTCCTGAGGAAGGACCCCACGCCATGACCACGCGCGTCGGCATCAACGGCTTCGGACGGATCGGCCGCACCTATCTGCGCGCCGCCCTCGACCGCGCCGAACAGGGCGCCCAGGACGTCGAGGTGGTCGCCGTCAACGACATCACCTCGCCGGCCACCCTGGCCCATCTCCTGGAGTACGACTCGACGTTCGGCCGTATCGGACGGGACGTGGAGCACGACGACCACTCGATCACCGTCGACGGACGGCGGATCGCCGTCACCGCCGAACGCGACCCGGCCGCCCTGCGCTGGTCCGACCACGGCGTCGACGTCGTCGTCGAGTCCACCGGCCGCTTCCGCGACCGCGACTCCGCGGCACTGCATCTGAAGGGCGGCGCCCGCACCGTGCTGCTGTCGGCGCCCGGCAAGGACGTGGACGCCACGATCGTGATGGGCGTCAACGACCGTGCCTACGACCGCGACCGGCACCGGATCGTCTCCGCCGCCTCCTGCACGACCAACTGCGTCGCCCCGATGGTGAAGGTCCTCGACGACGCCTTCGGCATCGAACGCGGCGTGATGACCACCATCCACGGCTACACCAACGACCAGTCGCTGCTGGACGGACCGCACAAGGACCTGCGGCGAGCCCGCGCGGCCGCCCTCAGCATCATCCCCACCAGCACCGGCGCCGCCCGCGCCGTCGGCCTGGTGGTCCCGGAGCTGGCCGGCGCGCTGGACGGGATCGCCGTCCGGGTGCCGGTGGAGGACGGCTCGCTCACCGACCTCGCCGTGGTCCTCGCCCGGGAGGCGACCGCGGAGGAGATCAACGCCGCGTTCCGGGCCGCCGCCGATGGCCCGCTCCACGGCGTCCTGCGGGTGTCCGAGGCGCCGATCGTCTCCCGCGACGTCATCGGCGACCCCTCGTCCTGCGTCTTCGACCCCGCCCTGACCCAGGCCAACGGCACCCTCGCCAAGGTCTTCGGCTGGTACGACAACGAGTGGGGCTACACCAACCGTCTCCTGGACCTGACGGCCCTGGTCGCGGACGACTGACCCGTCCCGGGGCCGGTCGGCGGCGGCACCGGGGCCGTCCGGCCCTTGGGCCCCGGCGCCGCTCCGCCGGACGATCGAAGTACCGAAGCCATGGAGGCGACCCGCGATGACGGACGACCTGCTCGACCGGCCCACGGTCCACGCGCTGCTCGCGGACGGCACCACCGTCCGCATCCGGCCGGCGCGGCCCGGCGACCACCGGCAGGTGCGCGGCTTCTACGAGGAGATGTCGCCGGAGAACCTGCGGCTGCGCTTCTTCTCCGCCAGCCCGCGCTCGGCCGCCCAGGCCGCCGACCGCGCCTGCGGCCCGGCCCGGCCGGGATACCGGGCCCTGCTGGCCGAGGCGGACGACCGGATCATCGGCATCGCGGAGTACGACACCGGCGCCGGCGGCGACGCCCGCGCCGAGCAGGAGGGCACCGCCGAGGACAAGGGCACCGCCGAGGTCTCCATCGCCGTCGCCGACGGTCTGCACCACCGGGGCGTCGGCACCCTCCTCGTCGAGCACCTGGTCTCGGCGGCGCGCGCGGAGGGCGTCACGGCCTTCACCGCCGACGCGCTCAGCGAGAACCACGAGGTGCTCCGTCTCTTCGCCGACCTCGGCCTGCACACCTCGCGCCGCTTCGAGGGGCCCGAGGTGCGCTGCACCGTCCGGCTCGGCCAGGACGACACCTACCTGTCGGCCGTCGAGGCGCGCGGCCAGGCCGCAGACGTGGCCAGCCTCGTCCCGCTGTTGCGGCCGTCCGCGGTCGCCGTGGCCGGCGCCGGACGCACCCCCGGTTCGGTGGGCCGGGCCGTCCTGCACCATCTGCGCTCGGGCGGCTTCACCCGGCGCCTGTTCGCCGTGAACCCCCACGTCGGCACCGTGCTCGGCGTGCCCTCCTACCCGTCGGTCGCCGCCCTGCCCGAGACGCCCGACCTGGTGATCGTGGCCGTACCTGCCGCCGCCGTCCCGGCCCTCGCCGAGGAGTGCGGCACAGCCGGGGTACGCGCGCTCGTCGTCCTCACCGCGGGGCTCGACCATCTCCAGGCGCGGGCGCTGCTGGCCGCCTGCCGCACCCACGGCATGCGGCTGGTCGGCCCCAACTGCCTCGGCGTGTCGAACACCGACCCGGAACTGAGCCTCGACGCCACCTTCGCCGCCGAGCACCCCCGCCCCGGCACCGCCGGGATCGCCGTACAGTCCGGCGGCGTCGGCATCGCCCTCCTCGACGGACTCTCCCGCCTCGGCATCGGGGTGTCGTCGTTCGTCTCCCTCGGTGACAAGTACGACGTCAGCGGCAACGACCTGCTCCAGTGGTGGGAGAGCGACGGCCGCACCGACCTCGCCCTGCTGCACCTGGAGTCGTTCGGCAACCCGCGCGCCTTCTCCCGCACCGCCCGCCGTGTCACGCGCCGCATCCCGGTGCTCACCGTCGACGCCGGCCGTACCGAGGCGGGCCGCAAGGCCGCCGCCTCCCACACCGCGGCCGCCGCCACCCGCACCATGACCCGCGGCGCCCTCTTCACCCAGGCCGGCATCACCGCGACCCGCTCGGTCGGCGAGCTGCTCGAGACCGCGGCCCTGCTGCACTCCCAGCCGCTGCCCGCGGGCGCCCGCGTCGCGATCGTCACCAACGCCGGCGGCGCCGGGGTGCTCACCGCCGACGCCTGCGCGGAGGCGGGCCTCGCCCTTCCCCCGTTCACCCCCACCGTGATCGACGACCTGCTCGCGGTCCTGCCGGAGGGCGCCGCCGTCGGCAACCCGGTCGACGCCACCGCCGCCGTGTCGGAGGAACAGCTCACCGAGTGCGTCGACCGTCTCACCCGGTGCCCCGGTGTCGACGCCGTCGTGGTGGCGCTCGTGCCCACGGCGGTCGCCGCGGCCACCGGTGACGACCTGGTGCGCGCCCTCACCGCCGCCCCCGGCCGGCGGGCCCGCCCCGTCCTCGCCGTACGCCTGGAACAGGACCGGTCCGTCACGCTGCTGCCCGCCGCCAACGGCGGCACGATCCCCTCCTACGCCGAACCGCAGGCGGCCGCCCGCGCGCTCGCCCATGCCGCCGATCGCGCCGCCTGGCTCGCCCGGCCCTCCGGCGCCGTCCCCGCACTCGACGACCTCCAGACCGACCGCGCCCGCACGGTCGTGGCCCGCTACCTGTCGGACCACCCCGACGGGGGCTGGCTCGACCCGATGCTCTGCGCCGACCTGCTGGACTGCTACGGCATCCCGCAGATCCCCTGGGCCTGGGCCGAGACCGAGGACGAGGCCGTGCTGGCCGCCGACCGGCT
The DNA here is from genome assembly GCF_013363615.1 of Streptomyces sp. CAI-85. Classification (NCBI taxonomy): domain Bacteria; kingdom Bacillati; phylum Actinomycetota; class Actinomycetes; order Kitasatosporales; family Streptomycetaceae; genus Streptomyces; species Streptomyces sp. CAI-85. Next base: position 74,568 of record NZ_JAANNX010000001.1, on the reverse strand, counting down.
GCGCGGCGCCGACGGCCGGGTGGTCATGAAGGCCCACTGGCCGGGACTGCTGCACAAGGCGCAGCAGCACGCCGTCCATCTGGACCTGCGCGGGGACGCCCAGGTACGGGCCGCGTTCCGCGACCTGGAGAGGCGCTTCGCCGGACTCATGACCGGCGTGGTCGTGCAGCCGCTGGCCGCCCGCGGCATCGAACTCTTCGCGGGCGTCGCCCAGGACGAGGTCTTCGGCCCGCTCGTGCTGTTCGGGCTCGGCGGCACCGCCACCGAGGTGCTCGCCGACCACGCCGCCCGGCTCGCCCCGCTCACCGACCGCGACGTGCACGACCTCATCACCTCGCCGCGCTGCGCCCCGCTGCTGCTGGGCGCGAACGGACAGGCCCCCGTCGACCTCGAAGGGCTGGAACGGCTGCTCCTGCGGCTGTCCCGGATGGCGGCGGATCTGCCGCAGCTCGCCGAGGCCGACTTCAACCCCGTCCTGGCCAGGCCGGACGGCGTCACCGCGCTCGACACCCGGATACGCCTGCTGCCGCGCCGCCCCCAGGACCCCTACCTGCGCCGGCTGCGCTGAGCGCGGCCGCGCGGACCGCGAGAGGAGGCGGACCGCCATGACCGGCACCGACAACGAGACCGCCACCGAGACCGAGACCGCCACCGTTCTGGTTGTCTACGGAACGACGAACGGATCGACGGCGGAGATCGCCACGGCCGTCGCCGACGTCCTGCGCACCCGCGGCCTGACCGCCGAGGTGCTCCCGGCCCGCTCCGTCACGGACGTGGCGCGCTACGACGCCGTCGTGGTCGGCGGCGGGCTCTACGCGGGGCGCTGGCACAAGGACGCGCGGCGCTTCGTCCGCCGGCACCGCGCCCTGCTCAAGGAGCGGCCCGTGTGGTTCTTCGACAGCGGACCGCTGGACGCCTCGGCCTCCGAGCGGGACATCCCGCCCGTGCGCGGCGTGCGGCGGGCCATGGACCGGCTGGGCGTGGAGGAGCACGTCACGTTCGGCGGGCGGCTGGAGGACGGCGCCAAGGGGTGGGTGGCCGGGATGATCCTCCGCTCCGGCAAGGGCGGCGACTTCCGGGACTTCGGCGCGATCGAGAAATGGGCCCAGGGTGTCGCCGACGCGCTGAAGTGAGGGCCGGTCGGCCCAAGCGGATCCGGCGATTACCGGACAAGCTGGATAGGTGGGGCACTACCGCCACCGGAAAGGATCGGGAGGAGCACCATGAAAGGCTACGTCTTCCACGGCCCCGGGCAGTCCGCCTGGGAAGAGGTCCCCGACCCTGCCGTCAAGGAGCCCACCGACGCCGTCGTACGCGTCGACGCGGTCACCATCTGCGGCACCGACCTGCACATCCTCAAGGGCGACGTCCCCGAGGTGCGCCCCGGCACCGTGCTGGGGCACGAGGCGGTCGGCGAGATCGTGGAGGTCGGCAGCGACGTCCGGACCGTCCGTCCGGGCGACCGTGTGCTGGTCTCCTGCATCAGCGCCTGCGGACGCTGCCGCTACTGCCGCGACAGCGCCTACGGCCAGTGCCTGGGCGGCGGGGGCTGGATCCTCGGCCATCTGATCGACGGCACCCAGGCCGAGTACGTGCGCGTCCCCTTCGCCGACCTGTCCGTGCACGCCCTGCCCGGCGCGGTCGACAGCAAGGACGCCGTCCTGCTGGCCGACATCTTCCCCACCTCCTACGAGGTGGGCGTCCTCAACGGCCGGGTCCGCCCCGGCGACACCGTCGCCGTCGTCGGCGCCGGCCCCATCGGCCTCGCGGCGATCGCCACGGCGCGCCTGTTCTCGCCGGAACGGATCGTCGCCGTCGACCTCGCCGCGTCCCGTCTGGAGGCCGCCAAACGGCTCGGCGCGGACGCCGTGGCCGACGCCGCCGAGGACCCCGCGCAGCTCATCGCCGACCTCACCGACGGCCTCGGCGCGGACGTCGTCGTGGAGGCGGTCGGGGTGCCCGAGAGCTTCGAGCTGTGCACGCGCATGGTGCGCCCCGGCGGTCATGTCGCCAACATCGGCGTGCACGGCAAGCCCGCCACGCTGCACCTCGAAGACCTGTGGATCAAGAACGTCACCATCACCACCGGTCTCGTGGACACCTACTCAACCCCCACCCTGCTGCGCATGACGGCCGCGGGCCGTCTGCCCACCACCCAGCTCGTCACCCACACCTTCCCGCTGGACCGGATGGAGGAGGCGTACGACGTCTTCGCCCGCGCCGCCGACACCGGCGCGCTCAAGGTGGTGCTCGGCGAGCCGTCGCACGACGAGATCGCCGTCCCGGCGGCCTGACGCGAGGAAGTGAGGGGCCATGACCGAACCGGCTGCGGACGCCCGACGCACCGACGGCGCGTCCGAGGACGACCACACGCCAACGGACGCCCTGACGCCCAAGGGAGACCTCGGCAGGCGGCTCGTCGCGCGACGGCTCGCCCTCGGGCTGTCGCGCGACGAGACCGCCGACCGGGCCGGCATGGCCCCCAGCTATGTGGCACACCTGGAACAGCACGCCGACGCCGTGCCCGGCCGAGGCGCGCTGCTCACCCTCGCCGCCGCGCTGGAGACCACGGTCTCGGCGCTCACCGGCGGCGACGCCGAAGTACCGCCCGGCCGTGAACAGGCGGGCCGCGCACCGGAGTTCACCGAACTGAGCCGAGCCGAGTGCGCCGAGCTGCTGTCCTCGCACGGCGTCGGACGGCTCGCGGTCGCGACCGAGCTCGGGCCGACGATCGTGCCCGTCAACTACAGCGTGGTCGACGACGCGATCGTCTTCCGCACCGCCCGCGGCGCGACCCCCTCGCTCGCGGACGGCTGCCCGGTCGCCTTCGAGGTCGACCGTATCGACGACGTGTTCAGCCAGGGCTGGAGCGTCCTCGCCCGCGGATACGCGCGCACGGTGACGGACCTCGGCGAGAAGCGGCGGCTCGCGGAACGCGCCCACAGCAAGCCGTGGGCCGGCGGCCGGCGCGATCTGTGGGTGAGGATCGAGCCGTACGCCGTCACGGGACGCCGTATCGCGGTCTGAACGGACCAGGGCGGCTCGGGGCCGCTCAGCGGCGGTGCATGCGCTCCAGGGCGGCGGCCAGGACGTGCGGGTCGTGGTGGCCCTTGTAGACCTCCGGCGGCCGCCGGTCCAGCTTCAGCAGCCCCGCCACCGCCGTCCAGGCGGTCCGCACCGAGTACTCGACGGTGCGGACGACGTCGTCGGGCACCTCGGCGAACTGCCCGATGAAGGCGAGGTTGACCGACCCCTCCGGGACCACCTGCGGCCGGTCGCCGTGGCGGCGGGCCAGGAACTGGCTGGTGAGGTAGGGCATCACACAGGGCACGACCGTCGACGTCTCCAGGATCCGCGCCTCCGTAGCCGCGTCGAACGGCAGGTGGTGCAGGACCTCTTCGAGGATCTCGCGGCCCGTGCACATCGTCATCGGCTTGGGCGTGCCGTTGCCGGCCCGCCCGGGGAAGAGGCCGTACCCCCACCAGACGGTGACGTCCTCGGGCTGGTCCCGGTAGACGGGCTGACGGTCCACCAGCACGGTCAGCAGCCAGTTGGACCCGGTGAAGGTGACCGGACCGCCCCGGCCCGCGGGCCGGCCGCTGAACTCCTCGACCGCCCGCAGGAATTCGGGGTCGCGGGTGGTGACCGTGAAGGACTCCCCGCGCGACTCCTTCACCCGCTTGTCGAAGACGCCCGGATCGCCGAAGTCGGCGCGCCCGCGGGCCAGTCGGTGCCACAGCAGCCAGGCGTCCGAGCGCGGCGGGGCCGGCGGCGGCGCGGCGGTGTGCGAACCGCGGCTGGAGGCGTCGGTCATCGAGCCGTTGGTGACCAGGACCAGATCCTCGGGGGCCACGGCGATCTTCTCGTCGCGGCCGCGCCGGCTGAGGTGGAGGGCGTCGACCGTGCCGCTGCGGATGCCCGGCGTGAACCCGAGGTCCGTGACCTGGCAGCGGGGGTGCACGGTGACGCCGCGGGCGCGCAGCCAGGCCGTCAGCGGCCGCACGATCGAGTCGTACTGGTTGTGACGGGTCCGGCGCATCGCCGACAGGGACGAGAACTCCGGGAACAGGTGCACGAACCGCCGCAGATGGCGGTGGAACTCGACGGCGCTGTGCCAGGGCTGGAACGCGAACGTGGTGCACCACATGAACCAGAACGCGGTCGTGAAGAAGTGCTCGCCGAAGCAGTCGCTGATCCGCTTGCCGTCCAAGTGGCCCTCGGACACGGCCAGACAGCGCACCAGCTCCAGCCGGTCGCGCTCCGAGAAGCCCATCGACGTCGTGTCGACGATCTTGCCGTCCGCGTCGACCAGCCGGGCCGCGTCGTCCCAGGGGGACTCCGCGTGTCCGGCGAGGATCTCGTCGGTCACCGAGACGGCCGGGTCGTCGAGCGAGGGGATGCCCGACAGCAGGTCGTAGGTGCAGCGGGACTCGCCGTCGAACATCCGCCCGCCGCGCATGCTGTAGCCCACGTCCGGACCGCCGCTCGCGTCCAGGCTGCCGCCCAGCGCCCGATGGCCCTCGAAGAGATGGATGTCGCTCCCCTCGAAGCCGCCGTCGCGGATCAGATACGTCGCCGCGGCCAGGGCCGCGATCCCGCCGCCCACCAGATAGGCCTTCGCCATCCCACAACTCCTCGTGTTCTTCGGTCGATCGGAACCGCGCGCCCCCACAGTCTCCCGCCGTGGGGGCGCGCCACCGTGCGCGTGCCGTTGCCCTACTCCTCGCGGTCCGCGGTACGGCCGCCGTAGTACGCCGCGCGCATCAGCTCCTGCATGTCGTCGAGCATCGGCATCCGGGGGTTGGCCGGCGCGCACTGGTCCTCGTAGGCGTTGAGGGCCTGGCGGGGCAGGGCGTCGAGGAAGGCCGGCTCGTCGACGCCGAGCGCCTGGAAGGACGGTTCGATGCCGACGGCGTCCCGCAGCCGCTCCACCGCCGAGGCGAGGGACTCGACGCCCTCGGCCGGGGTCGCGGCGGGCAGACCGAGCGTGCGCGCGATGTCCTGGAAGCGCTCGGGAGCCCGGTAACTCTCGTACTTGGGCCAGCCGGTGAGCTTCGTGGGCACGGTGCCGTTGTAGCGGATGACGTGCGGCAGCAGGACCGCGTTGGTCCGGCCGTGCGCGATGTGGAAGGTCGCGCCGAGCGTGTGGGACATGGCGTGGACGATGCCGAGGAAGGCGTTGCCGAAGGCCATGCCCGCCAGCGTGCCCGCGTTGTGCATCTTCTCCTGGGCCCGCGGCCGGGCCGCGCCCTCATGGACGGCCGCCTCGATGTTGTCGAAGATCAGCCGGATCGCGTGCAGGGCGAGCCCGTCGGTGAAGTCGCTGGCGTAGACGGACACATACGCCTCGATGGCGTGGGTGAGGGCGTCGAAGCCGCTGTCGGCGGCCAGCGCGCGGGGCAGCGCGGACGTCAGGAGCGGGTCGACGATGGCCACGCTGGGGGTGAGCGCGTAGTCGGCCAGCGGGTACTTCTTGCCGGTGGCCGGGTCGGAGATGACGGCGAACGGGGTCACCTCGGCGCCGGTGCCGGACGTGGTCGGCACGCACACCAGCCGGGCGAGCTTCCCCAGCACCGGGAAGCGGAAGGCCCGCTTGCGGATGTCGGAGAACTTGTGCCGCATGTCGGCGAAGTCGACGTCCCTGCCCTCGGCCTGCTGCTCGTACAGCAGCCACATCACCTTCGCGGCGTCCATCGGGGAGCCGCCGCCGAGCGCGATGATGGTGTCCGGGCGGAAGTCGCCCATGAGGCGGGCGCCGCGCCGCACCGAGTCGATGCTCGGCTCCGGTTCGACGTTGTCGATGACCTGGATGGTGACCGGCTCGCGGCGCCGCCGCAGGACGCGTTCCACCCGGCCGACCAGACCGAGACGGGTCATGGTCGCGTCGGTGACGACGGTGACCCGGTGCACGTCCGGCATCGAGGTGAGGTAGCGCAGCGACTGCGGCTCGAAGTAGATCTTCGGCGGCACCTTGAACCACTGGAGGTTGTTGCGCCGCGTCGACACCCGCTTGACGTTGAGGAGTTGGGCGGCGGAGACGTTGTCGGACACCGATGTGCTGCCCCAGGATCCGCAGCCGAGGGTCAGCGACGGCAGCAGGCTGTTGTAGATGCCGCCGATCGCGCCCTGCGAGGACGGGGCGTTGACGATGATCCGCACCGTCTTCATGCGCCGGCCGTACGCCTCCGCCAGCTCCGGATCCCCGGTGTGGATGACGGCGCTGTGGCCCTGTCCGTGGAAGGCCACCATGTCGGCGGCCAGGTCGAAGCCCCGCTGCCAGGTGCCGGCGCGCAGCACCGCGAGGACCGGGCAGAGCTTCTCCCGGGTGAGGGGCTCGTCCGGGCCGACCCGGTCCGCCTCGACCAGGATCAGCGAGGTGTCCCGGGGCACGGAGAACCCGGCCTGCTCCGCGATCCACGCCGGACTCCGCCCGACGGCCGCGGAGTTGACCTTGGGCTCGCAGCCCGCGCCGGTGGCGTCCGCCCGGCTCGCGGGGAACAGGAACGCCTCCAGCTTCGCCTTCTCCTCGGCGGTCGCCACATGCGCGTGAAGGGTGCGGAACTCGGCGAGGACCTCGTCGTGGATCTCCTCGTCCAGGATGACGGCCTGTTCGGAGGCGCAGATCATGCCGTTGTCGAACGACTTGGACAGCACCAGGTCGTTGACCGCCCGCCGCACGTCGGCGCTGCGGTGGATGTACGCCGGGACGTTGCCCGCGCCGACGCCCAGGGCGGGCTTGCCGGCCGAATAGGCGGCCTTCACCATGGCGTTGCCGCCCGTGGCGAGGATCAGGGAGACCCCGGGGTGCCGCATCAGGGCACCGGTCGCCGCCACCGACGGCGTCTCGATCCACTGCACGCAGTGCTCAGGCGCCCCCGCGGCGACCGCCGCGTCCCGCACGATCCGGGCCGCCTCCTCGCTGCACCGCTGCGCGTTGGGGTGGAAGGCGAACACCACCGGGTTGCGGGTCTTCAGCGCCATCAGCGCCTTGAAGATCGTGGTGGAGGTCGGGTTGGTGACCGGGGTGACCGCGCACACCACACCGACCGGCTCGGCCACCTGCGTCATGTCGTCCAGGTCGTCGCGGGCGATGACACCGACCGTCTTCATCGGGCCCATGCTGTGCGTGACGTACTCGCAGGCGAACATGTTCTTGGCGGCCTTGTCCTCGAAGACACCGCGCCCGGTCTCGTCCACCGCGAGCCGCGCGAGGTCCGTGTGCCGGTCCAGCGCGGCCACCGACGCCTTCTTCACGATGTGGTCGACCTGCTCCTGGTCGAGGGACTCGTAGTCGGCGAGCGCCTTGAGCCCGTTCGTCACCAGACGGTCCACCGTCACGGCGATCTCGGACGGCGCGTTCCCGGACGGCGCGTTCCCTGACGGTGCGGTGGCGGGACGGTCGGTCGCGGGACGGGTCTTCGCGTCACGGTCCTTCACGGCACGGTTCTTCGTGTCGCGGTCGTGGTGGCGGGTCATGGGGGCGAGCCTCCGTCGTCGAGGGGGCGGCGCCGCACGGTCGGCGGCGCGGGGGACGGCGGCATCACCGGTGCCGGCCCGGGATCCGGTCCCGGGACTCGGGCCCTGCCGCTCGTCCACCCGTAGCGTCCCGCGTCAGGGGTGCCGCACCCCAGGTCCCGGAGGTCCCGGCACGGGGCCGACAGGCCCTCACGGTCCCGGGACGGGTCCCGAACCGGCCGGGACCGTCAGCCTGTTGACGACGCCGATCACTCCGTCCACCCGGTACGTCAGCCGGATCGCGAGCGCCAGGTCCCCGCCGTGCCCGTGCTCCAGGGAGCCCCGCAGCGTGACCATGCCGTCCGCGACCGACACGCTCACGCCGGCCGCCGACGGGCCCAGGGTGCGGGGCAGCACCTCGCCCCGGACCTCGCGGCGGATCGCGTCGTCCGTGCGCAGGAAGACCCGCAGCAGATCGCTGCGCGTGGCGATGCCGATCAGCCGGTCCTCCTCGTCCACCACCGGCAGCCGGTCCACCCCGTGACGCTCCATCACGCGCGCGGCGTCGGCGATCCGCTGCTCGGGGTGGACGGTGACGGCGGGGGTCGACATCAGCTCCCCGGCCGTGGCGGGGTACGCCCCCGTGGCGGGACGCCCGGCGGCCCGGGCCGACGACCGCAGGGCCCGCGCCGACCGGGCGGTCCAGGCGGCCCGGACCGACCCCGCCCACCGCGCCGACCGCCCCGACGGAAGCATCCGCAGCCGCCGTGCCGGGGACGGAGCGGTCGTCCCCGTCCGGCCCGCCCGGCGGCGGAGCAGGTCGGTCTGGGAGATCACCCCGATCACCTTGTCGTCCTCGTCCACGACGGGCAGCCCGCTGACCCGGTGCCGGTCCAGCAGCCGTACGACGTCCTTGAACGACGTGTCGCGGTGCGCCTCCACGACGTCGCGGGTCATCACCTCGCCGACGATGCGGGCCATGCCGACCACCTCCTGCGTCTCTCGCCCGTCACCTGCTGTCGCTGCCCGTCCCCGGCTCGGGCAGCGCGGCCCGTCCGGCCTCCAGCCGCGCGACCGGCACCCGGAACGGCGAGCAGGAGACGTAGTCGAGGCCGGCGGCGTGGAAGAAGTGGACGGAGGCCGGGTCCCCGCCGTGCTCGCCGCAGACGCCGATCTTCAACTCGGGCCGCGCGGCGCGGCCTTCGTCGACCGCGATGCGGACCAGCCGGCCCACTCCGTCCCGGTCGAGGGTCTCGAAGGGGGAGGTGGCGAAGATGCCCTTGTCGAGGTAGGCGGAGAAGAACGCCGCCTCGACGTCGTCGCGGGAGAAGCCCCAGGTGGTCTGGGTGAGGTCGTTGGTGCCGAAGGAGAAGAACTCCGCCTCCTCGGCGATCCGTCCGGCCGTGAGCGCGGCCCGGGGCAGCTCGATCATCGTGCCGACCGGGCAGCGCACGGGCACGCCGGACTCCTCGGAGACCTCGGCCAGGACGCGTTCCACCTCGGCCCGTTCGATGCGCAGTTCCTCCACGGCGCCGACCAGCGGCACCATGATCTCCGCCCGCGGGCTGCCCCCGGCCCGGGTGCGCTCCACGACCGCCTCCGCGATCGCCCGCACCTGCATCGCGACCAGCCCCGGCACGACCAGGCCCAGGCGCACCCCGCGCAGGCCGAGCATCGGGTTCTCCTCGTGCATCCGGTTGACGGCGTCGAGGAGTTCGGTGTCGTGGGCGGCCGGCACGTCGCCCTGGGCCTCGGTGGTGGCGAGGCGTACGGCGAGGTCGGTGCGGTCGGGCAGGAACTCGTGCAGCGGCGGGTCGATGAGCCGGATGGTGACCGGAAGACCGTCCATCGCCTCCAGGATGCCGATGAAGTCCCGCCGCTGGAGCGGAAGAAGCGCGCTCAGTGCCTTCTCGCGCTCGCTGTCGTCGCGGGCGAGGATCATCGCCTCCACGAGCTTGCGGCGCTCGCCGAGGAACATGTGCTCGGTCCGGCAGAGCCCGACGCCCTGGGCGCCGAACCGCCGGGCCCGGGCGGCGTCTTCGGGTGTGTCGGCGTTCGCGCGCACCTCCAACGTGCGGACGCCGTCGGCCCGTTCCATGGCGCGGGCGACGGACTCGACCAGTCCGGGGGACCGTTCGCCGGTCTCGAAGTAGCGCATCACCTCGGAGGCGACGAGCGGCGCGGCACCCGGGTAGACGGCGCCCTCGGAGCCGTCGACGGAGATGACGGTGCCCTCCTCCACGACGGTGTCGCCCACCGTGAACCGTCGGGCCGCGAGGTCGACGTCCAGCTCCTCGGCCCCGCACACGCACACCGTGCCCATGCCGCGGGCGACGACGGCCGCGTGGCTCGTCTTGCCGCCGCGGCTGGTCAGCACCGCCTGCGCGGCGATCATGCCGGGCAGATCGTCGGGGGTGGTCTCCTGGCGCACCAGGACGACGTCCTCGCCCGCCGCGGCCCGGCGCACCGCCTCCGCCGAGTCGAACACCGCCGCGCCCACGGCCGCGCCGGGGGAGGCCGGCAGTCCGTGCGCGAGCGCCGTGCCGACCGCCGAGGTGTCGAAGCGGGGGAACATCAGCCGGGCGAGGCCGTCCCCGTCGACCCGGGACAGACCCTCGTCGGCGGTGATCAGACCCTCGTCGGCCAGCTCGGCCGCGAGCGCGAACGCGGCCCCGGCGGTGCGCTTGCCCACCCGGGTCTGGAGCATCCACAGCCGGCCCCGCTCGATGGTGAACTCGATGTCGCACAGATCCCGGTAGTGCGCCTCCAACGTGCCCATGTGGTCCCGTAGTTGTCCGTACGAGACGGGGTCCAGCTCCTCCAGCGCGGTGAGCGGAACGGTGTTGCGGATGCCGGCGACGACGTCCTCGCCCTGCGCGTTCGCCAGATAGTCGCCGTACAGGCCGGTCCTGCCGGTGGCCGGGTCGCGGGTGAAGGCGACGCCGCTGCCGGAGTCGGAGCCGAGGTTGCCGAAGACCATGGTCTGGACGGTCACGGCGGTGCCCAGGTCGTCCGGGATGTGCTCGCGGCGCCGGTACAGCCGGGCGCGCTCGCCCGTCCAGGACGTGAAGACGGCGCGCACGGCCCGGCCGAGTTGCTCGGCCGGGGACTGCGGGAAGTCCTCGCCGGTCTCCCGGCGGATGAGGTCCTTGTAGATCCCGACGAGTTCGGCGAGGTCCGCCGCGGTCAGCGCCAGGTCGTCCTGCGCGCCGCGAGCGCGCTTCAGTTCGGCGATGGCGTTCTCGAACAGGGCGCTGTCGACACCCATCACCGTGCTGCCGAACATCTGTACGAGGCGGCGGTAGGAGTCCCAGGCGAACCGCTCGCTCCCGGAGGTCTTCGCGAGGCCGAGCACGGAGTCGTCGTCGAGACCGACGTCGAGGATCGTCTCCATCATGCCGGGCATGGAGAACCGCGCCCCGGAGCGCACGGACAGCAGCAGCGGATCGTCGGGCTGCCCGAGGCGCCGTCCCGCGGCCCGCTCCAGCGTGGCGAGGTGTTCCGCGATCTCCCCGGCCAGGGTGTCCGGCTCGCTGCCGGTGGCGAGGAAGACCCGGCACGCCTCGGTGGTCACGGTGAAACCGGGCGGGACAGGCAGCCCCAGCCGGGCCATCTCGGCCAGGTTGGCGCCCTTGCCGCCGAGCAGGTCGGCCATGTCACGGCCGCCGGACGCGAAGTCGTACACATAACGGACCATGACGCGGTCTCCTCCGATGGGCTGCGGGCCGGATACCTCTCCAGCGTCCGGCCGCCGGGACCGAGAGGGCAGGTGCCGCCGGTCCCTGTCCACAGGGCCGGTCGGGCCCGGTCGCCGCCGCGTCCTGCCCCAGACCACTACCGTGACACATCACCGCACCGCCGCACGTCCGGCGCCCTGCGGAAGCCGGTGACCGGCGCGCGAGCCGGCGCCTTCGGTGGCCTTCGGCCCCACGGCAGGGCCGTCCGGCCCCTCCCCGCGCGGGCCCGCCCGGCGGAGCCTGGAAGGTGGCGGGGGACGGCATCCGGAGCACTTGGAGGACGCCATGCTCTCCCTCGTGAGCGACGTGATGACACACACCGTGGTCGCCCTGCGCGACGAAGTGGCCTTCAAGGACATCGCCCGCACCATGCGGCGCTGGAGGGTCAGCGCCCTGCCCGTGCTGGACGAGGACGGCCGCGTCGTCGGTGTCGTGTCCGAGGCCGATCTCCTGCCCAAGGAGATGCTGCGCGACGGCGACCCGGACCGCTTCGGACGGTCCCCGGTCCGCCCCGACCCGGCGGCCAAGGCGGACGCGGTGGTCGCCCGCGACCTGATGACCGCCCCCGCCGTCACCGTGCGCGCCGGCGACACCGTGGCCCGCGCCGCACGCCTCATGGCGCACCGCCATCTCAAGCGGCTCCCGGTCGTCGACGACGACGGCGTGCTCCTGGGCGTCGTCAGCCGCTCCGACCTGATCAAGGTGTTCCTGCGCGACGACACGGAGATCGCCGACGAGATACGCCGCGAGGTCGTCGCCCGCTTCCCCGCCGCGCCCACCGGCCCGGTCCGGGTGGAGGTCCACGACGGCGTCGTGACCCTCACCGGCCGCGTGTGGGACGCCTCGCTCGTCGCCCTGGTGACACGGCTGGTGCGGACGGTGGAGGGCGTGGTGGACGTGGACTGCGCCCTGTCCGGACCGGCCCGCCCCGCCGACCCGCACCGGGCACCGCAGGAAGACACCGCCCGGGCCGGCGACCCCGGCGCCGCCGCCTGACGAACGGCCCCACCCCGGGACACGACGTCAGCTCCCCGCCCCCGAGGGCCGGTCGGCGCCCCGCAGGGACCTCCGGCCCTTCCTGCGGCCCCCGCGCGACGACGAGACTGACAGCGCATCCCTGAAGGAGGTCCGCATGCCCGCCATCACCGTCGGTCTCGACGGCTCACCCGAAAGCCTCGCCGCCGCCGACTGGGCCGCCCGCGAAGCGGCGCAACGAGACGCCGACCTGCGTCTCCTGCACGCGGAGGGGGACCTGCCGGGACCGCCGTACACCCCCTTCATGGGCGTGCCCGCGCCCGGCGTGATCGAGGCGCAGCGCGCATGGGCCGCGCAGATGCTGAGCGAGACCGAGGCCGCGCTGGCGGAACGCCACCCCGGCCTGCGGATCATGTCCCGGCAGACCGCTGAACAGGCGGTCCCGGCCCTGCTGGCGGCCGCCGCCGAGGACACCGAACTGCTCGTCCTCGGGTCGCGCGGCCTCGGCACGGTGACCGGCTTCCTGGTCGGCTCCGTCGCCTTCGCCGTGGTGGCGCGGGCGGAACGCCCCGTCGTCCTCGTGCGGGCCGGCGAGCAGGCCGAGGACGAACACCTCCCGGACGCCACGGGCGGCCCGTCGGCCACCACCGCTTACCGGGACGTCGTCCTCGGGCTCGACCTGCGGGAGCCGGACGACTCCGTCATCCGGTTCGCCTTCGAGACGGCCCGGCGCCGCGCCGCCGTCCTGCGGGTCGTCCACGGCTGGGACCCGGCCGCCGTCTACGGTCACGCGGCGGCCCTGGAGGGCGGGCTCGACGCCGAACTGGCCGAGGAGACCCGGCGCGGGCTGGACGACGTCCTGCTCCCCTGGAAGGACAAGTTCCCCGGCGTGGAGGTGCGCGCGCAGGCCGTGGTCGGCAGCCCGGGCCGGCACCTCGTGCACGCCTCGCGGGACGCCTCCCTGGTCGTCGTCGGCCGCAAGCGGTCCCACGCGCGCGTGGGCGGCCGCATCGGCCCGGTGACGCACGGCGTGCTCCAGCACGCGTCGGCGCCGGTGGCCGTGGTGCCGCACGACTGAGACACGCGGTACGCATGGGCCGAAGGTCCCGACCGACGGCCCGTTCGCCTCTCGCACCAGCGGGCCCGCCAGTGACACCGTGAAGACATGGCCCCGTGAAGGCATGACCCCGTGCGGTACGGAAGGCGGTGGGGACGATGACGCTGACGCTTCCCCTGGTCCTGGGTGTCGACGGATCCGACGCGAGTCTGACGGCGGTCGACTGGGCGGCCGACGAGGCCGCCCGGCTCGGCCTCCCGCTGCGCCTGGTCCACGCCTCGCGCTGGGAGCGCTACGAGCGCCCCGCACCCTCCACCGGCCTCGACCGCCCCTCCGAGCGCGTGTACGCCGAGAACCTCGTCGCCACCGCCGCCGAACGCGCCGTACGGCGCCACCCCGAGGTGAAGGTCACCACCGACATCGTCCCCGACGACGCGGCCGCCGCCCTCCTGCGCGAGGGCAACAACGCGTTCGCCCTGGTCACCGGGGCGCGCGGCCGAGGCCGGCTGGAGGGACTGCTCCTCGGCTCGGTCGGCCTGGCCGTCGCGGCCCGCGCGCACTGCCCGGTGATCGTGGTCCGCGGCGACAAGGCGGGCCTGGCCGGCACCCACGAACGGATCCTGCTGGGCGCGGGCGATCCCGTCACCGGCGCCGAGGCCGCGCGCTTCGCCTTCCGCGAGGCGCGGGCCCGCGGCTGCACCCTGGACGTCGTACGCGCCTGGCGCTGCCCCGCCCACGAGAGCGCCGACGACCCCGCGCTCGCCGCGCAGCCGGCGCGCCGGCACGAGGAACGGGCGTCGGCGCTGCTCGACGCGCTCGTCCGGGACGCCGCGGCCGGGCATCCGGACGTCCGGGTACGGCGCGTGACGGTCGAGGGAGCGGCCCACGGCGTCCTCGTCCACCGCTCGGCCGCCGCCGACCTGGTGATCGTCGGAGCCCGGCGCAGGCACGGGCACCTCGGCCTCCAGCTCGGCCGGGTCAGCCACACCCTGCTCCACCACGCGGCGTGCCCGGTGGCGGTGGTACCGCAGACGGTGTGACCGTGGAAGGTGCCCGCCCGCAGGGGCGGCGACGATGGCCGCCGGGCCGGAGGGGGAGTGAAGATGGCCGCCAGGTCCCGTGCCGCGCTCGTGCCCGTGCTGCGTGACGTCGACGCGGTCGTGTGCGACACGGACGGAGTGATCACCGACTCCGCCACGGTGCACGCGGCCGCCTGGAAGACCGCCTTCGACACCTTCCTCGCCGGACACCCGCCCACGGACCCCGCACAGCGCCGCCCGTTCGACTCCCACGACGACTACCTGCGATACGTGGACGGCAGGTCACGGCTCGACGGCGCCGCCGCCTTCCTGGCCTCCCGTGGCCTCGACCCCACGCAGGAGACGGTGCGCGCCGTGGCGGCCGACAAGGAACGGCTCTTCACCGAGCGGCTCCGGGAGCGGGGCGTCGACGCCTTCGAGGGGACCCTGCGGCTGGTCCGCGCCCTGCGCGCGGCGGGCGTCCCCGTCGCCGCGGCCTCCGCGTCCCGGCACGCGCGCGAGCTGCTCACCCGGGCGGGCGCGCTGGACCTCTTCACCGCCCTGGTCGACGGCGGCGAGGCGGCCCGCCTCGGCCTCGCCGGGAAACCGCGGCCCGACCTGTTCCTCGAAGCGGCCCGCCGGCTCGGCGTCCCGCCCGACCGCGCCGCCGTCGTGGAGGACGCCCTCGCCGGCGTCGAGGCGGGCCGGAACGGCGGCTTCGCCCTCGTCGTCGGCGTGGACCGCGCCGCGGGCCCGGACACCCGCGCCAGACTGCTGCGGCACGGCGCCGACATCGTCGTGGACGACCTCGGCGAGCTGCTCGACCGACAGGGCGCGGACGGCGGAGGGGCGCCCCGGTGACCGGCTGGACCTGGGAGTACGAGGGCTACGACCCCGCCGACGAGCGCCTGCGCGAATCGCTGTGCACCCTCGGCAACGGCTACTTCGCCACCCGCGGCGCCCTGCCCGAATGCGCCGCCGACGACATCCACCACCCCGGCACCTACGTGGCCGGCTGCTACAACCGGCTCACCACGGAGATCGCGGGCCGCCGGGTCGAGAACGAGGACATCGTCAACGTCCCCAACTGGCTGCCGCTGCGCTTCCGGCTCGTGGACGGATCCTGGCTCACCCCCGAGACGGCCGAGGTGCTCGACCACCGGCAGATGGTGCACCTGGCCTCCGGCCTCCTGGAACGCCGCACCCGCTACGCGCTCGGCGAGGGCCGGGTCCTGTCGGTCAGGCAACAGCGGCTCGTCCACATGGCCGACCCCCATCTCGCCGCGCTGCGCACCGAGTTCACGGCCGAGGGCTTCACCGGGGACCTCGACGTGGAGGCGGCGCTCGACGGCGGCGTCACCAACTCGGGCGTCGCCCGCTACCGGGACCTGGACGGCCGCCACCTCACCTCGCCCGACACGGGCTCCGCCGAACCCGGCCTGGTGTGGCTGCGCTGCCGCACCCGCACCTCCGACATCCGCATCGGCATGGCGGCCCGGCTGAGCGCCGACGCCCCGGTCACCGACCGCCACGAGGGGGCGCGGGCCGCACAGCGCGTCCGGCTGAGCCTGCGGCCCGGCCGCACCGCCACCGTCGACAAGACCATCGCCCTGCACACCTCCCGCGACCCCGCCATCAGCGACCCGCTCGACGCCGCGATCGACCGCGTCGCCGCCGCCCCCGACTTCGACGACCTGCTCGAAACACATCTGACGGCCTGGGACCAGTTGTGGCGGCGCGCCGAACTCGACGTCCCCGGCGAGGCCGGCGACATCCTCCGCCTGCACCTCTTCCACGTCCTCCAGACCCTCTCCCCGCACACGGCCGAACTCGACGTCGGCGTACCGGCCCGAGGGCTGCACGGGGAGGCGTACCGCGGCCATGTCTTCTGGGACGAACTGTTCGTCCTGCCGTACCTCAACCTGCACTTCCCCGAGGTCTCGCGCGCCCTGCTCCGCTACCGGCACCGCCGCCTGGACCGGGCCTGCGCCGCCGCCCGCGCGGCCGGTCGGCGCGGCGCCCTCTACCCGTGGCAGAGCGGCAGCGACGGCCGAGAGGAGACCCAGGAGGTCCATCTCAACCCCCGCTCCGGGCGCTGGCTGCCCGACCACTCACGGCTCCAGCGGCACGTCGGCTCGGCCGTGGCGTACAACGTGTGGCAGTACTGCGAGTCCAGCGGCGACACCGAGTTCCTGCACACCAAGGGCGCGGAGATGCTGCTCCAGATCGCCCGCTTCTGGGCCGACTCGGCCACCTGGGACGAGCGGCTCGGCCGGCACCGCATCCGGGGCGTGATGGGCCCCGACGAGTACCACGACGCCTACCCCGACGCGCTGCGGCCCGGACTCGACGACAACGCCTACACCAACGTCACCGCCGCCTGGGTGCTCTCCCGCACCCTCGACGTCCTGCGCACCCTCCCGGAGCCCCGGCGCCGCGAACTCGCCGAGCGCACCGGCCTCGACGACGGCGAACTCGAACAGTGGGAGGACGTCTCCCGCACCCTCCACGTCCCCTTCCACGAAGGCGTCATCAGCCAGTTCGAGGGCTACGGCGACCTCGCCGAACTCGACTGGGAGGGCTACCGGCACCGGTACGGCGACATCCGGCGCCTGGACCGGATCATGGAGGCCGAGGACGACACCGTCAACCGCTACAAGGCGTCCAAACAGGCCGACGTCCTGATGCTCGGCTACCTCTTCTCACCGCGTGAACTCCGCGGCCTCTTCGAGCGGTTGGGATACCGGCTGGACGACGAGACCTGGCACCGGACGGTCGACCACTACCTGCACCGCACCAGCCACGGCTCCACGCTCAGCGGCCTGGTCCACGGCTGGGTCCTGGCCCGCGCCCGCCGCGCCGCGGCCTGGACGTACTGCCTGGAGGCCCTGCGCGGCGACATCGCCGACCTCCAGGGCGGCACCACCGGCGAGGGCATCCACCTGGGCGCCATGGCCGGCACCCTCGACCTCGTCCAGCGGGGACTGCCCGGACTGGAGACCCGCGAAGGCGCCCTCTGGCTCGACCCGGTACCGCTGCCGGAACTGTCCTCCTACGGCTTCTCCCTCCACTACCAGGGCCACTGGGGCGTCGAACTCCGTTTGGAACGCGGCCGACTGGGCGTTACGGTGCCGCAGTCCGACCGCGAACCGATCGACATCCGCCTGCCCGACCGGGTGGTGTGCGTCGCACCGGGCGACACGTACCACCTGCTGCTCGCGGACTGAACGCGGCCCGCGCGCCGGGTGTTTCGGTCTTGACGGCACGGTCGGGGCCACCAGTGGGTACGCTCCGTCGCGAGACGGGCGGACGGGGGTGAGCCGTGCTGTATGGCGACGTAGGACGATATCGGCACCGACGGGAGGCGGAAGAGGCCGTACGCGCCCTTCAGTTGCCGGGCGCGGGGCCCGCCGTGGTCGTGGTCCGGGGGGTCTCGGGACTCGGCAAGTCCCGGCTGCTGCGGCACATGAGCGGCGAGTTGACGTGTCCGGTGACGTCGATCGACCTGGCCGGGGCGATGGACGCGCAGCTCCCGGCGAGCCAACTCGACCGGCAACTCGCCGACGGCCTCGCGAAAGCGCTCATCTCGGGGCGGCGGACGGGCCGGTGGAGGCTGCGGCGCTTCCGGCGCGCGGCCGGCCTGGTGCCCAGGGACAGCGTGGTGCGGATCGTCCTGCGAGCGACCCGCGGCGGATCCGTGACCGGCAACCGCATCACGGTCGACGCCTCGCGCCCGCCGCTGGACCGCGCGGCGGTGGCCGAGGCGCTGATCCGCGCGGCGCGGGGACGCGTGGGGCGGAGAGGTGTGGGGCAGGACGTCCGGATCGTGATGATCGACGGCTGCGAGTGGCTGCGCTTCCTCGACACACCCGCCCCGGAGGACCGCCCCGCCGAGGCAGGCGCCGCCAACTGGTTCGGCACCGTGCTCCTCCCCGGCCTCCTCCGCGCCGCACCCGGGCTCCGCTTCGTGCTGGCCACCCGGGAGGAACTGCCCCTGGACGACACCACCGCCGTACGCGAAGTGACCCTGCGCTCCTGGCACTTACGCGAGACCGCTGCGTTCCTGGCGTCGTGCGGGATCGACTCCCCGAAGGTGGCCGAGGCCGTGCACCGCTCCTGCCGGGGTGTCCCCGTCTGGGTCGCCGCGGTCGCCGACGCGGCGAACCGCAGAGGCGCGACGGCCGACGTGACCACCGCCTGGATCCTGGAGCGGGCCCGCACCGCCCCCGTGGAACAGTGGCTCCCGCGCGCCTTCGAGGCGAGCCTCCCGGACGGCTACCGCACGGTCCTGCGGGCCGCCGCCGTGCTCAGGAACGTCCGCACCGGCGCCGTACGCGCGGTCCTGGGCCCGCGGCGGCCGCCCCGCGGCTGGGACCGCCGGTTTCCCCGCCACTCCTTCGTCCGCCGCTACCGACGCGCGGGCGGCGGCACGCACTGGGTCCTGCACCCCCTGGTGCGCACCGCACTGCTCACCGCGTTCCGGGAGGAGGATCCCGCCGGTCTGCTCGCCTGCCACGAGCGGGCGGCCGCGTACTACGCGCAGGCCGGGGACCTCCTCGAGGAGAGCCACCACCGGTTCGCCACGGGCGACCGCCGCACCGAGGAGGAGTGGCGTGCCCGGCTCGACGCGGCGTACGAGGCGGGGGAGTGGGGACCGGCGCTCCAACTCGCCGAGGTGGCCCTGACGGACGACGTGGCGGACCAGGTGGAGCGGTCCCTGCCGTCCGTGACGGCCGCCGCCGCGTCGGTCGCCGGTCTCATCGCCTGGCGGCAGCAGCGATACGTCCGAGCGCACCCTCTGCTCCGGCGGGCGCTGCGCGTCTGCGAGGCCACGGCCCGGGGCCGGCTGCTGCTTCCTCTGGCCGAAACAGCCGACGTCCTCCAGTACTTCGACGAGGCGGCGGAGACGTACGCCGAGGCACTGGCCGACCGGCCGGACGACGACAGCGTGGCCCCGTCGCTGGCCCGCCTCGCCGCGACGGCCGAGTGCGGCGGGGACCTGCCCCTGGCCCTGGAGACGTACCGGCGGCTCACCCCGGTGATCGAGCACGTCGGCGGTCCCGGCGCGCAGGCGGACGTGTGGAACGGCCTGGGGCGCGTCCTGCTCGACACGGGGTCCGCGCCGGAGGCGGAGCACGCCCATCGCACGGCACTGCGGCTGAGCGAGACGCTGGGCATACCCGGGGGCATCGCCGGGGCCCACTGCGGCCTGGCCAGGATCCACCACGCCGCGGGCAGGGTCACCCGCGCCGAGGAACACTTCCGTACGGCGCTCGCGGCGGAGGACGCGGGTCTGCGGGCCGAGGCGTGGAACGGCGTCGGCCATGTGGCCTTCGACCGGGGCGAGTTCGACACCGCGCTCGACGCCCACCGCACCGCCCTCGACCTGTCCCGCGGCCTCGGCGACCCGCACGGCGAGGCGGAGGCGTGGTGCGGCATCGGCACCACCCTGCGCGAGCGCAGCAACCCCGCCGAGGCCGAGGACCCCCTGCGCCGGGCACTGGAGCTGTACGAGCGGGTCGCGGACCGGCGCGGTGTGGCCGCCGCCTGCTGCGCCCTGGCCAGGGCTGTCTCCGACCTGAGCCGCTGGGGCGAGGCGGAACGGGCCTACCGGCGCGCGCTGGAGGCGGCCGAGCCCTGCGGCGACCTGGAGGGCCTCGCGGAGGTGCGGTACGGGCTGGGACACGTGGCCCGCGCCCACGGCCACGACACCGACGCCGAGGCGCACTACCGGGCGGCCCTGGACCTGTTCGAGGCGGCGGGCGTCCCCGCCTGGCAGTGCGACGTGTGGACCGTCCTGGGGGACATGTGGGCGCGGACCTCCCTGGAGCGGGCCCGGGAGGCGCACGCGCGCGCCGTGAAACTCGGCAGCGAGACCGAGTACCTCACCGGGGAGCTGCTGGGACGCATCGGCCTGGGCCGCGACGCGGTGCTCGCCTGGGACCTGGAGACGGGCGAGACCCAGTTGCTCTCGGCGCTGCGCCTCTGCGACGAGGCCGACTTCGTGATGGGGCAGATCGACGCCCTCGGCTCCCTCGGACACCTCGCGCAGATTCGGGGAGACACGACCGCCGCCGAATCGGCGTACCGGCGCATGCTGGCGCTGGGCCGTGACGTCGGCGAGGAGCACAGGCTGCGCGCCCTGCTCGGTCTCGCCGAGACCGCCGCACTCACCGGCGACCACGATCGCGCCGCCATCCTCGCCACCGAGGTACGGGGCGGCCTGGACGCGCTGGAGAACGTCGAACTCCTGCGCGTCGACACCCTGTTGTGCCTGGCCGACGTGGCGCGGGAACGGGAGCGCTTCGAGGAGTCGTACGCCTTGGCGGTGGAAGCACGCGCCGTCCTGTCCGACGAAGGATGCGGCGACGTGTTCTCCGAGGCCCGCGCCCTCCTGGTGACCGGCCTCGCCCGTACGGGCATGGGGGCGGCCGAGGAGGGCACGGTCCTCCTGACCCGGGCGTGCGCCGTGGCCGAGGGCGGTGGGGTGCTCGGCCTCGCCACCGTGGCGCGACTCGAACTGGCCCTGACGTACGAGGAGATGGGACGGACGGCACGGGCGCGCGCCTGCGCCGCGTCGATCGACGTCTCCCTGCTCCACCACCGGGGCGACCTGCACCGGTACCAGACGCTCCTACAGAGATCAGCGGGTGGTTGAGATGAGCACCAAGTGGTTGGCGGCGCTGACGGTCCTGCTGAGCGTGGCCGTGGGCTACGTGACGAACCTCCTCACGGAGAAGTGGAGTTGGGGCCTCGGCATCGGCTTCGCCGTGCTGGTGGGCGGCCTAGTGGCGGTCACGGTCCGCGCCACCGGATCCGACGCGGGAGCGGATGCGACGTTTCAGATCGAGACGGCATCCGGCGGCCGGGTCGCCCGCAACCGGCTGACCGGCGGCCGCCCGGCACGCTTCCGGCTCCGCGCCACCCGCCGGGGCACGATCAGCGGCAACAGGGCGAACATGGCGGACGGCGACACGGTGCTGCGGGCTAGGGGAGGGGAGATCGAGGACAACCGGCTGGAAGGCCGGTGACCTCTGCCTCACCGAGACGCCGCATCAGCGAGGCGAGGGACTCCTCCGGCTTCTGCCCCGCCGTGTCGACCACGACATGCTCGCGATCCCAGGACGCGTAGTCGCGGCTGAGCACCTGCTGCCAGTCGGGCAGCACCAGGCCGGGGATGTCGACGGAGCGCGAGGTCACGCGCCGCCGGTGCTCGGCGGGATCCGAGCAGATCACTTCGACCTCGACGACGGGGACGCCAGCCCCGACGCCGACGTCCCGCCAGGCATCGCGGGTGACGGCCAACGGGTTGACGGATTCCGCGATCACGGTGAGCCCCTGGCGGAGATGCTCCTCCGCCAGGGCGTACCCCACCACGTATCCGACCGGCCCGAGCGGCTGCCGCGCCGGCCCGGAACGGACGATCGCCTGCTCGATCGTGTCGATCCGCAGATGAACACCGCCCACCCGCGCGGCCAGCAGCCGCGCCAGCGTGGTCTTACCGGTACCGGGCAGTCCGCCGAAGACGATGAGCATGCGCCGATGCTGCCCTACGCGGCCAGAAAGTCGCGCACCTTCTGTTGGACATCGGCGCGCAGGTAGCCCAGGTGGGCGACGATGGAGCGCAACTCCGCGTGGAGTTCGGGAAGATCGGCCCAGACCGCCGGGTCCCTGGTGAGGACCGCACACAGCAGAGCACCCTCGTACACGTCCCCCTCGGCCATCGGGTCGACCCGAAGGACGTCCACGGCGAGGGGCAGGAGGTGCGGCAGCCCCACGTCCTGCCCGATCAGCAAGCGCAGATCCTCGGCGGTCAGTTCGCCGACCGGCCGCTGGCGCAGGGCGTGCGCGGTGGCGATGAGCCGGGTGGTGTCGGCCGGGGGAGCCGGCCAGCGGTCGCCTTCGAGTTCTTCAAGGGTGCGGTCACGACGCCGGGGGAGTTTCACCGGACGATTGTCGCCGTGATCCGCCCAGGTCGCAGCCCGTTTTCAGGTGGCGTGGCGCACGCGGAAGCGGTCGGGGTGGGCCGGGTCGCGGTCCACGACCTGTGTCGGTGCCCAGGCCCACTGCCAGACGCTGCTGCCGGGCGGCCGGGAGAACCGGATCCGTCCCCGGGTGCCCTCGACGGAGACGGTCGGCCAGGATGCGGCGATGCGCGCCCGGTCCGGTCCTTGGGCGCGCACGATGTCGGCGAGGACGGCGACCGTGTCGTACCCCTCGAACGCCACGAACGAGGGCGCTGCGGCGAGTCGCTCGCGCAGAGCCGCCTCGACTCGCGTCCCGAGCGGACCGAGACCCTCCGGCAGATAGCGCAGGAACGGCACACCAACACCGTCGTCACCCAGCGCCGCCGCCCACTCGGCGAACTCCGGCTGCCCGGCCGGGGCACCGATCAGCACGTCCGCGAGACGCCGGTCGCCACGGACGGCCTCGACGATCGACACGGCCGGCTCCGGAAGGCCGACCAGGAGGAGGAGCGCGGTCGCGCCGCTGTCGACGAGTGCGTTGCACACGGCCGCGGGGTCGAGGGCACCCGCGTCGAGTTCGGTCACCCTGCCGCCGTGGGGAACGAGGTGGTCCCGAAGGATGCGGGTCCCCGACGCCCAGTACACGCTGGGTTGCGTCACGACGGCGATGTGGCGGTGGCCCGCACCGAGAAGGAAGTCCGCGTAGATCCGCCAGCCGTGCGACTGCGCCGGGGGCAGGCGCGCGACCCAGCCGGTCGGCTTCTCGGTGAGCCCGTCGAGTACCGCCGACGAGCACAGGAACGGCAGCCCCAGCGCATCGGCCTCGGCGGCAGCGGCACGAGCGACGACGCTGTGATACTCCCCGGCCAACGCGACAACTCCCAGACCGGCCAGCTCCGTCACGGCCGCCGCGGCCTTGCCCGGGTCGGCGGCGGTGTCCCGGACCAGCAACTCGAGCGGTCTTCCGTCGATCCCTCCGCCGTCGTTGACGTCGCGGACGGCCAACTCCAGTCCGGCGAGCAGATGCCGTCCCGCCTCGACCCAGCCGGGCCGGGTGAGGGGAACGAGGGCACCGATCTGGACTGCTGAGGACGGCGAGGCGTTCATGTGGTGTGGTCTTCCCGGGTTCGACGGTTCTGCGGTCATGGAAACCAAGATCTCGTGTTCCACGACTTATCGCTGAGGAATAACGGCGTCCCTATGGGCCGCCGGTGCCGTACACCTCGCGGGACAGCCGCCGCTCGTCCTCCGTCGCTCCGTTGGACGCGAGCCATTCCAACTGGGCGCGTACGGCGGACCGTACCGACTCCTCGGTGGCCGCCGCGGCTCCCGAGGCGATCAGATGGTCGGTCAGGTGCGCGCCCGGCGGCTGGGCGGCCAGCAGTCGCCAGGCGGTACGGCGTATGTCGTGGCGCTCGGCCGGGGGCATGCGGTGGGTCACCGCGATGCCCACCAAACGGTGGACCTGGACGGAGTCGGCGCGATGGTCGATCCGGGCGAGGCTGTACCGGTTGAGCGCCCTGACCGCCCGGCCCAGCCGAATGGGGTCGGTCGCCGGAAGCGCGTCCGGGCCCGCATGCTCCCCACCGGCGGCCAGGAACAGACTCCGGGGCACCGGTGCCGAAGCGAGCTGGGAGCAGACCTGAAGGATGCGCAGCGCGAGCGGCGACTCCTCACGAAGCCGGTCCAGGGCGATGTTCCAGGCGGCGGCCACGGGCATGTCGTAGTGCTGGATGGGGCTCACGGACAGCAACTCGTCGTGCTTCTCCTGAAACAGGTGAAGGTACTCGGGCACCGGCATACCGGTGTCGAGCAGCCAGACGGACGCCTGCTCCAGCGCGAGCGGCAGGTCCCCGAGGGCCTCCGCCAGGCGGTCGGCGTGGTCGTCAGTGATGTGCTCGCCGCGTCGACGCAGCAGGCTGCGGCTCTCCTGCCGGGAAAACACATCCACTTCCAACGTCCGTGCCACATGCGCCCATTGGCTGTTCCGGGAGGTGACGAGAACCCGGCCCGGGCCACTGAGCGGGAAGAACGGCTGTACCTCCCCCACCGACTCGGCGTTGTCGAAGACGAGCAGCCACCGCTGCCACAGGTCCCCGGCGCGCAGAGCCTCCAGGACGGCGGGCACGGCCTCGTTCGCGGGGGCGTCGGAGGAGAGCGGGAGCCCGAGCAGTTGGGCGATCTCCTGAAAGGCGGCCCTGATGCGTGCCGGTTGATCCGAGGGTATCCAGCAGACGACGTCGTAGGCGTGGCTGTGCAGGTACACGTACTCAATGGCGAGCTGAGATTTGCCGATGCCTCCCATGCCGAGCAACGCGTCGACGGCCGACATGGGGCCGTCCGGCATCAACCGCTGCTCCAGGGCTGCGAGTTCATGTTCGCGGCCGGAGAAGTGCACATTCCGCAGCGGTAGGCCGTACCAGATGCTGGAGGGGCGGCGCGACCGGCCGACTGTGGACAGCGTGACGGCCTCCGCCGTGGCCACGGCCGCTACAGGCACCGGCTGTTGGACCACCGCCTCGTCGTAAGGCACCGCACGAATCCCGGCAGCCGCGGGCGGTCCCGACACAGCCCGCAGCACCGAGGTCGACAGCATCACGTGCGCACGATCGGCCTCGGTCACGACCGGCGGTGTCGCGTCCTCGCCCCGGAACACCCGCAGTTGATATGTCAGGAACTCGTGCTGCACCTGGTCGGTGACGATCGGGCGCGCCATGCGCAGAGCCCGGAACGTGTCCGCGCGATTGCCGTGCGCGAGCAACTCCTCACGGACGCCGGGATCGAAGGCGAAGCCGCCCTCGACGCCCGCGGGCTCCATGAGCAACAGCTTGGAAGCGAGCAGCTCGCCGAGGTGCTCCAGCTCGAACCCCGGGTCCAGCAGGGGCGGCAGTCGGTGCACGACGGCTTCGGACAGCGGCAGCGCGGCCAGCCGGACGGCACCGTCGAACGCGGTCCGCGACAGACGGGCACGCGCTCGGCGAACCATGTCCTCGGCATTCGGGGCGGCTGCCCTTGCCGCCGCCCCGGACCCCTCGGAGCCGCTGTCGCCGTCGAGCATCACAGGCAGCTTCAACGGCTCGGACGTGCGCCGCCCGACCGCCAACCGCGACCACTGACCCAGGAAACCGGGGCGAAGCCCCAGGACGGGCACCAGCGGCTCCGCCGGCCCCTCCGCGCCCCATCCCCATCCCTCCTCTTCAAAAGCCAATTCGTCGAACGCGTCCTCGTCCGACGGCCGGGACACGAGAAGTCCGGTGTTGCCGGGCCCGGCCGCCGCCAGGCGCAGCGGTACCGACCGGGCCGTGATCCCCGACAACGCCCACGCTCGCTCGGGCAGCACCTGCACGACCGCGGTCGTGTGCGTACGGGCCAGATCGCGCAGCAGCGCCGGCGCCGTCCCCGTACGCCAGGCCGCGCCGATGCCGTCGGTCAGGACCAGGACGACACTGCGCCGGCCCGGGCCGCCCAGGGACCGGGGCGAGACCTCGTCGGCCCGGTTGCGCAGCACGGGCGGGCGATCGTCGGCACCGCTCGTGGTGTCGAGCCTGAGCGTCCGTACGGTCGCGAACGCGTCGATACGCGCCAGCAGTTCGGCGAACTCGGCGCCGGTCCGGGTCCACAGGCTCATCGTCGGGCTGTCGTCGACGATCAGCGTCGCCTCGTCCCAGGGGCGGCTGCGGGCCCTCCGGAACACGGGCAGCCAGAAGTCGTCCTCGGCGGCCCGCCGGGCGGTGGCGGCCTCGTCGAAGAGACGAGTGCGGCTCTCGGCGGTGTGGGTCCGCAGCGGCCGCAGGGCGCGGGCGAGGGCCAAGGGGTTGGACAGCGCGGGCAGGCGGCCGGACCGTCCGCCGGGCGCGGGGGCGTCCTCCGAGGAGTGCCCGGCCGGCCGTGGTTGCCGGGACGTGGCGCTTTCGGTGCCGACGCGGTCGGGCGCGCCGACAGCCGGCGCCGAACGGTCGGGCAGCCGCACCTCGGCGGCGTCCGGGGGCGCCGGGACGGGGTCGGCGGATGGCGACGGCATGGACTCCCGGGAGTCGGGGGGAACGTCCGTCGGGCGCGGACCGGGGTCGGGCGGGCCATCCAGCGCACCGCCCCGCCGGCTGATCACGCTCGCCAGCCACATCGCCTCGGCGATCTCCATGGCCGTCAGATCGCCGGAGGGCTCGGGCCGTTGCCGCGTCATCGCTCGTGTCCCCCCGTCCTCGGTCTCGTCCGTCTTCGGTCTCTTCCCGGCTCGATCCATCCGGATCGTCCAAGAGCATCGCCACGTCCCACATCACCACCGGAACCCCGGCCGACGGTGAACGGTCCGAGACGACAGCCCCGTTCCCGGGTCAGTAGTCGGACAGGCGCCGCCACACGGCGGCCATCAGGTGGTCCCACTGCTCGCCCTGTGCGGGGTGGTCCCCGGAGGTCATCAGATGGACGGCGTTGAGGAGTTGATCGGCGGCCAACCCGCCCGACCTGGAGCTTCGTTCGTGGAACTGCGCGATGACGTCACGGGCTCTCTCCGCCACCTCGGGCGAGAAGTGCGCGGCCACCATCGCCGCCAACTCCTCGACGCCGGGCTGCGGAATGTCCAGACGCAGACACCGGCGCAGGAAGGCCGCGGGGAACTCCCGCTCCCCGTTGCTCGTGATGACCACGATCGGAAAGGCCCGGCAGCGCACCCGCCCACCCTGCACGGACACCCTGATGTCGGGGTCGTCGGTGTGCACCTCCACATACGGTGACCTGGCCTCGGACCGCACCAGTTCGGGTATCTCGAACGTTCCCTCCTCCAGCACGCTCAGCAGGTCGTTGGGCAGATCGATGTCGCTCTTGTCCAACTCGTCGACGAGCAGGACCCTAGGCCGTTCGTACGGCAAGAGAGCGGTGCCCAGCGGACCGAGACTGAGGAAGTCACCGACCGACGGGGCCTCTCCCGCACCCTCGGAAGTCATCGTGCTGCCCGGCACACCGATCATGGCCCGCCAGGTCGCCGTGGCCTGCACGCGGCCGATCGCGTCGTAGGAGTACAGCCCGTCCTGGAGCGTCGTACGGCTGGTGACGGGCCAGTACAGGACCCGTCCCAGGCCCAGCTCGTGGGCGATCCGGTACGGCAGTGTGGACTTGCCGGAACCGGGCCGTCCCGTGACCAGCAGCGGGCGGCGCAGACACAACGCCGCGTTGATGACGTCCAGTTGCTCCTTGTCGGTCGGCGCCGTCGGCGAGAAGGTCCCGAGGCGTCGCCGGATCTCGTCCGCGTCCTCGGGCGGGCCGGGGTGCGCGGGACCGCCGTTGAAGGTGCGCCACGGGGGAGGGGGCGGGAGGTCGTCGATCCCGTCCGGCCGGGGCACCCCCGTGCCCCGGTAGATCCCCCAGTCCGGGTCGGACGGACTCGCGGGCCCGTAGTCGGAGACATCAGTGGTCACGCGGTTCCCCCTCTCGCCGGCCGAGCTGCGGCCGGACGGTGCTGTGGCACGTACGCTGTGGCACTCACCTCGTGTGCCCATCCTGGCGAAGATTCGCGCCACGATCGGCGGAACTGCGGTATTCGTCGGTGGACTTCACCGCCCCGGTTCGCCGGGCCGCGGACGGTACGGTCCCGACACGGCGCTCAGGACCGCCGCGCGGACCCGGTGGAACGCCGCCGACTCCGGCGTGGGAGGATCCGGGGCCCGAGGGACAGCCGTCGTCAGGTTGTCCCACCCCCGCAGACCGACGACCCCGAGGTCCCGGTCCAGGAAACGCACGGCGTCCTCGAAGAGCCGTACGGTGTCGGCGCGGGTGGCCGAGGAGAGCAGCAACTCCCTTACACCGTCCGGGAAGTCGAAGGTGACCCGGTCGTGCCGGCGTATGGACTCCCGGTCCACCACCGGCACCAGCAGCCCGGCGATGATCAGTTCCGACAGCAGATGCGGCGCGGAACCGGGGATCAGCCGGGACTGCACGCGGTGCATCACCGGCAGGTTCAGCGGTACGGCGGCCAGGGCGCGGGCCAGTCGCAGCGCCCACTCCGTGCCCGCGTTCTCGAACACCGCGAGCAGGTCGGCGGCCGACGCGGGGCCGTCCTGAGGCGCGGCGGGAGCCATGTCCGCCGGGTCGCGGGGGACCAGCACCGCCGGCAGCCGTATCCAGCCGTTCGCACCCCCGGTCAGGAAGTCGGCCCACTGCTTGAGATGGTCCTCCCGCAGAGCGAGAACGGGTACCGGGAACACCCCGGGGCGCGTGTCCTCCCAGCCGGTCAGACGGGACGGCGCCCCGTCGGCGCCCGTGGGCAGCAGGGTGAGGGGCTCGGGCCGGATCCCCGTGCTCGGCCACAGCCGGTCGTGCACGAGGTGGATCACCGCGACGGAGTGGCTCTGGCCGAGGGCGTGCAGGGGAGCGTCCAGGGCCCCGAGCTGCCAGGCGGACGCGATGCCGTCGGTGAGGACCAGGAGCGGTCCGGGCGGGACGCGCTCCGGAGCGACCGCGGAGGGCTGCGGTCCGTCGCTGTCGAACTCGACGACCCGTTCCTGACGGCACAGCCCCAGCCGGATCAGCAACTCGACCAGGCCCCGCACGACCGGTTGCCAGACCTCCATGGACAGCGCGTTGTCGACCGCGACGGTCATCTCCCAGCGGCCCGCCGGTCCGGTGCCCCGGTGGTGGCGCTCCTCGGCCAGGAACGCCTGGTCCTCGACCGTGTCCGAGGGGGTGCCGTCCAGCAGCGCGTGCAGGGCCCGCATGATCTGCCGTTCGCTGAGCGGCCCCACGGCGGTTGCGTTGGGGCGCGGCCAGGGTGGGCGCTCCAGGGCGCGGACCATCACCCAGGAACGGGCGGCGGGTCCCTCCGTGTCGGCGGGTCCCTCAGTGTCGGCAGGTGCCGCCTCGGCCTCCCCGCTCACAGCCCGCTCCACACCGGCTGCCGGTAGGGGTCGTCCCACAGCAGGACCAGTCGTGCGCCCGCCGGGGACCGTCGGCGCAGATCGAGAAGCCGGTCGGGCAGGTCGGCGAGCCGGCCCGGCGACAGCAACTCCTCGGCCGCGGCACGGAAGTCGGGACGTGAACAGTCCTCGATGTCCCAGAGCAGGATGGGGAAGCCGAGTTGCAGGGCGGCCCGGGCCTCCCGCTGGCCGCGCGGGCTTCCGGCGCCCGGCGGCGTGCTCAGCACGCATCCCACCAGCCCGGCGTCCGACATCAGCGCCCCGTAGAGCTGGTAGCTCTCGACGCCCTCGTCCAGGCGGTTCCAGCGCACCGACGAGGTGGCTTCGGAGGCGCTGAGCCGATTCCAACGCTCCATCCATAGCCGGTGCGACGCGCGGTTACGCAGCCGTTCCAGGCTCCGGACGACCACCGGCCGGTCGCGCATACCGATCCCGGCGATGTCGTCCCGCCGCATCAGGTCGGCCGGAAGATTGAGCAGCGCGAGCGGAAGGATGAGTTCGACGGCGGTGAAAGCCTCCGGCGAGGCGGCCGCCCGCACCTCGTCCGCGATCACGTCCGCCACCGTGGACGCGACCTCGTCGGCGGTGACCGACTGCTCGTCGCCCGGCACCAGGTCGTGCCCCGATCCCACCCATCGCGACAGCGTGTACCTGTCGGACTCCAGCATATCGGGGGCCAGTTGCACCATCAGCAGCCGTTCCGAGCGTGCCCCGTCCACCTGGTGTGCCGAGTGCCTGGCGCGCTCCAGCTCCTCCTCCAGCGACCAGGCCCGCGCCCAACTGTCCAGCCAGGAACCGAGGACACGGGTCCCCTGTGCGCCGTGCGCGCGAAGGAACCGGTCGTCCCCGGCGAGCAGGAGCAGGAACTCGGCGGCGGGCGGCAGACCGGACGCCGGCACGTTGAGGCCCAGCAGATACAGGAACGCCGACCATGCCGTGGTGCAGTGACCGGGCAGTCCGTCGATACGGCCCCCTGCGGCCTGTCGGCCCAGAGCCGGGAGCGCGGGGGACTCCAGGTCGCCGAGGAGGGCGCGCAGGGCACTCCAGTCGGCAGCGGGAAGCAGCTCCAACGCCTGCCATTCGTCGGCGAGTTGTGCCAGTGCGCGTGCCGTCTCGGGGCTTCCCGCCGTGGCGGTCACCGCCTGCTCCAGCGTGCGCAGGCCGAACGGCTCGGTCAGACAGGTGTCGACGACGGTCCGCAGCGCCTCGGGCCCCGACACGTCCCCGCCGACCGGCAGGGGCCGTTGCAGTACCTGCTCCAGGTCGTCCAGCCAGACGTGCGTGGTGCGCACGACGGACGGATCGTCCGCCAGCAGCTTGAGCAGCGCCGCACGCACCCGCGCGGTGTCGGACAGGGGCGGCCGCGTCGGCCCGTCCCGCCGAGGGACGTCACCTTGCCGGGGGAAGCCGGGCAGTTCGCTCATTGCGGCCCCCCGAGGTCAGGCATCGGATCGTGGACGTAGCTCCCCAGGCGCTGCCCCAGCGCGGTCACGAGGGTGGACAGTACCTCCCGCACCTCCGGATCGGTCACCCTCCCCGCCGTCAGGCGCTGCCCGATCCACCGGGCCACGCTCGCGTGATCGGTCGGCGTGTCGGTGGGGTACGGCGCCGGCAGCCAGTCCAGTACGACGTTCGCGGCGGCCTCGTGCAGCACCGGGTCGCCCGGTACGAGCCCGAGCAGCAGTGGCCGCCAGACGCCCAGCAGCCCGAGCCCCACCAACCGCGCCCGCTCCAGGCTGGGATGACCGTCCACGACGTCCAGGTGCTGAAGCCATGTCTGTGCCTCCCGCATGGCCCGCTGGTCCTGCCGCTCGGCCGCCAGCCGCCCGAACCAGCCCACGGCGGTGATGGCATGGGCGGACAGCGCCACCTCGAGAACGCCGTGCCCGGAGTGCACGTAGCGCACCGGCGTCGCGGCCGCCACCGGCGAACCCGCGACGGCCTCGACGAACCCCGAGGCTCCCCGCAGCCCCGCGTACGACACGGCCAGCACCCGCCGCAGCACGTCCTCAGGCGCGCCGAACTCCTCGGCGTCGTGGGGGAGTCGGCTCAGCAGTCGTCGACGTGCGCCGGGCGAGAGCGTCAGACCGTCCGGGCGGCCGCCGGCCGTGAGCAGGAAGTCGATCGCGCCCATGAAGCGGAGGGCTTCCTCCAGGAAGTCGTCCTCGGGTCGCTCCAGCAACTGGGTGAGGACGTCGTCGTCGATCTCGGACTCGTAGAAGGTCCGGGCCCAGGAGCCGTGCATGGCCTGCCGCACCCCGTGCCGTTCCAGCGCTTGGGCGGTCGTGTGGGCCAGTCGGATCCGCCCGTGCCGTGAATGGCGGCCGACCGCGGTGACCAGGGCGGCCAGCACGTCCAGCCGGTCGGGCCCCGGCGCGGCGGTGATCCTGCGGATGATCCGCCGTGCCAGGACGAGAGACCCCGGGCCGAGGCCGCCCATGGCGGTGGCGGCCGCCAGCAGCCGCCGGTCGGACGATTCGGCCGAGATCAGCTCCAGCAGATCCCAGGGCGGCCCCGACGGATCGGACAGCATCCGGTGCGCGGCGGCCACCGCCGACAGTTCGTCGCCCTCGGCGAAGACCCGCAGCGCCTCCGACCGGTTCCCGTCCTCCGAGAGGAGAAGGGAGGCCGCGGGATCCTCGGGGTCGGCGGCGAGCCGGGCGCGCGCGGGACCGTTCAACAGCCCGGACCAGCCGGGGAGATCGGCGAGGCCGGGCATGAATCGGTGCTCCAGCAGCAGGTCCAGCATCGACGGACGACGTGACTGCCCGAGTACGGCGAGCAGTTCGGCCCGCTCCCGCACCAGCGCGGTGCTCTCGGCGGCGACCGAGGTGCCGTCCGCCTCGGCGTCGGCCGCGCGCAGCCGCTTTGCGCAGGCGGCTTCACGGCTGGTCTGCTGACGTGGTGTCAGGACGATGTCCAGGGCGGCCAGGGCCGCGCACGCCTCCCGGACGAGTGACCAGGGCGCGTCGGCCTCGACGCGCTCGCCCGCGTACCCGCTGAGGGACATGAGCCTCGCCCGCCCGATCGCCCGCAGCGCGGCCACCTCCACCTCGGTCGGCGCGGGATCCGGTGCGCCGAGGACGGCGTCCACGGCCTGCCGCAGCGCGACGAGATCGGCGGGACCGCGGTCGCCGTCGCGGCGGGCGGCGGCGCTGTCACGGCTCAGCGGATCGGTCATGGCGCGCAGGGCGGCGACCCGGGCGCCGTCCGGGTGGTCGGGCCCCGCGGCGATGTCGGCCAGGACCGACCAGGCGGGCTCCCTGCGCAGCACGGCCAGCGCGGTGGCCGCCCGCTGCCAGGCCGTGCGCCCCGCGCCGGGAGCCTCCAGCGTCTCCTTCCGGCGTGCGACGAACTCCCGGATCAGGCCGGGCGGCGGGGCCAGACAGTGACGCAGCAGCCAGGCGCCGTAGCGCGGATCCGCCGAAGCCGCCGTCTCCAGAAGACGGTTGACGCCGCTCCGGTCGTCCGTCGGGAGGCCGACCAGCATGCGGGCCGCCTCCTGCCACTCGAAGCGCAGGGTCCTGCGCACCAGCCCGTCCGGGTCTGTGGCCGCCGACCGGGCGAGCACCCGCGCCGCGAAGTAGCTCCGGAACAACTCGTGGAAGAAGCCCACCGATCCATGCTCCTCGGTGAGGAACTCGGAGGCGATCACCTCGTCGAGCACCTCCCGCCAGTCCGGGCGCACCTGTTCCAGACGAGGGCCGAGCACGCTCAGCGGGACGCGGGCGAGGTTGCCGCTCTCCGTCAGATGCTCGCCGACGGCTTCCAGCAGCGGCAGCTTGTCCCTTAGGCCGTACCGGAAGCGGCTGTCAGCGGTGTCGTCGTCCTCGTGATGCCGTTCGGTGAGGTACCAGGTGGTGAAGGCGGCGAACAACTCGCCGACGGACCGCGGCGGCGGGTCCAGGGACGTCTGCGCCTCGACGGCCATCCACAGGAACAGGGGAGTGCCCATCAGCCGGCGCAGGCCTGCCGGAGCACCCGCTCCGCCGTCCGTGTCGGCGTCGCCCTCGTCGTCGAACAGCAGGCCCGCGAGCCGTCCGCCCGTGTAGAGGCGGGCCTGTTCACGGGTGACCGGATGCAGAACCACCGTCGGCAGACGCAGAATCTCGGCGGGCGCCGCGTGGTAGGCCGAGGTGCGATGACAGACGCTCAACCGGACGGCGGGATGGTCGGCGCGGAGCCGCTCCAGCCACAGGGACACGGTCGTCCTGGCCTGCTCGGAGACCTCGTCCAGCCCGTCGACCAGCACATGGACGCCGTCGAGGGCGAGGAGCGCCCCGTAGGTGGCCGCGTCCCCCGGTTCCGCGCCGGGACAGGTCAGGGCCAGCAACTCGTCGTGCCGCAGGGTGGGGCGCCAGGCGCGGGCGATGTCGGCCGCGGAGAGCAACAGCGGCATGCGTACGGCCAGTTCGAGCGGCGTGGACTCATGGGTGACGGCCAAGGCGTAGCCGTACTCCAGCTCGCGCAGCACGGTCGACTTGCCGGCGCCCGCGCTGCCCACGAGGACGGCCGCCTGCTCCTCGGCCAGCAGCCGCAGCGCGCTGCCCTCCCGGGTGCCGTCGCCCGTGGAGGCCCGCAGGGCGATGTACGGCGACCGCCCGCGCCGCAGGGTGCGCAGCCGCCGTTCGACGGCGGTGTCGCACAGCGCGCGCACGGCCTTCTCCCGGGCCTGTTCGATGACGGTGGCGAGCGGGTCGGCGGTGCCGGTGCCGCTGTCGGCGAGCGCCGGGAGCGCGGCGAGGGCCGCGACCAGATCGAGCAGCAGCGCCAGTTCGTCGCCCAGGCCCGGATCGAGCCGCGGGAGCAACCACGCTGCCACCGACCGCAGTTCGACGGCCGGCCATAAGCCGAAGGCGGCCCGCTTCCCGCTCTCCCGGTCATCGGCGAGGAACTCACCGGCCACGCCCGCGGCCACCAGTGCCGCGCCCGCGCTGAACCGGTCGTGGGCCTCGGCGGGCCACTTCAGGGTCCGGCAGGCCGCCAGGGTGAGCTGGGCCAGGTACTCCCGCCACCAGGGACGGCGCCCCTGCTCCGGGTAGATGCCACGGGCGGTGGCCCGCACCTGCCACAACAGCCGGAAGGCGGCGACGAATTGCGCGGACTCGCCGTCCAGCGGCCACGCATCGGCGCCGCTCACCGCGAGCGGATCGTCCGTCGAGGGCCCGAGCCGACAGTGGACCGCCAACGCCCTCTGGAGCCGCACGAGTTCACCCCAACCGAGTCGCGGGGCGACGACATTGCGCAGCAGGTTCATCTCCAGCCAGGCCGGATCGCCCATGTGCGGCTGCCGGTCGGCGGCACGCGCGTGGTCGATCAGATAGGGCTGATCGTCGGCCACCAGCACATTGCGGGGGTTGAGATCGCCGTGAGCGGGCGACGAGACCCAGCCCTCCACCGGATCACCGAGAAGGGACCGCAACCGGGCGAACGGATGCCCGAACGCGCAACCGTCCAGTCTGGCAACGGAGTTCTCCAGGACGAGCGCGTCCCCGAGCAGGTCGTGGCAGAGCCGCCCGTACCGTTCGGTGCGGGTGGCCACCACCGTGGCGTGCAACAGCCGACCGCCGTTCGCCGCGCCCGCGTGGTGCGGCAGTTCGCCCCGGGGCCCGGCGCACACCTCGATACGGGTGTCCGACGAGGGACGGGCCAGCAGCACACCGTCGTCGTCCGCCGCGATCGAGGACACCTCCACGGCGATCCGTTCCCCGGCACGGAACCGCGGATCGCGCGTGTCGTCGTCCGCAGCGCAGGAGGCGGCGAGCAGATCGGCGGGATAGACGCGCACCGCTCGCGCTCCGCCCTCCTCCTCGGCTTCCACCAACAGGTCAGGTCCGAGGGTGGGGTTGAGCCAGCGCAGGGAGATCCGGGAGTCGGGGGCGGCGGAGAGGTAGAGGGTGCCGCCGAGCTGCCGCAGCAGCCGTCGTACGGCCGTCCGGGCGCTGTGCAGGCCGGTGCCGGAGCCGTCCAGGGCCTGCTCGGCGAGCTGCTCCAGCGTCACCAAGGGCCGGCCGGGCTCCCCGATCCGCTGGCTGACGTGCTGGTAGACGACGACCTCACGATCGCCCGGCAGTGGTGCGCCCGCGCCGAGCACGGTCTCGCTCACCGCGCTGACGGACGTGCGATAGGGGGTCTCCAGCGGTGCCATGTACGCCTGGTACGCCGTCCATTCGGCGCGGGCGGCCGAGGCGTCCTGGAGTTTCGCGACGTGCCACTCCGTGACCTCCGGCGCCCCGCGCTGGACGCGGACCTCCAGGACCTGCGCCCCGCTACGGCCGCCGGTGATCAGCCGGACGACCTCCACCCGGTGCACGGGCGGCACCAGGCGCCCCGGGCCCTCGCCCACGGCGATCCGGCTGAGGACCCACTCGATCTCGGCCCGTTCGCCGTCGTCGACCCCGCAGCCGGGCATGAAGCGCACTTCCACCACTCGCCCCCCAGCACGCTCGCGTGCCGGTAGTCTCGCATCGAAAGCACTCGTGGGGGGCGGGTACACGCATGCTGGAAGCGATCTGGACGGGCCTGCTCGTCGCACTGCTGAGCTGGCTCGCCGCCACCCTGTGGCGCAACCGACGCCGCCTGTCCCTCCTCGCGGTCGCCCTGCGGCCCCGCCGCGAAGTCCGCGTCTCCGTCGCCTCGTTGCTGCGGATCCAGGACGACGACCGTCACCTCCTCGTCCACTCGCCCTACCGCCCCGACTCCTACGGCCCGCTCGGCGGCGTGCTCAAGTACCACCCCACGGCCCGCCCCGACCTGGACCGGCTCGGCTTCCGCGAGGACGGCCGCGTGGACCAGCGGATGCGCAGCGACCTGCGCGGCTTCCTGCCCGCCCGGGCACTCCCGCGCTTCGCACGCTGGCTCGACGCGGAACGCGACCGCGAGACCGCCCTGGAGGCGATGCGCCGCGAACTGGCCGAGGAACTCACCGAGATCGGCCACCCCGAACTGACCACGGACATCGCACACCTGCGCTTCGCCCACGTACGGCACGTCCTGGAAGGGCCGTTGAAGGTCCCGGGCCGCGCCTTCCGCCAGATCCGCTTCTTCGACGTGTTCGACCTCCACCTCGACACCCCGGAGGCGACCGCCCTGCGCGACGCCCTCCTCACCCTCGCCGCCGACCCCGACGACGCGGGCGCCGTACTGGTCACCTCCGACGACATCCTCCACGGCCGCCACGACCGCTTCTACGTGGGCCCGCACGCCGCGTACCTGATCGGCCCGCACCGCGTACGAGCCGACCTGCCGCCCTTGCGCTGAC
The DNA here is from genome assembly GCF_013363615.1 of Streptomyces sp. CAI-85. Taxonomy (NCBI): domain Bacteria; kingdom Bacillati; phylum Actinomycetota; class Actinomycetes; order Kitasatosporales; family Streptomycetaceae; genus Streptomyces; species Streptomyces sp. CAI-85. The sequence goes on along the minus strand of NZ_JAANNX010000001.1, from coordinate 38,189 downwards.
CACGCATCGAATAACTCACTGGTCAGAGGCGTTCCCCTCGGTCAGGATTCGCTCATGGACCAGCCCGCCACCCTCGCCTGGAAGTACGCGGCGAGCCTCATCCGCGTGGAAGACCTGCCCATGGTGGCAGCCCACCTCCTGGCTGCCGGCCACGACTCCCCTTCACTGCGTGGCCTGGCCGGACGTTCACGGCACGAGCACCCGGCAGACATCCGCGAGCTCTTCGGGCACACCATGGAAGAACTCGGGATCCAGATCCCGGACTACGAGACCGCTGAACGCTGCCTCCTGCACCACATGGCGACACAGTTGTCCGCCGGTGTCCTGTCGCCGAAGGAGGCCGCGGCCCGGGTCTGGCAGGGGATCGAGGCGGTGACAGACCCTGAGCGGACGTTCGTGGCGGCCGTGGGCCTGGAGTACCAGCTCGACTTCATGTCCCCCGAAGAGGTCCGGGCCTGGGAGAACGCCGTACGCCGCGCCGCGAAGACGCTGTCCGCAACAGCCTTCCCGCACGCGCAGCGACCCCGCACCACGAGCAACGACGTCTAAGGTCTTGATCCATGATCGTATGGCTCAACGGCACCCACGGCGCAGGCAAGACGACCACCAGCAAGCTCGTGCAGCAGTTGCTCCCGGACTCACGTGTCTTCGACGCCGAGAAGGTCGGCGAGACCCTGATGGACATCGAGCCGGGCCTGCCGCAGACGGACAACTTCCAGCACTGGCCGCCCTGGCGCCCCCTCGTCGTGGAAACCGCCCGCTGCGTCCTCGAGTACACGGGCGGCACCCTGGTGATGCCCATGACGGTCCTGGTGGAGCAGTACTGGCGCGAGATCAGCACGGGCCTGGCCCAACACGCCATCCCGATCCACCACTTCGTCCTCCACGCCGACCAACAGACCCTCCGGGCCCGCATCGAGGGAGACACCGTCATGGGCCCGTCCCGCTTCCGCCTCAACCACCTCGAGCCGTACGCGGAGGCGTCCCGCACCTGGCTGCACAAGGAGGCCGAGGTCATCGACACGACACACCTCACGCCGGCCGAGGCCGCAGAGCAGATCGCGGAGGCGGTGCAGAGATGACGACGGAGAGCGACGACCGGCGCAGACTCCACGGCGGTCTGGGCGCGGCGGTGTCCCTGACCCTCTCGCTGCTCACCGCCCTCCTCCTGGGCAGATCCTGGACCACCTGCGACGTGGGCGTGAACAACGCGGCCAACGGCTCCTTCCTGACCCTCCTCTTCATCCCGGCCCTCTGGACGATCCTCCTCCTGACCTGGCTGGCGACAGGCGCCCTGCTCAGAACCCGCCCCCGCCTCATCCACGCCGTCGCCCTCACGGCAACGCTCCTGACGGTGCTCTGGTGCGCCACATCAACCTTCTGGGGCGACCCCACCCCGGCCTGCCCGAACGGCACACCTCCGTGGTGGCCGAGCTTGCTGCCGACGCCGGGATTCTGACGGGAGAGGACGTGGCTGGCAGGCACGCCACCCTGAGTCACGGCAGGGGAGCACCGACCGCCACCTGCCGAGTTGTCCGCGAACTCCCCCGGAATTGTCCGTGATCTGTAACGGGCGGATCCTCTCGTCGCCGGCCCTCGTCCTGCCTGGTGGTCGCAAGGTGACCGGGGATCGGCGAGGAACTACGCGAAGGCGGGGCGGACATGGCGCGGCACGGCGGCGGACGTGGCTGGTACGGCAAGATGGTCGGGGCGGCGCTCGGCGTGACGGTACTGGCGGCCGGCGCCTCGGTGTGGACCGCGCAGGCCGGTGCCGTCGGCGGCACGTCTCCCGAGTCGGCCGCGTCGGCCAAGCCGGCCGGTGACGTCAAGCCGGTCGACGTGACCATCGCACACGCCTCGGACAAGGGCGAGCGCGGAGTCAACATCACCATCGACGACGGCCCCGACCCCGTGTGGACCCCTCAAGTCCTGGATGTGCTGCGGGAGTACGGGGTGAAGGCCACGTTCTGCATGGTGGGAACGCAGGCGCAGGCCCACCCGGACCTCGTGAAGAAGGTCGTCGCGGCCGGACACCGGCTGTGCGACCACTCGGTGTCGCACGACACGGCCATGGACAAGGAATCCCAGTCGTACCAGTCGAAGCAGATACTCGACGCCGAACGCATGATCACCGAGGCGTCCGGGGGCGTACGGCCGATGTACTACCGCGCCCCCGGAGGCGCCTTCACCCCCTACAGCCGCTCCCTCGCCGCCTCCCGGGGCATGCGGCCGCTCGGCTGGAACGTCGACACCAAGGACTTCGAACGCCCCGGCACGGACGCCATCGTCGCCACGGTCGAACGGGAGCTGCCCAACGGCCCGACACTCCTTTTCCACGACGCGGGAGGCGACCGCTCCCAGACCGTCGAGGCGCTGCGCCGGATCCTGCCGTGGCTGAAGGACCAGGGCTACGCTTTCGGCTTCCCGGTCCGCTGAGCCCGGTCGGTGATCGGATCGTCGAAAGCGGCTGGTCAGATACGGTGACGGGATGACCGCAAGCCTGCCTGCCGACGTCTCCGACGTACTCGCGGCAGTCCTGAACGCCGAAGGCCCGCTTCATGCCGCGCTCCGCGAGCAGGTCCCACACCTCAGCGTGCGAGAACGCTGTACATGCGGGTGCGGTACGGCCTACTTCGAACTCGACACCAGCAAGGTGGCGCCCGCGCCCACGGGCCCCGGCACGGTCGTCGCGGCCGAAGCGCAACTCGTCACCGAGGCCGGGGAGTGCCCCGGTGAGGTGCTGGTCTTCACCCAGAACGGCTACCTGTCGTGGCTGGAAGTGTGCTCATGGAGCGAGGACATCGAAGTGACGCTGGGTGCTGCGCTGCGCTGGCTGGGGACACGCTCGTGACTACAACTCACACCACTCCAGTGAAAACAGCGAGGTCGTCCCCGATGGGAGCTTCGACCTCGGCGCCGGAGGGCACGGTGCCGTCTCCTACGAGTAGAAACGTCCGCTCGGGGTCACTCATCAGATGGACGATGGCATGATCGCCTCGGAAGGCCAGGGTCAGCACCGGGAACTCCTCGCATCCCGATTCCGGCGAGGTCGCCACCCACCTCACCTAGAGTCGCCACATGCGACGACGAGCAGGCATGGCGGTTGTCGGGGCCGGGGCGGCAGCCCTGGCATGGGGCGAGTGGTTGAACAGGCGCTGGTCTCGCGCCCTCGTGGCCAACAGAGAGGGCCCCGTCGAGGCTGTGGTCGTGCTGGGATTCCAGAACCCCCAAGCGACGGCGAACTTCATCAACCGTTGGCGGGTTCGGGCAGGAATCCGTTCCATCAGCGTTGACGCTGCACAAGGCGCGCGACTGATCTTCAGCGGCGGTTCGCCCAACGGGGACATCGCGGAGGCGCAGTTGATGGCCGACTACGCGAAGTCGGTGCTCGGGTTCGACGGCACGGTGATCCTCGAAGACCAAAGCCGCACGACATGGGAGAACATCACCCACGTGATCCCGCTGCTCGAAGACGTCGACCGCATCAAGATCGTCTCCCAGCCGGCACACGCCCTCAAGGCCCGCGCGTACTTGCGTCGGCAGCGCCCCGATCTCGCGGACAGACTCGTACGTGCCGACGATTACCGCCCCGGCGAGTGGACGCTCGCCAAACCCCTGCTCGCCCTGTACGGACTCTGGACACTCCGCGGTCTCACAGCCGACGAAAGGCGGCCCAAGTCGTAGACCGCCGGACGTGGAGACGAGGCTGCGCAAGCCTGGTCCTGGTCGGAGGGATGGGTGCGCGGTGCTGCGTCACACAGCTTCCGCCTGAGCGGCAGCCAACGTCAGTGCGTGAGATCCGTAGCACCCTCAAGTTCCGCCGTGAGGAGATGCTGCACCCCGTCCAGAGTCACCTGCGCGCTCAGTTTCACGCCGGGACGGCGTTGCGTGCTGGTTCCTATTCTCCAGCGCCATTCGACAATTCCTTGCGCATTGGCCTGGGCCGGCCCCAGACCGCTCGCGTGGCTCGTGCGGCCGCTGGGGTAGACGACTTTGAGGGCGCATGGAGCGAGTGGGCGCGTGCTGGCGAGTACGCGGCAGTGGCCGCCGATCCACGCAGTTCCTATGGCCGCGGTATCGAGGACGAAGATGTTCAACTTGTCGCAGATTCTCGGCACCGAGTGCGCCCAGATACGGAACTCGGGATTCGCCTCCCCCTTGAACAGCACCCCCACCGCCGAATGCGTCTGCCGGTCAAGCCACAGTGAGCCGGAATCCCCAGGACCACCGAGGACACCGTCGGACGGCGGCGCGTCGCTGTCCTCGATGACGGAGAATTCCACGCCGTCGGTTCCGTCGATGATTCCGCGCGTGACGGCGGTCCTCAGTCCGGATTTGATCACCTTGAGGCCGACGACAGGGGCTTTGCTCCCGGCCGCGGGCTGCGGCAGTCCGACAAGGGAGGTGGAGATCTTGCGCGCCTGGGTCCCGTCCTGCTGGCCGATGGAGCAGACGGCGGCGTCCAGAGGCTCGTCCCACCGGAGGAGGCGGCCGAGGAAGGCGTTCGGCAGGGGAGTGTCGGGCGGTTTGGGGTCGGGCTGGATGACCGGATCCATGCTCACGGCCGGTTCGGCGACGATCACGTGCCAAGCGGTGAGGGCCAGCGGGCGCAGCGTGCCCCGTTCGAACACGATGGATCCGAGGGTTCCGGGGCCGGTCAGCTTGACGTTCCCCACATTGATTCCGCCCACGACGGGATCCTGACGTGAGTTCCGGAAGTCGGCCAGGAGTTCGGGATTGCTCTGGATGACGTCCAGCGGAATTCCGTCGATCTCGTCGGGCAACAGGTCGGCTTTGTCGAGCTTCGACTTCGGCACTTTGCGTTCGACGTGCACGCGGATCGCGAGACGGTCGGAGGGACGCTTGCGCCTGAACTTGAAACCGACATCGACTGAACGAACATTCGGGTATTGCATCAAGCGCTTCTTGTGCCGACGCATGATCTTGAGGAGCTGATCCTGCTCTTTCCGCGTGATCTCGTGCATGGCGCGCCCTCTGAGATCGACACCGGTTGCGTATGCGTACACCTTCATTGAAACCCCGCCGAGGTCACGGTGCACCCGGGCCACCCCATGCGTCCCATGGCGGTGACAGCTCTCCCGTCGTCCAATTGATAGGGAAGTGCGTAGGGGAAAGCGCACCGTGTGCGCGGAGAGGGGCCCATCATGCCCCCGGTGGATGCGGCGGAGGGTGGCCGCCTCGCCCTGCGTGGACGCATCGTGACCATGGACCGCCAGGACACCGTCGTCGAGGACGGCGTCCTCTACATCAACCGCGGCCTCATCGACCAGGTGCTCCCGGCCACCGCCCCTCCGCCCGCGGACTTCCTCGACGTGCCACCCATCGACACGGCCGGCACGGCCTACCCCGGGCTGATCGAGCTGCACAACCATCTCCCGTACGACATCCTCCAGTTGTGGCAGGTGCCGCGTCTCTTCACCAACCGGTCGCAGTGGGGCGGCAGTTCGAACCCTGACTACCGGCGCTTGGTGACCGGCCCCATGCGGGTCCTGGGGGAGGACCCGGAGTCCATGCCGGCCATCGTCCGCTACGTAGAGGCGAAAGCGCTGATCAACGGCACCACCACCAGTCAGGGCATCGCCCTCTTCAGCAACTCCGGTTCGCGGCGCATGTACCGCGGCACGGTCCGCAACATCGAAGCCACCGACGACCCGGCACTCCCCGAGGCCAGGACGCGTATCGCCGACGTGGAGGCCGAGGACGCCCGCCGATTCCTGGCACGACTGCAACAGCCCAACCGCCTGCTCCTCCACCTGGCGGAAGGCGTCGACCACCGCGCGCGGGCGCACTTCCAGGCCCTCGAATTCGAGCCCGGCCACTGGGCGATCACCGAGAATCTCGTCGGCATCCACTGCACGCCACTCACCGGCGACGACTTCCAGATCATGGCCGAACACGGCGGCTCCATGGTGTGGTCGCCGCTCTCCAACCTTCTGCTCTACGGCAAGACAGCCGACGTCGCTGCGGCGAAGGCGGCAGGCATCCTCATCGGCCTGGGTTCGGACTGGTCGGTGTCGGGAAGCAAGGGCCTGCTGGGTGAACTGAAGGCCGCGCAGCTCGCGTCGGGCGCCGCCGGTGCGGTCTTCACTGATCGCGAACTGGTCGCCATGGCCACGCGGGATGCCGCGAGAATGCTGCGCTGGCACGAGGCGGTCGGGTCCCTGACCCCCGGGCGTCATGCCGACATCGTGGTGATACGCGGGCAGGACGATGACCCGTACACGTCCTTGGTCAACGCCCGCGACAGGGACATCACCTTGGTGCTCATCAACGGCGTCGCTCGTTACGGCATGACGGAGTTGATGGAACCGCTCACCCCGGACACGTCACTACTGGAGCAGTTGCCCGTCCACGCCCTCGCTGATCGCTCCCTCCACCTCCACCACCCCTCCGCTGATCCCCTCGTGGGCGACCTGACCCTCGCCGAGGCGACAGCACACCTCACCGACGTCCTCGCCGAACTCCCTCTCCTCGCCTCACGGGTGGAGAAACTGCGTATGGATCGGCTGATCGACGACGCGCCGGTGTGGCGCCTCGCCCTCGACGAGATCGCACCCACCGGCAGTGAACTACGCCCGCGACTCCCACTGCTCCACACCCGCACCCGAATACCGAGCGGACCGACCATCGCCGGAGGGCGACTGGTGGTCTCGTCCCTGGACCCACTCACGCTCGACGCCCTCACCGCGAGCACGGACACGACCTTCCTCGACGGGCTCGAAGCCCAGTCCAACCTGCCTGAGACGTTCGGCAGCCGCCTACGGGCCCTCCTTGCCTGAAAATGTTCGCGCGGCATGGGTTGGCGATTGGCTGCGAGGAAAACACCTTTCGCCGCCCGGACACCAAGAGCTACCGTGCGGGCGGCAAGCAATCTCCGAGGAGCTGACAGACATGCCCGGTCTTCCGAGCGCGCGTTGACGTCGTAGGCCGTGACGGCCGGTCATCGCGTGCTGCCCTTGTTGTCGCGGCACAGCGAGCCTTTCCCTCCCTGAACCGTCGAGCACCGTTCATGTGCCCGGCGGCGGGGCCTCGTTGTCGGCAACACAAGGAACTCCCCCCGTGCCGCTTGCTTCCTCCGCCGGATCCGATTCCGGCCGACCCGCGTCGTCCAGCCTCTGGCGGAACAGCGACTTCCGCAGACTGTGGACAGGGCAGACCGCCTCACAACTCGGCGAACACACGACTCTGGTGATCCTGCCGCTCTTCGCCGTGCTGACCCTCAACGCGAGCGCCGGCCAGTTGGGAGTCCTGCGCGCGGTGGGGCAGGCGCCCGTTCTGCTGCTCTCACTCTTCGTCGGGGCGTGGGTGGACAGGTGGCGGACCCGAACGGTCATGGTGCTGACGGACGTCGGTCGGACCCTGGCCCTGGGCGCCGCCGCCGTGGCTGGCCTCTTCGGCTGGCTCGGCCTGCCCGCGCTGTTTGTGGTCGCCTTCACGGTCGGAGCCTTGTCCGTGTTCTTCGACGTGGCTTATCAGACATCCCTCGTCAGGATGGTGACGCACGATCAGTTGGTGCGGGGCAACAGTGCGCTGGAGGGGAGCAGGTCGGCGGCGCAGATCGGTGGTCCTGCTCTCGGAGGGGCGCTCGTCTCCCTGCTCTCGGCGCCGATCGCCGCGGCCACCGGTGGACTGTTCTTCGCGCTGTCGTCCCTGTCGATTCGCCGCATCCGCCAAGTTGAATCGATCCCGGAGACCTCGGAGCGGGCTCCGCGCACATGGCGGCAAGTCTGTGAGGGACTGCGATTCGTCATCGGTGAACGCCTGTTGCGAGCCGTGTGCCTCGCCTCGGCTGCCTTCCAGTTCTTCTTCGCGGCGACGATGACCGTCTACCTGCTCTTTCTGCCAAGGGAGTTGCACCTGTCGGGCACCGCCGTCGGACTGGCGCTCGCGGCGACCGGTCCGGGCACGCTCCTCGGCTCACTGCTGGCGGCCCGCCTGCCGCGTCGGTTCGGGTACGGCGCGGTACTCGTGGTGGCGGCGGCGATCGGCGACGGCGCGTTCCTGGCCGTACCCGCGCTGCACGGCTCGTCCGCGGTGACGGTCCTCGCACTCATCGCGGTCAGCTTCGTGTTCGGGACCGGCGGCCAGTTGGTGAACGTCACGGTGATGACCGTCCGGCAGTCCGTCACGCCGCACCACATGCAAGGCCGCGCGGCCGCGACGATCACATTCGTCGGCATGGGACTGGCCCCACTCGGCGCCCTGTTCGGCGGATTCCTGGCGGAGGAGTGGGGTGTGCGTGGCAGCCTCCTGATGACGGCCGTCGGGATGTTGCTGTCCCCGGTGCTGATGGCCCTATCGCCGCTCGCCCGTCTGGGGGGGCGTGTCGTTCAGGCCAGCGAACGAGGAGACCTTGAGGACGGCAACAAGGCAGCCTGACCCTCACCGACTCTCACCATCCGTCGACACCCGAGCCCGCCCGGACATGACCCTGACCGCCTCTGTTCGGCACCCCGGGCACCTACCGGATCTCCTCGCGACGAACCGATGCCGATAGACGGTCACGCGGCTCTGAGGAATGCGACAGAGCGTCGCGCCCTCCGCCAGGGCATGTTCCGGCCCCGGGACGCCTGTCTCTCGACACGCAGCGAAGGGCGTCACCGAGAGCCCGGACACGTACCTGAAGGACCTTAGCCAGGAGGCGAGTTGCAGCATGGCCACCACCTTCGCACGAAGGCCCGTTCAACGCTGGCTCTAACGCCAGCCGCAAACCGTGGTGTCGCTGGATGCCCTTGCCCGCACCGGCGATCAGGCCCCAGAGAGCAGCCTTGCCTCCTCCTCTGGAGACAAGCCGTGCCCCAGCGGTGGCTCGCCCCGACCGCGGTCCCACGCCAGCACGTCCGCGACGGTCACCGCCAACGGAGTCGCCGGCATTCCGGCGGCGTGGGCGCGAGCCGGGCTGCGCCGCTGAGTCGACCACGTCGATTCGGGGCGGATCAGTGGGAGGGAGCGCGGCACCCGTTCGGCGGGCACCGGAACGAGGTCGACCTTGCTGCTCGCGGCCCGCGCGCAGGTGTGGATCAGATCGGCGATTGTGGTCGGCTCGGCCGGGCCGACGGCATGGAACGCACCAGGTCTGTCGTCCACGAGCAACTGCACCACGAGGCGGGCCAGGTCTCGCGAGTCGATGACCTGAACCGGCTGCTCGGGACGTCCCGGCAGGGCCACCCGGCCGCCACGCGCGGCCCGCCGCACCCAGTACGTAAGCCTGGCCTGCACGTCGTAAGGGCCGACTACCTTCCCAGGCCGCACGATCGTCGCCCGTGAGCCGTATCGGGCCGACACGTCGTCCTCACAAACAGCTCCGATCCCGTTCGGCCCCGACCGAACAGGGTCACCTCCGCGCCCGTGTGGAGAGCATCGTCCACGATGGCTCGGCCCACGAACGAGGTGCCGCCAAGTACGAGGATTCGCATGACGCCTGACAGTAACGGCCTGCGCGAGGACACCGACTCACCGGCCACACCCCAGGGGCAGCCAGGGCACGACACCACGACTCGGTCGATCGGACGACGCCCACACGTTCAGCGGCTTCCGGAGCCCCTTTCGAGCCCTGGCCCCCGCCGGATCCCCGCCAACGGATGCGGAGCAGTCCGGCTCCCCTCCCGAAACGTGCGATAGAAGTTTCCCATCTCCGCAGCGACCGCCCCGTATCGAACAAGCAGCGTTGCGATCGACTCCGGAACCCCCTCCGGAGGCACCCCTTCAGCACAGGAGTGGACAAAGGCTCGGCGCTCCTCCGGGCTGTGGCCGTGCAGGGCTACGGACAGCCAGTTCACGAGGTGTGTCACCGCGTAGCACTCGTCGTACGCGCGGTGTTCGTCGAAGAAGTCCGCCTCGGCCTGGGTGAGGTCGAAGCGGGAGGAGATCGCGAGGCCGAAGTCGGTGAAGTAGAGCCGGCGGCCGTCGGTGAGGATGTTCTCGAAGTGGGCGTCGAAGTGCAGCAGTCCGCGGGCGTTCATGAATGAGATCCCGGCTCTCAGCTCGTCGTCCACCATGCCGCAGCCCCGCTCCGCCATCTCGTCACCCGCCCCGACCTGCACGCCCAGCCAGTCGTGCAGGTTCTGCGGGATGTACTCCAGGAACAGCACGAGACTCGCCGTCGACCGCTGGAGGGCCTCGATCCGGCGTCGTACCTCCGCACCGCCTCCCCAGTAGGCGACGGCTCGGTCCACGTCGGCCAGTTCCTCGGGGAGCGGTCGGCCCGAGTCCCGTAGCACCCGCCAGTGATACATCAACGGGAAGCCCGCATAGTCCCCGGCGAGAACGCACTCCGTCGTCATGGTGTGCACGGCCAACTCCCGCCACGCCCCGAACCCCGGACCGCCGATGGCACCGACGCCGTAGTGGCAGAAGGTCGGGAGGCCGAAGAGGTTCGCGGTGGAGTGCGCATGCTCCGGCTGCCGTTCCAGATCGGTCAGCCGTACCTGCTTGACGAAGACCGGGGTGCCCTCGACCTCCAGCAGGACCGTCTGCCCGCCGATGCCCGAGCCGAGCGGCGCGCCGGCGTCCACGAGATCACGCAGCTCGCGGTCACTCTGAAGCGCCAACGACGTGGATACGGCGCCGTGGGCAGCCAGGCGGGCATCGTCGCAGGACCTGCCATGATCTGCCACTGCTACCTCCCACCGGGCCTGCCCCAGACACCGTAACGGCCAACTCCAAGCCGCCAGCCCCCTCCACGCTCGGCGATGTCCTGATTCGAGTGTGGACACCGAGACGAGCGACGTGCTCTCATGCCTGAGAGCCGCTTTTACATCGTTGCAACACGTGCGTCTGTGGAGTCGTTGCCGCTTGTCCGTCGGGAATGGGAGCGTGCCCGTGCGACCGTCGAACTCCGGATTCTTCCGTTCCTCGCGTGTGCCCAAGGCCGGCAGCCGCTTCGCCGTCTGTCTGGCGGTCGTGTTCGGGCTGGTCGGTGTCGATGCCGCCGCCGCGGGCACCACAACCCGGCCAGCTACCAGCACCACCCCACCCCCGACCGTCACCGTCCCCCACGCCCGATTCCAGGTACTGTCGCCGACGCTCATCCGTACCGAGTACGCGGGCGACGACAAGTTCGAGAACCGTGCCACCTTCAACGCCGTTGGACGGAACGCCTTTTCAACCCCAGCGCGCTACACGTCCTCCGTCAAGGACGGGCTCCTCACCATCACCACCAGCGCCCTGACCCTGCGCTATCGAGTCGGCTCCGGGCCGTTCACCGCCGACAACCTGACCGTACGGCTCAAGGCGGGACCGGACCCCGTGCTGGCCGCGCCGTGGCAGCACCGGGTGTGCGTGGTGGGCGCCCTCTGCGAGGCGGAGGATCAGGTGTACGACGGTCCCGGACTCGCCTCGAATCACGCGCAGTTCACCGGCAAGGGATTCCTGGCCGGCTTCGAGGTCGACCGTCACTCCCTCGCAGCCGACGTACGGGCACCCGAGGCCGGTGCGTACGAGTTCGCCGTGCGGTACGCCAACTCCGTCGGGGGCGACGGCCGTCACGAGAACCGGACGCTCAGCGTCAGTGTGGACGGCGGCGCCGACCGCACCATCAGCCTTCCGGAGACGCGTGACTGGAACACCTGGGGCGTGGCACGCCTGCCGCTGTCGCTCGGCGCCGGTCACCACTCGGTGCGGCTGCACCGCGCGTCGGACGACTCGGGGAATGTGAATGTCGACAGCGTGTCCCTGCTTCCGTCCGGGGCGGGGTATCCCTCCCGGGCCGTGAGTGCCGTACCGGGCTGCCGGTTCGGTACGAGTTGTGAGGCGGAGGACGGGCTCCTGGCAGGTTCCGCGGGCGTCGCCACCGATCACGAGGGACACGCCGGGTACGGGTTCGTCGCCGAACTCACCAAGGGCGCCGCCCTCTCGGTCCCGATCGCGGGCGTGCCCGCGGACGGCACCTACCAGCTCCACCTGCGTTACGCCAACGGCAGGGGAGGCGACGGCCTGCACCAGCCACGGAAGATCGAGGTCGTCACCGCCACCGGCGCCCCGCACAGCACCGCCCTTCCCGTCACGGACGACTGGGACACCTGGCGGTCGGCCTCGATCCCCGTCGAGTTGAAGGCGGGGACCGACAGCGTCACCCTCAACTGCCCTGACACCGACGGCTGTCACGTCAACGTCGATACGCTCGCGCTCGCCCGCGCCACGGACCCTGCCCCCGCCCCGCACCTCGCTCTCGGCGGATACCGGCGCAGCCTCGACGGACTCGACGGCGACGCCGACCCGACCCCCTGGACCACACCCGGGCTGCTCCACCGCGACGGCTGGTATCTGCTCGACGACACGTCCTCCGCGGTCTACGACGCCCCGACCAGCACCAGCACCAGCACCAGCACCAGCACGAGCACCGGCACCGCCGGGACCGGCACCGGCACCGCCACCCCCCGTCCCGCGCACGCCGGTCTGCCCTACCAGGACGGCTATCTCTTCGGCTTCGGCCACGACTACCGGCAGGGACTGAGCGACCTGGCGACGCTCACCGGCCCGCCGCAACTGCTGCCCCGCTGGGCCTACGGTGTCTGGTACTCCGAGTACATCGACCGCACCGAGTCCGACTACCGCGACACGATCCTCCCCGCGTTCCGCGCCGCAGGCGTGCCGCTGGACGTACTCGTCACGGACACCGACTTCAAGTGGCCCAACACCTGGAGCGGTTGGAACTTCGATCCGGTCAAGTTCCCCGATCCGGAAGGGTTCTTCGACTGGTCGGAGGATCAAGGGCTCGCCAACTCCCTCAACGTGCACCCGAGCATCCTCGGATCCGACCCGCAGTTCGCGAAGGCGCAGGCCACGGCCAAGGGCAAGCTCCGCAAGGGCGGTTGCGCGCCCGCCGCCGGGTCGGACTGCTACGTCTTCGACTTCGGCGACCCCGACCAGCTCACGGCCTACCTCGATCTGCACCGGCCGATGGACCGGGCCGGCCACGACGTGTGGTGGCTGGACTGGTGCTGCGACGCCTCCCGCTCCTCGCAGTCCGGAGTCACCCCGGACGCCTGGATCAACCAGAAGTACGCCGACCTGACCTCCGAGACCGGCGACCGCGGCTTCGTCGTCTCCCGCGCGTACGGGTCGTTGCAGGCCGGCGGCTACAGCGGCGGTGTGGGCCTGCCCACCGGACCCTGGGCCGACAAGCGCAGCACCCTGCACTTCTCCGGCGACACGACGTCGAACTGGGGCACGCTGCGCGCCGAAGTCGGCTATACACCGGGGGAGTCCGTCGCCACGGGCCTGCCCGCCGTCAGCCACGACATAGGCGGCCACAACGACGGTTACGGCATCCCCGGAGCCGAGACCTACGTCGTGGACGGCACGACCCGCCGGACCACCAAGCTGCCCGACGACCTGTACGCGCGCTGGGTGCAGTTCGGCACCTTCCAGCCGATCGACCGCCTGCACAGCAACCACAGCGACCGCCTGCCCTGGCAGTACGGCCCCGAGGCGCGCGCGTCGTCGGAGAAGTTCCTCAGGCTGCGCGAGGCGCTGGTCCCCTACACGTACACGCTCGCACAGGAGGCCAACGCCACCGGGGTGCCCATCGTGCGGCCGCTCTACCTGCACTACCCGGAGGAGGCGGCCGCCTACGACAGGGCGGGCGGCGAGTACCTCTACGGGCCCGATCTCCTGGTCGCCCCGGTGACCACGCCCGGCACCACGGCCACCACCTCCGTGTGGTTCCCGCCGGGCCGGTGGACGGACTACTTCACCGGCCGCGCCTACACCGCGCCCGCGGGCGGAGCGACGTACGACGTCACGACGACCCTGGACACCATGCCGGTCTTCGTCCGCGCGGGCGCGGTCCTCGCGACGCGGACCGACAACGTGCCCCATGACGCGCACAGCCCGCTGGACAAGGTCAGCCTCACGGTCGCCGCCGGGGACTCCGGCACCTTCTCCCTCTACGAGGACGACGGCCACAGCGCCCCCTCCCGGCGCGCGGCCACCACGCGGATCCGGTATGCCGAGCACGGCGACTCCCACCTGCTGGCCATCGGACCGGCCGAGGGCACCTTCAAGGGCCAGGTGAGCCGTCGCCGGTGGACCGTGTCCTTCACCGGCCTGGAACAGGCGCCGCGCCAGATGACCGTGCAGGGCGCCCGACTGTCCGCGTCGGCCTGGAAATGGGACGCCGACACCCACACCCTCCGGGTCACCCTGCCCGCGCACAGCGTCCGTGAGCCGGTGACCGTCCGATGCCGGTAGTGGCCAGGCCACGCAACGCCCCAGGGCCCGGTGCGGCGTGAAACGCGTCGCATCGGGCCCGGCCCCGCTTGCTATGCAACGAGTTGCATAGAAGGATCACGGGCATGGCGCTCGAACACGCGATCCTGGTGTCGCTCCTGGAGAAGCCGGGCTCCGGCTATGAGCTGGCCCGGCGTTTCGACCGGTCGATCGGCTACTTCTGGACCGCCACGCACCAGCAGATCTACCGCGTGCTCAAGCGCATGGAGGTCGACGGCTGGGTCGACGCCCAGGACGTCCCGCAGCAGGGACGGCCGGACAAACGGGAGTACCGCGTCGCCGACCTGGGCCGGGCCGCGCTGTCCTCCTGGCTGGGCGATCCGATCGAACCGGAGAGCGTCCGCCACGATCTCGCCGTGAAGATCAGGGGCGCCGCCTTCGACGACCCCGCCGCCCTGATCAGCGAGGTGGAGCGGCACCGCCAGGTGCACCGGGACCGCCTGGCGCACTACCTGGCGGGGGAGACCCGCGACTTCCCGGGACCGAAGGCGGCACCCCTCGACCCGGAACGAGAACTCCAGCACGTCGTCCTGCGCGGCGGCATCGCCTACGAGCGCATGATGATCGGCTGGCTGGACGACGTCCTCGCCACGCTGGCCGGATTCGCGCCGGACCGCTGACCGTCGCCACCTCGCACCCGAATCCCCCTGCCGAAAGGTGTCCCTGACATGGCCGACCGCCTGCTGTTCAACCCGCGTACGTACGACCCCGCGCACTTCGACCCCGAGACGCGCCGTCTGCTGCGCGCCACCGTCGACTGGTTCGAGGCGCGCGGGAAGCGGCAGCTCATGGAGGACTACCGCACCCGCGCCTGGCTCGGTGACTTCCTCGCCTTCGCCGCGAAGGAGAACCTCTTCGCCACCTTCCTGACACCGGCGTCCGAGGCGGGCGAGTCGGAGGCGGACAAGCGGTGGGACACCGCCCGCATCGCCGCGCTCAACGAGATCCTGGGCTTCTATGGCCTCGACTACTGGTACGCCTGGCAGGTCACCATCCTCGGCCTGGGCCCGGTGTGGCAGAGCGACAACGCCGCCGCCCGCGCCCGCGCCGCACAACTCCTCGCGCAGGGCGAGGTGTTCGCGTTCGGACTGTCGGAGAAGACCCACGGCGCCGACATCTACTCCACCGACATGCTGCTGGAGCCCGACGGCGACGGCGGCTTCCGCGCCACCGGCTCCAAGTACTACATCGGCAACGGCAACGCCGCGGGGCTCGTCTCCGTCTTCGGCCGCCGCACCGACGTCGAGGGCCCCGACGGCTATGTGTTCTTCGCCGCGGACAGCAGGCACCCGGACTACCACCTGGTCAAGAACGTCGTCGACTCCTCGAAGTTCGTCAGCGAGTTCCGCCTCGAGAACTACCCCGTGGCCGCCGAGGACGTCCTGCACACCGGCCGTGCCGCCTTCGACGCCGCCCTCAACACCGTCAACGTCGGCAAGTTCAACCTGTGCACCGCCTCCATCGGCATCTGCGAGCACGCGATGTACGAGGCCGTCACCCACGCTCACAACCGCGTCCTCTACGGCCGTCCCGTCACCGCCTTCCCGCATGTGCGGCGGGAGTTGACCGACGCGTACGTGCGGCTCGTCGGCATGAAGCACTTCAGCGACCGCGCCGTCGACTACTTCCGCACCGCCGGTCCCGAGGACCGCCGCTATCTGCTGTTCAACCCGATGACGAAGATGAAGGTGACCACGGAGGGCGAGAAGGTCATCGACCTGCTGTGGGACGTCATCGCGGCCAAGGGCTTCGAGAAGGACACCTACTTCGGCCAGGCGGCCGTGGAGATCCGCGGTCTGCCCAAGCTCGAAGGCACGGTCCACGTCAACCTGGCGCTGATCCTCAAGTTCATGCGCAGCCACCTCCTCGACCCGGCGGACTACCCCGCCGTAGCCACGCGACTCGACGCGGCCGACGACGACTTCCTGTTCCGGCAGGGTCCGGCCCGCGGTCTGGGCTCGGTGCGCTTCCACGACTGGCGGCCCGCCTTCGACGCCTACGCCCACCTGCCCAACGTGGCCCGCTTCCGCGAACAGGCCGACGCGCTCTGCGAGTTCGTCACCACGGCCGCCCCCGACGCCGAGCAGAGCCGCGACCTCGACCTCCTCCTCGCGGTCGGCCAGCTCTTCGCCCTCGTCGTGCACGGCCAGTTGGTCCTGGAGCAGGCCGCGCTCAGCGGACTCGACGAGGACGTCCTCGACGAACTCTTCGCCGTCCTGGTCCGGGACTTCTCCACGCACGCCGTCGAACTCCACGGCAAGGACTCCGCGACCGAACGCCAGCAGGAGTGGGCGCTCGGCGCGATACGGCGTCCGGCGATCGACGCGTCCCGCACCGAGCGGGTGTGGCAGCGCGTCGAGGCCCTGTCCGGTGCCTACGAGATGCCGCAGTAGCCATACCGCCCGCACCGCGGGTGGCCGGACCGCACGGTCCGGCCACCCGCGGCCGTGGACTCAGCGCAGGTCGAACCGGTCCAGGTTCATCACCTTGTCCCAGGCCGCCACGAAGTCCCGTACGAACTTCCCGCCCGCGTCCTGGGAGGCGTAGACCTCGGAGAGGGCGCGGAGCTGGGAGTGGGCGCCGAAGACGATGTCCGCGGCGGTGGCGGTCCACCGGAGTTCGCCGGTGACGCGGTCGCGGCCCTCGAAGACGTTCTCGTCCGTGGCCGACGGCTTCCACTCGGTGCCCATGTCGAGGAGATGGACGAAGAAGTCGGTGGTCAGCGACTCCGGCCGGTGGGTGAGCACGCCGTGCGAGGATCCCGCGAAGCCGGTGTTCAGGACCCGCATGCCGCCGACCAGGACCGTCATCTCCGGGGCGGTCAGCGTCAGCAGGCTGGCGCGGTCCAGCAGGAGGGTCTCCGGGGACAGCTTCTCGCCTGCCCGGACGTAGTTGCGGAAGCCGTCCGCCCGGGGTTCGAGCACGGCGAACGACTCCGCGTCGGTCTGCTCCTGCGAGGCGTCCGTACGGCCCGGCGCGAAGGGGACGGTGATGTCGAACCCGGCGTTCTTCGCGGCCCGTTCGACGGCCGCGCAGCCGCCCAGCACGATCAGGTCGGCCAGCGAGACCTTCGTGCCGCCGGTCTGTGAACCGTTGAAGTCCCGCTGGATCCGCTCCAGGGTCTCCAGGACCTCGGTCACCTCGGGCAGGTCGTTGACCTCCCAGTCCCTCTGCGGCGCGAGCCGGATCCGGGCGCCGTTGGCGCCGCCCCGCTTGTCGGTGCCGCGGAAGCTCGCCGCCGCGGCCCAGGCCGTGGTCACCAACTGGGGGAGCGAAAGACCCGACGCGAGGATCACGCCCTTCAGCGCGGCCACGTCCGCGTCCGTGAGCAGGTCGTGGTCGACGGCCGGCACCGGGTCCTGCCACACCTGCGGCTCGGGGACCCACGGGCCGAGATAGCGCGACAGCGGACCCATGTCACGGTGCAGCAGCTTGTACCAGGCTTTCGCGAACGCGAGGGCCATGGCGTCCGGGTTCTCGTGGAAGCGCTTGGCGATCGGCCCGTAGACCGGGTCCACCTTCAGCGCCAGGTCCGTCGTCAGCATCATCGGGGCGTGCCGCTTCGACGGATCGTGCGCGTCCGGCACGGTGCCCTGCGCCGAGGCGTCCGTCGGAGTCCACTGCTTCGCCCCCGCCGGACTGGTCGTCAACTCCCAGTCGTAGCGGAACAGATTGTCCAGATAGCCGTTGTCCCACCGCGTCGGCTCGTTCGTCCAGGCACCCTCGAGACCGCTGGTCAGCGTGTCCGAACCCGCCCCGCTGCCATGGGTGTTGCGCCAGCCGAGACCCTGCTGCTCCAGGGGCGCGGCCTCGGGCTCCGGGCCCAGGTACGAGGGATCGACCGCGCCGTGGCACTTGCCGAACGTGTGACCGCCGACGATGAGCGCGACCGTCTCCTCGTCGTTCATCGCCATCCGCCCGAACGTCTCGCGGATGTCCCGCGCGGCCGCCAGCGGATCCGGATTGCCGTTCGGCCCCTCCGGGTTGACGTAGATCAGACCCATCTGTACGGCGCCCAGCGCGCCGGAGAGTTCCCGGTCACCGCTGTAGCGCTCGTCCCCGAGCCAGGTGTCCTCGGGCCCCCAGAAGATCTCCTCGGGCTCCCAGATGTCCTGCCGTCCGAAGCCGAACCCGAACGTCTCGAAGCCCATCGACTCCATGGCGCAGTTCCCGGCGAACACCAGCAGGTCGGCCCAGGAGATCTTCCGGCCGTACTTCTGTTTGACCGGCCAGAGCAGCCGGCGGGCCTTGTCGAGGCTCGCGTTGTCCGGCCAACTGTTGAGGGGCGCGAAGCGCTGCGCGCCGGAACCGCCGCCGCCCCGCCCGTCGGCGATGCGGTACGTCCCGGCGGCGTGCCAGCTCATCCGGATGAACAGCGGCCCGTAGTGGCCGTAGTCGGCGGGCCACCAGTCCTGGGACGCCGTCATCACCTCGAACACGTCCCGCTTCAGGGCGTCGAGATCGAGGGTCGCGAACTCCTTCGCGTAGTCGAAGTCCGCGTCCATCGGATCGGCCTGGGGCGCGTGCTGATGGAGGACCTGGAGGTCCAGTTGCTGCGGCCACCAGTCCTGGTTCGACCAGGGCCGGGTCGCCCTGGGCGTCGGGGAGGGGATTGCTGGGTTCTCGCTCTCGCTGCCGGACACGTCCGCCTCGTCTCCCTGCCTCTGTGCTGCTTTTGTCTGGTTTTCCCTTCGGTGTCCGTATCGTCGCGCACCGGCGAGCGCCCGGCGGAGAGAACACGCAGGGCACCCGCAGGACTCAGCCGGACGCGACTCGGCCGGGCCCACGCACCGGCCCCGGACGGCCCCGCGTCGCGGTCCGGTCGGTCGGAATCCATCGACCGGACCGCGACGCGGAGCGCCTCCGGGCCCGACGCGGCCCGTCCGTTCACCATGACGGCCGACAGACGGCGTCCCGGGTCAGTTCAGCGGCGGCGGCGCGTCCTCGGGAGAGGTCCCCCACGCGGACGGCGCGGTGCCGACCGTGAAATCGAGGGACCGCAGGTGGCGCAGCGTGTCGGTCGTCAGATACGTCCGCCCGTACGGCGCGCCGTCGACCCGCGCCGAACCGATGTAGCGGCGGTCGTCCGAGGTGCCGGGCGCCGTCACGGTGAGCTTCCCGCGCGGGTAGTAGCGGCGGTCGAGGCGCAGGTCGACCCGTTCGAAGACGGGCGTGGACAGGCCCCAGGTGTCGTAGCCGGGCTGCACCGGGAAGATGCCGATCGACGACAGCACGTTCCACGCGGACATCGTGCCCAGGTCGTCGTTGCCGGTCATACCGGTCGGGGCGTCCGTGAACAGGGTCAGCGCGGCGTGCACGACATCGGTGGTCTTCCACGGCTGGCCGGTCGAGAGATAGGTGTACGGGGCGATCAGGTCGGGCTCGTTCTGCGGGTTGTACTTGTCCGCGTTGTAGTAGTCGTACGGCCCGTTCACCCACACCTCGCGCGCCGTTCGCGCCGGGTCGCGCACCAACTCGTCGTAGGCGAAGAAGGAGTCCAGCCGCTCGTTGGCCGCCTGCCGGCCACCGATCAGGTCGACCATCCCGGGCAGGTCCTGCGGGACGAGCCACTGGTACTGCCACGACGTGCCCTCGTGGAAGCCCTCGCCGCGCGCCGGGTCCGCGGGCCCGGTGAACGCACCGGAGGCGTCACGCGCCCGGAAGAAGCCGGTCGAAGGGTCGTGGATCCTACGGTAGTTCTGGGCCCGCGCGGCGTAGCGGGCCGCGTCGGCGGTGTGTCCGAGGTCCCGGGCCATCGCGGCGAGCATCGCGTCCGACAGCGCGTACTCCAGTGTCGCGGACGCCCCGTGGTCGTAGTCGGAGTCACCGGGCTTCGCATGCGGCCGGCCCTTCACGTACGGCGCGAAACCTCCCGCCAGATACTCCGCGTTGGCCTCGCGGCCCACGGCCGGCGAGTCCGCGGGCGGCACGCCGTCGGCGTTCTTCCTCAGCGCGCGGTACGCCCGTTCCTCGTACCCCTTGAGCAGGCCCTGCTGGTAGGCGTTGGTGAGGTACGGGGTGACCGGGTCACCCGTCATGATGTTCGTCTCGACCGTGCCGTAGCCCCACTTCGGCAGCCAGCCGCTCTCCTCGTCGATCCTGATGACGGAGATCGCCATGTCCCGGGCCTCGCGCGGCGCGAGCAGCGACAGGAGCTGGGACTGGGTGCGGTAGGTGTCCCACAGGGACCAGTTCTGGTAGTACGTGAAGCCCCGGGCGCGGTGGATGCGCTGGTCCCAGCCGGTGTACCGGCCGTCGGCGTCACTGCCGATGTTCGGCGCCAGGAACGACCGGTACAGCGACGAGTAGAAGGTACGGCGCAGCGTGTCACCGCCCCCTCGCACCCGCACGTCGTCGAGCCGGTCCTCCCAGACACGCCGCGCCGCGTCGCGGACCCGGTCGAAGGAACGGCCGCCCTCCGCACGGAGGTTGACGGCCGCGCCGCGCGCGTCGACGTACGACAGTGCCGTCGTCGCCTCGACGGTACGGTCCTTGCTCGTGTCGAAGCGGACATAGGCGCCGTCCCGGCCGCTGCGCGAGCCGTCGGTGACCGTGGAGCCGTCCCAGGTGCCGTACGCGGTGAACGGGCGGTCGAACCGGGTGATCGTGTAGACCGTGTACGGCTTGGTGTCCTGGCAGAAGCCGCTGCCGGTGATCGCGGTGCGCACGGTGCGGTTGTCCAGCACCTCGACCTTCGTGGACACGGTGCGATGCAGCGACTGGCCCGCGTTCAGCAGGACGTTGGCCTTGTCGGTGGCCGGGAAGGTGTACCGCTGCACGCCGGTGCGCTCGGTGGCGGTCAGTTCCGTGGTGATGCCGGTCTTCAGCGCGGCCTTGTAGTAGCCGGGGCTCGCCTTCTCGGTGTCATGGCCGAACTCGGCGGCGTAGCGGGCGTAGTCCGTCTCGGTGACGTCACCGGTGGTGGGCAGCACCGGCAGATCGCCGCCGAGCCCGCAGCCGACACCGGAGAGATGGACGAGGGAGAAGCCCCGGATACGGTTGTGGGAGTAGTCGTAGCCGGTGTTGTGCCCGGTGTCCGGCGAGAACTGCACCATCCCGAACGGCACCGCCGCGCCCGGATAGGTGTTGCCCTCGTTCTCGGTTCCGATGAACGGGTTGACCAGATCGGTGAGTTGACCGCCACCGTCCGCCGCAGCCGCCGCGGGGGATGGGGTGGGTGCGACGAACGCGGCTCCGAGGACCGCCAGCGCCACCACCGCCCCGCGCATGCGCCGAGTCCATCTCATGGGCGTCAGCCACCTCTCTTGGACAACGTTGTCATAGAAGCGCCGCCCATCCTTCATCTCCGGGCGACGGGCCGTCAAGGGCGCGTCGCCTCCCTCTCAACAGCCGCTCCTATGACGTTCGTTGTACGGCCCCGGCTGCGCACAGCAGCTCCTGATATCGCTCCGCCGTCCGCTTCAGTTCCTCGTCGGTGAGGTTACGGGCGCCGTGCACGAGGAGCGGTTCGGCCAGGTCCATGCCGGTCAGACGGGCCGTGGCCTCCAGCGGGCGCAGGAGTTCCGCCATCGTGTAACCGGTGCGGCCCTCGGGGGTGTAGGTGTGCGCCGCGCTGCCGGTGGAGACGGCCAGGCGCAGCGTCTTCCCGGTGAGGGCGGGACCGTACGGCATGACCTGGTCCAGCCACTGCTTGAGGAGCGGGGGCGTCGAGTACCAGTAGAAGGGGAACTGGAGGACGACCGTGCGGTGGGCGTGGAGCAGCGCCCGCTCGCGGGGCACGTCGACGCGGTGGTCCGGGTAACTGCCGTACAGATCGTGCACGGTGACGTGCCGCAGCCCGCGTACGGCGTCGGCGAGGGCCGCGTTGACGCGGGAGCGGCCGAGGTCGGGGTGGGCGACCAGGACCAGGACGTGCGGATCCGGGTGCATCGGAACGGCTGTCTCCTCACCTGCGGGACACGGCCGGACCCCGGGTCGGGGCCCGGCCGAAGGGAACGGGCCGGGCGCGCGGGTCACGCGCGTACCGAGCACTCCAGCAGCACCATGTCCCCGCCCAGCGCCCCCGCCGACACCACCTGGGTCAGATGCAGCGCCATACCGGCCTCGGTGATCAGCGCGCGGTACTGCTCCTCCGTACGTTCCCCGCCGCCGAACAGCATCAGCATCCGCAGGTCCATCCAACTGGCCTGGAGACGGCCGGCGTCGAGGTGGGGCAGGCGCTCGACGACGAGGACGCGGCCGTCGGGGCCCGCGGCCTCCGCGCAGCGGCGCAGGATGCGTACGGCGTCGGCGTCGTCCCAGTCGTGCAGGACCTGGGCGAGGAGGCAGACGTCGCCGTGGTCCGGTAGGGCGTCGAAGAAGCTCTGCTCGGCCACGTTCCCGCGCGCGTCGAGACCGTTCTCGCGCAGGGCGTCCCGGGCCGCCGTCGCCGCCGGGTCGATCTCCACGAGGGTGCCGGTCAGATGCGGGTGGGCGGTGAGGACGGCCCGCAGCAGGGTGCCGCTGCCGCCGCCCACGTCGAGCAGGTGCGCGCGGCGCGTCCAGTCGAAGCGGGTCACCACCTGGTCGGCGGCGATCCGGGTGACCCCGCTCATGAAGCGGTCCCAGGACGCGGCGAGGACGGGGTCGCCGGCGAGGGCGGTCCACAGGTCCGTGCCGTAGTGGGCCTCGTAGGCGGAGCCGGCCGTCGCGTCGCGGCGGGCGAAACCGACGTAGCCGAGGTGCGCGGTCTCGACATGGCTGCCGACCTCGGTGAGGTCGAGCCGGAACCTCAGCCCGCCGGGGTGGTCGTCGCGCAGCCGCTCCGCCTCGGCGTTCAGGCCGTACTGCTGGGCGGAGACACGGGTGAAGACACCCCGGCGGCTCAGATACTCCAGGATCGCCGCGAGCGGCCGCAGCCGGCAGCCGGACGCCTCGGCCAGGGCCTCGACCTTGGTGTGACCGGCCGCCATGTGGTCGGCGAGGCGCAGGGTGGCGGCGATCCGGACGGCGTACGGCGTGACGAGGTCGCTCAGTTCGTCCAGGGTGCGCGGGGCGACGGGGGTCGTGGTCATCGCTGCTGCTCCTCGGGAGGTGTCGGTGGTGGTCATGACGTCGGCTCCGCGGTGGGTGCTACGGGAGCTGCGGGCGCCGCGGTGACCGCCGCGTAGTGGCCGCCCCACCGCGTGAGGTCGAAGGTGGGGTGGAGGGCGGCGGTGTTGGCGTCCCGCCACAGGCGTTGCAGCGGGGAGCTGTCGTAGACGCCGCCCGAGCCGGCGTTCCGGAAGACGGTGTCGATGACGTCCCGGCAGCGCACGCCCGCGTAGGCGATGTCGCGCCGCATCCGGGCCTGTTCGGCGCGGCTGCCGCCGGGGACGGCCGAGTGGGTGAGGAGGGCTAGGTCGGTGCGCAGGAGCGCCTCGGCCGCGTCGACGGTGGCGGTGAGGGCGGGCAGGTCCACGGCGGGAACGTGGCGGCCGGTGCCGGCGTACAGGTCGAGGGCGGCGCGGGCCGTGCCGAGGAGGACGCCGGCCAGGGCGACCGTGCCGGTCGCGGTGAACGCCATCCGGAAGACCGGCCCGTCCGGGCGGGGCCGGGTCGCGGTCAGCGGGTCCAACTCGGCCTGTGGCAACGCCCGGTGCTCGGGGACGAACGCCCCTTCGATCACGAAGGAGCGGCTGCCGGTGCCGCGCAGTCCGAGGGTGTACCAGTCGTCGACGACGGTGACGTCCTCGACGGGGATCAGCAGCAGGTGCGGGATCGTCGCCCGGCCCTCCTCGGCGGGCTCGACGTCGAGGCCGGCCAGGATCCAGCGGGCGTGGTCGATGCCGCTACAGAACCGTCCGCGCACCCCGCGCAGCCGGTAGCCGCCGGGCACCCGCTCGGCCGCCGGGCCGCCCGCCCGGAGCTGGAGGGCGATCCGATGCCCGGGTTCACGCAGCACCTCTTTCTGCGCGGCCTCGTCCATCTGGGCCACGGCCCAGGTGTTGCCGCCCATGACGGCTCGCAGCCAGCCGGTGGAGGCGCAACCCCGGGAGAGTTCGGCGGTGGTGAGCAGCGCGGTCTCGAAGTCCATTCCCTGGCCGCCGAGTTCGACCGGGGTGAGGACGTGGAACAGGCCGGCCTCCTCGACCAGGGCGACGGTCTCGGCGGCGACGGTCCGCTCGGCGTCCGCGGCCGGGGCCCGCTCCAGCAGGGCGGGGACGAGGGCGCGGGCGGCGGCGATCGAGGCGGCCGGCGTGGTCGGGGCGACCGGGATGGGGGTGGTGGTCGGGACGGGCGTGGGGGTCACGGGGCGGTCGCCTCCAGTGCGTGGTCGCGGTCGGTGCCGGAGCGGGTGAAGTCGAAGGTGGTGGCGGTCGCGAAGGTCTGGAGCAACCGGCCGGCGGCGCTGGTGATGTGGACCTCGTCGGGCCCGTCGAGGATGCGGGTGGTGCGCAGACGGCGGGCCATCGCGGACAGCGGCTGGTCGTCGGAGAGCCCCTCGGCGCCGAACACCTGCACGGCCCGTTCGGCGACGTCGCTCGCGGTCCGGGAGGCGGCCACCTTGGCGGCGGCGACCTCCACGCGCCCGTCGAGCCCCCGGTCCAGGACGCCGGCCGCGCGCAAGGTCAGCTCGCGGGCCGCGCTGATCGCGCTGTAGGAGAGGAAGACATGCTCCCGCATGAGCTGACGCTCACTCAGCAGCCCGCCATGCACCTCACGTTCGCGCAGGCGCCGGCACATCAGGTCGAAGGCGCGCTGGGCCGCGCCCAGCCAGTGCATGGACCGCAGCGTACGGCCGAGTGTCATCCGCTCCCCGGCGACCGCGAGCCCGTCCCCTTCCCGGCCGAGCAACAGGTGGCCGGGTACGTGCACATGGTCCAGCTCGATCTCCCACTGGCCGGTGTCGCGGCCGTACACCTTCAGGGAACGCACCTTGCGGTAGCCGGGGGTGGAGGTGGGGATCAGCAGGGCGGACAGGCCGGACTCCGTCCGGGCCATGGTGACGGTGCAGTCGGCGAAACCGGCGTTGGAGATGAACCACTTGCGGCCGATGACGGACCAGCCGTCGCCCTCGCGGGCCGCGTGCGTGGACACGGCCTGGGGTTGCGATCCGGGGCGGCCGGGCTCGGTCATGCCGAAGCTGACCGACAACTCGCCGTCCACCAACGGCTGGAGGTAGGCGTCGAGCAGACGCGGGCCGCCGTGGGCGAGGAGCATCCGTACGTCGACGACGGTCTCGCCGCCCAGGACGGACGGGCCGAACTCCGAGCGGCCCTCCTGCTCGGCGATCAAGAGGTAGTCGGCGAGGGGCAGTCCGGGTCCGCCGACGGACTCGGGGAAGCCGAGCCCCCACAGCCCGGACTCCCGGGCGCGGGCGCGCAGTTCCAGCAGTCGCCGCCGGGCCTCTGGGCCGTCGCTCTGGAGGACGGGTTCGGCCGGGATGATCTCCTGCTCCACGAAGTCCCGTACCAGTGCGACGAGTTCGGCCACCGGACGGTGCCGGGGCGCGGCCTTCTCGCGCAGGTCCCGCTCACAGCCCGGCACGATGCCGTGCGGGCGTCCCGGTCCGCCGAGGTGGGCGTAGTGCCGTTCCGCCAGCGCGGCGAGCCGCCGCTTGTCGACCTTTCCCGCGGCGCCCAAGGGGAGTTCGTCCAGGATCAGCAGGTACTCGGGCAGCTTGTGCGGCTCCAGACCGCCCGCGCGCAGGAACCCGGTCACCTCACCCAGCGTCGGCGCCCGGCCCCCGGCCGGTACCAGACAGGCGCACACCCGCTGGCCCATGACCCGGTCGGCCACCGCCACACAGGCAACGCCGAGCACGTCCGGGTGGCCGGCGATCAGTCCTTCGAGCTGTGCGGGGCTGATGTTGCCACCGCCGCGGATGATCACGTCCTTCTTCCGGCCGGCCATCCGCAGCCGCCCGTCGGCGCCGATCCAGCCGCGGTCGCCGGTGCGCACCCATCCGCCGGGCATGCGGTACCGCTCGTTCAGCTCGGGCGCGTCGACATAGCAGAGCGGGGTCATCGGACCGAGCGCCACGATCTCCCCGGGCTCGCCCGGCGGCAGCTCGCGGTCCTTGTCGTCGAGGATGCGGATGGCGCACACGTCCGGGTCGGGCCGGCCCAGGGTCTCCCGCGACACTTCGAGTGAATCGTCCACTCCCGTATGGCAGTTCACGCCGTCGGCGGAGCCGTACAGGCTGATCAGCCGCCGTCCGAGATGCTCGGTGCAGCGCCGGGCGGTCGCCGCGTCGATCAACGCGCCACCGGTGACCACGCATTCGACGGACGAGGTGTCGGACGCGGCGAGAGCCGGATGGGCCACCATGTGCTGGAACATCGTCGGCACGCCCAGCAGATGAGTGGGACGACATCGGTGCAGCGCGGACAGCGCCTCTCCCGGATCGAAGCGGCGCCGCAGCACCAGGGATCCCCCGAGGTGGGCCAGCACGCAGAAGACGGCACCGGAGCCGAAGGACGAACCCAGCGGCATCAGATACATCGCGCGCATCGGCCGCCCGTCGACCTGGAGCCGGGCCAGGAAGCGCCCGCGGCCGCCGACCAGCGCGTTGTGCGAGTACGCCACCAGCTTCGGGTCCGACTCGGTGCCGGACGAGACCAGCAGCCGTACGACGGCGTCGGCCGAGACCTGCGGCAACTCGGCCACCGGCAGCGGCTCGTGGGCGAGGAGGGCCTCCAGACGGGCGGCGATCCGTCCGTCTCCCGCCTCCCCGCCGTGCGCGATCAGGTGGGTGAAGGCGGGCAGGCCGGGGGCGAGCGCGGCCGCCACGGACACCATGTCGACGTCCTGGTGCCGGGCCGGGACGATCAGCGCGACGGCCCGGGAACGGGTCAGCAGCGCCCGGATGTCCTGGTCGCCGCGCCCGGCCGGGAACGGCAGCACGATCGCGCCGAGCGCGGCCACGGCCAGGTCGACGGCCACCGCCTGCCAGGAGTTGGGGAGTTGGCAGGCGACGGTCTGCCCGGCGCGGATGCCGAGCCCGCGCAGTCCGGCGGCCAACCGCAGGCTCGCGTCCAGGAGTTCGGCGTACGTCGTCTCCCCGCTGTCGTCGAACACGGCGACCGTGTCGGGCTGCGCGGCGGCCTGCCCGCGGAACAGTTCGAAGACCGGCACGTCCGGGTACAGTCCCCGCGCACGCCACTCGGCGCGCAGGGCGGCCGGGACGAGGTCGGGGTACGTCGGCGGCTGGGCGGGCGCTTCTACGGCGGTGGGGGCGGGCCGGGTCACGAGAACCTCCAGGGCGGAGTCACCAGGGCACATCCCCGGTGCGTGAACACCTGGCCGAGCGTGGGATCGGCCGGGAGGGAACGCAGGTCGGTACGGACGGGGGCGGACGGGACGCCGGCGGCGGCGAGGCGGGCGTGGAGGTGGGCCGTGCTGTCCGCGTGCGTGTCCGTGTCGGTGTTGGTGTTTGTGCTCGTGTTCGTGTCGAGGGGGACGCCCGCCGCCTTGACGGTCGTATGGTCGGCGGCGACCGCGAGGAGTCCGTCGGCCGTGGCGGCCGTGAAGCCGGTGGGGTGCGCGGGGGCGGCGCAGCGCAGCCGGGGGCCGAGCAGGACGCGGGAGGCGCCGAGCAGGGAGCTGTCCACGCGGACTCCGGCGGCCCCGCGCTGCCGGGCCAGCAGACCGGCGACGACGGCCTCGGCCGCGACGTACCCGCCGAGGAGGTCGAGCAGGGTGACCAGGGACGGCGCGGGCGGCCGGCCGCTGGTGCGGACCGCGTCGGCCACGCCGGACCATGCCTGCACCATGAAGTCGGTGCCGAGCGGCAGCCGGGCGGCGGGCGCGTCACGGCCCCACGCGGAGGCCCAGGCGTAGACGATCCCGGGGCTCACGGCGGCCAGGTCGGGCCGTTCGAGGCCGAGTTGGGCGGCCTTGCCCGGCGCCCAGTTGTGCAGGAAGACGTCCGCGCCGCCGACGAGATCGAGCAAGTGGCGGCGCCCCTTCGAGGTGCGGAAGTCGATCTCGTGGATCTCCTTGCCCCGGTTGAGCATGACGAACCGGGCCGAGGCGTCGCCCGCCATCGGCGGCACCCCGCGCAGGGGATCGCCGCCCGGCGGCTCGATTCGTATCACCTCGGCGCCCAGCGCACCCAACAGCAGCCCGGCCAAGGGGCCTTGAATACGGCGGGTGGACTCCACGACCCGAAGTCCCGCCAGCGGGAGGCCGGTTCCGGACGGCGCGTCGGTGGCGGTCGGGCTGGTCGTGCCCTCGTGGGTCACGGTCCAGGGCGCGTGGTCGTGGACGACGTCCTCGTCGGCCGACCGGTGCCCCAGACCGCGGACCGGGCTGACACTCATGCCCGTGATCTCCGCGATCCGCAGCACCTCGCAGTAGGGGTGGAGGGCGGCGGCCTCGGCCAGGGCGGGGGAGACGGGACAGGTCGCTCGTGCGTACCGGCCCAGATAGGGACCCCAGCTCTCGGCGATCTGCCGTGCGGGGACACCGAGTTGGTGCCAGAACGCCTGCCAGGGACCGGCCTCCAGCGCCTCCACCTCGAAACGGATGCCGTCGGCCGAGACGAAGGGCGGCTGCTCGCCGGGGGTCCAGGGACGGGTGGGTTCGTCGTCGTCCTCCGGTTCCTCGTCGGCGGTGGCGGCGGCCAGATACTGCCCCAGGGTGAACAACGCGGTGTGCGCGAGCGCCAGTTCGGCCCGCCGGACATCGATGCCACGTGCCTGACCGAGCGCCGTGGCGAGCAGCGCGGTCGTGGCGGCCACCCCGCCCACCGTGCCCAGATAGTCGACGCCGAGCGGCCGCGGACCGCCGCACGCCCGGCCGTGCACGGCCATCAGCCCGGTCGCCGCCTGCCCGGTGGTCTCCTGGAACGACCCCCACGTCTCGTGCCCGGCCAGCAGCCCGCCCCAGCCGCTCAGCCGCAGGGAGAGCCCCTCACCCCGGCCGCCGAGCCGCAGCCGTACGGAGTCCTCGTCGCCGTCCGACCCGGCGGTCACCGTCCGCGCGCCGAGCCGCGCGACATGGTCGCGTACGACGGCGAGGGCGGGCGCCAGCCCGGGCGGCGGCCCGGCGGGAAGGCGCAGGACGTGTCCGCGTAAGGGCAGGGACGCCGGTGGGGGAGCGGGGCGGCGCGGGGGTGCGGTGCTGTGCTGGAGGGTCTCGCTCATGGAAGTGCCTCCGAAGCTGGACTGGACTCTGTGGGGGGGATGGGTCAGAACTCGTCGGGAGTGATCAGCTCGACGTCGATGGCGAGCGCGAGGAGAAGGAAGAACAGGGCCCACACGGATTCGACGCGTGCGGGCTCCGGTGCGGGACCGCCGGTCGGGCCGGACACGCGGTAGTGCGTGCCGGGGAACGCCCCGTCGGGGCACAGTCGTTCACGCACCAGCCGGGCGGTGACGGCGCGGGCGGTGGCGGTGTGCGCGGGAAGTCGGGGGACTCGGGGGAGTTTGTGAAGGGCCACGGCGGTGATGGCGTCGGCGGAGGTGTCCTCGGCGGAGGAGCCGTCGTGCAGGGGCGGACGACTCAGCCGTACGGCGGCCCGGACGCAGTCCGCGGCGAGGCCGGGGGCGCTGCCGGCGAGCGCGTCGGCCGACTCGGCGAGGCCCAGGAGCGCCCAGGCGGCGGGGCGGGCCTCGGAGGTGGGCGGGGACGCGGGCGCCGGTGTCCCGTCGATGACGATGAGGCGTTCCACGATCCTTGGACCGGTCGCGGTGAGGCATTCGTCGAGACAGGACCGCGTCTGCGCGACGACCGCCTGCTGCGCCACCGATCCCAACTCCGGTGCCGACCACGCCAGTAGGCGGACCAGCGGCCCCCAGCAGTCGACCTCGACCTCCCGTCGTCCGGACGCGGCCCGGCCCCAGGCGGTGCCCACCGGGATCGGGCCCCCGTTCGGCAGAGCGGTGGCGAGCAGCCGTCGGGCGGCTTCCCGGGCCAGGTCGGGACGGTCCGCGCCGGCGCCGTACCAGAAGGTCATGGACCGGGTCACGGTGTCGTCGTCGAGCCGTTCGGCCAGCCGCGCGCCGACCTCGGCGGCGTGCCGCCGGTCCGTGCGGTCACCGGTGATCCGCGCGGTCAGCCGCAGCAGCCCGGCCCAGAAGCCGGGCGTCCAGGAACCGCGCCGGGAGAAGGTCCAGTTGCCGTCGACGGCGTACAAGGGGTAGCGGTCGGCGGCGAGGCGGCGTAATCGTGCCGTGGCGCGCAGGAGCCGTTCGACGGCCTCGGTGGCTTCCGTCCGCGACAGGGCGTCGTGGGGACGGTCGGGGGCCGGATCGGTGGGCGGAGGGGCGTCGGTGCGCATGGCTGGCGTGGCCCGGGGTGGGATGAGGAGGAGCGGTGGGAGATGCGCGAGGTCAGGCCGACTCCAGCCACGCGGAGGTGCGGCGGCGCACCGGGCGCAGCACGAGGGCGTCCACGACGACGGCGAACAGCACGGCGACCCCGGCCCAGGCGAAGACACGGGCGGTCTCCAGGTAGCCGCGCGCGGTGGACACCGCGGCGCCGACCCCGTCGGGCGCGGCCAGCACCTCGGCCATCAGGCCGAGCCGCAGCCCTCCCGAGAGCGACACCGCCACCGCGGCGATCACCGGAGGCGCCACGGACGGCAGCCCGACGTGCCGTACCAGCCAGTGCCAGGGCACCCGGAAGGCGCGGCTCATCTCGGTCAGTTCCGGATCGACCCGGCGTACGGCGTCCTCGGTCGCGACGAGGGCCTGTGGAAGCAGGACAGCGACCACGGCGAGGACGACCACCGTGCCTCCGGGGCCGAGCCAGATCATCGCCATCATCACGACAACGACGGGCGGTACGCCGGTCAGTAGCACCCGTATCGGATCGAGTGCACCGGCCGCGACCGGGGACAGGGCCGAGAGCGTTCCGGCGGTCACGCCGGCCAGGACGCCGAGGGCCGCCCCGGTCAGCACGCGCAGCAGGGTGGTGCCGAGTTCGGTGAACAGCGTTCCGTCGGCGGCGAGTTGGCCCATGACCCGGAGGGTGTCCCACGGGGACGGCAGCACGACCTCGGGCAGCCCTCGCGCGGCCCAGGCCCATGTGCCGGCCAGGGCGAGGGTGCTGGCCGCAGCGGCGGCGGTGCGACGGCGGCGGGTCGGATCGCCGCGCTGCTCGCGTGGCGTGGAGCGAGTGCGTGCGAGCACGGGCGTGGGCATGGGTTCGGGCTTGGGCATGGGTTCGGGCTTGGGCGTGGACTCGGGCATGGGCGTGGGCTTGGGTGCCGGTGCGTCCGGGGGCTCACCCGCCGGACAGTCCGCCTCTCCGTCAACCGCCGTCTCACTCACCGTAGAAGGCCCCGTCCGGCAGCTTGCCGCCCACGGATCGGGGCGAGAGGTCGGCGGCCTCGGTGAGGAGGGTGGTGATGTCGGAGCGGGCCGCGCGGGGCTCGGTGAAGCTCAGGTGCAGCGTCGGCAGGAGCGTGGAGACCAGGTCGGCGGTGATGCCGGTGGCCTTGGCCAGTTCCGTCGCCCTGGTCCGGTCGAGGTCTCCGGCGGCCATGTCCTCGGTGTTGGAGGTGAAGTAGGAGCGCAGTTTGGCGACCAACTCGGGGTGGTCCTCGGCGAATTCGGAGCGCACCACGATCGCCGACTGCGGCAGCGACCCGGCCCCGGTCGCCTTCCGCCACTCCCGCTGTAGGTCGAGCAGTACGGCGAGGCCGGCCTGCTCGGCCGGTGCCTGGCGCAGGGCCAGGGTGGCGAAGTGCTCGGGGAGCAGCGCGTACCGCGCCTTGCCGGTGGCCACGGCGCTCATCAGCTCGGGAATGCTGCGGGTGTAGGCGAGTTGGAAGTCCTCGCCCGGCGTGAGGCCGTTCTCCTCGGCCAGTTTCCGGAACGTCACGTCACCGGCGTCGCCCTGGAAGGGCACGTACACCGTCCGGCCGCGCAGCGCCTTCCAGCCCGAACTGCCCTTCGGTGCGAGCACCTTGAGCAGATCGGCGTCCACCACGCCGACCAGGGAGATGCCGACGCCCCGGTTGTGGAGGTTGGCCGCGGTGATCGTCGGCAGTGCGGCCAGATCGACCCGGGACGAGGTCAGCAGGGACTTGAACTCGTCGGGCGTGGCGACCGGGGTCGTGGTGACGCCGGAGATCTCGCCGGAGAGGGCGGGGGAGTCGTTCAGCCCGGACAGGGGTGCCGCCAGGGCGAGGCTGGCCGCCGCCGCGACCCGGAGGCGGGGAGCCGTCGAGCCGTCGTCGGCCTGGTCGGCGGCCGACGCGGAGCAGCCGGTCGCGGCGGCTGCGACGAGCACGGAGGACAGGGCGAGCCTCCGCAGCCCTAAGAAGGTTAGGCTTACCATAGTTGTATTGGATATGATTTCTCGACCCGGCGTCAAGGGCGGTCAAGGACGGACGGCAGGAAGGCGATCTCGATGAAGACGTGTGTCACGGATCCGCTGCTGGTGATGGAGGGGGTCGGGGTGCGCTTCGGGGCGGTGAGACCGTTCGGAAACGTCTCCCTGACCGTCCGTCAGGGCGAGATCGTCGCGCTCGACGGCCCGTCCGGCGCCGGCAAGACGACCGTGCTGCGGGCGGCCGCCGGACTGCTGGCCCCGGCTACGGGCAGCGTGCGCCGCGCCCCCGACGCCGTCTGTACGACCCTGTTCCAGGACCCGCGGCTGCTGCCCTGGCGGACCGTACGGCAGAACGTGCTCTACGGCCTCGGCCGCCGCCCCACCGACGCGGAGGTGGAGCGTGCCGACCGGCTGCTCGACCGCCTCGGCCTCACCGCCGCGGCCGCGCTCCGGCCCGGCGAGGTCTCCGGGGGGATGCGGCGACGGGCCGCGCTCGTCCGCGCCTTGGTTCCCGCGCCCGATCTCCTGCTGGCCGACGAGCCCTTCGCCCACCTCGACCCGGCGTGGAGCGACGAGGTGGAACGGCTCCTGACCGACACCGCGGAATCCGGCACCGGCGTCCTGCTGACGGCCCACCAGCCCGAGCGGATACGGCGGTTGGGGACGCGGGTGATCGCGGTGGGGCCGGGAGAGCGGTCGGCGGATGCCGGTGAACTCACTGCTGCGGGGCGGGATTCGGCGGCGGAAGACGGACCGTGAGCGCGCCGCCAGACACGAACGCCGGTCCGAACGCCGGTCCGAACGCCGGCACGAACGCCGGCACGAACGCCGGCACGAACGCCGGCACGAACGCCGGCTCGGGCACCGGCTCGTCCGAAGAAGGGCCGGTCGGCCCCGCCGTACCTGGGCCGTCCGGTCTCCCCATCCCCGAACCCGTCGGCGATACTGGCCGGATGCCCTCCCGAGCAGCCGCGGCGTCCGCTCCCTCCCCAGCAGCCACCCCGCCCCACTCCGTGCAGCCCACTCCGAAGGCGAGCACCCTCGACCGGCCCGCCCCGAAGGCCAGCACGCTCGAACAGCGCGTGACAGACCTGCTCACTTCGCAAGTGCTGGATCTGCGGCTGGCCCCCGGCGAGCACATCGTGGCCGACACCCTCGCCGCAGCTCTCGGGGTGTCACGGCTGCCGGTCCGGGAGGCGCTGCGCAATCTCGCGGGGCGGGGACTGGTCGAACTCCAGCCGCACCGGGGCGCGTTCATCCCCCGGCTCGGAGTGGAGCAACTGGACGAGATCGTCGAGGTGTTCGAGGCCCGTGCCCGGCTGGAGCCGTGGGCGGCGGAACGCGCGGCCCAGTGCCACGACGCCGAGCAGCTCGCCCGGCTGGACGCGTGTCTGCGGCAGGGCTTCGAAGCGCTCGACCAGCGGAACCGGGGCGCCGTCAACCGTGCCCACGGCCACTATCTGCGCACGCTGTTGGCGATGGCCGGGCACTCGGTCCTCACCGAACTCCTCGAGCCGCTCCAGTACCGCACCATGCTGGCGTTCGTGTCGATCGTGATCGTGGCGGAACCGGAGGGCTGGCGCTCGCACCAGATCATCCGGGACGCCATCGCACGCCGCGATGGCGAGGCCGCGGCGGCGGAGATGTACGACCATCTGACCCAGGTGATCAAGGCGCTGCGGACGCCCGACAACGTCGAACCGTCCGCGATCGACCGCCGCCGAAAACGCGCGGGCACCGGCCGCCGTCCCCCGAGCAGGGGCCTGGCGTCGATGCGCCTGGAGAACGAGGACGGGGGCCGGTAAGGACTGACGGCACCGCCCCGACGAATCCTCGAAGGGGCAGAGCCGCCGCGCCTCACCGAGCCCGGCTGATCCAACCGGCCGGGGTGGACCGGGCGATGGCATCCGGGATCGTGGTGCCGCGGAACCCGACCGGTCGACAAGCGGGCGCACGAGCCCCGGAGTTCGGGCGGCCAGGCCCAGGCGGCGCGGGGCGACGATCATGGGGGACCGGCGCTCGAATCCGGTCACGACGACGTCCACAACCTTGTCGAGGGGAACCGTCCTCCACAAACCGCTCTCGTTGCCGCCCCAGAGCGGCGCCGGCGGGGTCGGCGTGGACGTCGTCCAGCATCGGGGTCTTGAAGAACGTTGGATGCGCGCTGCCCACGCCCACGCCCTCGTGCCGCAGTTCGAGCCGGGTGGCGTCGCACAGCGCCCAGACCCCGGCCTTGCTCGCGACGTAGGGGCCGTTGAGCGGCGAATGCACGAAGGCGGCCATGGACGAGACGGCGAGCAGATAGCCCCGGTGCCGTTTGACGTGCGGGAGCGCGGCGCGGAACGTGCGCCAGACGCCGGAGAGGTTGATGTCGACGACCCGCTCCCATGCCTCGGGGTCGAGGGTTTCGAGGGGAGCCATGGATCCGACGCCGGCACCCGCGACGACGACGTCGAGGCGCCCGAAGTGAGCGGCGGCGGCATCGGTCGCCGACCGGAGGCCGGCCAGGTCACGCACGTCGGCGGCCCAGCCCCGAGCGGTCGTCTCCGGTCCGAGGTCGGTGGCCTGTCGCTGCGCGAGGTCGCCGTCGAGGTCGAGCAGGGCGAGACGGGCGCCGCGGTCGCGCAGGGCGCGTGCGAGGGCCGTGCCGAGGCCGCCGGTCGAGCCGGTGATCAGCACGGTGCGTCCGGCGAGGTCGTAGCGAGGCATGACCGGTCCGTTCGGCGTCGGTGTCGGCGTCGGTGTCTGTGTCGGTTTCGGTGGGGGCGGGGGCGTCGGTCGTGTGCTCAGGCGATGGGCACGTGCCGTGTGAGGAAGGCCAGTTGGTCGGCGACGTTGCGCTCGAAGTCCTCGCCCACGTAGATGTCGAAGTGGCCGGCGTCGTAAAGCCTGACCTCGCCCCGGGGAGCCTGGGCCGCCCACTTCTGTGTGGGCCCGGGTGGCGCCAGGGAGTCGCGTTCGCAGACGGCGAAGAAGATCGGGCAGGTGACGTTCCTGGCCTGACGGCCCGGGAAGTCGCGGACGATGTGGAGCGCGAAGCGGGCCGCGATGTCCTTCGGAATGTCCGCGCCGGGAGGCAGGAGTTTCCTGATGCCGGGGACGACGTCGGGAGCCGTCATGAACGCGGTCGAGCCGGGCTCGCCGTAGCTGGGGACCATGACCGGGGGCCGCCCCAGACGTGAGCCGACCAGGTCAGCGATCGCGCGGGCGGTGAGTCTGAGCGAAGTCAGCGGCGGGGCGGCCAGAGAGGACGCGAGGCCGTCGGTGAAGGGACACTGCGAGATCGCGGCCGCGATCCGGGGGTCCCCGGCGGCGGTCACGATCGCGTGCCCGCCGCCGAACGACGTCCCCCACACCACCACGCGTCCGGGGTCGGCCCCCTCGATCGTGCGGGCGTGGGCGACGGCCGCCCTCCAGTCCTCGCGCTGGCGCTCGATGTCGAGCAGCCGGCGCGGCTCGCCCCCGCTGGCGCCGAAGTGGCGGTAGTCGAAGACCAGGCAGAGATAGCCGGCGGCGGTGAACCGGTCGGCGAAGGCGTCGAGACGCTCCTCCTTGACGCCGCCCAGCCCGTGCGCCATCACCACGACCGGACGAGTCGCCGGTGCCGGGCCCTCCGGGGGGATCGTCGGCGTGTAGAGCCAGGCGGCGCAGGAGTCGCCGCCGGAGGGGAAGGACACGTCCGTACGGGGCATGGTGGTCCTGGTTCTGCTCGGGGCCGTTGTCGGCACCAGTGTCCGAGACGGACGCACGGCGATCGAGGTTCAAAATCAACCGTGATGCGGTCTCGGATGGTGTGAAATAGACCTGTGAGCGAAAACTCGGAGCACGACCGCGATGGCTGGCCGCTGCCGTCCGAGGCGGCACGGGAGGTGATCCGGCGCGGCGCCGAACAGGCCCTCAATCCGCGTCCGGAATGGCTCACCGAGTTGTTCGACGCGGTCGTGCACAGCGAGCGCACGGAGCCGGCGTACACCGACCCCGTCCTCCAGGAAGGCGCGCGCCGGGCCAATCTGTCCATCCTGCTCCACTGGGCTGCCGCCAATGTGCGCGACCCCGGCGCGCGGGTGAGCGCGAACCGCAGCCCCGACCTCCTCGAAGCCAAGCGCGACATGGTCCGCCGGGGCCTCGACGAGACCGCTCTGGAGACCTGGCGCCGCGGCCAGAACGTGGCGTGGCGCCGCTGGATGGAGATCTGCTTCGGCCTCACGGACGACCAGGCCGTCCTCCACGAGGTCCTGGCCGTGACGTCACGTTCGATCTCGGCCTTCATCGACGACACCGTCGCCGCCGTCGCCGACATCATCCGCGCCGAACGCCACGACCTCACCCGCGGCACCCACTCCGAACGCCTCGCGACGGTCTCCCTCCTCCTCGAAGGCGCGCCCGTCCCGCGCGAGACCGCGGAGACCCGGCTCGGCTACCGGCTGACCGGGCACCATCTCGGAGCGATCGTCTGGGGACACGACGTGCCGGGGGACCGGCTGGAGAACGCGGCCGAACTCCTCCTCACGGCGACCGGCGCGACGGGCCGTCTCACCGTCCTCGCCACCGGCTCCTCCCTCTGGCTGTGGCTCCCGGTTCCCACCGCGCCACGCTCGGACGAACTCAACGCCGCCTTCGCCTCCGTGCCCTCGGTCCATGTCGCCGTCGGACACCCCCGGCCCGGCCTCGACGGCTTCCGGCAGACACACCTCGAAGCCGCCACCGTCCAGCGCATGATGGCCCGGCTCGCCACCGCCCGCCGCGCGGGCACCTACGCCGACACCCAACTGGTCGCCCTGCTCAGCCACGACGTGGCCGAGGCCGACCGTTTCATCTACGACACTCTGGGCGACCTCGTCCACGCGGACCCCGACCTCGCCCTGACCCTGCGCACCTACCTCGACGAACAGTGCAACGCCGCCCGCGTAGCCGAACGCCTCCACACCCACCGCAACACCGTGGTACGCCGCCTCACCCGCTGCGACGAACTCCTCCCACGCCCCACGACCGACGACCCGGTAGGAATCGGCGCGGCCCTCCACCTACTCGCGTGGCGCGGCGCTCGGGGCACTGATCAACCCTGAGACTCAGGGCGAGCCCGGTGCCACGCGTCCTCGAAGTCGGTGGAATCGATCTCCAGGGACGCATACTGCGGGTCATACAGGTCGAAGGGCGGGTTGAACGGCCAGTCCTCCTCGGTCGTCTTCACGGCACCGCCGTCCGGACCGACTTCGACCTGCCGCAACCGCCGTCCGTCCGGACCGAACTCCATCAGATACACCGTTTCGTCGCCGTCCTCCTGGCAGCGCAAGTACACACGGTCCCGACCCGCCAGGACGCCGAACCCGGGCTGGCCGCGCTGCGCCTCGCGCTGGGCACGGAGACCGGACAGCGGGTTGGGGTCCGGTGCGTCGAGATGGACCTCTTCCAAGGCCCAGGTCTCGGCGCGTTCGACGGTCTCCGGGGTCGTGACCACCTCGACCTCGGCGCAGGCAAGGACGATCTCTTCCGCGGACTCGGCCCACACCCACCACCACAGGCCCCCCATCCCGTAGTCGTGCAGGACCAGATGGCGCGTCTTGCCAACCTCACCCAGATGATTCACAAGGCGCGAGCCTACGTGCGGAAACGCCGAAACGGCGGCCCCGGGGGTTGGGGTCGCCGTGGTCAGCGTGTGTGGCTGGGTTGGTTTAGTACCAGCCGTGGGTCTGCCAGAAGTTCCAGGCGGCGACGGGGCTGCCGTAGCG